>JADLCM010000019.1 GCA_020847175.1 Phycisphaerales bacterium
CGGGCACGTAGATGGCCTGCACCGAGGTAATGGCGCCCTTGGCCGTCGAGGTGATGCGCTCCTGCAGTTCACCCATCTCGGTCTAGAGCGTGGGCTGGTATCCCACGGCGCTGGGCATGCGCCCCAGCAGCGCCGACACTTCCGAACCCGCCTGGGTGAAGCGGAAGATGTTGTCGATGAAGATCATCGTCTCCTTGCCCGACGAATCGCGGAACTCCTCGGCCATCGTGAGGCCGGAAAGGGCGACCCGCAGACGCGAGCCCGGGGGTTCGTTCATCTGGCCGAACACCATCGCCACCTTGTCGATGACGTGGGCCTTCTGGCCCTTCTCGTCGGTGTACTCGGCTTCCTTCATTTCGCGCCACAGGTCGTTGCCCTCGCGGGTGCGTTCGCCCACCCCGCAGAACACGCTGTAGCCGCCGAACTCGCGGGCCACACGGGCGATCATCTCCTGGATGATGACCGTCTTGCCGACGCCGGCGCCGCCGAACAGGCCGATCTTGCCGCCTCGCACGAACGGGCAGAGCAGGTCGATGACCTTGATGCCCGTCACGAGCACCTCGGTGTTGGGGTTGAGCTGGCTGAACTCGGGGGGCTCACGGTGAATGGGGCGGGAGCCCGCGCCCTGCACCTGCGGCATGTTGTCGATCGGGTCGCCAAGCAGGTTGAAGACCCGCCCCAGCACCTTCTCGCCCACGGGCACGGTCACGGGCGAGCCCGTGTCGGCGCACTTCATGCCGCGGCGCAGCCCGTCGGTCGAACCCAGCGCCACCGCACGCACGCGCCCGCCGCCCAGGTGCTGCTGCACCTCACCCGTCAGGCGGAGGTGCCCGGCGGGCGTCTGCTCGTCGATCCGCACGGCGTTGTAGATCTCGGGCAGGGCGTCCTCGGCGAACTGGGCGTCGAAGGTCGAGCCGATCACCTGGGTCACGACGCCTGCACTGTGGCCTGACTTGGGCATGCCTGGTCCTCGAAGAGCGCTCGTTCCCGGGTCAATCGCCCGGCGCGGTCATCCGCGCGGGCCCGGGAGGGCTCCAAGGGTAGCGCGAAGGCCGCGTCGGGGCCAGTTTCAGAGCGTTGCGGCGCGCCTGCCTTGCGCCGCTGGTCGGTAAAAGTTCGCGGGATACACGACAGTTCTTTCCGTGGCCGCCCCCGCCGCGCCGCAGCCGCCCTTTCGGGGCTCTCTCGAGTGTCGCGCGTCTTGTACCATGCGCTCGGGGCCGACGCGCGCCCGGAGACCTCGTCATGGCCCTCACCAAGGAGCAGGCCCAGAAGATCACGGATGTCGTCGCCGCCGACGAGCGCTGCGTCAAGCACATCGACAGCACGTTCGCGGCCTTCATCCCCGACACCATCGGCTTCGCGGGGGGCACGCGGAACTTTGCGATGGTGCTCGGCAACCTGCCCAGCGATGTCGTGGGCCTGATCGCCGACCCGGTGGGAAACCTGGTGCGCGAGGGGGCGTACTACGTGGGGCACAACTACGTGCACCCCTATCTGCCTTCCGAGCCGCAAGGCCGGTGGAAGTTCTGGCGTCCCTTCGACAACGCCGACCCCGAGATCGAAGCCTACATCTGCATCGGCATCGCCAACCTCACCGTCGAAGTCATCAACGCCGCGATCAAGAGCGGCGTGCTGAAAGAGGCGGGCGTCACTCAGGCGGAGTTCTGCGATCGCGCCACGGGCATCGCCCACGCCGCCACTCGCGTCAAGATGGAAGATGAGACCGACTACGTCTTTGACTGGCACTGCACGCTCAACGTCAAGAACCCCATGGTCTACAAGACCGAAGACTGGCACAACTGCACCGGGGGCGAAACGCTCGCCAACTTCGAGGGGTACACGGACGAAAAGGCCAAGCCGGAACGGTGAGCGTCGCCGTGCGCGCCCAGGTCTTGTGGCGTGGTCGGCTGCCCGTCACCGTGTGGTCGGCCTCCCGCTCTATTCCCCGCCCGTCCGCACGTACGCCCGCAGCCCCTGCCTGCCCCCCTCACGCCCGAAGCCCGATTCCTTGTACCCGCCGAAGGGGGCGGCAGGGTCGAACATGTTGTATGTATTGCACCAGATGACGCCCGCCTTGAGGCGCGCTGCCACCTCGAACACCTTCGAGCCCTTATCCGTCCACACCCCCGCCGCCAGGCCGTAGGGCGTGTTATTCGCGCGCTGAATCGCCTCCTCGGGCGTGCGGAAGGTCGTGACCGCGAGCACCGGGCCGAAGATTTCCTCGCGCGCGATCGCCGCGGAGGGTTGCACCCCAGTGAACAGGCAGGGGCGGCACCAGAATCCCTTGAGGCTGCCGTTGGTCGCCGCGCTCGGCATCGGGCCCTCGCCCTTCCAGGTGCTCAATCCCTGGCCCAGCACCCCGCCGACATGGCACTCGGCCTCGCGCGAGCCGATGTCGAGGTAGCGCCGGATCGTCTCGGCCTGGGCGCGCGAGTTGATCGCCCCCACATCCGTGTTCTTGTCCAGGGGGTCGCCCACGCGCAGCGTCGCGAGGCGGCGCTTGAGCCGCTTCACGACCTCGTCGTGAATGCCCTCCTGCACCAGCAGCCGCGAGCCGGCGCAGCATACGTGACCCTGGTTGAAGTAGATGCCCTGGATGATGCCCTCGACGGCCTGGTCCAGGCTCGCGTCCTCAAAGATGATGTGGGGCGACTTGCCCCCCAGTTCCAGCGTCAGCCGCTTTGCCGTGCCCGCCGCGGCGCGCGCGATGCGCTTGCCCACCTCGGTTGATCCCGTAAAGGCGATTTTGTCCACCCCCGGGTGGTTCACCAGCGCCGCACCCGTGCGCCCGTCGCCGGTCACGATGTTGACGACGCCCGGCGGCAGCTCGACCTCGTGCAGGATCTCCGCCAGCCGCAGCGCCGTCAGCGGCGTCGTCTCGGCGGGCTTGAGCACCACGGTGTTGCCGCAGGCGAGCGCCGGGGCCAGTTTCCACGCGGCCATGAGCAGCGGGAAGTTCCAGGGGATGATCTGCCCGCAGACGCCGACCGGCCGATGGCCGCCCCCGAACACCCAGTCCAGCTTGTCGGCCCAGCCCGCGTGGTAGAAGAAATGGGCCGCGGCGAGCGGGATGTCTACATCGCGGCTCTCGCGGATCGGCTTGCCCCCGTCCATGGTCTCCAGCACCGCGAGTTCGCGGGCCCGCTCCTGGATGCGCCGGCTGATGCGGAAGATGTACTTGGCCCGCTCGGTCGCGGGCAGCGCCTGCCACGCGGGCAGAGCCGCGCGTGCCGCCCGCACCGCGTGGTCCACGTCCGCCTCCGACCCCTGCGCGACCTCGGCGAGCACTGCTTCGTTGGCCGGGTTGACGGTGGGGAAGTGCGCGCCCTCGCCGGGTTCAACGAACTGACCCCCGATGAAGTGCCCGTAGCGCGGCGCGATCGCGACCTTCACCGTCTCGGGCGCGGGGGCATACTCCCACGCCCCGCCGAACGCCGCGGCGAGATCCGCAATCGCTGCGGAGCGCGAGGGAGTGCGCGGGAACGCCGGAATGCGCCTGCTGCTGGAGTATTCGCGCTTGGGTTTTCGAAGGGTGTTGTGACTCTTCGGCATGGTGGGTTCCAGAAGTGACGGGTTGTCGGTGCAAAAACCAAGGCACGCTAACCCTGTCGGGGCACTTTCAAACTACGCTGGTGAATGAGGGGTTGCAGCTTCCCTCGTATCTGCTCAACCGATTTTTGAAAGATTGTCGTGGCTCGGAATTCCGCGCGACTGGAGTCGTCACTGGACATGAAATTGAGAGCACGGAAGCGCTCGGGACTCGCCCCGGAGGCGCCTAGCGAGGGGTCAAAGAGTGTGGTTCCGAAATTGAACAGATTCCTGCTCAACTCCGCAAGTTGATTCATCGCTTTCGTGATGTCGGCGTCACAGAGAACCCCAACCAGGAATGCGCGATCGCGGACGCGATGGAACGCCGCGTCGAACGCGCGATACCTGTACTGCCAAGCGAGATACCCCTTCTGTTCTTCGTCATATGACAACGGCGCGCTTTTGCCTGTTTCTTGGCAGGCCTTTTGAGCTGCGTCCGCCAACTCGCCCATGGATGTGAAGGTCTGTCGCGCACGATCAAGCGCCTCGCGCATCGACTCAAGTGCCGTGAGCAACGCCAGCACTGCTTCAAAGGCTGCTTTGCCCTTGTGTTCCGCGTGCCAGTCCGAGATTCCACTCCGCGCAACCCGGACACCCCAGATCGCCACGGCCAACGTACAGCCGTCTATCAGCGCACCAATCCAACCTGTGATCGCGCACTCGGTCACTACGCCTCCGCAAAGTCATCGAATGACTGGTACACGCCCGACTTCTCTTTCACCAGCTGTCGCAGAATGTCGTTGAGCAGCGAACTGGCGCCGAAGCGGAAGAGTTCGGGCGTCAGCCAGGCATCGCCGAGGGTCTCCTTCACCAGCACCAGGTATTGCAGCGCTGTCTTGGCGGTGCGGATGCCCCCGGCGGGCTTCATGCCGATGGGGGAGGGCAATGGGGAATGGGCAGCAGGCAATGGGCCAGAGGGACCGCCGCAGGCATCGCGGATCGCTTCGAGCATCACCAGCGTCACCGGCAGGGTCGCCGCCGGGGTCACCTTCCCCGTGCTCGTCTTGATGAAATCGCCGGGGCGGATGTTCTCGATGGCGAGGTCGCTCGCGCGCCGGACGTTATCCAGCGTTTCGAGTTCCCCGGTTTCAAGAATCACCTTGAGGTGGGCCTCGCCGCACGCCTGCACGGTCTCTCGAATCTCCCGGGCCACCTCGTCGTATCGCCCGGCAAGGAAGGCCCCCCGGTTGATCACCATGTCGATCTCATCGGCCCCGTCGCGCACCGCCATCTGCACGTCGCGCAGGCGCACCGCGAGCGGGTACTGGCCGCTCGGGAAGCCCGTCGCCACGCTGGCCACGCGCACCGTCCGCCCCTCGGGCTGGGCTCGGTGCAGTTCGTCCACGACCGGCTTGATCATGCTCGGGTAGACGCAGACCGCCGCCACCGGCGGCAGGCGCACCCCCAGCACATCCTGATCGCGCTCGAAGGGGCGCGCCGCCTTGCGGCAGAGACTCCGCACCTTTCCGGGCGAGTCCTTGCCTTCCAGCGTGGTCAGGTCGATCATCGCCAGGGCGAGCGTCAGGCCCGCGACCTTGGCCTGCTTCTTGATCGAGCGCGTCCCGAGTATCGCGCACCGACGCTGCACCATCACCGGATCGACCGTGGGCATGTGGGATGGTAGGAAAGCCCCCGCCATTCCCGGTCCCGGGCGCGTGTATCGCGCCGGCCGATGAATATGGGCCCGGCGACGTTTGGCGCGCGGGCCCGCAGGGGGGGGCAGGGGTTCACATCACGCCGAATGCGAGGTGAGGCCGCGTCCGCGGTTGCGCCTCCTCAATAGTCGCGCCCGCGGATGCCGTCGGGGGTGTCGTGCAGTCGCGTCCGCGAGCCCGAGATGGCGTTGCGGGCCGCCGGCGCGGCGTGCAGGGGGTTGATCGCATCCGCGTGCCCGTCGGCGAAGACCATCGGCGTCGGAAAGTCGTAGTGGTCTTCGGTCTCGTCGAGTCGCGGCTCCTTGCGGACATAGGACAGGTCCACATCCCAGAGCATCACCTTGCCGGAGGGAAACAGCACGTCACCCGGGGCCGCCCCCCTGTAGAGCGAGGGCAGTTCTTCGGCGCGGGGCGGGTTTGACTCGTTCCACACGCGGGGAGACGCGACAAACGAGTTGGAATACCTCCACGAGATGTGCGGCTTGAGGTCGTTGATGTCAAACTCAAACTCGCTCGACGGGAGTTTCGTCTCGAGCCCCGGGCTCACCCACGTCGCGTAGTTCTCCGCCCAGGGCGCCGTCGCCGAGAGCAGCGCGGGCCAGAGCGATTCGAGGTGCCAGTGGCTGCTCGTCCCCACGATCGTCCCCACCGGGTACCACTTCACGAAGATGATCCCGGGCCGGGGCGGCACGCGCACGCCCTCGGGCAGGTGCGCATCGTCGGTGTAGGGATACGTCGTGTACTCCCCGGCATACTGCTCAAACGCCGCGCCCACCATGCGCCCGTTCGAGAGGGCCTGCGTCTCCTTGGCGCTCTGCTTCGCCCCCGCGAGCGCCGGCAGCAGGATGGAGATAATGATGGAGGTGATGACGATCACCACGAGCAGTTCGATCAGCGTAAACCCCGCTCGGGCCCGCCCCGCCTCGATGCCGGCCATGCGATTCTCCTTGCCCCGCGGCGCGCCGCTCCGGACACGCGACTCCGGAAGTTGTCGGTTCAATCGCGCTGACGGGGCATGAAGCCCTCGCGCAGCGCCTGGTTGTGCAGATAGAGGTCGTACGCCGCGGGCTGCCAGCGCTTCGCCTGCGCGTCCCACACCATGATGACGCCCAGGTGCATGTCCGGCGACTCGCTCGTGGACCCCTTGACCCGCACGGGCGCCAGCACCTGCACCGCACGCCGCCCCTTGGCGACGAAGTCGTCAAGCCCGGGAAAGAGCCCCCGGGGCCAGTTGCGCACGAGCGTCGTCGATGTCTCGGCGCCGTCTTCGCCTCTCCGGTTCATCTGGTTCACCACCATCATGCCCGCCTGAGCGTACTTCCAGTCCTCGCCCGCGGCGGCTCCCGTGGGCACCGGACGCACCGTGACCTTTGACGTGTCGATCGAGGCATAGCCGAGCTGGTCGGCGTACTGCGCAAAGAGGGCGCGGATCGTCGGGCGATCCTCCGGGGGCCGTTCGCCCCCCAGCGCCGCAAGGGCATCGATGAACCCCTCCTCGGAATCCGCAAACAGCGGCGCGAGCACGCTGGTGGCGTCCTCCGCGAGTCTCTCTCGCCCGAACGCGCCGAGGTCCGCGAGCCCGGCTCCCTCGCTCGCGGCCTCAATCCCCCGGCTCAGCGATTCGGCCTGCGACGCCAACGCCTCAACGTCCCTGACCTTCTCAAAGGTGTACTCGCCTTGGGGCGAGGGGAGGTCAAGCCCCGGGCCTTGGCCCGGCGCGCGCGTCATCCGCCGCTCGTTCGACGCCAGCGGGGGCGGGTCGCCCGGCGCAGTCGCGGCCCGTTCGCGGAACATCCGCGTGCGCCCTTCCTTCACCGGCTTGAAAAACTGATATCCCGCCCGACCCACCCACCCCAGCCCGGCCAGGGCCAAGACCCCCAGGACGGTCGCCTTAGTCAAGTAGGTTGCGCGCGCCCGGTCAGTCATGGCATGCCCCCGATTTGGGGGACGGCGAGCCCCAGCCGCCCAACCGCCACCCGATGCGCCCGAATCAGGCCGCCGTCACAAACCGGGCCACTTTCCTCATTTCACGCGCCGCGGGTGCGCATCTCGGGGCTGTTTTCGGACCCGCTGCCGGCACGGTGCTGCCCCCAGGGCCCGAAAGCGCGCCGATTGCGCCCTTTCCGGGCGTGTGCCGAATCAAGTTGGCGAAGCGGTAAGTCTTGCGCGGGGTCGCCGGCTCCGGGGAAGCCACGGGCGCACAAGTCGCGCGATGGCCGGTCGGGTACCCGCCGATGAAAGCAGACACCCTCTGGAGGCCGACGAGTGAGCACCATGCCGAGCCTTCGCCTGATCTGGCCCGCCGACGAAACCACCGATGCAATCCCCTTCCCCCGCCAGGGGCTGGAGCGCCCACGCTGGGGTCGCCTCGTGGGGGTCGATCCCATCAAGATGGCCGAACGGGCCCTGGCCGAGACCGAAGAGGGTATGAAGAGCCTCGAAGCGCTTCTCAAGCCCTTCGAGTTCTCGGCCCCGTCAGACGGCCCCCGCGCGGCGTAATCGCCCGCGAGGGCTCAGTCTCGATACTCGCTGTGGCACGCCGTGCACGATGCGCCGATTCCCTTGAGCGCCGGCGTCAGCGTCGCGGCCTCCGGCGTCGCTGACGCGAGCAGGTCTTCCAGTTGCTGCGCCTTGGCGCGGCTTTCCTCCATCAACCGCAGAAACTCCGCCGGCTTGCGCCGCGCGTACTCCCCCGCAGCCAGCGTGCGAAAGTGGTCGGCAAGGCGCCCCGCCTCGGCGGGAGGCACCAGGTCGGGGTGATCCGGCGGGGGGCGCCACCCGGCCTTCTCGATGAGTTTGAGATGCTCAAACGCCTCGTCGATCTCGACCATGCCCTGCACAAAGCCGGAGGGTCTGGAGACCGCCGGAAAATCACCCGGGATCGCATCGATCGCGCTCACCTTGACCACCGTTGCCGCGGCGGCGCATTCGTATAGGCCGGTGTATGTCGGGGCGGTGCCGGAGATTCTCATCCGCGCCACACCCTGTTCCGGGGTCAGCCAGCCGAGGCTGGAGGCAATCGCCGCCGCCGCTCCCGCGCTGCGGTGCTTCCCGTGGTGGCAATGGATGTAGACCGGCCCCTCGCGCCGGGCATCGCGTGCGGCCCGGGCAAGTTCCAGCCGGCGCGACTCGTCGAAGCCGTTGTACCCGATGGGCAGGTGGATGTAGCGCATCCCGAATGCCGCGGCGCGCTCCGCCTCGGGCTCGGCGCCGTCCACGCTGATGATGGTCCGAACGCCCATCGCGGCGAGCGTCGCGAACCCCGCATCGCCTTCGGGCGCGCTGCCGGAGACGAACCCGTCGTGAAAGGCGACTGCGTTGTGAATGCCGGGATACTCGCGGGGCGCCACCTCGGTGACGGAGGGCATCGCGAGGGTGGTCCGGCCCTGCACCTGTCGGGCTTCGGCGGGTCGTTCGACGCTCGGCTGGCCGCACCCCGCACCGAACACAACGGCACATCCGGAGCAGGATGTCAGGAAACGAAATCCGGCCGTACGCATCGCCATTCCCTTCTCCGTGCGTTCCTTGAGAACCATACCTGCGGAGTCTTGGTGCGAACCCATCGCCGCGCCGTCGCCCGTGAGGAAGGTGCCCGCTGCCGCCCACCCCGGACCCGCGAGGCCAACGACCGAGGTCGGTGCCCGCGGCCTGAAGCCAGGCCTGCAAGTGCTCGACGACGATCCACGATAGTCTCTCCCCGCGGCGTCCGTTGCGGCGCCGACGCCCTCGGAGAGTCGCATGAAACCTCTCGCCCTTCTGGCCGCGGGCCTCGCCGGCGTGATCTTTCTTGGCGGGTGCGCCTCGCGTTCCGCCGGCGCGTGCGCCATGTGCGATTCGGGAGCCTGTCACGCTTCCGATGCGCCCCGGCCGAGCGCCATGGCCTCACCCCAGGGAGCACCCACCATGCAGCTCGGCGCGTTCTCCGTCAGTCTCGCGGTCAAAGACCTCGGCGCATCGAAGGCGTTCTACGAAAAACTCGGCTTCGCTCCGATGGGAGGCGATGGGAAGGGCTGGCTCATCCTTCAGAACGGCACGACCACGATCGGACTGTTCCAGGGCATGTTCGATAAGAACATCCTGACCTTCAACCCCGGCTGGAACCACCGGACGGAGACGCTCGCGGCGTTTGACGACGTGCGTGACATCCAGCGTCGCCTCGTCGCAGCGGGAATCACGCCGGTGATGGCCGCGGAGGAGACCTCGACGGGCCCGGCCTCGTTCGTGATCGTGGACCCCGACGGCAACAGCATCCTGTTCGACCAGCACGTGCCGAGGCCCGCGAAGTGACACGCGGCGCGCGGGCCAACAATGCGTCATGACTGCCGCCTGCGTTCGGGTGATCCTCGCGTTCGCATTCCTCGGTCCGCTCGCAAGCCTGACCGGCTGCGCCCAGCCGGCGCGCGTGCATGTCGCGACGTGGAACATCTGGCACGGCGGGCGCGAGGATGGAGAGGAGATCGGCCCGGCGCGCGTGGCCCGGATTCTTCGCGAGTCCGGCGCCGACTTGATCGCCCTGCAGGAGACCTACGGGTCGGGAGAGCGCCTCAGCGCCGATCTCGGCATGCACTTCCATGCACGCGGCACCAACGTCTCCATCCTCAGCCGCTGGCCCATCACCCAGGATCTCTCCGTCCACGAGCCGTTCAAGTGCGTCGGGGCGCTGGTGCAGACCCCGCTCGGACCTGTCGCGTTCTACTCCATCTGGCTCCCGTATGACGCCGAAATCTGGGAAGAAGGCACGCGGCCCCTCGGCGACGAGGCCGCCATGCTCGCGGCGTGCGCCTCCTCCGCGGTCAACCTTCGGGCGATCGAAGAAGCGATCGAGGCACGCCTGGCCGAGGCGCAACTCACGCACGTCCCCGTCGTTCTCGCCGGCGACTTCAACTCCATGTCACACCTCGACTACACGCCCGCCGCGATCGACCAGTACCACATGGTCATCGACTGGCCCACCAGCAGGGTGATGTCGGGCGCCGGGTACCGGGACGTCTACCGCGAACTGCACCCGCGCGTCGACCGCGCCCGCGACCGGACCTGGACGCCGCGCTTCCCGCGCCAGGAGCAGGACCGCATCGACTTCATCTACGTTCGGGGCGATCTCGCGGCGCTCCGGGCCGAGGTCGTGGACCGTCACGACGGGGGCTTTCCTTCCGACCACGCCCTGTTGCGGGCGGAGTTTCGCGGCGCACGGTGAGGACGCCGGGGGCAAGTGCGGGCGACAGGAATCGAACCTGCACAGCCTTTCGGCCACGGGAACCTAAATCCCGCGCGTCTGCCAGTTCCGCCACGCCCGCGGCGCTCCATCCTACCGCCGCGGTGCTGCAGCATCGAAGGGCGCCGCGGTTGATCGGGTTTTTATAGGACCATCCCGGGCCCGACGCGAGAGCCCGGAAATTGGCCCCCGCGCCCTCCTAGGCTACCCCCCTGTCATTTCACGATGGAGCCAATGGGCCATGTCCAACGCGATTCTGTCGTCCCTTCGCCTTGATCCGGAGCACAATGTCCTCAACGCCGCCCCGGCGGAACTGATCGAGCGGGCGATCAAGCTGGGCGAGGGGCGGCTGGCGTCCAACGGGGCGCTGCTGTGCATGACCGGCGCCCGCACCGGGCGCAGCCCCAACGACAAGTACCTGGAAGACACCGCCGACATTCACTCCAAGATCTGGTGGGGCAAGGTGAACATGCCCATCACCAGCGCCAACTTCGACAAGGCGCTCAGGATCGCCGTCGATCACCTCAACGCCCAGAAGCAGACCTTCACTTTCGAGGGGTTCGCGGGCGCTGACGCGAAGCATCGCCTGGGCGTGCGCGTGGTGACGGAGCAGGCGTGGCACAGCCTCTTTGCCCGCACGCTCTTCATTCCGCAGGGCTCCCGGGCCGCAGGCGGCAGCACGACCTGGAAGGCCGACTGGACCATCCTCAACGCCGGGCGCCGCTCACTCACCCCCGGCGAGCAGGCGGAGTTCGGGGTCAAGAGCCCGATCCTCATCGCCCAGAGCCTGAGCCGAAAGATTGTCGTCATTCTCGGCACCGAGTACGCGGGCGAGATGAAGAAGAGCATCTTCTACGCCATGAACTTCGACATGCCCGAGCAGGGGGTCTTCCCCATGCACTGCTCGGCGAACGTCGCCAGGAACGACCCCTCCAACGTTGCGCTCTTCTTCGGCCTCTCGGGTACGGGCAAGACCACGCTCTCGGCTGATCCGAACCGCGCGCTCATCGGCGACGATGAGCACGGCTGGGGCCCTTCGGGGGTCTTCAACTTCGAGGGCGGCTGCTACGCCAAGTGCATCAAGCTCTCGAAAGAGGGCGAGCCCGAGATCTGGAACGCCATCCGTTTCGGCAGCGTGCTCGAGAACACGCCCATCGACGACCGCACCCGCGAACCGGACTACCACACTCCGAAGTACACCGAGAACACCCGCGTGACCTACCCGGTGGACTTCATCGACGGCGCGGTGATCCCGTCGGTGGGCGGGCACCCCAAGAACGTCATCTTCCTCACCGCGGACGCCTTCGGCGTCATTCCGCCCGTTTCCAAGCTCAGCCCCGAGCAGGCGATGTACTACTTCATCAACGGGTACACGAGCAAGCTCGCGGGCACCGAGGCGGGCGTGACCGAGCCCCAGCCCAACTTTTCACCCTGCTTCGGCGGGCCCTTCCTGCCGCGCCCGCCCGCGGACTACGCCAGGCAGCTCTCCGAGCGCATCGCCCGGCACAGCGCCAACGTCTGGCTGCTCAACACCGGCTGGACGGGCGGCCCGTACGGCACGGGCAGCCGTTTCAAGCTCGCGTACACCCGGGCGTTCGTCAGCGCCATCCTGGGCGGGACGCTGGCCAAGGCCTCGTTCACGCCCGACCCCATCTTCGGCCTGCCCATCCCGAACGCCGTGCCCGGCGTGCCGAGCGATGTGCTCAACCCTCGCGCGACGTGGAAAGACGGCGCGGCGTACGACGCCCAGGCGAAGAAACTTGCCAAACTTTTCCGAGACAACGACGCCAAGTTCGAGATGTCCGAGGCCGTCCGCAAGGCCGGGCCGAGGGGATAATCGGCGGAGTTCATGCAAGGGCTCGTCGGTTCAGGTGTGGCCGCATCAAGCCGCAGAACCCATACACGCGGCGCGGCACTTCATTGCGCCGACGAACCCGTGTGCCGGTGGAACTCTCCCGGCCCGCCGAGGCTCACGCACATCACCGGTGTACATCCTCGCCATCCGGCGCTCGGAGCCGGGGCCGCGGGTCAAATGGGGCACGTCAGGCGCGGGCGTGCCGCCGGCTCTCCGCTTCGAGTTCGGCGCCGATCCGAGACGCGAACGCGCGGAAGACGACGCAGCGCGACTTGACCGGCGCGACATGGCGCCGGTCGTACGCGACGAGCAGGCCGATGGGCCGCCCGTCGCCCGTCAGGAGCCGAGCCCCGGTCACCAGGGAGGCCCCGAGCGCCCGCACGTCGGCGCCTTCGGGGTACGCATCCATCGCGCCAGGCCCGTGGCAGACCGGCGCCGTCATGTCGCCCGCAAAGGGGCCGCCGCGGATGTCGATCTCCCCGGTCCATCCTGCCTCGCCCGCGAGCACATGCTCGGTGACAAGCATCCGGCCCTCGCGGTCGAGGGCAATGAGCGCCCCCTCCACGTCGAGCGCCTCAACCAGGGCCCGCAGCAGTCCTTCCAGCGTCACCGCGCCGCGCGGCAGAGCGAGGGCCTCGAGTGCCAGCAGGTGATCCGACTTGCCCTCCCCGAATGACTCGAAGGCGATCCGCGCCAGGTCCACGCGGGTCCGCGCGCCGAGCTTGCGCCCGATCTGCTGGCGGTGCGACTTGATTGTCGGCAGCGCGCGCCCCAGCTTGGCGGCGATCTCGCTCGATCGCAATCCCTGCGCAATGAGTCGGAGAACTTCCAGTTCGCGCTCACTCAGGACTGAGAGGTCCGGGGTGCGCACACCTTCATTACTCGGTCCGCCCTGTGCCATCTGGCTACAGTTCGCCTCTTCCACCCCCGGCGGATGCCCCGAGCCAATATTTTTCTGGGATGGCGAAGGTACATGACCACGTCCATCAGCATTCAAGCGTTGGAAAAGACTTACATCACGCCTCGGCGCACGGTCCGGGCGGTCGCCGGGGTGAATCTGGACATTTCCCCGGGTGAACTCTTCTTCCTGCTCGGCCCGTCGGGCTGCGGAAAGACCACCCTGCTCCGCATGATTGCCGGTTTCATTGACCCGACCGGCGGGCGCATCGCCTTCAGCGGGCGCGATGTGACTCATATGCCTCCCAACAAGCGGAACACGGGAATGGTCTTCCAGTCCTATGCGCTGTGGCCCCACATGACGGTGGCCCAGAACGTCGCATTCGGGCTCTCGGTGCGCCGGGTGAAGGCGGACGAGCGCGACCGGCGTGTGCGAGAAGCCCTTGAAGCAGTGCAACTTGCAGACTTCGGCGCCCGCAAGCCCAACGAACTTTCCGGGGGGCAGCAGCAGCGGGTCGCGCTGGCCCGTGCCCTGGTCATCCGTCCGGATGTGCTCCTTTTGGACGAGCCGCTCTCGAACCTGGATGCGAAACTTCGGATCGAACTGCGAGCCCAGATCAGGGCGATCTGCAAGTCCACGGGCATTACCAGCGTCTATGTGACCCACGACCAGAAGGAAGCGCTGAGCATGGCCGATCGCATCGCGATCATGCGCGCGGGGCAGGTTGAGCAGGTGGGCGAGCCGCGCACCCTGTACCGGAGGCCGACTTCCGCTTTCGTCGCGGAGTTTCTGGGTGAGACAAACTTTCTCAGCGCTGAGGTTGAGCAGTCCGGACCGGAGGGTTCAAGCCTGCGCACCCCTGCGGGAGTGCTTCGTTCCAGTCACGCCGGTGCCGGCGGGGCCCGGGTGACTCTCTCGATCCGGCCCGAGGCCCTGGCGCTCCTCGATGCGCCGGCGGGGGGCGCGCTCGAAGGGCGGCTTGTCGAGACGTGCTACCTGGGTGAGATCGCGCAGCACGTGGTTGAACTGCCAGGGGGGATGCGGGTCAAGGTGGCCGCCCTCAATCCCGGGGCCCGGTCCCCTGAACCCGGGGCGCAGGTCCGGCTCCGCGCGGACCCGGATGATGTGGTCATCGTGGGGTGAATCGGCGCGCCTGGCCCCAGGACTGTCTCGTCGCAACCCAAGGCTCGGCGTGACCCGTCTCAGGGAGGAGTGGGGCGGGCGCGCTGAATTTGCCGTTCCGGCCTCATCGGTGATCGGTCGCGCCGCGCGCTCAGCAACCTTGGACGAAAAGGTCGAGGAAGTAGAAGAAGTCCGCCGCGTCGATGATGCCGTCGGGGACGCCGTAGCCCGGATGGTTGGGGTCTGCGCTGCCGGTGAGGTCGGCGACGGCGGCGTTCATGGCGACGAACTGGTCAAGGAAATAGAAGAAGTCAGAGGCATCGACGATCCCGTCGGGGCTCCCGTAGTCCGGATGGTTGGGGTCGGCGCTGCCGCTGAGGTCACCCGGGCAGGGCGCCGGGCACGGCTCGAAGGCCCAGCCCCCGAATCCAAGGTTCCGCAGGCACCACTCCGAACCGTCAGAGGCGAGCGCTCGCACATCGGCGCGTGCGTCGCCCGGAAGCAGCACGTACCCGAAGGTCTGCGGATCGAAGGGGAGGAACGTGGGGGGCAGGACCACGGGGGCGTCTGCGGCATCGAAGATCGCCTGGATTGAGAAGCCGGGCTCATCACAGGCGCGCGAGATCACCGCGGCATCGTCGGGTGCGCCGTCGGCGTCGAGGTCGGCCAGGGTCTGAATGACAAGGTCGGCGGGGTCGGCGAGCGCGAGCGCGATGTCGTCGGTCGTGGTGACGATTCGGAACGGATCCTCGGCGTCGGGCGTGCCCAGGCCCGAGACCGACAGCGCCATCGCGATGAACTCGCGGACGCAGGCGTGGGTGTCCGGGGGCGCTTCTCGAAAGAGCACGAGGCGCGCCGGGTCGGAGGACGCGGCGAGGAGGTCGGAGGCGTGCCCGGGGATGAAGTCGAGCCGAACTCGATCGACCGGCGCGCCCGCCGAGGGGACGAAGTGGTCGGCGGGGGCTGCGGCGGGCGCGACCGAGGTGATGCGCCAGAGGTCGGGGACGACGAACGGGGGCGGGGCGAACGCCCCACCTCCGTCGCCGTCGAGCGACGCCAGGACGATTGGTTGCGCGGCGCCCCGCCCGACCGATTCGACGTTCAGCAGGGCGAAGGGGTTGCCCTCCAGGAGGAGCTGCGCGAAGGAATCGACGGGGATGAATCGCGCGCCGGAGGCGTTGTCGGGGGCGACGGCCTGCGCGAGCGGGCCCGAGAACGCGAACCAGCGCATCCCGGTCGCGGGTTCGTACACGAACGTGGCGGCGGGGTCGGCCCTGACCATGTGGGCCTGGCCGTAGGTCGTAAAGACGAGGCGGACCTGGCCGGGCACATCCTCGCGGAGGTCGTGGAGACGCCAGAAGTCGCCGGCGCCCGGCGTGCCGAGGGCCGGGTCGGCGAGCATCGGGTCGCGGGCGAGCTCGATCACCACGCCCGTGGGGACATCGACCTCGTCAAGCTCGAAGCCCCAGAGAACGCCGTCGAAGCGGTCGTGGCAGAGCGTCCACTGGTTCGGCCCCATGCCGCTGATGGGCGGCACGACGTAGCAGTTGCTGGAGTCGTCCGGCGTGACGGAGGAGTTGTTGGTGGTGAGCACCTTGGAGACGGGGTCGCCGTCCGGGAGGCCGTCGTTGTCGGAATCGGTCCAGGTGTGCGAGCAGCGTTCGCCGTTGGGGCCGCGCGTGTAGACGGTGACGGTGATCTTGCCTTCGGCGCTGCGGGTGATGACCACCTCGCCCGTGGGGCGTTTGCCGTCATCGGGGACGGTGAGGCGGACCGATCGGCCCATGAACGTGAGGTCGAGGATGCGGTCGAGCCGGAGCGCCGCCATGTCGCGGTCCCAGTGGACGAGCAGGGGGCTGCGGTACTTGCCGTCGTAGTACGCGGCGCGCCACGAACGCCCCCCGGCGATTTCGTTGCCGAAGAGATTGTCGCGACGGTCGCGGATCTGCTGGTCGGCCCAGTCGGCCATCCCGTAGAACGCCAGGAGTTCTTCAGGGGTATCGACGCCGAGATCGCGCAGGCACTTGGCGAGGAGCTTTCCCGCTTTGCCCTCGGCCTCGATCTTGGCGAGCGTGTCATGGGGCACGGGGTCGGTTTCATCGGGCCCGGGCGGGGCGAAGAGCCGCTCGAAGAAGGCGCGGGTGAGCTTGGCGTCGAGGATGTCGGAGTCGCGTTCGCCGTCGCACGCCGCCTTGTCCTTGTCCATCGTCGAGAGGCCCATCGGCTGGCACTGGTAGACATGGGCGAGTTCGTTGGCGAGCGATTCCAGGATGCTGAGCTTGGCCTTGGCCCTCTCCACCGGCTCGGCGCTCATGTCGCACCAGGTGGTGAGGTCGGCCTGGCTGAGGGTGACGACGTCGTTGTCGATGCCCTTGCATGGGGCGCACGAGGCGGTCCCGGCCTTCTGCTTCGGGCTCTTGACGACCTTGCCGCTCTTGATGAGTTCCTTGTAGTGCTTGAGCCCTTCGGCGATGGTGGGGTCGCGGGGCGGCGTGCCGACCTTCTCATATTCGGTCTGCACGCCGGTCTGCCCCGCCGGGTTGAGGCAGCCCCGGAACGTCATGCTTGTGGGGCCCATCTCGGCGTCGAGCTGGATCATGAGGTCGATCAGCGCTTCGACTTTCTTGACCTCCATCGCTGTCAGCGCGGTCTGCCCCCCTGCGAGGGCGACCAATGAGCCCGCGGCGGCGATCGCGCATCGTGTGGCGGCAGCCCGCATGTCCGATCTCCCACCCCTGTGCGGGGCGATCGCCGAAGGGCGAGCGAAGCGGGGACGACGTGACGCCCTCCGACAGTCGCAGCCTACCAGCAAGGGCGCCAGTATCCAAGCGCGCTGTGGCCCGTCGGCACACGCTGAAGCTGCACGTGGTCGATCGGAGGCCCGCCACGCCGCGAGTGACGGGACGGCGAGGGGCAGGGGGTAGGCTCGGCGGGGTTGAATCAGGCCCCGGCGAATCTGAAAGCGGCAAATGCAACCGCCGAGATCAGCCGCCGGAAAGCCGGCGGTGGGGGTTCCGGCCTCCGGGATGGAGGGCCGGAAGGTGATTCAGCCGGGGTCAAGCAGAGAGGGTGAGTCGCAGAAAAGCCCGGCCGCAGGGGACACGTGAGGGAGCGGCCGGTCGCCGGCCCCAGACTCTCACTTTCCATGTCCTCATTTCCTCACTTGCTCAGTTGGCCCCTTGGCCCGTTACTCCAAATACGTGTACCCCTCCATGGCGACATCGTAGAACTTGAGCAGGTTCTGCCCCTCGCTCACCGAGATGCGCCCGGCCTTCACCGCGCGCTCGACATCGCGGCGCATCGAGCGGATGAGGTCTTCAGAGTCGTACTGCACGTAGGCCAGTACTTCCTTGACGGTGTCGCCCTCGATGACTTCGTCGAGGTCCCAGTCGCCCACGCCCGGAGAATCGTCGAAGGAGACGTGCACGACGTGCGTGTCGCCGTAGAGGTTGTGCAGGTCGCCCAGCACTTCCTGGTATGCCCCGAGCAGGAAGACGCCGAGGTAGTAGTGCTCACCCTCGCGCGGCTCGTGGAGCTCGAGCATGGGCTTGCAGGGCGAACGGGCATCGATGAACTTGTCAACCTGGCCGTCGGAGTCGCAGGTGATGTCAGCGAGCACGCCCCGGCGCGTGGGGCATTCGTCGAGCCGGTGGATGGGCACGATGGGAAAGAGCTGGTCGATGGCCCAGTGGTCGGGGAGGCTCTGGAAGATCGAGAAGTTGACGTAATAGATGTCGCTCAGGATCTGGGGGAGGTCGCCGAGGTCGTCGCCGAGCACGGCGCCCTTCTTCTTGGCCCGGTCGAGCACGCGCTGGCCGACGGCCCAGAAGAGCCGTTCGGTGGCCGAGCGCATGGGGAGGCTGAGGTACCCCAGGTTGAAGAGGCTCATGGCCTCGTCCACGGCCTGCGCCGCGTCGTGGTATACCTCCAGCAGGTTGACGCGCGGCTGGTCGAGCGCATCGAAGGCGTCGATGAGCTCCAGCACGGGCTGGGGTCGGCTGCCCTCCTTCTCCATGAGCCCGCGCACTTCATCGCCCGTGGCATCGGTGGGGAACTTGGTGGCCCCCAGCACATCGACGATGAGCAGCGAGGAGTGGGCGACCATCGCCCGCCCGCTCTCGGAGAGGATGCGGGGGTGCGGATACCCCGCCGCGTCGCAGACGCTCTTGACGCGGTAGACGATGTCGGCGGCGTACTCGGCCACGCCGTAGTTGACGCTGGAGGAGGAGGACGAGGCGGAGCCGTCGTAGTCGATGCCCATGCCGCCGCCCACGTCGATGGTGTCGAGGCCCGCGCCCTGGCGCTTGAGTTCGCAGTAGATGTGGGCGAGCTCGTTGACGGCGCCCTTGATGGCGCGGATGTCGCCGATCTGGCTGCCGATGTGGAAGTGGATCATGTTGAGGCAGTCGGCCATGCCCTCCTGCTTCAGGCGTTCGAGCGCGTGCAGGAGCTCGGTCATGGTGAGGCCGAACTTGGAGCGCATGCCGCCGGAGGTCTGCCAGCGCCCGGTGCCCTGGGCGCTGGGCTTGGCGCGGACGCCGATCCGCGGGCGGACCATGTATCGCTTGGCGTGCCGGATGATCCATTCGAGGTCGCTGAAGCGCTCGACCACGGGGATGATGTGGCGCCCGAGCTTGGTCGCCAGGATCACCGTCTCGATGAACTCCGAGTCCTTGAACCCGTTGCACACGATGGGCATGTTGGGCAGGTTCTCGGTGAGCCCGAGCACCGCGAGGAGCTCGGGCTTGCTGCCCGCCTCCAGGCCGAAGCCGAGCTCGCTCCCGATGTCGCGGACTTCCTGGCAGAGCTGGCGCTGCTGGTTGACCTTGATCGGATAGACGCAGCAGTACGCGCCCGTGTACTGGTGATCGCGGATCGCCGTGTCGAAAGCCCCGCGGATCTCCCGCAGCCGGTGACGCAGCAGGTCGCCGAACCGGATGACCACCGGCGTTCCCAGCTCACGCTCGCGCAGGCCCGCGACGACCTCGAAGAGATCGACCGCGCGCTTCGCGTCGCGCTCGGGCATCACCACCACGTGCCCCTCATCGTTGATGCCGAAGTAGCCGTTGCCCCACTCGGGGATGCCGTACAGGCGGGCCGCGGCCTCGATCGTCCAGGGTTCGCGGGGCTTGGGCTCTCCGTTGGGGGCGGCGGGCGAACCGGGAATGGAAATCTGTGCCATCGGCGGGTGGGCCCTCGGCAGGGCGTCGGAAGGCCGACGCATCGTGCGCACAGCGCGGATGCTCGAACCGGCCCCCGGCGGGCAAGCGCCCGCTGCGGCCGGGGAATCGCGCTGCACAACAGTATGACGGCACACAGGCGGAGCACCAAGCCTCCTTCGACGTTTGCCCTGCGCGAGCCCGGATCACCTCCCGCGCTGCGCGACACGCGGGCCTGGGTTCTCCTCTCGGGGTGCAGGGTGCCCGCGGTCGCGCCGCAGGTTCGGATGGATGGAGCCGATTCTCCCGCCCGGGTGCCCGCAGTCCGCGTGCGTGGTCGCGCGACTGCGGCACGGATGTGCCCGTCGTCTCAAGTCGCGCCGGGGCGCCGTGAGGGCGGGCGCGAGGGATGAGAACGCCGCAGTCGCGCCGCGGGGCCGGCGGGCTGCGGGCACCCGAAGTTTCACCCCCGAAGTTCCACGCCCGAAGTTTGGTAGCCGGAGTTCGGTACGCGAGGTTTGGTACCCGAGGTTCGGCGCGGGTGATGGGGGACGCCGCAGTCGCGCCGCGGGGGAAATTCTCGGTTTCCCTGGAACCGTCTGGGGCGGGCTCCGTATCGACAGGCGTGCATGGCGCGGCTGTTCTTGTCGCGCGACGAGTTCCCGGTTCCTGAGTTCGGGAATGACCGATGGCGGAAGCCGAGCGTGGCTGTTCGCCTGCACCTCGCCGCGTCAGCAGCGGGGAAACACGACTGCATCTCGCGTTTGCGCGAGCCACAAGCCCCACGAGAGGGCGGAAGCCCTGACGAGGCCCGGTGTGTGCCGGGCCTTTGTCATTGGTCGAATCGCGCTTCGGTTCAGCGGCGCTTGCCCGAGCGTTCGAGGGCGCGCACGAACGAGCGGTTCTTGGCCTTCGCCTCGGGCGTGAAGCGGTCGAGGATCAGCACGCCGTTGAGGTGGTCCATCTCGTGCTGCCAGCACCGGGCGAGCAGCCCCCCGGCCCGACGCGTGAAGGGCCGGCCCTTGGCGTCGAAGGCGGCGATGGTGATGATCGGCGGGCGCATCACGTCGCCCCGGATGCCCGGCAGGCTCAGGCACCCCTCGTCGAACACCTCGGGCTCGCCCTCGGGGTTCGAGAGGACGGGGTTGATGAACACTTCCGGCGCGGCGGAGGCCGTGGGGGGCGAGGCCTCGGGCGAGCGCTCGGGGCTGGCGGGCACGAAGGCCACGAACATGCGGATCGAGCGCCCCACCTGCGGGGCGGCGAGGCCGATGCCCTCGGAGTCACGCATGGTTTCGAGCATCGCCTGGGCGAGCCGCTCGATCTCCGGCGTGAAGGCCTGAACCGGGGCGGCGACGGCGCGCAGCACGGGGTCGGGGTGCAGAACGAGGCGCAGGCTGGGGGAATCCGGGGGCACGGACGGATCGTATCGTGAACGCGCGCCTCCGGCGCGAGGCCCGGCACGGGGCGACGCCGGGCGCGTACGATGCCCGCGCGCCACGGGGCGGCGCAGCGCACGATCGGAGGCACGCGGTTTGGCGATCTTCGGCAACAAGAGCGGCGAGGGCGACGGGAACAAGAACGGCGAGGCCGCAGGGTTCGGCGCGCTCTCGCCCGAAAAGGCCAAGGCGTTCTTCGATCGCGCGCGCACGGTGCACGACACCACGAACTACGAATACGCGATGACGATGTGGCTGAGCGGCCTGCGCCTCCAGCCCAACAGCCTGCCGGCCCTGGAGGGATACTGGAAGTCGGCGGTCGCCTTTGAGAACGAGCACGGCAACAAGCTGAGCAAGGACACGCGCAAGGGGTTCTCAGGGAAGGGCGAGATCGAGGGCTTTCTCGCCGCGATGCTCGACTGGGGCGTCGAGCCGGTAGACCCCGCGCACCCGGTGAAGGCGGCGGAGCACGCGGCGAAGATCCACGCCGCGGGCGCGCCGATGGGCGAGGTGGGCGACTGGATTCTCGCGCGGGCGACGCGCCTGGTGGAGCAGGAGAAGAAGCCCCGGGCCCGCAAGCACATGTATGTGAAGTTGATGGAGGCCGCCGCCACCATCGGCCTGTTCGAGTACGCGGTGCGGTGCGGCGACGCGGCGAGCAAGCTCGACCCCGCGGACATCGAACTCGCGACCCGCACGCGCAACATGGCGGCCCAGGCGACGATGTCGAGCGGCGGGTACGACCGCACGGGGCAGGAGGGCGGCTTCCGTTCCAACATCCGCGATGCCGACACGCAGCGCCGGCTCGAGGAGACCGAGCGGATCGGGAAGTCGGAGGACACCAAGGAGCGTGTGCTCGCCGACTGGGAGAAGGAATACCAGGCGAAGCCGGGCGACGTGCCGACCGTGAACCAGTATGTGAAGGCTCTGCTGGAGCGCGGCCGCCCGGAGGATGAGCGGCAGGCCTACAGCGTGCTCAACCGCGCCTTCGAGACGATGCACCAGTTCCACTTCCGGCAGAAGGCCGGGGAGATCCGGCTCCGCCAGGCGCGTCGCAAGCTGGAGGACTACCGGGCCGCCGCCTCGGCAAGCCCGGACGACGAAACGGCCCAGCGGAACGCGCAGATCGCCGGGCGGAAGTACCTGGAGATGGAACTGCAGGAGTATCGGCTGCGTGTGGAGAACTACCCCACCGACGTGAGCCTGAAGTTCGAGCTCGGGAAGCGCGAGTTTGAGCTCGGCAACAACGAGCAGGCGATCGCGCTCTTCCAGGAGTCGCAGCAGGACCCGCGCAACCGCACGGTATCGATGACCTACCTGGGGCAGGCCTTCTCGCGCATGGGCTGGGTCGATGAGGCGATTGACACTTTCCGCAAGGCCTGCGAATGGCACCAGGACATGAACGACGCGACCGGCATGGAGCTGCGCTACGCGCTGCTCTGCGCGCTTCAGGCCAAGGCCGGGACCGACCGTTCACTCGAAGCGGCCCAGGAGGCCGAGAAACTCGCCTCGAGCATTGCGATCCAGCAGATCTCCTATCGGGATATCCGCGATCGGCGCGACTCGCTCAAGAAGCTCGTGAGCGAACTGCGCCAGGGCGCCTGAACCGCCGAGCGGGGCAGGCGCATCAGGAGCCGACGCCCGGACGAGGGCGGTGCGCTCAGCACCCCTCAAGAAACCGATCGAGGAAGTAGAACAGGTCGGAGGCGTCAACGACGCCGTCGGGCACGCCGTACTCGGGGCGCGCGGGGTCCACGGTGCCGGTGAAGTCCGCGCGCGGGTCCTGCCGCTCGACGAGATCGAGGAAGAAGAAGAGGTCGGAGGCATCAATGACGCCGTCGGGCACGCCGTAGCCCGGGCTCGCCGGGTCGGCGGAACCGGAGAAGTCCGCTTCGCACGGCACGTCGCCTTCGAGTGCGCGGCGGGCATCGACGCGCCCCCAGCCAAAGACCCCGTCTTCGCCGGGTGCGCCCAGATCCTCGCAGGAGAAGAGCAGGCGGTCGCGGGCCTCATCGGCGCTCAGGCCGGGGTGCGCGCCCCACGCCAGCGCGAGAACCCCCGCCGCCAGCGAAGTCGCCATGCTGGTGCCGCCGCGCTCGCAGGGCGGGGCGTTGTTGCAGGTGCTCAGGATGTCGGTGCCCGGGGCGAAGAGGTCCAGGGCCGGGCCGAAGTTGGAACTAGCGGCCTTGGCGTCCTGCGGGTCGGTGGAGCCGACCACGAGCACGTCGGGGTGGTCGAAGGAGAAGAGTTCGGAGTTGTTGTTCCCGGCGGCGTAGAGATAAACGCCGCCCCGCGCGCGGATGTACGCCCCAGTGGTGTTGATCGCGGGGTTTGACACGCCGGTGAACGACGTGGAGATGACCCGCGCGCCGTGGTCGGAGGCCCAGCGCGCCCCTTGCAGCAGGTCGTCGGTCATCGCCGTGCCCAGGGGAGAGTTGGAAACCCGAACCATCATGTAGGGGGTGTTCCAGCAGACGCCCGAGCCCTGCGTGCCGTTGTCTCCCGCTGCGATCGCGATGCCCGCGACGTGGGTGCCGTGCCCGTTGACATCATCGATCGCGCCGCCGGCGATCTCGTCGCGGTCGTCCACTGCGTTGAAGCCGGGCAGGCGAAGCGGGGCAAGGTCCGGGTTGTCCAGATCGACCCCGGTGTCGGTGATGCCGACGATGATGGCCCCTGAGCCCGTGAAGGAATCCCAGGCGAGCGGGGCGTCGATCCTGGCAAGGTGCCACTGATCGGGGAAGGCCGGGTCGTCCGGGATCGTCTCGGCCGGGTAGCAGCGCCAGTTGGGCCAGACGTACTCGAAGAGGCCCGTCGCGAGAAGGTCGGCGGCGAGCCGACGCTCCGCCGACCCGGGCGCGGCTTCTCCGCGCTCAGGGTCGGCCCCGGCGCGAAGAACGAACTCATCAACCTCCGGGTACGCGCGCTGCGCGCGCCCGGCGAAAAGCGCCAGCGCCCGGGCGCGATCCGGCGGCGAGAGATCTTGGCGGGGCCTCGCGATCAACTCGCCGGAGAACTCGAGTTCGCCGGGCCGCTCAACCCATGTGCGGGTGATCTCGTCGGGCGTCGCGGGCTGCGCCGACCGGCGATCCGCATTCGCCTGGTGATCCGCCCGGGGAGACGCGATCACGCCGGGCGAGGCGCCCAGGCAAGCGAGCCCCAGGATCGCGGCGTGATGGCGAGGCATTGCGTGGTCCGGTCCCCCCCCGAAATGGAGATCGCCTCCATGTGGTTCGGCCCGAAGGAAGAAAGACGTGGGGAACCTCCGTCGAGCGCCGCAGCCGGAGCGAATTCCGGCGTTTCAGGCGACACCGGTTCAGATCGCCGGTCCGAGAACGGCGCGGCACCGGGCTTTCCGAGGCAACAATCGTGCCCACCGCGCGCCCCGCTGCAAACGCGCGGGCGCGATCCGGCTGCGAGCGGATTCCCGTTCGTCGCCGGGGAGTCAGTGCGCCGACGGTTCCGGTCGCTGCTCCGCCACCCATCGGTTGACGCGCTGCTCCAGCACGTCGAGGGGCAGGGCCCCCGCCGAGAGCACCACGTCGTGAAACGCGCGAAGATCGAAGCCTTCGCCCAGCGCCGCCTCGCTCTCGCGCCGCAGGCGCCGGATCGCGAGTTCGCCGATCTTGTAACCGCACGCCTGGCCCGGCCACCCGATGTACCGATCGACCTCGCGCTCGATGTTGTGGGGCGAGAGGGCGGAGTTGGCGAGCAAGTAGTCGATCGCCTGCCGGCGCG
The DNA here is from genome assembly GCA_020847175.1 of Phycisphaerales bacterium. Lineage (GTDB taxonomy): Bacteria > Planctomycetota > Phycisphaerae > Phycisphaerales > UBA1924 > JADLCM01. Next base: position 24,670 of record JADLCM010000019.1, read on the forward strand.
ACCACCCCTTCGCGTGAATGCCGGTATCCACCACCAGGCGGCAGGCCCGCCACATCTCATACGTGAGCCGCCCGAAGTCGTCGTATGGGTCTTCAAAGAACCCGTGCCCCCCCGCGGCGCGAGGCGTCTCACCCATCTCCAGCCCGAGGCTCTCGGCGTAGAGGGCCCAGCCCTCGACGAACGCGGTGTACCCGAGCAGCGTGCGGAATCGGTGCACGCCGCTCGCCTCCTGCGCGAGCGCGATCTGGAAGTGGTGCCCGGGCACGGCCTCGTGCAGGGCCAGCGCGATCATCTCGTACGTCGGGCGCTGGTCGAGCCGATAGGTGTTCACGATGAAGGTGCCCGCGACGCCCGACTCGAGCGAGCCGTTGAGGTAGTACGCGTTGGGCGACGCTGGGGCCATGATCTGCGGCATCTCGCGCACGCCGTAGGGCAGACGCGGCAGCACCCGGAAGAGCCTGGGCAGCTCGGCGTCGATCCGCTTGCAGAGCGCCTGGTAGCGCTCCACCAGTTCGCCGGGGCTTCCGGCGTGGAAGCGCGGGTCCGTGCGGATGCCCTCGATGAACGCGCGGAACGTCGCCGCCTCGTCCGCCCCTGCGGGGGGCTTGAAGTCTGACCTCCGGATCACCTCCATCATCTCCGCACGGATCCGCGCGACCTCCGCGAGCCCCGTCCGGTGAATCTCGTCGGCGGTGAGGTCAAGCGTGGTGTGCTGCCGGAGCGCGTGCTCATAGGCGGGCAGGCCGTCAACGCCGTCGCTGGCGCCGATGGCGGCGCGGCAGTTCGGCTCATACTCCTCGCGCACGAACGTCGCGAGGCGCGCGAACGCGGGCGTCACGCCGCCCGCGATGGCCTCGCGCGCCCGGGCCGCGCTCGGGTCATCCTGCGGGAGCGCGAGATAGGGTTCGTAGAACGGGCTCGTCTCGGGCTCGCGCGCGAAGCGTGCATCGGCGAGGGCGTCACACTGCTCCGCGGCGCCGGCCACGGCGGCGCGGGGGGGCACGCGCCCGGCCTTCAGCCCGAGGCGCATCTGCGCGATGGCCTGGTCGATCGCGGTCGGGATCGCCTCCAGGCGGGCCGCGTAATCGCTGTAGTGCCTGGGCTTGAGAAAGGACAACTGCCGGTGCATCGACGGCAATTCGATCTGCGGTCCCCACCGGGCGTCGAGCACGTACTGCTCCGGGTGAAACCGGCGACCCTCGACGGAGAGTTCAAGTTCCCGGCGCAGGAGCGCGGCATCGACGGTGTCCGCCGGCCCGAACGAGGCGCTGTCCATCCCGTTGAGGCGGGCCAGAAACCCGTCCACCGCCCGGGCGCGCCGCGCCTCGGCCTGCGGGCTCGAGTCGGCGAGCCGATCATTCCAGCGCTCGTCGCCCTGCTGGCTCGCCCACACCGGGCTTTCTTCCATCTGCCACTGCACGTAGTCATCAAGCAGCGCCCACAGGGCCGCGTCGCGCCCCGCGGGCGCAACGACCGGCGCCTCGGGCGGCGGGGGGGCCGTGCAGGGTGCTGCCAGAGCCAGTCCGGTCACCACGGAAGCAAGTGCGAGCGTGCGCATGCCAGAGGATACCGGGGGCGTGCTCGGACGGAGCACCTGGAGCCACGCGGCGAGGCAGCGAGTCGCCAGCCCCGGGGCAATCAGCGGCAATAGCCCGAAAGCTCTCGGCGAAGCACATCGGCCCGGGCGACGCGCCGCTCCGCCTGGTTCATCTCGCGCCCCGCGAGCCGCTGCAGGTGCGCAGGCTGGATGAACAGCATGAGTTGGTTCACGTGCTGCTGGTCGAGCCCGGGCAGCAGCCCCAGCACCGCGCCCAGCCGGATGCGGCTCAGGCAGTCCATCGACTCGTCGCTGGAGAGAATCCGCGCGTGCGTCACCGTGCCCAGCGCGCGGAAGGCCTGGTCGGCCAGAATCTCCGCCCGGCGCTCCAGCAGTTGCCGCCGGGCGATCCGCTCATACTCCACCACGCGCGGCACGATCTCCTGCTCCATCTCGTGCAGCAGCACGCCCTCGCTCTTGCCCAGCGTGGTCTGGTTGGAGAGCTGGTACAGGTCTCCGACCGCCTCCGAGCCCTCGCCGTAGAACCCGCGCACCGCGAGGGACATGTCCCCCGCCGCCCGCTTGACCTTGTCGATCTCGCCCGTGAGTTTGAGCCCCGGCAGGTGGAGCATCACGCTGAAACGGGCCCCGGTGCCGACGTTGGTGGGGCAGGCGGTGAGGTAGCCGAACCGGGGGCTGAAGGCGATGTCGAGGGCCTCTTCGAGGCGGTCGTCGGCGGCGTCAGCCGCGTGGTATGCCTCGGCAAGGTCGAACGCCGGGCGCATCACCTGCACGCGCAGATGGTCCTCTTCGTTGACCATGATGCTCATGGACTCTTCGGGGAGCGCGATGGCCACGCCCCGGGGCTCGTCAGGCCCGCCCGAACTCGGCCCGAGTTTCCCCTTGGCGTGCTGCTTGGAAATGAGATGCCGCTCGACGAGCAGGGTGCGGTCGATCGCCGCCGCGTGGTGCAGATCGACCCAGAGCAGGCGTTCGGTGAAGCCGGCACCGAGAATGCGGGCCTTGGCGAGTTCCAGCACCCGGGCCCGGTCGGCGCGCCCCGCCCGGTTGGGAAAGGCGAACCCCGCGATGTTCCGCGCCAGGCGGACGCGTGAGGAGAGCACCACGTCGCTCAGGCGCCCGTCGCCCCGGAGCCACCCGGCCCTGGACCGGTGCAGGTCCCCTTGCAGGGGCGTGGTGCGCTTGGGTTCGCCGGGTTCGGAGGGGGCGTTCATGCGAGGCTTCCTCCGGAGCCCTCCAGGGCCCGCATTTCGTCGCGCAGCCGCGCGGCGCGCTCGAACTGCTCGTTGCGCACCGCTTCGTCAAGCTGCTTGCGCAGCAGGTTCAGGCGTTCTTCGCGCTCCCGGATCGACCCCAGCAGGGCCTCCATCGGACGCCCGCCCTGGCGCGAATGGGCGAGGGCCCGCCGGGGCACCTTGCCGACGTGATGCGTGGCCCCCTCGTGGGCCCGCTCGACCACCGGCCCGAGCGACGCTTCCATGCTCGCGTAGCACCCGGCGCACCCGAGCAGGGAGTTGGCCTTGAAGTCTCCGAATGTGGTGCCGCACGTCTCGCACTTGAGTGTGCGGGCCGACTCGAGCGCCCGGGCGGGGGCCACGGGCGCCGGGGTGAGCACGAAGTTCTTGAGCAGCTCGTGGATCGGCACGTTGGGGCGGGTATCCACCCCGTGCTGCTTGGCGCAGACCTCGCACAGGTGGCGTTCGAGTTTCTTGCCTCCCCGGATCACCACTTCGTGCGTCGTGGCCTCGTTGTCGCACAGGTCGCACTTCATCATCCGCACCCTCAGCCGCCTGTGGATGGTACGTCTCTCCGTCCTTCCGGTACCATGCGTTTCCGGTCGGCGCCGGGCCCCGGCGCGGCGCCACCCCAGATGGAGCCAGCGATGCGTCTTACGTTGTTCGTGTGCTGCATGTCGGTTCTCGCCTCTTGCGCGGGCAAGGGGCCCGTGGCCGAGGAGCCCGCCGCGCCCCCCGCACCGACCGAGCCGGTCGCCCGGGTGGACCCCGAGGTGGAGCACTTCCGCACCCCCGGCCCGCGCGCCCAGGAGACTATTTTTTCGCCCCTCCCCTGGCGCGAGGCGAGCGAGGAGCGGCTCGCCTCCGGCGTGCCCGGGCCCGCGTACTGGCAGAACCGCGCGGACTACGTCATCCATGCAGCCCTCGATGAAACCGCGAACCGGATCACCGGGCGCGAGCGCCTGACGTACACCAACAACTCACCCCATACGCTTGACTACATCTGGATCAACCTCGAACAGAACCTCTTCAACCCCGAGAGCAAGGGCGCCCGTCTCACCCGCCCCGGCGCCCGCTTCGGCAACCGCGACGGGCACGAGGGGGGATTCGAGCTCGGCCCGGTGCGCCGGGTCGATCCGCACACGGTGCCCTCCCCGGGCGACGAGCCGGCGCCGCAGGGCGCGGCGGGCGCGCCCCCGATCGTCGCGGGCATGAGGCCTCACCAGCCCGAAGGCGAGGCGCTCTCCTGGCATGTCTTTGACACCGTGGCTCGCCTCGACCTCAACCCGCCCCTCGCCCCCGGGCAGGTGCTCACGCTCGACCTCGAGTTCGCCTACGTGGTCCCGGACTACGGCTCCGACCGCACCGGCATCGAGGCCGCCGCTGCGGGCAAGATCTTTGAGATCGCGCAGTGGTTCCCCGCGGTGTGCAAGTATGACGATGTCCACGGCTGGAACCATCTGCCCTATCTCGGCCAGGGCGAGTTCTACACCGACTTCGGCGACTTCGAGGTGAGCCTCACCGTGCCCCGGAGCCACCTTGTCGCGGCCCCGGGCGTGCTGCTCAACCCCGAGGAGGTGCTCACCCCCGCGCAGCGCGAACGCCTGGAGCAGGCCCGCGCCTCGAAAGACACCGTGATGATCCGCACGCCCGAGGAGGTCGCAGACCCCGCCTCGCGCCCCGCCGGCGAGGGGCCCCTCACCTGGCGCTTTGAGGCGGAGAACATCCGCACGTTTGCGTGGGCGAGCAGCGCGTCCTTCATCTGGGACGCCGCCGCGGTCCAGGGCTCGCACGCCCACACCCTGGCGCAGTCGATGTACCCCGCCGAGGCGCTGCCCGCCTGGAGCGAGTCCACCGAAATGCTCCGTTGGTCCATCGAGCACTACAGCACCATGTGGTTCGAGTACCCCTACCCCGTGGCGACGAACGTGAGCGGCGTGGTGGGCGGCATGGAATACCCGCAGATCATCTTCTGCCGCGGACGGGGTGAGCGGCGCGGGCTCTTCGGCGTCACCACGCACGAGATCGGGCACAACTGGTTCCCGATGATCGTCGCCACCGACGAGCGCCGCTACCCGTGGATGGACGAGGGGTTCAACACGTTCATCAACTACTACTCGAACCAGGGCTTCTTTCCGGGCAACGAGCCCGGCCGGGGCGGGGCGCGGGCCTTCGCGGGCGGCATGCTCCGCCCCATGGCCCAGCCGCTGATGACCTACGCCGACCAGATCCGCGGGCGGGCCCTCGGCCAGCTCGCGTACGCCAAGACATCCGTGGGCCTCGTCCTGCTCCGCGAGTTCATTCTCGGCCCGGAGCGCTTCGACTTCGCCTTCCGGCGCTACATCAGCCAGTGGGCCTTCCGGTCGCCCAGGCCCGAGGACTTCTTCCGCACCATGCAGGATGCCACGGGCGAAGACCTGGACTGGTTCTGGCGCGGCTGGTTCTACGAAACCGCCGTGCTCGACCTTGCCGTCGAGGGCGTGAACTACCCCACCCGGCGCTCGGGCCAACCCACCGGGCTGGTTGAGGTCACCTTCCTCTGCAACCGCGACCTCGTCATGCCCATCGAGTTCGAGGTCTCCTACACCGACGGCAGCACCGAGAGGCGACGCATCCCCGTCGAGTGCTGGTTCAACACCACGCGATGGACAACGCAGTGGCCCATCGGCGACAAGCGCATCGCGCGCGTCGAACTCGACCCCCGGGGCCTCACCCCCGATGTAGATCCGCTCAACGACACCTGGAATGCCCCCGTGGAGAACGCGCCATGACCACCCTCGTCGCCGTGCGCCGCTGGCTCGGGCTCGCCCTCGGCATGCTCGTCTTCTCGGGGTGCGCCGCGCAGCGACCGGCCCACACCCGCGTCCTCTTCGACACGTCGATGGGCGCGATCGAGATTGAACTCGACGAAGCCCGTGCCCCCGTCACCGTCGCCAACTTCCTCTCCTACGTCGATCGCGGCGCCTTCGACGGCACCATCTTTCACCGCTGCGTGCCCGGCTTTGTCGTCCAGGGCGGAGGACACGAGCCCGATCTCACCGAACGCGCCAAGACCGAGGGCGGGGGCGAGGACAAGGATCCTCGCATCCTCAACGAGTGGACCAACGGCCTCAAGAACGTGCGGGGCAGCGTGGGCATGGCACGCGAAACCGAGCCCGATTCCGCCACCCGGCAGTTCTATTTCAACCTCAGCGACAACGCGCGCCTCGACCTGCCCCGCGAAGTGAGCGGCAACGCCGGGTACTGCGTCTTCGCGCACGTCATCAAGGGCATGGACGTGATCGACGCCATGGCCGCGGTGCGCACCAAGAGCGTGCCCGCGCTCGAGATGGAGAACATCCCCGTCGAACCGATCGTGCTTCGCACCGCGCGCCGGGTGCCGTAGCACCCCTCCCGCGTGTCGACGCACCCCAGGCCCCGTCACTGCCGGACCAACCCAAGGGACGATTTCGCCCCAGAAACCCCCGGTCTGGTTTCAGCAATTCTGCTTTGGTCGCGCGTGCAATACCAGATAATCTGGTGCAGAGGAGCGTGTGCGCCTCGGTACAGACAGAAGGAGTGAATCATGTCTCGAACCCCCCTCGCGCTTGTTCTGCTCGCCGCCGCATCTCCCTTCGCCCTCGGCCAGGAGTTGTGGCGTCAGAACCCGTTCAACACGTGCGGGGGATATTCGTCGCAGGACGCGCGGAACCTCGGCGGCCTCGGCTGGTTCAGCGAAGTGGCCGAAGACTTCCAGGCGCAGGCCGATTGGCGCATCGGGAGCATCGAGTTCTGGGGCGGGTATTGCACCCCGGACAACGCACGCGGCAACACCCAGTCCTTCGTCATCCGCTTTTACACCGACAACGGCAACATCCCCGGCACCGAGATCTACGAGGCCGAAGTCACCACCTTCACCGAAGACCTGTACTACACCATCCCCGGCCCCGACCTCGCCGGGTATCACTACACGCTTGACCTTCCCCTTCCGTTCGAGACCGGGGCGGCGGGCGAGTTCTGGATCAGCATCGTCGCCGTGCTCGATCGCGGCGGCACGTCCAGTGAACCCCAGTGGGGCTGGGCCGAGTCATTCGAGGACTACGGCAGCATCATGGCGAGCTGGTTCTTCGACCCCCACAACTTCCAGCCGAACCTGAACAACGCGGAGATGGCCTTCGTGCTCCACGCGGCGGACGACACCTGCGCCGCCGACCTCAGCGGGAGCAGCGACCCGAATGACCCCTCCTACGGCGTGCCCGACGGCAGCGCCGATTCGGCTGACTTCTTCTACTACCTCGATCAGTTCGTCGCCGGCAACCTCGCCGAGGCGGACCTCACGGGCAGCAGCGACCCCAACGATCCTGCGTACGGCGTCCCCGACGGGCTCATCGACGCCGCCGACTTCTTCTACTACCTCGACCTCTTCGTGCAGGGGTGCTGAAGCCGCCGGTGAAGGAGCACCACATCGCGGCCTGAAGGGAGTTTTGGCGTGCGCCCCTCCCCCCTGCGCGCACCGCGCGCGGCAAGGCACGTGAATCGCACCTGACGAAGCCGCGCCCGCGGGGGTGCGGCTTCGCCCTTTATCGTCCCGGCCAGTCCGCGAAGACGAACGCCCCGTCGCGCTGGATGACCTCGCCGTCGGCCTCGATCACGCCGCCGGGGCGCGCCGTGCCCGGACGCATCTCGCACACCATGTCCCAGTGCAGGCCCGACTCGTTGGTGCTGCCGCTCTCGGGGTACCCCGCCCCGACGGCCGCGTGGAAGGTGCCGCCGATCTTCTCGTCAAAGAGCGTGTTGCGGGAGAACTCCTGGATCTGGTAGTTGGTGCCGATGGCGATCTCGCCGAGTGCGCGTGCCCCTTCATCCTGGTCCAGCATCTTGATGAGAAACTCCTCGCCCTTGGCCGCGCTCGCGTCGACCACGCGCCCGCCCCTGAAGGCGAGGCGGATGCCGTGCGCCTCACGCCCCTGGTAGACGCCCGGGTAGGTGTAGTTGACGTGCCCTTCGACGCCCTGCGGGCCGGTGAAGACCTCGCCGTCGGGGAAGTTCTCTGTGCCCGCGCAGTTGATCCAGATCGCCCGCGCCGGGTCCACGTTGACGCGCAGGTCGGTGCCGTCGTGCCCGTCGTGGGGCGGCACGAAGAACCGCAGCTCGCGCCGCTTCGAGAGATACTCGCAGACGCGCTGCTGGCGCTCGTGCACGGCGCGCCACGCGCTCACGGGGTCGGGCAGGTGCAGCAGCCCCGCGCGAAAGACGAAGTCTTCATACTGTGACAGGCTCATCTCGGCATCCTGCGCCGAGGCCTGCGTCGGAAACTGCGTGCCCACCCAGCGCAGCTCGCCCCTGGCCGTGCGATCAAAGTACACCTTGGTGATGGGCTTGCGGGACGCCTGGCGGAGCGCCTGCCGGGCGGGGTCCATCCGCGACCGGGAGCGCGTGTTCACCTCGGCCCAGAGGTTGATCGTCACATCAATCGTCTTGACCGTGAACTCCATCACCGGCTGGACATGCGTGAGCTGGTCCGCCGATCCGTGCCTCAGCATGATCTCTTCCAGGCCGTCGCTCGTCGCCTGGTAGTACGGGTGCCCGCCCGCCCTGAGCACCGCCGCGTAGATCGCCTCCACCAGGGCCATCCCCGCGGGCTCGCTCACGATCCGCACGACCTGGCCCGGGCGCACCTTCGTCGAATAGTTCACCAGGACATCGGCGAGTCGGTCAAGACGCGGGTCATGCATGGTGGGCTCCTTCGCGGGTCCGCACGAGCCTATCCCCGGCGCGTGCGCCGGGTTGCGGGCCGCGCCCGATCTGCACTCGGCGGAGTCGTGCTCGGCGTCGGGCGGCCCCCGGGCGCCCGCCGGCGCGCAGCGCGACGAGAAGCCGGGGCGCGAGCCCCGCCCTTTGCCGCAATCTCAACGCAAATCAGCGCCCGCGGAAGGTGATGCGGCCCTTGGTCAGGTCGTACGGGCTCATCTCGACCGTGACGGTGTCGCCGGGAAGAATGCGGATGTAGTTCTTGCGCATCTTGCCCGAGACATACGCCAAGATTTCGGTCTTCTGCTCGTTGGGAAGCTGGACCTTGAACATCGCGTTGGGAAGGGCCTCGATGACCTTGGCCTCCATCGTGAACTTTTCGTCCTGCTTCGCCATTGAACTCCCTTGGGACAAGCCGCGCCGGGCCCACCCGGGCCTCGCTCTCCACCTCACCGCGCGGCACGACCGACTCGGCCCCGAGGCGGGCCAATCGTAGCCCGCCCGCAGCCTCGCGCCGGGCTCGCCCGCGCCCGGCAAACCGCTGCCCTACGACGGTCCTGGGCCCTCGCCGAGCAACCACCGCACCGCCCGTGCCCTGGACATGGCGTTCAGGGCCACGTCCTCGGCCTCATCCCCGGCGAGCGCACCGTACTCCGACCCTTCTACGACGATGTCGCCGTCCTGGACGGGCATGTCCAGTTCCGCCGCACGCGCGAGCACCTCCGCCCGCGCCTCCGCCAGGATGTCGGCCTCGGGGCGGGCGTGCGACCCCGCCCGGACCTGCTCGCGGTAAACGCACAGGGTCTCATCGGCTCGCTGCAGGATGAGGTGGAGCTCGGCGCTGACCCGGCGCAGGACCTCCTCCGCGCGCATGCGCGGCGTCATCTCGCCCGCGTTGATCCGCCGGATGGCCTCGGCGGTGACCTCGGCCTCCACGCCCGGCCGAAGCGGGGGCATCGCGTCGATGGCCCCGACCGCCCACAGCAGCAGGCCGAGCGATTCCTGCTGCGACTCCATCAGGTCGAAGTCCTCTTCGGCCCAGCCGCCGAGCACTTCGCGCATGGCGCGGCAGAAGGGCACGCTGAGCGCTGCGGCCCCGTTCGGGACCGCGCCGTTGAACGCCTCCAGAATCGTCCAGTATTCCTCCTGCCTCTCCACGACGGCGGCCTTGCGCGCCGCCTTCTTCTTCGGCGGGGGCGACTCCTCCCACGCGTCCAGGATTTCGAGCTCCAGCGAGCCTCGGCTGCAATACAGGCTGGAGAGGCCGATCATCCTGATGACTTCATCCAGCGTCGGCGCCGGGGCGCGGTGGTCGCACCCTTCGGTGCATTCGTGGTCGTGCATGGCCGGCTCCCGGGCGAGGCGTGGGCGGCATCGTACGGTCAGCCGCGCGCGAGCGCATCGGCGATCGCGCCCCGCATGCGCTGGTCGAACCGCTCCTCGCTGAACCGCAGGGCCGCCGCACGCGCGGCGTCCGGCCGGGTCTGCGTCGCGCGCGCGGCCCGGACAATCGCGCCGGGCTCCGGCTCATCGAACATCGCGCCGGTGTCGCCGTGCGCGAGAATCTCCGCCGCCCCGCCCGCGCGGCGCGCCACCACCGGCGCCCCGCAGGCGAGGGCCTCGACGAGCGCAATGCCGAAGTCTTCAACCTGCGGAAAGACGAAGAGCCCGCAGCGCCGAAAGAGATCGCGCAGCCTCTCGTCGCTCACCCGGCCGAGGAATGTCACGTGGCCGCCGGCGGCGCGCTCCAGCCGGCGGCGCATCGACCCCTCACCCGCCACGATGAGCGGCGCTCCGGCCCGGCGCGCCGCCTCGATGACGAGTTCCGCCCGCTTGTACGGCTCAAGCGCCCCCGCGACGAGCCAGAAACCCTCCCGCGCAACGCCCGCGTCGGGGGTGAAGAACCCCGTGCGCACCGGGGGGTGGACCACCTCGCTCTCGCGCCCGTAGCACCGGCGTATCTCCTCCCGCGTGTGCGCGGAGTTCGCGATGAACTGCGTCACCCGCGAGGCCGACGCGGCATCCCAGCGGCGCAGCCTTGCCCCGAACACGCCAAGCCCGGCCCGCATCGCGGGCCCCCCCGCGCGGGCGTATTCGTCCGCCTGCGACCAGAGATACCGCGGGGGCGAGTGGCAGTAGCACAGGTGCGCCACGCCCGCCGGCGCCCGCACGCCCTTGATGAGCCCGGACGAACTCGAAAGGAGCAGGTCGATCGGTTCGCGCTCGTGCGCCCGCGCCAGCGCGCCTGAGAGTTCCGCCGCCCCGCGCGGGTACAGGGGCAGCAGCCAGCGCCGCGCCCGGGCGGGTGCCCGCGACAGCCCGCTCAGCGTCACCGGCCACTGCGAGAGCGTCTCCGTCAGCGGCGTCCGCCCGCCGAAGAGGGAATAGAGGCCCGCCGGCGCGTGTTCGCGAGCGATCAGGCCCGCGATGCGGTCGAGCACGCGCTCCCCGCCGCGCATCCCCACCAGCCAGTCATGGGCGAGGGCGATGCGCGCCGGGCGCTGAGCCTCGACGCGCACCGGCGCGCGGACCGGGGCGGCTTGACGCGGGTCTACCATCGCCTCGGAGGGTACGAAGGCCATGATGCAGGCAGCGAACCGGGGCGCCAACCTGCTCGGGCTCGATTATCGGGCCGAAGCGTCCCGGCTCGGCCCCCCGGCCGTTCCCATCATCGACATCCACGCCCACATCAACGGCGCCGGCGCGTCCCGGGTCTATCTCGAGGCGGCGCGGCTCTTCGGCGTCGAGCGCGTCCACACCCAAACTCGCCTCGCCGAGGCGCCGCGCGTGCGCGAGGTGCTGGGCGATTTCGCCCGCTTCGTCGCGATCCCCAACTTCGGCGCTCCCGACCGCGCCCGGGCGTGGCGGGCAGGCTTTCTCGACGACATCCGCACCTTTCACCGCGAGTTCGGGGCCCGGATCGTCAAGTTCTGGTGCGCCCCGCGCATGCGCGAGATGTTTGACCCCGAGCGCGACGCCGACATCGTCAACCTCGACGGCGCCGCGCGGCGCGAGGCCGCCGACCTCGCGATGAGCCTCGGCATGTCGTTCATGGCCCACGTCGCCGACCCCGACACCTGGTTCGGCACGCGCTACCGCGACGCCTCGCGCTTTCTGCCCAAGCGCGAGCACTACGCCCCGCTCGAACGCATGGTGGACTGGTACCCCGCGCGATGGATCGCGGCCCACATGGGCGGCTGGCCCGAAGACCTTGCCTTCCTCTCCGGCCTGCTCGAGCGGCATCCCAACCTCCACCTCGACACCTCCGCGACCAAGTGGATGGTCCGCGAACTGAGCGCGCACCCGCGCGAGGAGTTCCTCGCCTTCATGTCACGCTGGCAGGGGCGCGTTCTCTTCGGCTCCGACATCGTGACCACCGACGAGCACCTCACCCCCAAGCCCGAGCCCTCCAAGACCTTCGCCGCCGATCTCGCCGCCTCTCCCGCCGAGGCCTTCGAGCTCTACGCCAGCCGCTACTGGGCCTTGCGCACGCTCCTCGAAACCACCTTCGACGGCCCGAGCCCGATCGCCGACCCGGACCTTGCGATGGTGGATCCGTCGCGGTTTGGTCCCGCCAGCGCGCCGCGTCTGCGGGGCAAGTCGCTCCCAAAGGACCTGCTTGTCTGGATCTATCGCTCCGCCGCGGAACGATCCGACCCCGCATCCACCGGCGCGCGGGGCTGAGGCGTGATGCGCCCGCAGATCGCCCGAGGTCGCGCGCCGCGGCGCACCCGCGCGCCCGTATCATGGACCTGCGGCGGCGCGCCGTGATCGATGATTCCCTTCTTTACAGGCTTCGCGGTCATCGTGTGGATGCTCGCCGCGTTCTACCGGCGCAGGTGGCAGTCGTTCGCCTCCATCCTGCTCGCCATGCTCTTCATGGCCGGACTCATCCGGTTTCACAGTTACATGGGCGAGGTGACTGAAGGGCGCATCTACACGCCGGTGCTGCGTCACGTCCTCATCGGATACGCCTGCTTCGTGGGGGTCACCGGGCTCTTCCTGGCCTGCATCCCGCGGGCGTTTCCGCGCGGCTGCTGTCAGGGGTGCGGGTACGACCTCGCGGGCCTGCATCACCTGCGCATGTGCCCGGAATGCGCGACCTCGGTCCGCGAGTCGCTGGCCCGCGCCGCGCGCCGGCACGGCCCTACCGGCGAGCCACCCGCACCACCACCCCGAGCCCCAGAATCGCCAGCGGCAGGCCCGCGATGATGAGCCAGCCCAGCAGCCGCTGACGCCCCTCGCTCATCGGACGCACCCGCGCCACGGCCCGCGCCGCGGGCCCCGGCGCGATCAGGTCATCCTGCCCCGCGAGCCACGAGATCGACGCGTCGAAGAACTCGGAGTTGCCCGGGTTCGCGAGCACCGTGCGTCCGTCCTCGGTCACCGAGGGCAGTGTCTGCGAGTCGAAGAACCAGCCGTTGGCGCCCACCACGACCAGGCGCTGGTTCACCCCGTCGCGCAGCCGGCGCTCGGCGAAGTACGCCACGGTCCACGGCCCGCGCAGGTCATCCACGCCCTCGTTCGGCGTGGGCAGGCCCGCCCCCGCGGCGGCCTCGACCCGCTGCTGCGCGAAGAACCTCCAGAGCCCCAGCCACTCGGCCTCCGCCCACGCCCCCGCCCGCGCCACCTCGATCGCGGGCACGCGCATCACGTCGTCGTGCCCGGGCAGCGTCGAGAGAGGCAGGCACCAGCGCAGCACCGTGGGCAGACCTTTGACGGCGCCCAGCACCGCGTGCTCACCCTCCAATGCCTGCACCCGCATCGTCGCGTCAACCTGCGCCCCCTGGGGCGTCTGCGTCAGGCCCAGGATGGGTCGCCCCGAGTCGGCCCTCAGCCCGAAGTCCCCGAGCACCGCCGCGGCGTCGTCGGTCCCTCCCCACGACGGCGCGGGCGAGGGCGCGAGCGAGACCAGCAGCGGCTTGCCCGCATCGACGACCAGGTGCAGGGCGCGCCCCAGCGCCGCGGCCCGGGCCGGCCCCGAGAGGCCCGCATCCTGCCCGATGCCGCTGCTTGCGTCGGTGCCCAGCGCCACGTAGACCACGGGCCTGCGGCCATCCGGGTCCGCAGCGCTCAGCACAGGCATCGCGGGGCGCTGCGTCACCGGCCACTCGACAAACGTCACCCGGCGCAGTTCCAGGCGCGCCCGCATGGCGTTCATCGCGCCTGATTCAAGCAGCGAGGCGCTCCCCTCGGCGTGCATCAGCACCACGATCGGCGCATCCGGGTTGACCAGCGTGCCGAGCGCCGTCGTCACCACATCCTCGGCGTGCCGGCGCAGGCTGCCCCCCGTCACGTCCTCGGCCCCGGGCGGAAAGAGCGCATCGAGGCTGATCGCCGTCAGCCCCAGTTCGGGCGGGCCGATGATGATCGCGGCGGGCCCGCGCTCCAGCAGGCGGGCGACGCGCAGCACATCGGGGCGCGTGAGCCGCGCCAGTTCATCGGCGCCGAGGCGCATCCGCTCGCGCAGCGGGCCGATCGCCCCTGCGATCGCCTCGACCCGGGCCCGCGCTTCCCCGGGCAGCGTGCCCGTCGCCGAGGCCCCGAGGTCTCCCTCCAGGGACGCCAGGTCCGCATCCAGCCGGGTCAGCGCCGCGCGCAACATGCCCGCGGCGTCATCGAGCGCCCCCACCGGCACGCCCCCGACCTGCGCCTCCCCGCGCGTCCGGGCCTCTGCGCGCCGCTGGCGCGCCTGCGAGGCGAGAATCCGCACCACCCCCGCGCGCATGTCAAATGCCTTGCGCGCTGCGTCCGCATCGGCCCCGCCCGGCAGCGCGTCGCGCGCCTGTTCAAAGACCGGGCTCCACGAGCCCAGCGCCGCCGCCCCCTCCTCCAGTGTGAGCGAGGCGCGATCCAGCGCACCCTGCCACGCGCCGACCTGCGCCTGGTCGCGCGCCGCGAGCCCCTTGAGCACGTCCATGTAGGTCGCCTGCCCCTCGGGCGAGAGCGTGTCCACGGGCGTGAACGCGAAGGGCCCGTGCGCCCGGTCCATCTCCCGCAGCAGGTCGAACACCTCGCGCTGCGCCGCGCGTCCCGGCACGCCGGGGGTCCCTTCCGGCGCTGACCACGGCCCCGCGAGCACCAGGCGGCACGGGCCGGGCACCCGTTCCAGCGCGCGCAGGGCCCGCGCCGAGAGCCCCTGGTCGCCCCAGGCGGTGACATCCCAGCGCGGCATCTCCCGCGAGGTCGCGACGATCACCCCGGCGCAGCCGAGGGTCGCCGCCAGCGCGATCGCGCCCGCCCGCACGCCGAACCGGAAGCGCCGCGAGCGGTTCATCGCCACCTCCGCGAGGCAAGCGCCAGGTACGCGAGCGTGACGAACCACGCCGAGAGCGCGATGAAGTACGCGACGTGCGACAGGTCGATGACGCCGCGGGCGAAATCACCCAGCCGGGTCGGTATCGACAGGCGGCGCAGCACTTCAGCCGCCCCGGCCCAGCGCGGAATGAGAATGTCCGGCCCGGCGAGCATCACGAGGAGCAGCAGAAACGCGCCGAGGAAGGCGAGGGTCTGGCTGGAGGTCAGGGCCGAAACCAGGGCGCCCGCCGCGAGATACAGCGCGCCCACGAGCACCAGCGAGAGATAGCCCGCGACGATGGGCCCCGCGTCCGGCGGGCGGTCGGAGAGCGCCGCGAGCAGGGGCACGTACAGCAGCGACGGCGCGATCATCGACAGCAGAAAGAGAAGGCCGCCCAGGTACTTCCCGGCGCACACCGCGGCGTCGCTGACCGGGCTCGTCAGAAGGGGCTCGATGGTCCCCGTGCGGGCCTCTTCGCTCAGGAGGCGCATCGACACCGCGGGGCAGATGACGATGAGCAGGGCGCCGGTTGCCGAGAAGTAGTCGCGCATCGAGGCGATCTCTCCGGGGCGCAGCGCCGCCGCCGCGAACACCACCCCGCTGATCAGCGCCCCGAGCGCGATCACCACCCACCCCACCGGCAGGCGGAAGAACGATGCCCACTCGCGGGCCGCGATGGTCCAGGCGCCTCTCACGCGCCCTCCCGCTCGATGCAATCCATGAACACTCGCTCCAGCGTCGGCTCGTCAAGGTGCAGCTCGCGCACCCGCACCCCGTCGAGCGCCTTGGCGATGCCTTCGCGCGGATCGCCCTCGACGATCAGCCGCACCCGCGCCCACGGCGCGCCCGGTTCACTCTCCACGTGCGCTTCCGCCACGCCGGGCACCGGGCGCAGGCGTGCCATGAGCCCCTCCAGGTCGTGTATCCCCTGCGCGAACTCCACCCATGCCCGGCGCGGGCCCGCCGCCCGCGCGACCAGCGCGTGGGGCGTGCCGTCGGCCATCACACGACCGCGCGCGATGATGATCACCCGGTCGCATGTGCGCTCGACCTCGGCGAGAATGTGCGAACTCACCAGGAGCGTGCGTTCCGCGCCGATCTCCCGGATCAGCCGTCTCATCTCCACGATCTGCGTGGGGTCGAGCCCGTTCGCCGGCTCGTCGAGGATGACCACCTTGGGGTCGTGCACCAGCGCCGCCGCCAGCCCCACGCGCTGCCGGTAGCCCTTGCTGAGATGGGCGATGCGCCGCGTGCGGACTTCCCGCAGCCAGCAACGCTCAATCACCCGTCCCGCCGCGGCGCTGCGCTGGCGCCGCCCCACGCCGCTGAGCGCGGCACGAAACTTCAAAAAGTCTCCCACCCGCATCTCCGGATACGACGGGGCGGATTCGGGCAGGTACCCGAGCATCCTGCGGGCGCCGAGCGAATCCTCGAGGCTGTCCTTGCCGCAGAGCGAGATGCCCCCCTTGTCCGCCGGAAGGTACCCCGCCGCGATGCGGATGGTCGTGCTCTTGCCCGCCCCGTTCGGACCGAGCAATCCCGTAATTACACCGGGTGCCACATCGAACGACACGCCGCGCACGGCGTGGACCTTTCCGAACGACTTGTGGACTTCTCGGACGCTGAGCATGGTGAACGTGCAGGATTCGGGTTCGCTTGGCCGAAGGTTCTTTGGCAGATCGGATCGGTTGGGGTAACTACAGTGAGAATCGGTGCACGCCAGTCTCGGATTCCCTCAAATAGGGGTGTGTTCGCATCCGAATGAAATCGCGTGCGTATCGGTTTCTCGATTGAGTTTGCGGGGCGTCAGCCGGCGAACTCGATTGTCGGTGGGTCAGTCAGGCCCGGCGCGGCGAGCCAGAACACTCGCGCGGCACGGGCGGGGCCCATGCGGAGGGTTCGGGTGTGAGCGCCCCGGTGGGGATGGGTCGAGGCGTGCAACCAAGTGTGCCACCTGAGGCGCCGGGCGAGGCCATTCTGGGCCTGAGCCCGGACGGCATGGCATTGTTCACCGGCACGGGCGAACTGATCCACGCGAACGCCGCCTTCGGTGCGCTCCCCGAGGTGCTGCGACTCCGGGTCGTCGAACTGGTCACGGCTTCGGCACTCCGTCCGCCCGAGCGTCGGGGCGGGCCCCTGCCGCAGGCGCTGAGCGAAGTGGAGTTGCCCGGGGGCGCGACCTTCGAGGTTCGCGTGCTCCCGCAGGCCTCGGGCACCCATGCCCGCGCGGCGGCACTTGTCCGCGATGTGACCGAGGCGCGGAACTTCTCGCGCTGGCTCGGGCAGGTGGACCGGGCCGGCGCCGAGCTGCTCCGGTACGACGCGCAGCAGATCCGCGACATGAACGCGGTGGAACGCCTGCAACTGCTCGAGACCCGGCTGGTCAAGGCCGCCCGCGACGTGCTGCACTTCGAGAGTTTCTCGGTCTGGCTGCTGGACGAGAAGTCAGGACGGCTGGAGTGCATCATCCGCCACGGCCTGCCCGCGGAAGTCGCGAACCTGGAACTCTACCGCGGACAGGACGGGAACGGAATCACCGGGCATGTCGCCGCCACGGGGATGAGTTACCTGTGCGACGATACCGAGTCAGACCCGCTCTTCATGCCGGGCGCGACCGGGGCGAAGTGCTCGCTGACAGTCCCCTTGAAAATCCACGAACGGGTGATCGGGATTCTGGACGCCGAAAGCACGCAGGCCCACGACTTCAACGCGGAG
The DNA here is from genome assembly GCA_020847175.1 of Phycisphaerales bacterium. Taxonomy (GTDB): domain Bacteria; phylum Planctomycetota; class Phycisphaerae; order Phycisphaerales; family UBA1924; genus JADLCM01. Next base: position 42,206 of record JADLCM010000019.1, read on the forward strand.
GACCGGACGCTCGCCGAAGCCTTCGGCCGATACGTGGCGATGGCCCTGGGCATGCTCGAACTTCTCGTGGTCGAGCGGGCTGCGACCAACGCGACCGCCTGCGGGCGCGTGGAAGGCGAGATTCGAGAGCCGCTCGAAGATATTCTGACCGAGGTCGAATCGTTGCTCACCCGCGACGAGACCGCCAAGAGCGAAGGGTGCGGGCACGCGGCTCGCATCCGGGCCGACGTGGAGAGCATCCGCCAGAAACTGCGCGATGCCGCCGCCGGGCCGCAGACGATTCTCGGCGTCGAGCGCGCCTTGGCCAAGCGCGAGGCCGATCCGGTGCTCGCGGGCAAGCGGGTGCTCGTGGCGGACGACGAATCACGCATCCGGCGCGTGCTCGGCGATGTGCTCCGCAACCGCGGCTGCCTGGTCACGATCTGCGCGTGCGGCGAAGAAGCCATCGAAGCGATCCGGCACGCCGAACGCTTCGACCTGGTGGTCAGCGACATCAAGATGCCCGATCGCAACGGGTACGAGGTCTTCGCCGCGGCGCGGGCCAAGCTCGGCGATGTTCCCGTGATCCTCATGACCGGCTTCGGCTACGACCCGCACCACTCCATCGTGCGCGCGAGCCAGGAGGGCCTGCAGGCCGTGCTCTTCAAGCCCTTCCAGATCGAGCGCATGGTCGATGAGGTGCGTAAGTCGCTCACGCCGAAGCCCTGAGCATGACCCCAATCTTCAGCGCCCCCGCCCCGGGCAGGTCGCGCGTGCCGAGCGCCGTCGCGCCGGCTACACCCGGTACGCCTGGGCCACCTTGTGCAGCGCCTCTTCGACCACGCGGAAGTGCTCGTCGGACAGGTCGTGGTGCATGGGCAGGCAGAAGACCCGCTGCGAGAGCGCATCGGCGACGGGGGGGTGATCCTTCACCACGGCGCGGAAGGCCGGCTGGCGCGTGAGGCTGCGCGGGTAGTGCGTCGCCGTGGGCACGCCCTCGGCCCCCAGCGCCTTGCAGAACTCATCGCGCGTGCAGCGGACGCGGCCCAGATCGAGGCGCGCGGTGTACAGGTGCCACACGCCCTCCGCCCCGGGCGTCCGCGCCGGGGGCTCGATGCCGCCCACCCGGGCCAGGATGGCGTCGTACCGATCGGCGTTGCGCCGGCGCTGGGCGGTCTGGTCGGCGAGGCGGTTGAGGCGCGAGCACCCGATCGCCGCGGCGATGTCGTTCAGGCGGTAGTTGTACCCCACCTGGTCATGCAGGTACTTGTCGGTCTCGCCGTGCGAGCGGAGTAGGCCGAGCTGGCGTGCCAGCGCATCGTCGTTGGTGCTCACCAGTCCGCCCTCGCCAGTCGCGAGGTTCTTCGTCGCATACAGCGAATAGGTCACCGCGTCGCCGAAGGCGCCCAGGCCCTTGCCCTTGTACGTCGCCAGGTGCGCCTGCGCCGCGTCGTAGATGACCTTGAGCCCCGCGTCGCGCGCCAGGGCCTGCACCGCGTCGATATCCACCGGCATCCCGTACAGGTGCGTGCAGGCGATCGCCGTGGTGCGCTTCGTGAGACGCCGGCGTGCATCGGCGGCGTCAATCTGCATCGTGCCCGGCAGGGCGTCGCAGAAGATCGGGTTGCCCCCCCGCGCCACCACCATGCTCACGGTCGCGATGTAGGACCACGCCGGCACGAGCACATCGTCGCCGGGCTTGAAGAGGGGCTCGTACGCCAGTTGGAGCGCGCACGTGCCGTTGGCGCAGGTCAGGGTGTGCCTGGAGCCCGTCAGCTCGTTCCAGCGCTTCTCCAGTTCGGCGCACCGGGCGCCCTGGCGCAGGATCCCCGAACGCAGCACCGCCGTCGCCGCCTCGATGTCGTCGGGCGTCAGCGCCAAGGACATGAACGGCACGGGCTTGGCGGAGACCGGCGTCCCGCCGGAGAGGGCCAGGGCCGGAGGAGCGACGGACTGCGGCATGGGAGACTCCTGGGGCGCTGGGCCCGGGAGAGCAAGGGTAGGGGGCGGGTGGAACGGAAGCCGCCGCGCCTGCGTATCATGGAGAACCCCGGGAGGCCCGCACAGGCGGAGCCGGACGGTTCGCCCTCCCACCTTGAGCGGAGAGCCGGGCCATGCGGGGCCCCCACGAGTCGGATGAGGTTCGAGTTGAGGGCTGAACATGCGCGTGAGGCGAGCGGGCGTCGGTGTGGGTCTGGCTGCCTTGGCGGGCGCCGCGTTTGCGGTCGGAGCCGGTCCGATCCCGCAACCCGGGGCAAACACGGGGCCTGACGGCACGGAGAGCGTCGAGGACCTCGCCGCCCGGTTCGCGGGGGAGCGAAGCTACACCCAGGCAAGCCGGGATGCCCAGGTCGGGTTTCAGATTTCGACGCAGGTGATGCAAGTCCTGGTTCGAGGGGGCGAGCGCGTCCACGTCGATCAGGAACTCGTGATCGGCGACGCGGGCGAGGAGGCGGCCCTTCTCGAAATCCAGCGCACCCGGGCCAACACCGATCTGCCGGTGAAGCGGGCCGAGGCGGCGCTCGAACTGGCGAAGGTTGAACTCGCGCGCATGAAGGAGGCCCACAGCCGGGGCGGCGCCACCGACAACGAACTGAACCGGGCCGAGGTCTCGGAGGTGATCGCCCAGATCGATCTTGAAACGGCGAAGTGGAACCAGGCGCAGGAGGGCGCCCAGCTCGGCCGCCTCGAAAAACGCGTCGCCCGGTACAGCCTGCTCGCCCCCTTCGACGGCATCGTGGACATGGTGATCGTGGACCGGGGCGACGTGATCCGCGAGTCGGAGCCGGTGCTGCGGGTGGTGCAGATTGACCCGCTTTTGATCGACGTGCAGACGCCCATCGACATCGCCATGGGCCTCGCGCTCAAGAAGGGCGATCCGGCCTGGGTGCTGCTCGAGGTGCCCTCGAACCCCGTGCTGACGAAGGGGAAGGTGATCGAGGTGAGCCCGATGGCCAACTTCGCCGCCCGCAAACTGCGGATCCGCGTCGAAGTCGCCAACCCTGAACTCTGGCCGGCCGGGCTGGCGGCGTGGGTGCGCTTCGACAACCCCGGCGAACCCTGGAATGGCATGTTGCGCGCGGAAGCGGGCGCAGCGCCGGAACCCGCCGCCGCGGGAGCCTCCGGAGATCAATGACGTGATCGACCTCTCGAAGATCAAGGCTCCGGGCTGGCAGCGCGTGGTCGAGGAACTCTCCAGGCCCGCGCCCGACGACCGCGCGTTCCTCGCTCGGCTCCTCTCGATCCAGGCGCAGGTCTCCGGCGCACGCCAGGGCGTGCTGTACGCCGTGCCCCCCGCCCAGGGGGCCGCCCCGGGCGCCGAGCCCGAGCCCACGCCCCTCCTCATCTGGCCTCCGGCCGAGGGCGGCACGGGTGAGCCGGGCACCGTGCCCATCGAACACGAATCGGAGGCCCGCGACGCGGCCCGGGCCGCCGGGGGTTCGCGCCAGACCCGAGTCTTCGGCCTGGAGAAGAGCGACGGGCTTTACGAGGGCGGATCGCAGGCATACATGGTCGGGGTCTCGCTTTCACCCGGGAGCGACCATGCCCCGGGGCATGTCATCACGCTGCTCATCGAGGCCCGCACGCGCCAGGCGCTCCAGACCACCCTCGCCCTCGTCGAGGTGGTCGCGGGGTACATCCACGCCCACGCGGCCCGGCGCGAACTCGCCCGCGCGCGGGCGTCCAGCGCGTCGCTCGATCTCGCCGTGCGCCTCATCGCCTCGATCAACCAGGCCGCGGGCTTCCGCGGCGCGTGCATGCAGGTGTGCAACGACCTGACGCGGCACCTCGCGCTCGACCGGGCGGCCCTGGGCTGGGTCAAGGGCGTGGGCGCGAACTCGGGCACCCTCCGGGCCGTCGCCATGAGCGACACCGAGCACTTCGACCGTCGCATGGCATTCGTCAAGAAGGTCGAAGCCGCGATGGACGAGTGCTTCGACCAGGAGCAAGCCGTGCTGCACCCGGTGCCGCCGGCAGAAGGGCCTGCGGGCGACGTGCTGCTGGGGCAGGCGATCGCGCACGCGCACCGCGAACTCGCCTCGGCGGACGCGAAGCTGCGGGTGGCTTCGGTTCCGCTTCGCGTGGGGGATGACGTGCTGGGCGTGCTGACGGTCGAGTCCGCCGCGGATGCATCGACGCTGGGCGTGCCCCTCGTCGAACTGCTGCAGGCCGCGATGGACCTCGTGGCGCCGGTGCTCGCGGTGCGCCGAAGCGATGACCGCGTGCTCGCGCTGCGGGCCGTTGATTCCACGCGCCGGGCCGGATCGTGGCTCGTCGGGCCCAGGCACACGATCTGGAAGCTGGCCCTCGTGGCGGCGACGATCGCGGTGCTCGCCGCGGTCTTCGTCACCGTGCCCTACCGCATCGAAGCGCCGATGGAGCTCACGCCCCGCACCCAGCGCATCGTGAGCGCCCCCTTTGACGGCGTCATCGACCGGCTGGGCGAACACGCGATCAAGGGTTCGACCGTCAAGGCGGGCGACCTGCTCGTCTCGATGCGGACCACCGAACTCCACCTGGGTCTGCAGGACGCTCTCGTGAAGATGCAGCAGGCCCAGACCCGTGCCGACGCCTCGCTGCGCGAGGGCAAACTCGAAGAAGCCGAACAGGCGAAGCAGGACATCGAGGCGGCGAAGGCCCAGATCGACCTGCTGCGCTACCGAATCGACCAAGCCGAACTCCGCAGCCCCATCGACGGCGTGATCGTGGACGGCGACCTCCGCGAGCGGGTCGGCAGCACCGTCAAACTCGGCGATGCCTTCTTCGTCATCGCCAGGGTGGACGACATGATCGCCGTCGCCAAGGTCTCCGACACCGACGTGAGCTACATCGCCGAGTCGATGCGCGGCGAACTCGCCACCCGCAGCGACCCCGCCGCGACCTTCGGCGTCCACGTCGAACGCCTCGTGCCCATGGCCCGCGCGGAAGGCGGCAGCAACACCTTCGAGGTCCGGGCCGCCCTCGACGAAACCGCCCCCTGGATGCGCCCGGGCATGGAGGGCATCGTGAAACTCAACACCGGACCACGCTCGATCGCGTGGATCCTCACGCGCCGCATCCGCGACACCGCCCGCTTGTGGCTCTGGTGGTGAGCGGGGCGGGGGGAGGGGTGGGCAAATGACCACACGGGGAAATAGGGAAATGAGCCATTGTTGATCGCAGTTCGCCGCTTGCCCGCTTACCGCATGGCCTGAATCCGCGCCGCTTCACCTCGCCGCTTCGCCACCACACCGCCTCACAACCTCACCCTCCATCCTCACCATGTCCGAGCGTCCGACATTCTCTCCCTTCTGGCACCGGGTCCGGGCGCTGCGCCCGCGCCTGCGTCCGCACGTGCAGATCACCCGGCAGCACTACCGGGGTGAGCGCTGGCATGTCGTGCATGACCCGTCCTCCAACCAGTTCTATCGCCTCAACCCGATCGCCCACGAGTTCGTCGGGCTGCTGGACGGCCGGCGCACCGTGGAAGAGGTGTGGGAGCTCTGCCTCACCCGGCACGCCGACGCCGCCCCCACGCAGAACGAGGCCCTCCAGCTCATCGCCCAGCTCTACGGCGCGAACCTTCTGAGCGTGGATGCCTCGCCCGAGGTCGAGCAGCTGCTGCGGCGCGGGCGCGACCGGCTGAAGAAGAAGGCGATCGGGCAGATCGTGGGCATCATGTACTTCAAGATCCGGCTCTTCAACCCGGATCGTCTCGTCGCCGCCGTCGAGCCGGTGCTCCGCCCGCTGATCTCCCGTCTCGGGCTCGTGCTCTGGGCGGGGCTGGTGTTCTTCGCCCTCCTCTCGCTCGCGCCGCACGCGCGCACGCTGATGGGCGACGCGTCCAGCGCGATCGCTCCCTCCAACTGGGGCTGGCTCAGCGTCGTCTTCATCCTCACCAAGGCCGTTCACGAACTCGGGCACGCCGTCATTCTCAAGCGCTTCGGCGGGCAGGTGCCCGAGTGCGGCCTGATGCTGCTCGTGCTCTTCCCGGCGCCGTACGTCGATGCCTCCGCCGCGTGGACGCTCGAGAACAAGTGGCGCCGCATCGCGGTGGGCGCGGGGGGCATGCTCTTCGAACTCTGCATCGCATCCGTCGCGGCCCTCGTGTGGGTGGGCACGCTCGGCGCCGAGGGTTCGCTCACGCACCAGCTCGCGTACAACGCCATGTTCATCGCCAGCGTCTCTACGGTGCTCTTCAACGCCAACCCCCTCATGCGATTCGACGGCTACTACATGCTCAGCGACCTCATCGAAATTCCCAACCTCATGCAGCGCTCGCAGCGCCTCATCCAGCACTTCTTCAAGCGCCATGCCTACCGGCTCAAGCACGAGCCCGCGCCCACCACGAGCCCGTCGGAGCGCTGGGTTCTCGCCCTGTACGGCGTGCTCAGCCTCGCCTACCGCCTCTTCCTGTTCCTCAGCATCACCCTGCACGTGATGGGCGTGATGTTCGGGCTCGGCCTCCTGCTCGCCCTCTGGACCAGCGCCATGTGGTTCTTCCTGCCCGTGGGCAAGTTCATCCACTGGCTCGCCGCGGGCCCCGCCCTGCACGACCGGCGCTGGCGGGCGGTGGGGGTGAGCCTCCTGCTCGCCCTCGCGGTCATCATCCCGGTGGGGCTGGTGCCCTTCCCCGACCACCGGCGTGCCTCGGGCGTCGTCGAGGCCCGCCTGCGCACGGGCGTCTACTTCGGGGTTGACGGTTTCGTCGAAGAGGCCTTCGCACGCCCCGGAGATCGCGTCGAGGCGGGCCAGCGGATCGCCCGTCTCTCGAACCCCGAACTTGAACAGCGGATCACCGCGGGCCGGGCCCAGATCGCCAAGGTCCGCAGCCTGATGCTCCAGGCGACGCTGGAGCAGCCCGTCGCCGTCGATGTCTACGAGGCCCAGCTCGACGCACTCGAGGAACAGCTCGGGTTTCTCCTCACGCGCCGCGAGGCGCTCGACGTCGTGGCCCCGCACGCGGGGGTCATCGTCGGCGCCGACCCCGATGCGCTCGTCGGGTCGTATGCGCGCGAGGGCCAGGCCATCTGCGAGCTCGTCGATGACGCCTCCCTCCACATCGTCGCTAGCCTCGGACAGCGCGAGAACGCCTGGGCCATCTCCGCGCAGCGCGGCGACCTCGAACTCCGCGCGCACGCCCGCTTCCTCAGCCGCGCCTACGTCAGCGTGCCCTGCGCGGTCGAGGAGGTGATCGAGGCCGGCCAGCGCACGCTCGCGCACGGCGCGCTGGCCTACGCCGGTGGCGGCACCATCCAGACCCAGTCCGACGACCGCACCGGGCGCCAGGCTTCCGCCAAGCAGTTTGAAGTGCTGCTGGCCCCCGGGCCGGGCCCGGGCTGGCGCGGCAGCCCCGGCGAGCGCGTCGCCCTGCGCTTCACGCTTCCCGCCCGGCCCCTCGCCTTCCAGTGGGCCGACCGGCTGCACAAACTCATCCAGTCCCGGGTGAAACTCTGAGCCCCCGGAGCGCTCGCCCATGACCCAGGCCCTCACGCGATACGCGGCGCTGCACGGCTCGATCATGAGCCGCCGGCGCGTGCCGCGCACGCTCAAGGGCCTTGACCGGCTCAACGCCTGGCTTCAGCTCCGGGCCGCCCAGCGGCGCTCCCGTCCGAGCGTGCTGTGGCGCCACGTGCGCGCCGCCGAGGCCCTCGCCCCCGCCCTCCGCAGCCACTCCGAGGCGGCGTTTGATGAGCAGGTGATGCGCATCCGCGAACGGTTCATCCGGCGCGATGTCGACACCGACGTGCTGCGTCGGGCGCTCGCCGTGGTGCGCGAGGCGGCGCGGCGCGAGACGGGCGAAGAGGCCTACCCGGTGCAGATGCTCGGCGCGATGGCCCTCTACCACGGGCGGATCATCGAGATGCTCACCGGCGAGGGCAAGACGCTCACGGGCTCGCTCGCGGCCCCCCTCATCGCCTGGACGCACCGCTCCGTGCACGTGCTGACGGTGAACGACTACCTCGCGCGGCGCGATGCGCACTCGCGGGCGGGGCTCTACCGGCGCCTCGGGTGCTCGGTGGGGGCGATCCAGCAGGAGCAGGAGCCGCTCGAACGCTTTGACATCTACGCCCGCGCGATCGTCTACGGCACTCCCAAGCAGATCACCGCGGACTTCCTGCGCGACCAGCTCCGCGTTGCGCCCCTGGGCGCCCCGTGGGCGGGGCGCATGGCCCTCGCCCGCTTCGGCGATGACGCCCGCGCCATGGGGCCGATGATCCCGGGCTTGCGGGCGGCGCTCGTGGATGAAGCCGACGCCGTGCTCATCGATGAAGGCGTGGTGCCCCTCATCATCGCTCAAAGCCGCCGGGGCGACGACATGGCCCGGGTCTACCACGAAGCCTGCTCGATCGCCGCGAAACTCGACGAGGGCCCCGATTACGCCGTCGATCACCTCCGCAAGCGGGCCGAGATCAGGCGCCGCGGCCTCGCCCGCGCCGAACAGATGTGGCGCGCCTGTGATGCCCCCATCTGGAGGGCCCCCCGGCGCGCCGAAGAACTCATCCGCCAGGCGCTCATCGCCCGGCATTGCTACCTGCGGGGCAAGCAGTACGACATCGTCGACGGGCGCGTGGTGATCGTCGATGAGTACACCGGGCGATTCCTCGCCGATCGATCGTGGGAGCACGGGCTGCACCAGGCCGTCGAAGCCAAGGAAGGGGTCGAGGTCACCGCCGACCGCGAGACGCTCGCCCGCATGAGCTTCCAGCGGTTCTTCCGGGGGTACCCGTTCCTCTGCGGCATGACCGGCACCGCCGCCGACGCCTCGCGCGAGATGGAGCACGTCTACGCCCGCCCCGTGAGCCGCATCCCCACGCACCGGCCGATGATCCGCGTGCAGTGGCCCATGCGGGTCTTCCGGCGCCCCGAAGACCGCGACTCGGCGCTGGTCGATGAGATCGAACGCCTCTCGCGCGAGGGCCGCCCCGTGCTCATCGGCACGCGCTCGATCGAAGCCTCCGAGGCGCTCTCAGCCCGGCTCGCGGCCCGCGGCCTGCCTCACAAGGTTCTCAACGCCCTGCACGATGCCGAAGAGGCCGAACTGATCTCGGGCGCGGGCGCCGCCGGCGCCATCACCGTCGCCACCAACATGGCGGGGCGCGGCACCGACATCCTCCTCGACCCCGCCGCCCGCGCCGCCGGGGGCCTTGTGGTGCTCCTCTCCGAGATGCACGGGGCCAAACGCATCGACCGCCAGTTCATCGGGCGCGCCGGGCGGCAGGGCGACCCGGGCGCGGCGCGCATCTATGCCTCGCTCAAGGACGAACTCCTCGGCCAGCACCTGCGCCCGGCCCGCACCCTGCTCGAATCTTCGTGCAAGGAGGGCGAAGTGACCATGCGCCGGCTCGCCGCCCGCTGCTTCCGCCTCGCCCAGCGCCGAAGCGAAGCCCGCGCCCGGCGCGGCCGGGCCGATGTGCTCCGCCAGGATGACTGGATCGACAAGAATCTGCCGGGGTGGTGAACCCTTCGGTCGAAGGTGCGCCTCGCTGCGTGCCGCTCCTCAATCGTCGGCCGAGTACACCCCGCGCAACGTCAGCCCGAGCCTTTCAAAGGCTTCGCGCCGGGCGAGCATCGCGTCGTGGTGCATCCAACTGCTCACCAGCACATCAGTCGCGCCCAGCGCCGCTGCCGCTTCGCGGGCGACCACAGGCCACCCGCAGAGACGTTGTCTGTGCTGCGCCGGGTCATCGTCGATGATGCAGGCGATGCGCACGCCGAAGCGCAGTTCGCTCTCCGCCAGCACCGAGGCGAGCTCAATCGTGTGCCTCCCGCCCCCGTAGAGCGCGATGGTGCGCCCGCGCAGGCGCTGCAGGGCCTCGCGCAGCCGCGTCGCCCCATCCGGCGGCACGCTTCCCGACCCTCCCCCCGGCGCGCCCCCGCACGACCCGAACGCGCACGCCCGGGTCGCGGGCCACGGCCGGGGCGGCGCATCGACGACCTCCCGAAGCAGGGCGGCGACGGCATCAACGTGCCGCGCGAGGCCGAACCGCGCCCGCGCATCCTCGACTCCTGCCCGCGACATCGCCGGGGCGTCTCCCACGGCGAAGCAGGCAACCGCCCGGGCCATGGCGTGCCCCGCGGCCTCGGCGTCATCGTCCGGGCCCGTTTCAGCGAAGAGGCCCGTAACGCCCTCGCGGATGGCCTGCGCCGCCCCCGAGCGCACCCGGGCGATGATCGGCACGCACCCGCACGAAAGCGCTTCGAGCATCGAGATGCTCAGCCCCTCATAACGCGATGCGAGCACGAAGGCGTCGGCGCCCCGCAGCATGGCCCGCACACCGGCGGGCCCGCACGCCGGCACGCGCCGCACCCGGCGGGGGCGCGCCGCGCACAGCGCATCAACCTCGGCGCTCGCCGGACCGTCGCCCAGCAGGGTCAGTTCGTGGGCCACGCCCTGCGCGCTCAGGACATCGCTCATCACGATCAGCGCCCCCACGCGCTTCTGCTCGTGCTCGATCCGCCCGGTGTAGACCAGCCGCACCGCCCGGCCCGCGAGCGGCTCGCGCCGCGCCGGGGCCTCCTCCGCCTCCACGCCGTACGCGATCTCGCGCACGTGGGCGCGCCGGCCCGGGTGCGCCCGGCGCAGTTGCTCCGCGATCACCCCGCTCACGCCCACGAAGGCGTGCAGCATGGGCTCGTAATGCGCGAGCAGTCGCGCGTCGTAGGCGATGTCGGAATGCCGCCACCCGATGACCCGCACCCGCTCCGGCATCGTCTGCGCCAGGCACGCCGCCGCGCCGTAACTCTCGCCGTGCAGGTTCGGGCTCAGCACGACCACCGGGTCCGCCAGCGTCTCTGCCGCGCGCCGGTACAGGGGCACGTGCCGCGACAGGTCGCCCGCGCAGAGGCGAAGGGGCGTGAGGTCCGATGCGTCCCACACCCGCACCCCCGCGTGCAGCGGCACATCGAGCCTGGACTGCCCCGGGGGCAGCGCATGCACGATCAGACCCGCCGAGCCGCCTCGCGCCGCCAGCGCGTTCGCGAGGCGCACGCCCCACATCGTCACGCCGCTGACATTGAACCCCTGGGGCAGGTCGATCAGCATGGCGGGCGGGCGATCCGTCATCGGTTCATTCTCGCGGTTCCCCGTTGCATCCCGCGGCTGCCTCCACCCCGGGTCATGCGGGCCTGCACAGCAGCGCGCAGCACGCCCAGGGCGAGGTCGGCGCCTCGCCCCGTCTCCAGGCCAGTTCGGCTTCCATTGTCTCGGCGAGCCCCGCATCGGTCTGCGTCACGAAGCGCCGGCGCAGCACCCGGAACCCGCACCCCCGCACAAAGCGCCGGAACTCCGACGACGCCCATTCTCGGACATGCTCGGGCTTGGCACACGCGCGGCAGTCACGCCCGCGCAGGCGGTCGCGGTCGGGCGTCGAGAGCAGCACCACCGTGCGGGAGTGACAGGCCTCGCGGATCATCCGCAGCGCCGGGCGCGGATCGGCGAGGTGCTCCAGCACATCGGCGCAGAGGATCAGGTCGAACGTCCGCCACGCCCGGGGCGGCGCATCCAGGTCCGCCTCACGCACCCGGCCCTCCGCCGGCCCCTCGGCCCGAAACCGCGCCAGCGCCGAGGCCTGGTCGATGCCCTCGATGTCGTCGGTGAGCGGGGCGATCAGTGCCTTGAGCTTCCGCCCCGTGCCGCACCCCACGTCCAGCAGGCTCAGGCCCGGGCGCGCCCGGAGAATGGACGCGGCCCAGTCGTAGACGTGCCATTGATACCGCCCGCTCATGTCCGCGCGCTCTTCGTGCCAGTAACTGTTCTTCCATTGGCCGCCGCGCGGGCGCGCCGGGTCAAAGCTGAAGTTCGCCGGCTGCTGCCGGTAATCCGCCGGCAGCCCGAGCACCTCGGGGGCCGGAGGTTGCGGTACACCACGCGTCGAAACCGGGAGCGCGCTCATGCGCATCATCCATCGGCGCGCAGGCCCCCCGTGGAACAGCCGGGCCGGCGTCATTCTGAGGTGTCATCCCGGCTCCACGCCGCCCGGCACGGCCGCCGCGCCGGCGTGTGCCCCGCGACTGATGCCGCCCCGCCCGCGTGCGCCGGTTCAGGCCGCCTGCGGCGCCCCGAGCCCACGCACGCTGGCCTCGCGCCGGATGGTCTGGGCGGTCTTGCCTTCCTCCGCCGCGGCGATGTTCTCACCGAACCGAAAGAGCCGGAAGGAGTTGCCCAGCACGAAGATCTCGCCCGCGAAGTGGTACAGGGCCGCCGCGGGCACCGCCAGCCACCCCGCCGAGGCCATCACCAGCCCGATCAGCACGATCAGGATGCTCGCGGCGATGTTCATGGCGATGATCTGGCGGGTCTTGCGGGCCAGTTCGATGATGAACGGCACGCGGTTGAGGTCGTCCGTCATCAGCGCCACGCCCGCCGAGTTGGTCGCGATGTCCGAGCCCGACAGCCCCATCGCCACGCCCACGTCCGCCGCGGCGAGGCTCGGGCCGTCGTTGATGCCGTCGCCCACCATCATGGTGCGGTAGCCCTGGGCGACGAGCTGCTTGATCTGCTGGTGCTTCTCTTCGGGGTGGCACTCGGCCTCGATGGCATCAACGCCCACCGCCAGGCCCACGCGCTTGGCGACGCTCAGGCGGTCGCCCGTGAAGATGGCGATGGTGCGCACGCCCAGGTCGCGCAGCCGCTGGATCACGCTCTTGGTGCTGGCCCGCACCTTGTCCTCGAGGCCCACCACGCCGAGGTACCGCCCGTCGCGCATCACGTGCACGCCCGACATGCCCTCGATCCGCGCCTCCGCCGCCTCGATCTCCGCCCGCGACCTGGGGCTGAGCTCGATGAGCCACTTGGCGCGCCCGACGCAGAGTTCGCCCACGCTCGTGCGGGCGCGGACACCCCGCCCGTGAATCTCCTCGAAATCGCTCGATCCGTCCGGCGTGATCCGCGCCGCCAGCGCCGTGCGCAGGATCGACTGGGCGAGCGGGTGGTTCGAGTGCTGCTCGGCGTTCGCCGCGGCCTTGAGCAGTTCCGCCCCGTCCACGCCCTCGGCGGGCGCCAGGCGCGACACCTCGAACTTGCCCGTGGTGATCGTGCCGGTCTTGTCCATCACCACCGCGTCGACGTTCGCCGCCGATTCGAGGTAGTGCGTCTGCTTGATGAGCACGCCGAGCCGCGCCGCGGCCGCGAACGCCGCCACCATCGCGGTGGGGCTCGCCAGCAGCAGCGAGGCGGGACACGCGACGATGAGCACGGTGATGGCGCGCCGGGCCGCCTCGGCCTTGCTCGCGGCGTCGGGGCTCTGGCTGTTGATGAACCACACCACCGCCGCCACCGAGAGCGCCACCGGCACGAAGAACCGCGACACCTGCTCGATGAGCAGCTGCCGGGGCGTGCGGGTCTCTTCGGCCTCGCGGATGAGCCGCGTCACCTTGCCGATGGTGGTCTCGCCCCCCACCTGCGTCACTTCCACGTCGATCTGCCCGGTGAGGTTGGTGGTGCCCGCGTACACCGGGTCGCCCGCCTGCACCTCTACCGGCATCGCTTCACCCGTGAGCGATGCCTGGTTGATGCTCGACCGCCCGCCCGCGACCCGCCCGTCGACGGGCAGGTTCTCGCCGGGGCGCACCCGCACCACCGCGCCCACCGTGACCTCGGAGAGCGCCACGTCGCGCTCCGTGCCATCGGGCGCCAGCAGGCGCGCCTGGTCCGGGGTCAGGTTGACAAGCTGTTCAATCGCGCGCTGCGCGCCGAAGGCCGTGCGCCGCAGGATCTGGTCCGCGATCAGCAGCACGAACGCGAGCAGGCCCGCTGTGCGATAGTCACCCGTCGCCATGGCCGCCAGGATACCCACCGCCACGAGCGTCGAACTCGAAGGGCGCAAGTCGCGCACCTCGCGGAAGGCGGCCCAGAACAGGGGCGCGCTCAGCAGGATCGCGCCCACCAGCGCGGGCAGATCGCCCACCCCGGAGGCCCCGAACCCGAACCACCGCGAAAACAGGCTGACCAGCACCAGCACGCCGCCCACCAGGTACAGCGGGATCAACTTGTCGATCTTGGCGATCTCGTGGTGCGCGCAGCAGGTCATGGTCCCCGAATACTCGCCCGAACCGCCGGAGGCCGGCGCGTGCGAAGCGTGGTCGTGATGCTCGTGCCCGTGATGATCGTGCGCCATGCAAACCTCGAAGATTCTGCCCCTCCCCGGCCCGCGCGCCCGTCACGCCGCCCGCAACAGGCGACGCTCCGGCACTCGTGCCCCACCGCGTCCGGGGTCGCGCCCGCCGAGAACCCGCCGGGCGCGTGCATAGTAGAGCCGGCCGGTCCGACCGGCTCGAACTCGGTACCCTACGACCCGTGCCCCGCACGGGTTCACTCGCCCGGCGATCCGCTGGAGCCTGACCTTGGCCCCCAACCCCCCTGCAACTTCCGACGCCCGCCTCGGCATCGACGGCAAGCCGGCGCGCGTCGCGATCCTCGGCCTCGGCCAGATGGGCCTCGTCTGCGCCGGCCTGCTCGCCTCCCCCGACCGGGCCCGGGGCAGCGGCGAGCAGCCCTCGCCGCGCATCCTCATGTGGGGGCACAACTTGGATGAAGCGGGCGAACTCGCGCAGAGCCGCCAATCCATCCGGTTGCCGGGGTTCACTCTGCCTGAATCCGTGCGCGTCGTCCAAAGGGACGAGCACGTGCGCGAGTGCGATCTCGTGGTCGCGGCGGTGCCCGTGCAGCATTTGCGTGAAGCCCTCACGCGCCTCAGGCCGCACCTGCCCCCTCGCGTGAGCGTGGTCAGTGTCGCCAAGGGAATCGAGAACGAATCGCTGCTCCGACCGACGCAGCTCATCGGGTCGGTCCTGGGCCGCGATCGCCCTCTCGGCGTGTTGAGCGGCCCGACCATCGCCGCCGAGCTCGTTCGGTGCCTCCCGGCGACCATGATCTCGTCCAGTGAAAACCCCGGGTTCGCCTTGGCGGTGCAGCGTCTCTTCAGCACCTCATGGCTGCGCATCTACACGCAGGCCGACATGGTCGGCGTCGAACTCGCGGGCGCCACCAAGAACGTCATTGCCATCGCGGCGGGCATTCTCGACGGGCTCCAGGCCGGCAACAACGCCAAGAGCGCGCTCCTCGCCCGCGGGCTGGCCGAGATCACCCGACTCGGGTCATCGATGGGCGCCAACCGCGACACCTTCTTCGGGGTCGCGGGCGTGGGCGACCTGGCGACCAGTTGCTTCTCGCCCGAGGGGCGCAACCGCTCGTGCGGCGAGGCGCTGGGCCGGGGCGAAAAACTCGAGACCTACCTCAAGCGCTCCCGCCACGTGGTGGAAGGCGTCTGGACAACCCGGAGCGTCATGGACCTCGCCGCAAAGTTCAACGTGGACATGCCCATCACGCAGGCCGTGCACGCCGTGCTCTTCGAGGGCGTCGATCCGCTGGAGGCAATCGGGCGCCTCATGGCGCGCGGGCTGAAAGATGAAGTGGTGGGGTAGCCTGGCAGGCCGCGCGCCTCGGTTTGACCCTGCCCCGTCCCCCCTCTACCCTCCCCCGTTCGGTTCGGAACCGGGCGAGACGTCGAAAGCCGGCTCGTCCAGGGGTCCCGCCCGCAGCGGCATCGCCGCACGCGGCAAGGGGGGGCCTGAGTTCCCAGGCGGGTCCGACTGGCGTTGCGCCAGCCGACTTTCCCGCCGACAAGCCGCGGCCAACGGCACACGGGCAAGGCCCGTTCCCGAGGACCGCGAAGGTCGTTTCGGGTTGCGCACCCCCAAAATGGGTGACGCAAGCCGCTCTTCGAGGGCGGCACAAGGAGCCTTGGCCGGTCAACCCTCTGCACAGAACAGGCCGGAACCGCGCCCCACGGCGCTTGCTCCGGCATGTTCAGCGACCCGGGTTTCCCCGGTAGTGTAACGGTAGCACATCAGATTTTGGTTCTGACTGTTCAGGTTCGAATCCTGACCGGGGAGTTTCGCCCTCTGCGGGTCGTTCCGCACGGGCACGCGAGGTGAGCGTGACGCAGACAACGCCCGACGGCGACAAGCCCGCGGCGATCATCCTGGCGGCAGGCAAAGGCACGCGGATGAAGTCCGACCTGCCCAAGGTCTGTCACCCCGTCGGGGGCAGGCCGATGGTCTGCGCCGTGGTTGATGCCTGCCGCGCCGCCGGATGCGGACGCATCGTCGCGGTCGTCGGCTACAAGCAGGAACTGGTCCGCGAGGCGCTGCGGGGCTACGAGGGTGTGGACTACGCCGTGCAGGCCGAGCAGCTGGGCACCGGGCACGCGGTTCGGTGCGCCGAGGCAGGCTTCGGGACGAACCCCAAGGGCGAGGTCTTCGTGCTCTGCGGCGACGGGCCGCTGATCCGTGCCCAGACCCTGCGCAGGGTGCTTGATCGCCATCGCTCCGCCGGCGCGCGGGCGACGCTCGCGACCAGCATCGTGCCCGACCCCTCGGGATACGGCCGGATCACGCGCGACGCCTCCGGCCGCTTCACGGGCATCGTGGAGCAGAAGAACGCCACGCCCGAACAGATCAAGATCCGCGAGATCAATCCCAGCTATTACTGCTTCGAGGCGGGCGCGCTCTTCTCGGCGCTCCGCGACGTGACGAAGAACGAAGCGAGCGGCGAGTACTACATCACGGATGTTCCCGGTGTGCTCATGGCGCGCGGGGACCGGGTCGAGGTGATCGACGCCGTGCCGCCCGAGGACGTGCTGAGCATCAACACGCTGGAGCAGCTCGCGGAGGTGGACCGGATCTTTCGTTCACGCGGGGGGCGCGGATGAACACGTCCGACCGGAACGGCTTCAAGGTCTTCGCGGGGCGCCACTCGAAGGAACTGGCGCAGCGCGTGTGCACGCGCCTCAAGGTGCCCCTGGGCGACGCGAAGTCCTTTGTCTTTCCGGACGGCGAACTGCTGGTGAAGCTCGATGAGGATGTGCGCGGGCGCGATTGCTACGTGGTGCTTTCCACGTGCGAGCCCGTCAACGACAACCTCATGGAACTGCTCATCTTCCTGGACTGCCTCAAGCGGGCGAGCGCCAAGCGGGTGACGGCGGTGCTCCCCTACTTCGGCTACGGCCGCCAGGACCGCAAGGACGAGGGGCGCGTGCCCATCACGGCGAAGCTGGTCGCGAACCTCATCACCCACGCCCGAGCCGACCGCGTGCTCGCCCTCGACCTGCACGCCGCCCAGATCCAGGGGTTCTTCGACCTCCCGATGGACCACCTCCAGGCGACGCCGGTCTTCCTCGACTACTTCCGCTCGATCCGCGATGAACTCGACGACCTCTGCCTGGTGAGCCCGGACGTGGGCAATGTCAAGGTGGCGGAGAAGGTCGCGAACCTGCTGCACGGCGATCTCGCGATCATCCACAAGCAGCGGCTCAGCGGCTCGCAGGTCGTGAGCGCCAACCTCATCGGCTCGGTCGAGGGCAAGACCGTGCTCATGTACGACGACATGATCTCCACCGCCGGCACCGTCTGCGAGGCGGCGAAACTGGTCATGGCCCGCGGTGCGAAGCGGGTGATCGCCGCGGCGACGCACGCCGTGCTCGTCGGGCCCGCCATGGATCGCCTCCGCGCCGCGCCCATCAGCCGCATCGTCGTCACCGACACCGTGCCCATCGGCGACCGCTGCGCCCCCATCCGCGACCGGCTCACCGTGCTGAGCGTGGGCGACCTGCTCGGCGATGCCATTCACAACATCCACCACAACCTGTCCATCAGCGCGCTCTTCCGCGACAAGGTCGGACCAAAGCGGTAACCGGCGCCGCGCGGAGTTCGGGACATCGGAACAGGCCACGCACACACGAGGATGAGGATCGACGACTGACCTTCGGCCGCGCAACGCAGGCACAACCCACCGCACGACTCTGACCGCACCCCGAAACAACCTCCATCTCGCAATCTCACGATCTCACCACCCCACACGAACGCTCACGAGGAGTTGACCATGCACGAGGATGCACCGATTCTGGAAGCAAACCGCCGCGCCAAGCTGGGTTCGAGGTACGCCAAGCGGGCACGGGCCGAGGGCCGGATTCCCGCCGTGGTGTACGGGCACAAGCAGGACGCGGTGCCGGTGGCGCTGGACTCGCGCGCGGCCGTGCGGCACTTCAACAAGGGCGAGCGCGTCTTCCGCATCGCCATCGACGGCAGCACCCCCGCCTACATCCTGCTCAAGGACCTCCAGTTCGATCACCTCGGCACGCACCCCGTGCACGCGGACTTCATGCGCGTGGACCTGCACGAGCGAATCACGGTCAATGTCTCGGTGCACCTCGTGGGCGAGGCCAAGGGCCTCGGCACCGCGGGCGCCGTCATGATCCGCCCCTACACCGAGATCGAGGTGGAGTGCACCCTGGCCACCCTTCCCGAGTTCATCGAGGTGAACGTCGCGGACATGGACGTGGGCTCCTCGCTCACGGCGAAGCAGGTGGCCCTGCCCGACGCCTCGATGAAGCTCAAGACCTCGCCCGACGCGGTCGTCGCGCACATCGTGATCGTGCAGGAGGAGAAGGTCGCCGAGGCCGCGCCCACCGATGCCGCCGCCGCCGCGGCGACCCCGGCCGCCGGCCCCGCCGTCATCACCGAGGAGAAGAAGAAGGAACGCGACGCGGCGAAGGCCGACGCCGACAAGCCCGCGGCCAAGGGCGGCGCCCCCAAGAAGTAGTCCGCGTTTCAGGAGTGGATGCGGTGAAACTCATCGTCGGGCTGGGCAATCCGGGGAAGACCTACGAGCGCACGCGCCACAACGCCGGCTTCATGGCCGTCGATGCGCTGGCGCGCGAGGTCGCCCCCGGCGAGCCGGTCCGGGCGAAGTTCTCCGGCGACCTGGTGGAAGCGAACCTCGGGGGCGAGAAGTGCCTGCTTCTCAAGCCCATGACCTACATGAATCGCTCCGGCACCAGCGTGGGCGAGGCCGTGCGGTTCTACAAGCTGCTCCCCGCCACCGAGGTGCTCATCGTCACCGATGACATTTACCTCCCGGTCGGCACGCTGCGGCTGCGGGGCGACGGGGGCGACGGGGGGCACAACGGCCTGCTCGATATCGCCCGCGCGCTCGGCAGCAGTGCCTATCCGCGGCTGCGCATCGGCGTGGGCGAAAAACCCCCGTTCATGGACCAGGCCGACTGGGTCCTCAGCCGCTTCACCGAGCTGGAATGGCCCCAGATCGAGGATTCCGCCCACCGGGCCGCGCAGGCCTGTCTGATGTTCGCCCGCGAAGGACTCGCCAAGGCGATGAACACGTTCAACAGCCGCCCGGGCGCGGAGCGCCCCCGGCCCCGTCCGACGCAGAACCCCGAAACCCCAGGCGGGCCTGATGTGCCCGTGGTCGGGCCCGCGAGGCCCGAAGAAGGAAAGTCCAATGGCTGAACAGCGTATCTATCCGTACGAGGTGATGTTCCTCCTCTCGCAGTCCGCCGCCACCGACTTCGGCGGGTGCATCTCGCACATCAACGACCTGTTCCATCGCGCGGGGGCCGACATCCTCGCCATGCAGAAGTGGGACGAGCGTCGCCTGGCGTACGAGATCAGGAAGCAGCGCCGGGGCGTCTACATCCTGGCCTACATCACCTGCGCCAACGACCGTATCCACGACCTCGAGCGCGACTGCGTGCTCTCCGAGAAGATCCTCCGCGCCCAGATCATCCGCGCCGACCATCTCTCGCCCGACGAGATGCGGGCCTTCGACCAGCGCAGCGACCTCGAAGTCGAGGCCAAGCTGCGGGCGGAGCGCCAGAAGGAAGCCGAGCTCGCCGCGATGGCCGCCGCCGGCCCCGGTGACGATGCCGACGAGCCCGAGCAGAACTGAGCCGTACCCTCCCTGACGGCACGCCCCTCGGCGGGGCCGGGTGTCGCACGCCGACCCTCACCAGGAGAAACGCATGGCCGGGAACTTCAACAAAGTGCTGCTGATGGGCAACCTGACCCGGGATGTCGAGCTTCGCCACACCACCAACAACAACGCCGTGGCGAAGTTCGGCCTCGCCGTCAACCGGCGCTTCTCGGTGGGCGAGGGGGCCAACCGCGAGCAGCGCGAAGAGACGACCTTCGTCGATTGCGAAGCCTGGGGACGCACCGCCGAGGTCATCGCCCAGTACCTCTCCAAGGGGCGCCCGGTCTTCATCGAGGGGCGCCTCAAGCTCGACCAGTGGCAGGACAAGGAGTCCGGCCAGAACCGCTCCCGCCTCCTCGTCGTCGTCGAGAACTTCCAGTTCGTCGACAGCCGGGGCCAGGGCGGGCCCGGCGGTGAAGACGACGGGGGCGCACCCCGGCGCACCCAGGCCCCGCGCCCGGGCGCCGGCCAGAAACCCGACGAAGATGACATCCCGTTCTGATGATCCTCCGCGTTCACCCCGCGGCACGCGCCCGTCGGCCCGTGTCCGCGCCTCTTGCCCCGCCCGTGTGCGGCGGGCCACGCTGGGGCGGCGACCCGCTCCTCAACTTGCGCGGGATTGATCCCGCAAGGACAGCCTCATGAAGAAGACCGTGAAACTCCTCCTCACCGAAACCGTTGACAACCTCGGCATCGTGGGCGACGTCGTCACCGTGCGCGCCGGCTACGCCCGCAACTACCTCCTCCCCCGGTCGATGGCGACCGAGCCCTCGGAGGAGCTGGTGGCGCAGCTCGCCGCCAGGCGCGCCGAGGCCCAGAAGTTCCTCGCCGAGCAGCGCAAGCACCGCGAGGCGATGCTCCAGAAGATGATCGGGTTCTCCACGAACGTGGCGCGTTCGTGCAACGACCAGGGCATCCTCTACGGCGCGGTCACGCAGCAGGACCTCTCCGATCTCCTCGCCAAGCACGGGTTCACGGTCAAGCCGCGCGAGATCCGCATCCCGCAGGTCATCAAGCGCGTCGGCGACTACGACGTGCACATCAAGCTCGACAGCGACCTGCAGACCGACATCAAGCTCCACGTCGCGGCCGACCGCGTCATCCACGAGGATGACGAACGCGAGGAGATGGACTTCGACAACGAGGGCAACCTCATCGAGAAGCCCAAGGGCGAGAAGCGTGCCAAGGGCCGCGAGGGCGACAAGCCCGCCGAGGCCGCCGAAGCCCCCGCCGCCGAAGAAGCCCCCAAGGCCAAGCCCCGCAAGGAAGGCAAGAAGGACTTCAACCCCGACGACGTGGCCGTCGAAGTAGCCCCCAAGGCGGGCAAGGCCAGGGCCAAGAAGAGCTGAACCCGGCCGAGCACCCCGCGCCGAACCTCGGGAGCCAAACCTCAGGTACCGAACTCCGGCTACCAAACTTCGGGTCCCGAACCTCGGGCGTGGAACCTCGGGTGTGGAACTTCGGGTGCCCGCAGTCCGCCGGCTCTGCGGCGAGACTGCGGCGTTTCCAATCACCCGCGCCAAACCTCGGGTACCGAACTCCGGCTACCAAACTTCGGGTCCCGAACCTCGGGCGTGGAACCTCGGGTGTGGAACTTCGGGTGCCCGCAGTCCGCCGGCTCCGCGGCGCGACTGCGGCGTTTCCCATCACCCGCGCCAAACCTCGGGTACCGAACTCCGGCTACCAAACTTCGGGTCCCGAACCTCGGGCGTGGAACCTCGGGTGTGGAACTTCGGGTGCCCGCAGTCCGCCGGCTCTGCGGCGCGACTGCGGCGTTTCGTCCCAGGCGTTCTTCGTCACCCGCGCGCCGGTGCTTTTCAGGGCGACAGCCGGGTGCTTGTCCACGTGGATTCGCGCGGGCCCGGGCGGCGCCACTCCGCCCGGTCGTGCAGGCGTCCGAGCACGTTCGCCCACAGTTCCACCCGCATCATCCGCAGCCGGTAGCCGCCCCACCAGTCAGGGCGCGGCACGCGGGCCCGCGGGCTCTCGGTCATCACGTCGGCGACGCTCACGCCGAATCGGTCCATCACCTCGCGCACCCGTTCCACCAAGGCCGTGCGCGACGCGATCGGCTGACTCTGCTCGCTCGCCCATGCGCCCAGCCGTGACAGCAGCGGCCGCGTGGCGAAGTACCGGTCGCTCGCCTCGGCCTCCAGCCGCTCCACCGGGCCCTCGACGCGGATCTGCCTCCCGGCGTGGTTCCAGAAGAACAGCCCCGCGGCCCAGGCGTTGCCCTCGATCTCTCTGCCCTTGCGGCTCTGGTAGTTCGTGAAGAACGTCAGCGCCCCGGCAACGGAGTCCACGTCCTTGCACAGCACCACGCGCGACGAAGGCAGCGCGATGCACGCCAGCGAGTCCGCCTCGATCGGGGCGCACGTGCTCAGCACCATCGCGTTGGGGTCGGGCTGGTCCGCCGCCCGGTGCGCCTCCGCCCACCACTGCGAGAAGATCTCGAACGGCGCGGGGGGCAGCGGGTCCGGCAGCGCGCCGGGACCGAACAGCGAGAACACGTCAGCCATGCCCGAGGGTAGCCGGGGGCCATTGCCCCGCGAAGCGGGCCCCGGGGCGCCCCCCGGCTCGCACCCCTAAACTCCCTCATGCCGACGTACGTCTACGAAGTCCTGACCCCCGCGGGCGAGGGCACCGGGCGGCACTTCGAGTGTGTGCAGTCGATGTCCGACAAGGCCCTGACCAAGCACCCCCAAACCGGCGAACCCGTGCGCCGCGTGCCCGTGCTCCCCGCGATCTCGGGCCAGATGAGCGACCTCCGCAAGGGCAAACTCAGCGACCGCAAACTCGAGAAACTCGGCTTCACGCAGTACGCGCGCCAGCGCGACGGCTCGTATGAGCGCCGGTTCGGAAAGTTCGGCACCCCGACCATCCCCAAGGCCGATGAGTGAACCTCGTCGTCGGTCTCCGTGCCCGTCTCCCGCGCGCATCTTCGCGTGGTGCATGCTGCTCGTCCTCGGCGCCTGCTCGGGGCCGCGTGCCCTCGACGCGGCCTCGATCACCGACCCGGACCTTCGCTCGATCGTGCATGCCTACCGCGAGGCGGTCGATGCCGCGCGTGCCGACCCGGATGTCGAATGGCACGCCGGGTGGTTCGGGAATCTCTGGGTCAATCTCTCCGGGCGCCGGCACGCCGGGCTCTGCTGGGAATGGCGCGACCTCGTCGATGCCGCCGTCCGCCCCGTGGCCGAAGCGGGGGGCTGGCAGGTGCTCGGCATCCACGTCTTCCGCGGCACACCAAGCGAGCACAACGCGGTGGTCGTCTTTGACCCGCGCATCGCGCCCCGTGCCTTGCTCCTGCCGCGAAATACCCGGGGCGACCTCATCCCCCGGGAAGGCCATCCGGTGCCGGCCTGGGTGCTCGACCCCTGGCGATCCGGGGAAGCCCGGGTCTATGCGCTGGACGAGTGGGTCGCGCAGGCGCGGCGCAGGCGCTGGCCCGTCGGCCTTGAAGACCCCCCGTTTGCGGTGGGCGCCCGCACGTACGGCGGATCGCGCTGAGCCCCCAAACGAAATCGCCCCCGGCGATGCCGAGGGCTGATTCCAAGAGCGGGTGACGCGATTCGAACGCGCGACTTCTACCTTGGCAAGGTAGCGCTCTACCACTGAGCTACACCCGCCTGACAACGGCCCCGCGGCCGGGAAGGAAACGTAGCCGGGGGGTGGGGGAGTGTCAACCGATTCGCGCCCCGGGGGCCGCCGGGCGCCCGTGTGCCGGCCCGCGCCGTTGGCGCGCGCGGCGCAACCCGCTACATTCCCTCCCCCATGCCCACGCCCCGCAAGGTCCCATTACCCACCGCCCGCACCGCCGACCGGCACGACCTCTACCAGCGGGCGGTCCAGTCGCCCGAGGCCGAAATCGACTTCGTCGACAGCCGCTTCAAGGCCATCCGCGGACGTCGTGCCTCGACCCTTCGCGAAGACTTCTGCGGCACCGGGTACACGAGCTGCGAATGGGTGCGCCGGCGGGCCGCCAATCGTGCCTTCGGGCTCGACCTCGACCAGCCCACGATCGACTGGGGCCTCGCGCACAACGCGGCGGGCCTCACCGATGAACAGCGCGCCCGCCTGCACCTCATGAACGCCGACGTGCGCACGCCCCCCCGCGAAGCCCGGGGCGTGGACATCGCCCTCGCGATGAACTTCTCCTACTGGATCTTCAAGACCCGCGACGATCTGCGCGGCTACTTCTCCGTGGTCCGGCGCTCCCTCGCCCCCGACGGCGTCTTCTTTCTCGACCTCTACGCGGGCTACGAGGCGATGAAGGTGACGCAGGAGCGCCGGCGCATCGCCGGAGGCTTCACCTACGTCTGGGACCAGCACGCCTACAACCCCGTCAGCGCCGACATGGAGTGCCGCATCCACTTCGAGTTCCGCGACGGCACCCGCCTCCGCAACGCCTTCACCTATCACTGGCGGCTCTGGACCATGCCCGAGGTGCGCGAACTCCTCCTCGAGGCGGGCTTCAAGAACGTCGTGACCTACTGCGAGGGCGAGAACGGCAACGGGGGCGGCGACGGGCGCTTCCGCGCCGCGTCACGCTGCCCCGCCGATGCCGGCATCATCGCCTATCTCTCCGCCGCGAAGTAGCACCCGGAACGTGCCTGTGCCCCCGCCGCGCGGGGTCGGCGCCGGCGATTGGCCTCTCCCGTGAGTGCGCGGTCCCCGGCCCCGCCGCCCCGGTTCCCTCTCGCGGGATCGCCCGGGACGTGCCGATAATGGCCCTTCGTGCCCCCGGTCTCACGGGCCGGGGTTGTCGCCGCCCTCCCGGACCTCACCATGGCCAATGAAGTCAAACGCGGGGCGGTGCGGCTCATCACCAACTACGCCCGCCTCTTCTCAACGCTTGCCATCGGGTTGCTCGAAGTCCCCCTCCAGATCTACTGGCTGGGCAAGAACGGCTTCGGCCTCATCGGTCTGCTCGGTCCGACCATCGGCCTCACCGCGATCCTGCAGGACATGGTCACCCGCTCGATGGTGCGCGAACTCGGGGCCGCCTACCACGATCCCGACCCGTCGCGCTTCCAGCGGGTCTCCGCGGCGTGCTGGTTCATCTCCACCCTCGCCGCCGGCCTGAGCGCCGTCCTCTTCGCGGCGGTCACCATCTGGGTCATCCCGCTCCTGGAGATTCCGCCCGATCTCGTGCGCCCGGCGCAGTGGTACGCCGCCGCCGGGGGCGTGATGAGCTGCATGCTCGTCCTCTTCACCCCGGCCGCGAACATGTACATCGTGATGGAGCGGTTCACTCTCCAGAACATCTGGCTCGTCGGACGCCGGCTGTGCATCTTCCTCGCCGCCGCGGGCCTTCTCCTCGTGCTGGGGCGCGACGATCCCCCCCGCTCGGTGATGCTCTACGGGGTGTGGTCCGCCGGGGCCGTCATCGCCCTTCTGCTCCTCTCGGTCGCGATCATCTGGGCGGGTGACCGGCGCACCTGGCCCCGCCCGCACCGTGCGGAGCGTGCCGTGCTCGCCGAGATCTTCGGCACCTTCGGCTGGAACAGCCTGGTCACCCTGGCCCTCAACCTCGCCGACAAGGTGCCCGCGCTCATCGTGAACAAGTACTTCTCCCTCGACGGCAACGCCGCCTACGGCCTCGCCCGGCGGCTCAGCGCCTACGCGCGCATGATCACCGTCGGCGCGACCTACGGCCTGGAGGCTGTCTCCACGCGCATCTCCTCCGCGACGGACGACTCCGCCGAGGCCCTGCGGACGCTTCTCAAGCACTCCACGCGCCTGCACACCGTCGTCGCCGTGCCCGCGGGCATCGCCATCGGCGTGCTCGCCCTGCCCATCCTCCATCACTGGGCGGGCGGCGCGATGGAGCCCGACGAGTACACCGCGGTCATCCCGATCGCCGTGGTCGTCGTGCAGATTCTCACTCTCGCGACCGTCTGCCGGGGTATCAGCGAGGGTTGGATGCGCCTGCTGTACGGCGCGGGCTTCGTCCGCAACTACGCCCGGCTCGTCATCGTCTCGTCCTTCGCCACGCCCGTGCTCTCCTGGCTCGGGGTCGTGCTCCTCCTGGAGCAGACGTGGGCCGTCTATCTGCCCGCCTGGGTCTACACCGTGCTCTTCGTCGGCTCGTACATGCTCATCCTGCCCCTGATCGGCGCCAGGAGCCTCGGCGCCCGCCCCGGAGAGTTCCTGCGCCCCATGCTTCGCCCCGCATGCGCGGCAATCGCCTGCGCCCCGGCCCTCTGGCTCCCCGGGTTCACGGGGCCCCTCACCGACGGGGCCCGGGGCGCCGCCCGGCTCGCCGCTGCGGCGCTCCTGTACGCCGCCGCCTACGGGGCCGCCTGCTGGCTCGTCGTGCTCAGCACCGAGGAGCGCGCGAAGGCGATCGCCGTCATCAGGCGCCGGGGCCGGCCCGTGCCCGGTGAAGCCCCCGCCCGAGCGCCCCGGCGCGCCGGGCGCCGGCGCAGCGGCGACGAGGGGCCCGACTTCAGCGCCCCCGACGGGTTCTGACTCGCGTTACGCCGCCTCGCGGGCGGGCGGTACATCCCCGAGACCCTGGTCGATCCGGCACCACGCGCCCCAGCGCTCGGCCCGCACGTTGGAGGGGGCGTGAGGCGGCTCGCGCCAATCCTCGGCGCTGGACAGGCTCAGTTCGCTCGGCATCGTCTTGCGATACCCCAGCAGGCGGATCACTTCGAGAATGTCCGTCCAGGTGGGAAACGCCCTCTGGTTGACCTTCTTGAACTTGTCGATCGCCATCACGAACAGAAACTGCTCGCGGTTCAGTTCGCCCTCTTCCGCGGCCTTGGAGAAGTCCGAGAGGCGCCGACCCGGGCCGCGACGGCGCTCCAGCCCGGTGGCTTCGCCCCCCTGGGCCGCCTGCGCATCGCGCCGGTCAATACCCGACCGCCGGTCCACCAGCGGGAAGTGCGCATCGGGCCGCGCCGCGCCGCGCGCGTCAGAGACCGGGGGCGTCGAAGGCGGGGTACGGTCAGGCATGGGGCTCCCTCTCTCCCCGCGCCGACCCACGATCAGCGCCGAGGACTAGAAGTCTTCATCATCGTCGTCGGACTTTTCATCGTCATCGCCCGCGTCTTCTTCGTCGTCTTCGAGGAAATCATCCTCGTAGTCGTCGTCGTACTCGTCATCGTCGGGTTCCTCGTCACCCTCGGATTCGTCGTCCGAAAACTCCTCATCGTCCTCAAACTCGTCGTCGTCCTCGTCCTTGCTGTCAAGAACGAGCGTCGCGGACGCGCCGTCAACGTCGAGTTCCCAGTGCTTCGGATCGTTCGTGTCCATGACCCCAGCCCTCTGCATGCGTCCGGCCCCTCGTCGGCGCCCTGCGTCGACGCGCGCCCAAGGATACCCACCCCGGCGCTCCCCATCGACGGCGGCAGGGTACCCAACTTCTTCGCCGTGTCAACACGCCCCGCCCCCCGACCACGACGCCCCCCTCGCCCGCTACCATGCCCTCCCCATGACCCCCGGCGCGCGACAGCCCGAACCCGCTGGCCTCGACCCCGCCGCCGGCCTCGTCGCCTTCCTCTTCCCAGGGGCAGGCCACATGATGCGCGGCCAGACCCGGCGCGGCGTCTACATCGCCATCGGCGTGCTCGGGCTCTTCCTGGGCGGCCTCCTCATCGGCGGCCTGACCGTCGTCGACCGCAAGAGCCCGCGCCTTGAAACCCGCCTCAGTTTCTACGGCCAGATGTTCGTCGGCCCCGTCGCCATCGGCGCCGACTTCGTGCACCAGGCTCGCTTCAAGGGCTGGGATGCCCAGTCCCGCACGCGCCGCGAGGCCCTGCCGGGCGAAACCATCCGCAACGGGAACATCGAGGTCGCCACTGAGGGCCAGCGCCCCCCGATGCGGCGCTCCCTCGGCAAAATGAACGAGATCGGCGTCCTCTACGCCCTCGTCGCGGGCATGATCAACTTCATCGCCATTCTCGATGCGCTCTTTCCCACGCTCCGGCGCCAGGAGAGAGACCGGGTCACTACCTCCGGCGCGATCGACGCCGTCCTCTCCGGCGGGGGGGCCAAGGCATGAGCCTCCTCGCTTCGATCCCCTTCGTCGATCCGCTCAACCTGCACGCCCAGTGGTTCCTGCTCCTCGTCCCGCTGGCGCTCTTCGTGTCGATGGCGTACAAGGCGGTGCGCCTGCCGACGCTCGCGGGCTATTGGCGCCAGGTCGGCATCATGAGCACGCAGATCGTGGTGGGCATGGCGATGCTCGGCCTCGTGCTCTACATGCTCACCCAGTGGATTCTGCCCATGGTCCTGCCCATGCCGGGAACGTGACTCACCCCGCGCGCTCGCGCATCAGCGCCCACGTCGCGCGGTACCGCCGCGCCGCGTGCTCCAGCGCCGCCGGGATCACCCTCACCTGCCCGACCACCGCCATGAAGTTCACATCCCCGCTCCACCGCGGCACCAGGTGCGCGTGCAGATGCTGCGGCACACCCGCCCCCGCCGCCCGCCCCTGGTTGACGCCGATGTTGATGCCCTGTGGATTGAGCGCCGCCTGCATCAGTTCCGACGCGAGATCGACCAGCCTCCACAGCGCCGCGCGCTGCGCTGGGTCATAGTCCATCAGCGTCGGGCGCGGCTCACCCAGCGCCACCAGCAGGTGCCCGTTGGCGTAGGGGTAGCGATTGAGCAGGATCAGCCCCTCCCCGGTGCGCACGATCACCAGGTTGGACTCATCCCCCGCCGGGTTCAGCCAGTAGTCCCGCAAAAAAGAACCCGACCCCGACGGGGGCGGCGCCGAATGGGCGGCGGACTCGTCTTCGAGATACCCGATGCGCCAAGGGGCCTGCAGCGCGGGAGGGCCCGCAGGCGGCAGGTTCGGGCCGGAGGGGGCAGGTGGCGGCTGGTCCATGACCCAAGCGTAATGCCGCCTCCGGCCCCACGCCGGGGCCGCCCGCTCGTCAACGCTTGGACTCGTAGTACTCCAGGTTGAGCTGGATGTACCTGTTCCATTCCTGCGGCAGGTCTTCCTGCGGGAAGATCGCCTTGACCGGGCACTCGTCCACGCACAGCCCGCAGTCGATACAGGTGTCCGGGTCGATGTACAACTGGTCGGACTTCTCGAAGTCCGGGTCGTTCTTCGTGGGGTGAATGCAGTCGACCGGGCACACCTCGACGCAGGACGTGTCCTTGGTGCCGACGCACGGCTGGGCGATGACATGCGGCATGGCGCGGTTCCGTGGAGTGGCTGTTTCGGATCCAAGCGAACCATAGCCGGGTCGGGGCGCACCCGTGCGGCGCCGCCCGCCTTCCTACCATGATCGGTGCCCATTCCCCGTGTCGTCATCGTCGGTCGGCCCAACGCGGGAAAGAGCTCCCTGCTCAACATGATCGCGCGCGAACTGGTGAGCATCGTGGACCCGACGCCCGGCGTCACCCGCGACCGCGTGGCCGTCATCACCGACCTCGACCCCCCCGAAGGTCGGGGCCCGCGCAAGCCCGTCGAGATCATGGACACCGGCGGGTTCGGGGTTTACACCGCCGAGGGAAGGCGCTTCGACGAAATCGGCAACGACCTCGCGAAACTCACCCCCGAGATCGAGGCGCAGATCGCCCAGGCCGTCGCCGGGGCAGACCTCATCCTGCTTGCCATCGACGCCCAGGCCGGGCTGACCGCGCAGGACGAACTCTTCGCGACCATGCTCCGCGAAGGGCGCATCGGCTCGCGAAGGCGCGGCGAACTCGGAAGGCTCGCGCGCGTCCAGGTGATCGCGACCAAGGTCGATGACAGCCGGTGGGAGCCCCACGCCCACGAACTGAGCGCCCTGGGCTTCGGCGAGCCCTGGATGTGCTCAAGCACGACGAACTACATGCGCCGCGACCTCGTTGACCGCCTCTACGCCGCGCTCCCCGACCCGGCCCCCGAAGATGACCGCGTGGTGCGGGCCGATCTGCGCATCGCCATCATCGGCAAGCGCAACGCGGGCAAGAGCTCACTGGTCAACGCGCTGGCGGGCGAAGCGCGCGTCATCGTCTCCGAGATTCCCGGCACCACGCGCGACGCGATCGACGTGCGGATCGAGCGCGAGGGCAGGAGCATCGTGCTCATCGACACCGCCGGCCTGCGCCGCAAAAAGAGCTTCCAGGACCAGATCGAGTGGTACGCCTTCGACCGGGCCAAGCGGGCGATCGCCCGGGCCGACGTGGTCTGGCACGTCATCGACGCCACCGAGAAAGTCTCGCAGGTGGACGAGCAGCTCGGGCAACTGGTCAACGCCTCGTTCAAGCCCTGTGTCATCGTGGTCAACAAGTGGGACCTCGCCGAAGGCCGGCCCACCCCCTCGGGGCGCACCGTCTCCACCGAGGATTACGGCGACTACATCGCCAAGGAACTGGGGGGCCTCGCCTGGGCCCCCGTCGCCTTCTCCAGCGCCGCGACCGGCCTCAACCTGCCCGCGCTCGTGGGCGTCTCGTTCGACCTGCACGCCCAGGCCTCGCTCCGCGTGGGCACGGGCAAGATCAACCGCCTCCTCCGCCAGATCATCGCCACCCGCGCCCCCAGCGACAAGCTCGGCAGCCACGCCAAGGTCTACTACGTCGCCCAGGTCGCCACCAACCCGCCCACCATCGCCCTGGTCGTCAACCGGCCCGAACTCTTCACGGTCAACTACCGGCGCTTCCTCGTCAATCGGCTCCGCGAAGAACTGCCCTACGCCGAGGTGCCCATCAAGCTGCTCGTCCGGGCCCGCAAGGCCGCCGACCCCGACGAGCGCCCCGGGCGCATGGTCGAAACCGCCGATGTCGATCCTGCCTCGGCGCTCTCCGAGTCGCTCCCCGAAGGCATGACCGACGCCGACCTGCTCGCCTCCATGCCCGACGACCCCGACGCCTACTTCGACGACGCATGAAGACCGCGGCCCGCCGGACGGCGCCCGCCGCGCCGGCGTGAACGCCCCGCGAGGCGACTCACGGCGCGGGCCACACCCTGAAGAACCCCGCCGGGTCGAGATACTCGATCCTGACCCCCGAATACGGGTTCTCGTGCTCCGCGATCACCGGCCAGATCGTGCCTTCGTCGAACGTCAGGCCCGTCATCACCAGGCCGCGCGGCAGGCCGAGCACCTCGATGCCCCACGTCTGCGTGAGCGTCGATGAGAACGCGCACGCGCCGAAGGCGATCTGCCTCCCTGCGTTGACGCGAACGGCCGGGTGCATCGGCACGCCCGCCTCCGCATCATCATCGGCGGTGTTGCTGGCGATGAAGTTCGCGGCCGTCACGCTCACGTTCTGGCAGTCGCGCAGCTCCAGCGCGGGCCCGGCGTTGGCGTCAAACGTCAGGGCCGCGATCGTCACCGCGTTGCACGCCCCGAAGTCCGCCGCCGGAAGATGGGAGAAATCCGGGTCGCGCCCGTTGGCCGTGATCGAGCAGCCGCTCAGGTTGATGTTGGCGCAGTTCCGGGCGAGGATGGCCCCCGCGCCGTTGGCGTCGAACTGCGTCCCCGTGATGTGCACATCGCGCGGCTGCCACCCCTGGTTCTTGACATACGTGAGATACCGGCGCAGGCGCAGGCCGTAGTTGCCGTTGGCCCCGAACCCGCACCCGGCGATGTTCATCGTGCCCCCCCAGTACGGGCGATACGCGAACGCGCGCAGCCCGTCGCGCCCGTTGTTCTGGAAGAACGACCCGACGCACACGATCGAGCCCCAGTCCTGCAGGAACACCCCGTCCACCGCGTTGTGCGAGATCTCGCAGTTCTCGATCGTCAGGTGCGTCGCCCGGGCGGCGGCGTTCGCGCTCCGGCGCATCGACCGGATGCCCGTGTGCTGGTTCTCGATCCGGCAGTTCCGCACCAGCGTGCGGTACACAAAAGTCTCTCCCCCCGGCGCGTTGTCGATCAGGATCGCCGCCCCGGTCGGGTTCAGGTCCGCGTTCTCATCGCCCCCGCCCTCCATCCCCGCCGCCCGCGTGAGCTGCAGGTTCTCAAAGACCGTGCCGTTGGGCGCCCGCCCGCCCCCGAGCACGCCGTCGGCGGTCAGCGGCGAGACCTTGAACAGCGCGACCCGCGTCGTCGTCGAGGTGATCACCGACCCGAAATCCGCGGAGGCCGGCCCGCCCCCCCGCGCATCTCCCTCGATCCGGATCGCCGGGCTGCGGATCATCACGTGCGATTCCGCCTTGGGGTCTGCCGGGTCCGCAGTTTCAAACACCCACGGCGCCCCCGCTGGGACATAGATCGTCCCTCCCCCCGCCCTCACCGCCGCGGCATACGCGAGCCGGAAGCGCCGCGCATCGTCAAAGGCGAGGTCTTTGGGGTCAAAGTTCGAGGGAGACATCGGATCAAACTGCGGGCTCGCCACGTCGAACCGATCCGCGCCGGCGCGGGGCGACAGCATCACCGCCGTGCAGAAGACAAGACCAAGCACGGCGCGGGCGGCGAGAGGGCGCAGGAAAGCGCGCATGGCAACCTCCGGGGCGAGATCAGACCTTGGCAATCGCGGTTCTTCAGGCCGCCCCGGGGTGGGTGCGGGGTGGGGGGCCCGGACATCCCTGTCTCGGACGAGGGTACTGGTCATACGCCCCCGACGCAAGGCGGTTCCCGGCACGCGCTACTTTCTTGCCGACCCATCACTCTGCGGCCTTCGCCTCGGTCTCGTCGTGCGTTCGCCTCACCTACCCGGCGGAGGCAGGCCAGGCCCGCGCTCCACTCAACCGAGCCCCGTCGAGCCGAACCCGCCGCTGCCCCGATCGGTCGCATCGAGGGTCTCGACTTCGACGATCGCAGCGCGCGTGACGGGTGCAATCACGAGCTGCGCGATGCGCATGGCGTGCTCGATCGTGAACGGCTCGCGCCCGAGGTTCTGCAGCGCAACCATCATCGGCCCCCGGTAATCGCTGTCGATCGTCCCCGGCGCGTTCGGAATGGTCACGCCGAACTTGCTCGCCAGGCCCGAGCGCGGACGCACCTGCCCCTCGAAGCCCGCCGGGATCGCGACCGAAAACCCGAGCGGAATGAGCCGGATGTCTCCGGGGCGAAGCACGACCGTCTCTCCCGCGGGCAGGCACGCTGCGAGGTCCATCCCCGCCGCACCTGCGGTCTGGTATGCCGGCATCGCCGCACGCGGGTCGAGGCGCTTGAAGCGAACGACAGTCGGGTCGCTGGTCATGCCGAAGCGTAAGGGCCGGACCACGGGCGCGCCGGCGCTGCGCCCCGCACCTTCGACTCAGAACAAGGGCCTCGCCCCGAACGGGACGAGGCCCTCACGTTCGTCCTTCGCCCGCCTTCACCACTGGACCATCGGCTTCCACAGCCCGATGCCGTTCCCTTCGGGGTCGGTGAACCACGCGAAATGGCCCATGCCCGGCACTTCCTGGGGCGGCACGACCGTCTTGCCCCCCAGTTTCTCTGCCTGCGCCAGGGTCTTGGCGAGGTCCTCCACCTGCACATAGACCGTCACGTAATTGTGGGGCGGGTGTCCGAGCTGGTTCAGGTGCCCGCCGATCCCCGGGCCGCCCGTGCCGCCGGGCCCCGGGCCGATGTTGGTGATCATCTGCGAGGGGCCCATCAACTCGAACGACCACCCGAACAGCGACGCGTAGAACGCGCTGTTCCGGGCCGCATCCTTGCATCCGATCTCAAAGTGAACCACGGGTGAGGCCATCGAAGTCTCCTTGGTACGCCCCCCCGGGCAAATCAAGTATAGCGAAACCGCGCGGTGCGCCGTTGCAGTGCCTGGCCCTCGCTCCCGTCCCGGCGGGCCCGTCCATATGCTGACCCGTGCCGGGCCGACAGCCGTCCGCCCGGCCGGGAGGTGTTCATGGCGCAGACGTTCCTCGTGACGGGCGTGGGCAGGGGCATCGGCGCCGAGTTCGCCCGCCAGGTGCAGGCCCGGGGCGACCGGGTGGTCGGCACCGTCCGCGACGCCGCCGCCCCGCCGCGCACCGGGTTCTCCGGCCCACTCGTGAGTCTCGAACTCACCGAAGCGCCGAGCATCGCGCGCCTCGGCGACGCGGTGGGGGATGTCGCGATCGACGTGCTCATCAACAGCGCGGGCGCTTCGTGCGACGCCAAGTCTCTCGACCGCTGCCGCATGGACGAGATGACCCGCGTCTTCACGGTCAACTCATTCGCGCCGGTGCTCGTCACGCGCGCCCTGGCGGGGCACCTGCGCCGGGGCTCGCGCAGGGTTGTCGTGAACATATCGAGCGTCATGGGCAGCATGGCGCGGAACACCGGCGGGTCGTCGTACGTCTATCGCGCCAGCAAGGCCGCCCTCAACATGCTCACCGTCTGCATGCACCATGAACTCAAGAGCGAGGGCTTCATCTGCGTCGCCCTCCACCCGGGCTGGGTGCGCACCGACATGGGCGGCCCGAGCGCCCCCGTCACCCCCGAGCAGAGCGTCTCCGGCATGCTCGCGCTCATTGACCGCCTCAGGCCCGAAGACTCGGGCGGCTACTTCGCCTTCGACGGCGAACGCCTTCCGTGGTGACCCGCCCCCGCATCACCGCCCCCGCGTGGACATGTACTCGATCAGGTCGATCTGCGCCACCACGCCCACCAGCCGGGAGGCATCCACCACGATCGCCACCCGGTCCTGATTGAAGATCGGGTACAGTTCCTCCACCCGCGCCTTGGGGTACACCAGCCCCGCGATCGGGTTCGCTGCCTCGCGGGCCGGCGAGTGAGCCGTCACCTTGCCGCTCTGGAGCCCCCGCAGCAGGTCAATCTCGTGCACGATGAGCCGGGGCAGCGCCTCGCCGTTCACCAGCGGCACCTGGCTCACGCCCCGCTCGCGCAGCAGGTGCACCACCGACTCCACGCTGTCGGTCTCCCGCGCCGTGATGACCGGGCGCGGGTTGGCGCGCAGCAGGTCTTCGACGAGGCCGAGGCCCCGGTCCGGCTCCATGAAGCCGTGATCGCGCATCCACGAGTCGGCGAGGAACTTGGTGATGTACCGCGTCCCGCTGTCGGGCAGCACGACCACCACCGTCTTGCCCGGCCCCAGTTCCTTGGCGAGCTCCACCGCCACGTGCGCCGCCGATCCGCTCGACCCGCCGCAGAACAGGCCCTCCTCGCGCACCAGCCGGCGCGCCATGTGAAAGGACTGCGAATCGTCCACCTGGCGCATGTCGTCGATGCAGGAGGGGTCAAAGGCGTCGCACTTGATGTCCTCGCCGATCCCCTCGACCTTGTAGACATACGGCGTCGGGAGCGTGCCCGTGTGAAAATAGTGGTAGTGGACGCTGCCCAGGATGTCCGCCCCGACGATGCGCGCGGGGGCCGCGATGCTCTTGAAGTACCGCCCGATGCCCGAAATCGTGCCCCCCGTGCCCGCCCCCGCGACCACCGCGTCCACCCGGCCGCCCGTCTGCAACCAGATCTCCGGCCCGGTGGTCGTGGCGTGCGCTTCAATGTTCACCGGGTTGTGGTACTGGTTCAGGTAGAACCCGCGGCGTTCCCCGGCCACGCGCTTGGCCACGTTCACGTAATGGTCAGGCGAGTCGCCCGGCACGTCCGTCGGCGTGATGATCACCTCGGCCCCGAAGGCCTTGAGCATGTTCACCTTCTCCAGCGACATCTTGTCGGGCATCGTGAACACCGCCCGGTAGCCCCGCACCGCCGCGAACATCGCCACCCCGAGCCCCGTGTTCCCGCTCGTGTTCTCAACCAGCGTTGCACCCGGGCGGATCAGCCCCTCGCGCTCGGCCTTCTCCAGGATGTAGCACGCCATGCGGTCCTTGATGCTCCCGCACGGGTTCATGAACTCGCACTTGGCGAGCACCGTCGCCGACCCCGCCGGCACAACCTTGTTGAGCCGCACCAGGGGCGTCTGTCCCACCGCGGCGATGATGTCGGGCTTGATGTCCATGCGGGGCCTCCGTGCCAAGCGTACGGCGCCCTCCGCCCCGGACGCCGCAGCCGAGCGTCCGCGCCCCGGTTCACGGTCCTCACGCGCTCTTCACCCGCTCCGCGCCGCCTGGAGACCCGAACTCCCGATCACCCGCTCCGCGTACGCGCTCATCGCGTCGCGCAACTGCTCGAAACTCTCCAGCACGTAGTAGATCGGCTGGTAATGGTCGATCTCAAAATCGGTGGCGCAGATGCGTTCCAGGTCGAAGGGACGCCACTCCGGCACCGGGCGGGGCGTGCAGTCGGGCGTGTCAGCCCCCTTCGCCTCCCAGCGCCCCGTGAGCGCATACTCGCTCTCGGCGTGGCTTGACACCAGCCCGCTCCCATAGATCTTCACCTCGCCCTGCTCGCGGATCAGCCCGAACTCGACCGTGAACCAGAAAAGCCGGCCCAGCCGCGTGATGTGGGCGTCGTCCTCGCACAGCAGCGCCGCCTTGCCGTAGGTCTGCAGAAAGTCCGCGAAGACCCGCAGCGTGTGCAGGGGCACGTGCCCGAAGACATCGTGAAAAATGTCGGGCTCGGGCAGGTAGTCCATCACCTCGCGCGGCCGGATCAGCACCGTCGTCGGAAACTCCCGCTGCGCCAGGCACGCGAAGAACGCCTTGGCGGGCAGATACCCCGGCACGCCGTAACTCGCCCAGCTGCTCTGCGCCTGCAGAAACTTGTTGATCCCGTCCAGCCGCGTGCCCCGCGGCGCCTTCGCCCCGCCCGCGAGCTCGATCTCCCGCTCGAGCACCAGGTCGTCCAGCAGCGGAATCCGGTCCCGCGTCAGGCGCAGAATCTTCATCCCCTCGATGAACTGGCGGCTCACCTGCTCCTCCAGCACAGCCCAGCGCCGGTCGAACATGTCACGCCACACCTCGTGGTCCGCCCGCGTGTACAGGTCGTACCGCTGCGTGATGTAGAACCGGTCCGCATCAATCTCGGTGTGGCGCCGCGACGGGGCCGTGTCCGCCGCCGCCTGCGCCGCGCGCGCCTCATCCGAGTCGATGATGTTGTTGTACCGGATGTCCTGGCGCATCGGCCCCTCCCGGGCGTCGTGCTCGGCGCGACCCCCGGGCGACATCGTGCCGCCCCGGCGCGAGCCGTCGAGATTGTAGGGTCGCCCGTGCGCGCTCGGATCAACCGCCGGCGCGCGCACCATCCGCGTCACCCGCGCCCGCAGGGTTGACTCCCTCTCCCACCCTGCGACACTCATCTATGGCGACCTTCACCCAGCGCGATTCCGGTTCATCCGCCCAGGGCAGCCCCCGCGCCGCCCACTCCACGCAGACCGAAAAAATCATCGCCGATGCGATCACCTTCGACGATGTCCTCCTGCTCCCCAGACGCAGCGCCGTCGTCCCCGCGATGGCCCTCACCCGCACGCGCCTCACCCGCAATGTCGCTCTCAACATCCCGATTCTCTCCGCCCCTATGGACACCGTCACCGAGTCCGCCCTCGCCATCGCCCTCGCGCTCGAGGGCGGCATCGGCATCATCCATAAGAACCTCTCCCCCGAAGCCCAGGCCCGCGAAGTCGCCAAGGTCAAACGCTCCGCCAACGGCATCATCGCCGACCCCATCACCCTCGGGCCCGATGATTCCGTCCGGCGCGCCCGCGAACTCATGCGCCAGCACCATGTCTCCGGCTTCCCCGTCACCGCCGACGGCGCCGCCAACCTCCGCGGCAAGGGCCGGCTCCTCGGCATCATCACCCGGCGCGACCTCAAGTTCGTCGAGAACGAATCCACCCCGGTCCGCGAAGTCATGACCGCCGACGCCCTCGTCACCGCCCCCCCGGGCACCAGCCTCGCCGACGCCGAGATCATCCTCAACCGCAGCAAGGTCGAAAAACTCCTCCTCGTTGACCCCGCCGGCAACCTCTCCGGCATGATCACCATGCGCGACATCGAGCGCAGCGGCAAGTTCCCGAGCGCCAACCTCGACGCCCGCGGACGCCTCATCTGCGGCGGGGCCATCGGCGTCGACCAGCTCGACCGCGCCCAGGCCCTCATCGAGGCCGGTGCCGACGTCATCGTCGTCGATACCGCACACGGACACTCCGAGAACGTCCTCCGCACCGTGCGCGAGGTCAAGAAGCACCACGCCATCGACGTCATCGCGGGCAACATCGCCACCGCCGAAGGCGCCGAGGCCCTCATCGAGGCCGGCGCCGACGCCGTCAAGGTCGGCATCGGCCCCGGCAGCATCTGCACCACGCGCATCGTCACCGGCGTCGGCGTGCCCCAGATCACCGCCGTCATGAACGCCCTCGACGGCGTCCGGCGCTCGGGCGCCGACGTACCCGTCATCGCCGACGGCGGCATCCGCCAGTCCGGCGACATCGCCAAGGCCCTCGGCGCCGGCGCGAGCGCCGTCATGCTCGGCTCCCTCCTCGCCGGGCTCGATGAGTCCCCGGGCGAGGTCGTCATCAGCACCGGCCGCCGTTACAAGAGCTACCGCGGCATGGGCTCCGAGGGCGCGATGAACGCCGGCAGCGCCGACCGCTACGGCCAGGGCGAGAAGTTCAAGGGCAACGCCCCCGCCGCCCTCAAGTTCGTCCCCGAAGGCGTCGAGGGCCTCGTCCCCTACCGCGGGTCGCTCGCCGAGTTCATCTACCAGCTCGTCGGGGGCCTCCGGGCCGCCATGGGTTACTGCGGCTGCCAGACGCTCGAGGAGTTTCGGCGCGAGGCCCGCTTCTGCCGCGTCAGCAGCGCCAGCATGGTCGAAAGCCACCCCCACGACATCCGCATCACCAAGGAGAGCCCCAACTACATGGTCGAACTCGGCGAACGCAAGTAGGCACCCTCCCCCGGCATCTGCCGGACCTTCCGCCCGCATCGCGCCGGCGACCTTCCCCTCTCGCGCGTGCCCGCATCCCGGAGCGCGCGCTCAGAACGCCTGGTTCGTCGCCTTCATCAGCGGAATCATGATCGAGAGCAGCAGCGAACCGATCATGACGAAGAGCATCACCAGCAGCAGCGGCTCAAAGGCCGCCAGCAGCCGCGCCGCCCGCCGATCAACCTCGCCCGACATGTCCTCGGCCAGCGACTCGAACGCCGACTCGAGGTCGCCCGATCGCTCCGCCGCGATCAGCAGCCGCCGCGTCGCCAGCGGCAGCGCCGTCACATCGTCGATGAGTTTCCGCAGCACGCCTCCCTCGATCAGGCGCGTCCGCAGCGTGCCCAGTTGCTCCTTCAGTTTCGGGTGCCCGATCGCCGCAACGCCCACGCCCAGCCCGTCCGCCAGCGGCACGCCCGAGCGGGCCATCGCGCCCATCACCGAGAAGAACCGCGCCGACTCCTGCGCCAGCACCACGTCCTTGAGCAGGGGCGTGCGGCGCATCAGCCGCCGGATCACCGCCGCCAGGCCCTTGCGCCCCGCGACGCACGCCGCCGCGCCCCCCAGCAACGCGAAGAGCACCACGTACCAGTACGTGCGCAGCGCATCCCCGATCGCCATGAGTGCTTTCGTGTATCCCGGCAGCACCACCCCCGACTGCTCCAGCGCCCCGCCGATCTTGGGCACGATCCACCCCAGCATCGCGAAGGCCACCACCACGCCGATCGTCAGCACGATCGCCGGGTAGATCATCAGCGTCGCCGCCTTGCCGCTCACCGCGAGGGTGCGCTTCGCGTTGTGCGCAAGCTGCGCGCACGCCCCCGCCAGGTCGCCCGTGCGCTCCGCCGCGCGGTACACCGCCGCCGTCACCGCGTCAAACCCGCCCGTCCGCTGGCAGGCGTCCGCGAACCCCGCCCCCGCCGCCACCGACTCCCGGATGCGCTCGATGCGAGGCCGCGCCGAAGCACGCGCCGCCCGCGACGTCACCTCCAGCGCTTCCACCAGCGGCACGCCCCGCCCCACCAGCTGCGACAACTGCTGGTTGAACTGCATCTGGTCCTTGAGCGAAAACCGCGCCTCCGAGGCCATCCACCCGGGCAGCCGCCACGACCGCAGCAGGATCAGCCGATCGCGCTTCAGTTGCTCCGCCAGCGCCCGCTCAGACCGCGCCTGCTTCACGCCAAACCGCTTCCCCCCCTTGGGCGAGGCGGCGACATACGCAAAGGGCAGGTTGGTCTGGGCGACGCGGCTCACGGCAGATTGTA
Organism: Phycisphaerales bacterium; assembly: GCA_020847175.1. Lineage (GTDB taxonomy): Bacteria > Planctomycetota > Phycisphaerae > Phycisphaerales > UBA1924 > JADLCM01. The sequence goes on from JADLCM010000019.1 coordinate 81,865, forward strand.
CTGCCCAACGCCCGCCCCGCCGCCGCATTGCCGCCCCCGGGCCCCGTGACGCACAGGTGACAGGCGTGAGCAGATCACACGCTGGATTCGCCGCGACGTCCGGTGGCTTCACACACGGCCGCGCTCCACCAAAGCGGGCGAGGGGATTCGAACCCCTGACGTACAGCTTGGAAGGCTGTCACTCTACCACTGAGTTACGCCCGCGAAGCCCAAGCGTAGGCCCGGGCGCGCGGGCGAGGCCCGTCCCCGCCCTCGCCATTGGTACCATGTCCCGGGAGGTCCGCCATGACGCACCTGGATCGCCGGTCGTTCGTCCTCGCCGCGGGCGCATCAGCGCTGGCCGCCGCCGCGGCCCGTTCGCAGCCCACCGCCCCGGGCCCCGCACCCGCCGAGGGCGATGCCCACCGCGGCCCCTGCGTGCTCGCCAGCGGCAACGGCCAGCGCGCCGTCGACAAGGCCTTCGCCATGATCCGCGCCGGCTCCGACCCCGTCGATGCCGTCGTCGAGGGCGTCGCCATCGTCGAAGACGATCCCGCCGACATGTCCGTCGGCTTGGGCGGCCTGCCCAACGAAGAGGGCGTCGTGCAGCTCGATGCCAGCGTCATGCACGGCCCCACCCACAAGGCCGGGGCCGTCGCCGCCCTCGAAGGCGTCCGCAACGCCGCCAAGGTCGCGCTCACGGTGCTCAAGCGCACCGATCACTGCCTCATCGTGGGCGCCGGCGCCAAGCGCTTCGCCCTCTCCTACGGCTTCGTCGAAGAGAACCTTCTCACCCCCGAGGCCCGCGAGGTCTGGCTCCGCTGGCGCGCCAACCGCTCCACCCAGGACGACTGGCTCAATGATGACGAGATGGACTTCGCCCCCGAACGCCAACGACAGGCCCGCGCCTCCATCGAGTTCACCTACGGCACCATCCACTGCGCCGGCACCAACGCCGCCGACGGCGCCGCCGCCAACGTCTCCGCCGTCACCACCACCAGCGGCCTCTCCTGGAAGATCCCCGGACGCGTCGGCGACTCGCCCATCATCGGCGCGGGCATGTACGTCGACAACGACGTGGGGGCCGCCGGCGCCACCGGGCGCGGCGAGGCCGTCATCGTCAATTGCGGCGGCTTCGCCATCGTCGAACTCATGCGCTCCGGCATGACCCCCTCCCAGGCCTGCCTCGCCGTCGCCAGGCGCATCGCCGACCGCACCCGCGAAAAGCGCCTGCTCGACGCCTCCGGACGCCCCAACTTCAACGTCTCCCTCTACGCCCTGCGCAAGGACGGGGCCTACGGCGGCGCCAGCCTCCACCCGGGCGGCTCGCTCGCCGTGTGCACCGCCCACGGCAGCCGCGTCATCCCCTGCACGCCCCTCTTCAGCGCATGAGCCCCGGCCGTCCGCACCCCCGCTTCTGACGTATAACCCCGCATGGGACGAAGGCCAGCCAAGATCGACGAAGGCCCAAAGCTGTTCGCCCGCGAAGAGGCAGCCTTTCAGCGCCGCTTTCGCCGCCAGCGCGCGATCTTCATCCCGCGGTTTGTCCGCGAGGCGGCGGCCGATCGCTCGCTCGCCGGTCCGGCCCAGGAATCCGCATACCAGATCCTGCTCCGGTGGGCCGATCTGGAGTCTTCGGGCCATCTGCAACGCGAAAAAGAGACATCGATCGACACCCAGTTCCTCGAACAGGTGTTCGGAGATGCCCTCGGGTACCTCGTCAAGACGCGCAGCCCCGCCGACTTTCAACTGGACCACAAGCACGCCGTGCCGGGCGTCGGCACCGCCGACGGCGCGCTCGGCGCCTTTCCAGGCGCCAGGTCGCCCTCGGTCATCATTGAGCTCAAAGATGCGCTGACCGACCTCGATCGCGATCGATCGAACGGACGCACCGCGGTCCAGCAGTGCTGGGACTATCTCAGCGCCCTGCCCGACTGCGACTGGGGAATCGTCTCCAACTTCTCGACCATCCGTCTCTACCATCGAAGCAGGTCAAGCCTCAACTACGAGGAGTTCTCACTCCAGGAACTCCGCGACCGCGCCCGCTTCAGCGAGTTCTACGCGATCTTCGAACGCGGCGGTCTTGTCCCCTCCGCGCTCGGGCAGATCCCGCGTGCGCTCGCGCTCCTTCAGAAGACCGCGCGCCGCCAGAAAGACGTGGGCGACGATCTCTACAAGAACTACCAGTGGCGCCGCCTCGAACTCATCGAGCACCTGCACACCGAAGAAGGCAAGAGCCTCGACGAAGCAATCCGCATCGCGCAGAAAATCCTCGACCGCATCATCTTCATCGCCTTCTGTGAAGACCGCGGGCTCCTGCCGGAAAACTCACTCTCCGATACCAAGACAGACGTCCGCCGATACAGCCGCGCCCGCAACCCCGCGTGGGAGAACTTTCTCGACCTCTTCACCGCCGTCGACAAAGGAGCAAAGGGCAAGAAGGAGATCACCGCGTTCAACGGCGGCCTGTTCGCCGATGACCCCGCGATCAACGCCCTGGACCTCGAAGACGAGAAGTGGACCAACGCGTTCGCCGGGTTCGGCAACTACGACTTCTCCGAAGAAGTCAACGTCGAAGTGCTCGGGCACCTCTTCGAGCGATCAATTACCGAGCTCGAGAAACTCCGTGTCGGCGGGCTCCTCGCCCTCAAGGGCGCGGTCGAGGGCGCGAACGGGACCAACCACAGCGCCGCCAGGTCTGCCAAGGGCAAAGCCAAGTCCACGCGCGCACGCAACGCGGGCGACGACGCCCCCCTCTCCAAGATGCCCAAGAGCGCCCAGCGCAAGCGATTCGGCATCTACTACACGCCACCGGCCTTCACAGGCCTCATCGTTGAACGCACTGTCGACGCCCTCGTGCGAGATCGCTTCGCGGCACTCGCCAAGAAGCACAAGGTCGATCCCGAATCCCGCGAGCCCCAAGACCCCAGACGCGTCCGCGCGTACTGGACCGCGTGCCTTGAATGCCTCAAGGCCATCACCATCTGCGACCCGGCCTGCGGCTCAGGCGCGTTCCTCATCCGCGCCTATGACGCCATGGACGCCCACTACAAGGCCGTCGTCCACGGTCTGGGTGGCGCGGCGGTCCCGCCCGCCGACCTCGCCGCGGTCGAAGACTCCATCCCCGACCTCATCCTCTCGAAAAACCTCTACGGCGTGGACCTCTCGCGCGAGGGCGTCGAGATCACGCAACTTGCCCTCTGGATCCGCTCGGCCCGCGTTGGCAGGACGCTGATGGACCTCTCCAAGCACATCGTCCACGGCAACTCGCTCGTGCCCGATCCGGCGGTGGATCGACACGCCATGAACTGGGTCGAGGCCTTCCCCCAGGTGTTCGGCACAGGCCAAGCCGGTGGCTTCGATTGCGTGATCGGCAACCCGCCGTGGGAGCGGGTCAAGGTGCAGGATCGCGAGTTCTTTTCGCTCACCGACCCTGTAACCGCGCAGGCCGTCAGTGCCGCCGACCGCAAGCAGCGCATCGCCGCGATGCCCACCGCCGCGCCGGAGTTGCATGAGTCCTATCTCGCTGCGCGCGACCGGGCACAGAGGATGCTCGACTATGCGCGCGTACCAGCTTCGCAGGGTGGCCGCTATCCGCTCACGGGCAAAGGTGATGTCAACCTCTACATGCTCTTTGCCGAGTTGGCTCGCGCAATCGTCGCTCCGGCTGGCATGGTGGGCGTGCTCGTCCCCTCGGGCATTGCAACCGACGACACCACCAAGGAGTTCTTCAACGACCTCATGGACCGCAAGGCCTTGGTGAGCCTCTACGACTTCGAGAACCGCAACAAGGTCTTCGAGGACGTGGACGGGCGGTTCAAGTTCTCCGCGCTTGTCTTCCACGGCAGCGAGGGGCAGACCGAGCAAGCCGACTTCGTCTTCTTCGCCCACGGCGTGGACGAAGTGGCGGACACGAACACGCAGCGCCACATCCCCCTCACCGCGGCGGACATGAAACTCCTCAACCCCAACACCAAGACCTGCCCTATCTTCCGCACCCGGCGGGACGCGAACCTCACCCGCGCCATCTACAAGCGCGTCCCGATCATGATCGACGAGAACCGCAAGCAGGGCGGCAACCCGTGGGGGATCAGGTTCGTCAGGATGTTGGACCAAACCAACGACGCCGAACATTTCGCCGAGGCCAAGGTCTGGAAGAAAAAGGGGTACACGCTCCAGGGCAACGTCTACACCAAGAACAGGAAGCGGGCCTTGCCCCTCTACGAAGCCAAGATGGTGCAGGCCTTCGACCATCGGGCCGCGAGCGTGGTGGTGGACGACGAGAACTGGGTGCGCCAGGGCCAGAAGGCCGAAACCTCCTTCGTGCAGCACGCCAACCCCGAGTTCGCCGTCCTGCCGAGGTGGTGGGTGGCGGAGGGCGTGGTCGAGATAGTGATGGCGGAACAACCTGGCAACAAGCCGTGGTTCATGGGCTTCAAGGACATCACCAGCCCAACCAACGAAAGGACGATGATCTCGGCGTTCGTCCCCCGGTCAGCCGTCACCAACAAGTTCGTGCTGATGCTTACCGATACAGAGCCGCGCCGCCACGCCTGCTTGCTCGGCAACTTCAACTCCTTCGTCTTCGACTACGTGACGCGGCAGAAAATTGGAGCCATCACCCTCAACTTCTTCATTGTCGAGCAACTCCCCACGCTCCCTCCCGAGACCTACGCCGACAAGTGCCCGTGGTCGAAGCGCGAAACTCTCGAACACTGGATCAGCGAGCGCGTCCTGAAACTCTCCTGCACCGCCGAAGACATGCTGCCCCTCGCCCGCGCCTGCGACTTCAAGGGGAGCCGGGGCGATGGCGTTCACATCTGGAAGGAACAGGAGCGCGCCGAACTCCGCGCCGAACTCGACGCCGCCTTCTTCATTCTTTACGGCATCGAACGGGACGATGTCGAGTACATCCTTGGCACCTTCAGCGGCACGGGCCTGCGACCCGAATCTGAACAGATCGATGGCCGTCGCTGGGAGCCCGGCAAGGCGGCGGACCTCATTCTGGAGTGCTATGACCGCTTGTCGGAGCCACAGTGAAGCCCCGCCCTACCGCCCGATCAGCCGCAGCTTCTGAAGCCGCGCCCGCGCCCGCGGCAGAAGTTCGTACACCCACCCGAAGCGCCGGTTGTGCGCCGCGTTCTTCCGCTTGAAGCGCTCCACTTCCTCCGCGAACCCCTCGCCCGAGGCCGCGATCCGGCGCTCGAAGAGCGCCAGCGCGAACCGGTACAACTCCGCGTCCAGTTCATTGTGGCGCGCGATGAGCGCCCGGTGCTCCGGCGTGATCTCGTCCTTCTTCTTCCGCTGCTTCGTGACGTTGCTCCGCCCGTACGACACCCGGCGCCACTTCAGCGTGCGCCGGAAGAGCACCATGCTCTCGTCAAAGCGCTCCATGATCGCGACGTAGAACATGTCCTCCAGGCGCTGCTTCGCCCGCTCCAGGTGCTCGCGCGTCACCTCCCCGATCGGCACATCGAGAATCCGCCCCCCCTCCCCCGCGAGATACCGCACCTGCCCGTTGTCCACGTGCCACACGTCCTGGTCCGGTCGGACGGCGATCCAATCCTCCAGCCGCGCCTCCCGCGGCAGCTTGCCCTGCTGCTTGCGGAAGAAGAACACGCTCAGAGTCCGGTCCGTCGGCTCGCGGATCACCGTGAGGTACCGGCTGGGCTCAGGCAGCCGCTCGTGAATCCCCCAGCCGCAGTGCGCCTCAAAGAACCGCACCGCGCGCTTCTTCCGCGCCGGGAGCGCCTCGATCCGCCCCACCCGGGCGTCGAGGCCGGGCACGAAGTAATACCCCAGCGTCACCTGGTGTCGCAGCACCCGCCACGGCGGGCGCAGCAGCAGCCGCAACTTCAGCATGCGGCTGAAGGTCGTTCCGGCGTTCTTCGGCAAATGCAGATGGATGAGCAGCATGGGAGTGATTCACCACAAGGACGCCGCGACGCCCTTCGGAACGCACATCGCATCCGCACGCGGTCCCCGCCCCGTGCAGGGTTCCTGGCGAAACACGCATGGGTTCATCGGCGTCAAGGTCTCGGCGATCACGTTCAGCCCTTTCTTCGGCACGAGCCCCGCAATCACGCCACCGATGAAGCCCGGTCGATGCCCGCACCCTGGGCCGCCGCTTCGCCCTGCCCCCGCGCCTCGCGGTGACGCTCGCCGAGCCCCAGCACCGCCGCGCACGTGTCCCAGCGGTGCCGGCTCAGCATGTGCCGCAGTTTGCCCTCCGTGCTCGCGCACCCGACGTAGCACTTGAACCTCCGGTGGGGCGGCATGGGCACCCGGGGGCAGTCCGGGGCGAAGTCGCGCGGATGCAGGTAGACGACCGTGGGCCGTCCCGCCTTCGCCTCGTGCGCCATGCCCTGCTCGATCATCCGGCGCGTGATGAGCCGAAGGTACCCCCCGCCCGAGTAGCACATCCGCTTCCGGAAAGGCCCCACGCCCACCGGCGCCAGCGACATCGGCAGTTCCGGCAGCGTTCTCCCGCTGGGCGTCGTGATAGTGTGCATCCCCGCCGGGCAGGCGTACCCCCCGTGCCCCCTCGCCCCCGGAAACAGGCTCGCGTCGTAGGCGATCCCTTGGTCCAGCAGCACGTCAAAGGCCCATTCGCACCCCCGCGTGATCGAGAACGACGGGGCCCGGAAGCCCCGGATGCTCACCCCCGGCGCCGCATCGCGCAGCACCTTCATTGAGAGCGCGATGTCCTCGGCGAAGGTCTCGGGCGAGAGTTCGTAGACCTTCCGGTGCCAGTACGAATGGGTTCCGATCTCGTGCCCCGCCCCGGCGATGCGACGCACCAGCCCGGGGTGACGCTCGGCCACCCACCCGAGCATGAAGAACGTGCCCTTCGCCCCGTGATCGTCGCAGATCCTCAGGATCAGGTCCGTGTAGCGTTCCACCAACGTCGACCGCGCGTGAAGCTCCGGCCACTTCGACGGATCCTCGACCGCCTTGATCTCCACGATGTGAAACCAGTCCTCGATGTCGAAGGACAGGGCGTGGGTCAAGTCGCCGGGTGCGGCCCGGGCGTGAGCGGTGAGTGGCGGATGGCGAGTGGCGTTCAACCTCGGCGCTCCTGAAGCGAACGGATCATCCCTCGCATCATGCGGCCGAGTCGCTCTGAGAGCGCCATCAGGCCTTCGATCTCACTCGCATCCGCAAGGCCGATGCGTTCACAGACGATCAGGTGCGTCTCAAGCTCCTTCAGGCTGCCCTGCGCGATCTGGAGAAACCGAACAAACTCGCCCGTGGATTCCCGGCCGTGGCCTTCCGCGATGTTGGCCGGAACTGATCCGGCCGCACGACGAATCTGCGACGTGAGCGTGAACAACTCTTCCTTCGGAAACCCGCTCGTGATCTCATAGCACGCGACCGTGAGATCGACGCCGATCTTCCAGATCTCAAGGTCGCGATATGAGCGTATGTCACCCACGCACATCCCCTTGAGCAGGACACACTGTTCCAGCGCCGTCTCCCCCCCACTCGCCATTCGCCACTCGCCACTCCCTAAAAAAACCTATGCCCCGCCCGCCGAAACCGCTTCACATCCGCCTTCGTCGGCATCGAGAAATGGCTCTGCTCCGCCTCGGGGTTGGGCATGAGGTCGCCGAGGTCGCCCTCTTCGACCTTCCGCACGCACTCCAGGATCGCCTCCGCCGCGAGGTCCTTGCCCCGCGCCATGATGTCCTCCAGCGTGTCGTGCGCATGAATGCCGTACGACCTCTGCACCACGATCGGCCCGTTGTCCAGCTTTCGGTCCACGTAATGCACGCTCACCCCGCCGCGCTTCTCGTCGTTGGCCAGCGTCCAGAAACTCGGCATGAGTCCCCGGTACTTGGGCAGCAGCGCCCCGTGGCAGTTGACGATCCCGTAGGGTGTCTGCTGGCGCAACGCTTTTTTGTACAACTGCGTGCCGCTGATCGACACGATGAACTCGACGCCCCGCTCGCGCAGCATCGCGCGGAATGACTCGCTGTTCACATCCGCCGATTCATCGACCGTCACGCCGTACTTCTTCGCCACCGCCGCCACCGTGTGGCACACCCGCGTCGAGCCCAGCACCCCGTTGACGATCTTCCCCTGCAGTTTCTTCACGATGAACCGCCGGAACTTCCACTGGAAGTACCACGGCCCGTACATCTTCAGCAGGTCCATCGCCGTCTGGAACACCGTGCGCTTGCCCTGCGCCACGCTCTGGATGTTCACGCCCACCGTGCTCCCCGCGTGCTCGCGCAGGTACTTGTCCAGCACCTTGGGCAGCAGGAACGGGTCGTTCTGGATGAACACGTACTTCTTCAGTGGGCGGGCCTTTCCGTCCGCTCCCGCCTCACGCGCCGTCTCCCACGGGCGCTCCGTCTCTCCGGGGGCTGGGTCGCGTTCGGGGAGCCGCACCGGCACGCTCGCTCTCGTCGGCGCGCTCGCGCGTTCCGTGGGGCCGCTCCCGGCCTCCCGGCTCGCCGAGCCCTGCCTCCCCGCCTCCTCCGGCGTCGATCCTCTCGCCGAAGTCTCCGCAACCTGTGCCGTCCCTGCGCTCATGCCGCCTCCACTTCGTTCGGAGTCTCGCTGCCGGGCGCCTCTCGCTCCGTCCGCTCACTCACCGGCGCTCCCTCTCCCGCCCCGCCGCGCGCCGATCCGGCCGCGGCAATCCCGCCCCCCGGCCCCGGCTTCACGCGCCAGTCCTCCGGCCTCCGCCGCTCCACCACATCCTCCAGCATGAGGCGCCAGCGCTCGCACGCATCCTCCCGGCTGAAGGCCGACGCCAGCGCCCGCCGGGCGTTCTCGCCCATGGCGCGCGCCTTCGCCCGGTCCGCCGCGAGGTCGCGAATCACCCGCACCAGGCCCTCCGCGTCCCCCTGCCGCACCGTCACGCCCGCCTCGTACTCCCCCAGCACCCGGCTGAGTTCGCTCGCGGGGTGCCCGATGAACACGCACGGCCGCCCCGCCGCCATGATGCCGAAGAGTTTGCACGGCACCATGATCCCCTCCACGCCCTCCAGCAGCGTCGCCAGGTGCAGATCCGCCGCGCTCAGCGACGCATCCAGCTTCTCCCGCGGCTGATACGGCGCCGTCACGCAGTTGCCCAGCCCTTTCTCCTTCACGAACCCGTCCACGATCTCCTTCTTCTTCCCGCCCCCGGCAAACACGAACCGGATCGAATCGTCATCCCGGAGCATCTCCGCGGCGCGGCACATCGTCTCCACGTCGTGCCCCAGCCCGAAGTTCCCCGAATACATCACCGTGAACCGCTCTCCCAGGCCCCACTCCGCCCGGTACGGGTTCTCCCCCCGCGCAATCGGCTTCACCTCGTCCTGGTCGCTCCACACCCCGATGTGAATCACCCGGTCCGGCTTCACCCGCTTCCCGATCACCCGCTCCAGCATGCATCGCCCCAGCACCACCGTGCGGTCGGCCCGGCGCAGGCAGAACCGGTTGATCCCCTCGAAGAACCGCGTCGAGAGGCCCCTCGGCTTCATCACGCCGCACGCCACCGGCAGGTCCGGGTACAGGTCCATCACCCAGTACACAAACCGCGTCCGTCGCGTCAGCCGAAGCAGCCACCCCGCCAGCGCAATGAACGGCGGCGTCGTAAAACACACGATCACGTCCTGCCGACGCCCGAACACCACCTTCCACGCCGCGAACACGTAGAACAGCGCAAAATCCGCGATCCGCGCCAGGATCCCCGCCTTCCCGAACAGGCTCTTTCCCACCCGCTCGATCCGTACCCCGTCCACCACCTCGCGCTTGGGCAGGGCGGCACCCTTCTGGCCGTACAGGCTCCTGCTCGCAATCGCCGTCACCTCGTGCCCGTGGGCCACCAGGTGCTTCGCGAGGTCGTGGGCGTGCTGGGCCGTCGCCGCCACGTCTGGGTAAAACACCTGGTTGAGCAGCAACACGCGCATGGGATCCCCGATATCGGCCCGCGCGGGCCCGAAAAGCAGAGAACCCTACGCCTCGCCCCTGGTATTGGTGCGGGTTCCGCACCGCGAAACGGTTCCCGGCAGGCCGCCTCGCCGCGCGCGCGGGAGGTCCCGGCCGCAGGCCTGCGCCCGCGCGCCGATCCGTGCCGGGGCGGGCCGCTCCCTTCCCATTGACCGGCCGCCGCGTGGTGCTACACTTGCACGATGACGCAAACAAGCAAGCATCGCGCCCCGGCCACCCCCCGCGCCGCCGCCCGTGCTCGTCGCCCCGTCGATGGCCTCCTCGACCCCGCCTTCTTCAAGGCGCTCGCCGACCCCACCCGCCTCCTGCTCTTCGCCTGTCTCGCCAAGTGTGCACGTCCTTGCTCGGTCAGCGACGTCGCCGCGTGCTGCAACGTGGACTTCTCCGTCGTCTCAAGGCACCTCGGCACCCTCGCCGCAGCCGGGCTCCTCACTCCGGAGAAGCGCGGCAAGCACATGTTCTACAGCGTCCGCTTCAACGACCTCTCCCTCCGCCTCCGCGCCCTCGCCGACGCCATCGACCAGTGCGGCCCCGGATGTTGCCCCCCGGCCGCGTGCGGGTGCGGCGCTCCCGAGTCAGCCCCCGACCGTCCGCCCGAACCGGCGGCTCGCCGCCCCCGCGCGCACGCATGACCCGTTCCACTCCGTCGCTCCGTGGCGCCGGGATCCCATACCACCCCCGAAACTCGGAGATTCCCATGGCCGACAATGTCTCTCGTTCCTGCTGCGACCCCTCCTGCTGCGCCGAGAAGCCCGCCGCCGGGCCTGCCTCTTCGCCCGAGGCGATGGACGCACTCGACACCATCCGGGCCGGATACGCCGCGATCGCTCGCGCCGGTTCGTGGTCCGCCGCCCACCAGGGCGCGGGCTGTTGCGCGGGTGCCCCCAAGGCCGCGTCGGGCGGCGGATGCTGCGGTCCCGCCGACCTCGCCCCCGGCGACCTCGCCCGCGCCATCGGCTACGGAGCCTCCGAACTCGCCTCGCTCCCGGAGGGCGCCAACCTCGGGCTCTCCTGCGGCAACCCCTCCGCCCTCGCAGCGCTCCGGCCCGGCGAGGTTGTCCTCGACCTCGGCTCCGGCGCAGGCTTTGACTGCTTCATCGCCGGCCCCAAGGTGGGGGCCGGGGGGCGCGTGATCGGCGTCGACATGACCCCGGACATGCTCACCAAGGCCCGCCGGAATCTCACTCGGTACCACGACCTCACGGGTCTCACCAACGTCGAGTTCCGCCTCGGCGAAATCGAGCATCTTCCCGTGCCGGATGCCTCCGTCGATGTGGTCATCTCCAACTGTGTGCTCAACCTCTCGCTCGACAAGCCCCAGGTATGGCGCGAGATCGCCCGGGTGCTTCGCTCCGGCGGGCGGGTGGCCATCTCCGATCTCGCCCTCCGCAGGCCCCTTCCCCCGGGCCTGCGCGCAGACCTGGAAGCCCTCGTCGGGTGCGTCGCCGGGGCCGTGCTGTTCGATGAGACCCGCGTCATGGCCCAGGCCGCGGGCCTTCGCGATATCGAGCTCATTCCTCGCGATGCCTACGTCGATGCGATGACCGATTGGCAGGATCCGCTCTACCAACGCATCGTCGCCGCGCTTCCCGCCGGTGAGAAACCCAGCGACACCATCACCAGCCTCGAAGTTCGCGCCCGGAAGCCATGAGTCGTCCGTCCGGGGCCTGATGCTCCCCCGCGCCCGCCCCCGTCGGCATCACCTTCCACGGCCCCCCGCTGGGCGGTTCATCGGGCGACGCTCCTGGCGCGCGGGCCTGAAGTCCGCACCCCGGTCGCGCTGCGGCCGCCCGTCGCTGAACGGCGCGGGCGCCCGCCCGGGCCGGGCCGGGGGTCGCGGCGCGGCGGCCCCTCGCGTCACGTGCCTCGCCCCCGGGCCCACTGGGCCCTGGTGCGCGGGTCGGTGTTCGCGCTCGTCGCGGTGATACGCCTGGCGGGGTTCCGCGTGGGCCCCCGGGCGCGCGCGGTCCTGCGCCTCCGGCCGCGCCGGGCGCGTCTCCGGGCGCTCAAACGCCGGCGCCGGGCGGGTCGGGATGCGCCCGCCCAGCAACTTCTCGATGTCCCGCAGCAGGCCCCGCTCGTCGGCGGCGCAGAACGACACCGCAATGCCCGTCGCCCCCGCCCGCGCCGTGCGCCCGATCCGGTGCATGTACGCCTCGGGCTCCATCGGCAGGTCGTAGTTGATCACGTGCGACACATCGTCCACGTCGATCCCCCGCGCCGCGACATCCGTCGCCACCAGCACCCGCGCCCGCCCCGTCCGGAAGGCGTCGAGCGCCCGCTTCCGCGCGTTCTGCGCCTTGTTCCCGTGGATCGTGGCGGCGGACACGCCCGAGCGCTCCAGCCCCTCGCCCACCCGCTCCGCGCCGAACTTGGTCTTCGTGAACACCACCACCCGCGAGGCCCCGGGGTCGCTCAGCAGGTGGCGCAGCAGCGCCGGCTTGTCCGGTCGGCTCACCATGATGAGCGACTGGTCAATCGCCCGCGCCCGCTCCGGCTCGGGCTGCACCCGGATGCGCACCGGAGAACGCATCAGCGACTGGCTGAGCTTCGCGATGGGCTCCGAGACCGTCGCCGAGAAAAGCAGCGTCTGCCGGGTCTCGGGGGTCTGCCCCGCGATCTCCCGGATCGGTTGGATGAACCCCATGTCGAGCATCCGGTCGGCCTCGTCGAGCACCAGCATCTCCACGCCGCCCAGGTGCACGTGCCCCTGGTCCATGAGGTCCAGCAGGCGCCCCGGAGTCGCGACGATCACGTCCACGCCCCGGCGCAGGTCGCGCACCTGCGCCCCCTGCCCCACGCCGCCGTAGATCACCGTCCCCGACACCGGCGTCTCGCGCCCGTACGTCGCGAACGCCTCCGCGATCTGCTGCGCCAGTTCGCGCGTGGGTGAGAGCACCAGCACCCGGGCCGGGGCGGGCCCGCGCCGCGTCTTGTCGGCAGGCCCCGCGATCAGCCGGTGCAGGATCGGCAGCGCAAAGGCCGCCGTCTTGCCCGTCCCCGTCTGGGCGCTCGCCAGCACGTCGCGCCCCGCGAGAATCTCCGGAATCGCCCTCGCCTGGATCGGGGTCGGGGTGCGATAGCCCTCAGCCTCCAACGCGCGGAGGATGGGCTGAGCAAGGCACAAGTTTTCAAATGACATGGACGAACGTTCTCCGCCGGCGGATCAGGCCTGCTGTGAAAAAGAAGCGCGGCCTGGCACGATCGTGCTCACATCAGCCGCCGCCAGCAGGAATCCAGGTACGGAACCACAGGAGCCACCGGCAGATCGACCACATCATAGGCACGCCGAATGCCCGCACGCGCCGCCCCGCACGGGCGCTCGCTACCCTCGCGCGCGACCTCCATGCAGCAAGGATGAATCGACGAAGCCATCGTCGCGGTGTCGACGATTGTCCTCATTACCGCACCTGTACTTTCCACAAAGCACGGAATCTCGTTCGGATTTGGTCGGGGTGGGGTACACTCTCCGCATGGACGAAGCCAAGGCAAGGGTTCTGGCCAAACTCGTAGGCGGCGAGGAATGGCGGATCGGCGAACGCGAATTTGTTGTCGTGCTCCGTCGCCCGGACGGCTCCATCGTCGCCCTTTCCGATGATGTCGTTGCCGAGTACCCCGGCGACGGGGCGTTCGATGCGGGCACGCCCTCAACGAACATCCTCCTCCGCGATGACCCCACGGAGTATTGGGTTATTCAGGATGAAGAGGGCGGGGTCATGCTCGCGGACCCGGACCACGGGCGCGGGTGGCCCAGCGAAGAGGAAGCCGAGCACGAAGCGCGGGGCATCCAATCCCGTACCGGCTTGAAGACGTGGGCACGTCGTCAGCGCTTGGAAGACACGCTCCCGGCCCGGTCGCCTTGAAGAAAGCGGGCGAGCCGCGCCCGGAGCCGCTCCACATTCCGCGTCTGACATTCCCACACCACGAGCACCCGCCACCCCTCGCGCCGGAGCGCCCGCACGGCGCGACGGTCCCGTTCCACGTTCCGCGTCAACTTCGGGAGCCAATACTCCCGATTCGATTTCGGGAATCGCACACCTCGCGGGCATCGGTGTTGATGCCAGTAGCACCCGTGGACGAACACCACGGTTCTAAGCCGAGGAAAGGTTAGGTCAGGCGAGCCGGGCAAGTCCCGGCGCTGGAGACGGAAGCGGAAGCCGAGCGCGTGGGCGACGGAACGGACAATCCGCTCGGGCGTGGTGTCGTGCGAGCGGACGCCCCGCATCGCCCGGCTTCGTGTTCCGGGCGAGAGGTTGTCCATCTCATTCCTCCTCTCCCTCATTTTCGTCGCCCTCCGCGAGTTCAAGCGCAGGGGGTACGTCGATTAGGAGACACATATCGGTTTCCACTTCCTCAACCCGTCGGTTGTATTCTGCCACGAGTTGCGCCAACTCATCGCGCAAGCGATCGCGCTGAAACCCGGACAACTCCGCCAAGTTTTGCCCGACGAATGACTCAATCGGCTCCACCATAATCTTGTCGAGGATGCCTTGTTGCCGAGCCAACTCTCGCGCGGCGGCCAATCGACCGTCTGGCACCAGGAGTACTGCGGATGTACCTGCCTTCAAGTTGGACTCACACCTAGCGCAGACTGCCGGGGTGGGGCTGATCGTCACGTGGAAGGCGGCATCACCAATTTGGAAGTCGCCCACGCGCCCAGACTGTTCATCGGCGGCGCTCCCCGCGAAATTTGTGATGGTCGCATTCGGGAATCGCAGCGCCAACTTGGCTCCCACAAGATGTTGCGCAACGTAGTCGGCGCGACCCTTCTTCTCGGCTACCGCGAGTATGCCAGCAATGAAAGTGTGGACCGGACTCGTGGGGTTGAACTCCACCTTGATCCGCTCTTGTTGGAAGTAATCGTTGACACGTTCGACAAGGTACGCTTGCATCGCGTGTAGGCTTGCCGTTCGCTCCGCTTCCGCGACGCGATCAAGTCGCGCACCGGCCACCGCGTCTAGCAATGAGGCGACGATCGCGTGATTACCGCGATTCGTCCGCCCGCCTTCCTTCAGGAATGTTCGCGACTCGCCATGCGCCGCGAGCACCTTTTGAATCGCCCCCTTGCCCATCCCCGCAATCTGCCCCTTCTTCTTCGTGACGTGGGCATTCGGGTCAAGGTCAAAGCGAGCCTTTAGAACTTCCAGCACCACGATGGCCGCCGCGACGGCGCCACGTGGCGGAAGTGGTTTGTATCGCCGATCAGCTTCGAGGCTTTCAAACCACTCGGCAATCACTTTGCGAGATTCGGTCTCAACGCTCATCGACGGTCTCCCACCACCGCAGTGAGGCACGCGTTGCTGCGCACAGAGGCGAGGACCGGATTCAGATAGTGCTCGGCAATCCACGAGATAGCTGGAACGCAAACCGCATCTCCAAATCCGAAGTATGCCTGATTGGCCGGTACTCCGATGATGAACTCGTCCGCCCCCATGAGCCTTGCACACTCGCGGGGCGTGAGCAGCCGAGCGGCAAAACGCCCGTATCCCGCCTTGAAGAGAATCTGTCGCCCACTCCCACCCTTCGGCGTGCGGAGGCATCCGGCAATCCCATCCGTGCGGAGTTCACCCATCGACCGTTTCTCCCCGTTCGCCTGCATCCGCACGCGACGGAACACGGTGGCGTAGGACCACCGGCGTTTCGCGATCATCGCGTCCGCTGTGGTGCGGTGGCGATCAGAAAACTGGTTGTAGAGGTAGTTCGCGCGAACGCCGCTCCACCACGCGGGTGCATTGTCAGGGAGGTTCTCTAGAATGTCCGCAAGGAGCCGTTCCGACTGCTTCGGTGGGTCGGGCAGACTCCGGAGTTGCCATCGGATTCCTGAATGGCTCGCAACGAATCGACTGAGGAGCTTCGGGCGGATACGCGATTCCGGTGCGCTTTCGAGCGCATCTGCGTCCGGGATCATCGACCCGACAACGAATAGTCGGGGACGGCTTTGGGGCACGAACCACCGCGCGTCTAGAATGAATGCATCCACCGAGTAGCCGAGTTCATTCAGCGCTTCCATAGCGGATTGAAAGTCCGATCCTTCATGCGAGGTGAGAAAACCGACCACGTTTTCCAGCATCACGAGTAGGGGGCGCCGGGGGCCCATGCCTCTCAGAGCGGAGATGAAGCCCCAGAAAGCCGAGGAGTGCTCGCCCTTGAAGCCGAGCCGTGCCCCGGCGAGCGACAAGTCTGTACACGGGAAGGACGCGGTCGCCAGCTCCACGTCGGGAAGCGCTGAGCCATCGACGCGGTGAACGTCGCCAAGCTCGAAATGCTCATCAGCGTCCCCGAAATGGGCCTCGTACATCGCCCGCTTCTCTGGGTCCAAGTCATTGGCGTAGGCGAGGTTCCAGCCTCGCGCTTCCAGTCCCATTCTCACGAGCCCGATTCCAGCGAAGAACTCCGCGAAACGAGGGCCCTTCCGTTCGTGACCCTTCGTCCGTCTCAATGGAAGTTGGCCGTTCTTCACGGCGGCAGGATATCCGATCCATGCGCCGTGTTCCCACTCTGGGCTTCGATCAGTGCTGGCGGGGTGGTGCATCTGCTAGTCTTCCTCCATGCGGGCCACGCGCGATGCCTGGGTGCTCCTCGCCCTGCCCCTGGGCACGCTGTTCGTCTTCACCCTCGCCCCCACCCTCCTCGCCTTCGGGCTCTCGTTCTTCCGCTGGAGCGGGCGCGGCCCGGGCGAGTTCGTCGGCCTCGAAAACTACCGGCTCCTCTTCGCCGATGCCCGCTTCGGGCCCGCCCTCCGCAACACGCTCATCTTCACCCTGCTCAGCGTGCCCCTCACCGTGCTCGGTTCCTTCGCCCTCGCCCTCGCCCTCCGCGCTGAATGGTTCCGTGGTCGCGCGCCGGTCCGGGCCATGCTCTTCGTGCCCACCATCGTCTCCACCGCCGCGGTCGGCTTCATCTGGCGCTGGGTGCTCAGCGACTCCTCGGGCCTCCTCAACTTCGGGCTCGCGGGCGCCGGCATCGACCACCCGCCCCGCTGGCTCACCCAGCACCCGTGGCCCCTCATCTGGATCATCCTCATCGGCGCATGGCGCCAGGTCGGGTTCTGCGTCCTCATCTATCTCGCCGCCCTCGCCGGGCACGACCGCGCGCTCCTTGAAGCCGCCTCGCTCGACGGCGCCTCGCGCCCCAGGTCCATCCGGCACGTGCTCTGGCCCGGCGTGCGCGGCACCACCGCCTTCCTCCTTCTCACCCAGGCCCTCGCGGCGCTCCAGGTCTTCGATCTGGTCTTCGTCCTCACCGCCGGACAGGAGACCGCGGGCACCACCATGCTGGGCATCGAGGTCTACCGGCGCTTCGGCGCGGGGCTCATGGGCCCCGCCGCCGCCGCCGGCGTCGTCGCCCTCCTTCTCGCCCTGCCCCTTGGGGCGTGGCACATCCGCGCGACCGGAGCGCGCGCATGATCCCCGGCACCCGACCGGCGCTCGTCTGGCGGCTCCTGGCGCACCTCGCGGTCTGGGGCGTGGCGCTCTCGATGGCGGCCCCGCTGCTCTGGATGCTCCTGACCGCCCTCAAGACCGAGCCGGAGACGACCGCCCCGGTGACGTGGGCCTCGCTCCTGCCGCGCTCGCCCCAGTGGGGCAACTTCGTCCGGGCCTGGCGCGAGGCGGGCCTGGGCGCGGTGCTTTTCAACACGCTGCTCGTGAGCCTGCTCACCACGCTGCTCGCCGTCGCGCACAACGCGCTGGCGGGGTACGCGCTGGCGCGCCTGCGCTTCCGGGGCGCGCGCGCAGCGCTCTGGGCGTGCATCGGCGCGATGCTGCTGCCCATGCAGGTGACCTTTCTCTTCGCGTACGCCTTCGCGGACCGGCTCGGGTACACCGACACCCTGGCCGGGCTCATCGTGCCGTTCCTGTCCTCCGGGTTCGGCATCCTGATGATGCGCGAGGCCTGCGCCCGCGTGCCCGCGTCGCTTCTCGAAGCGGCACGCCTCGACGGGCTCGGCACGCTCGGCGTCTTCATGGTCGCCGTGCGCCCGGCGCTCCGCGCCTCGCTCGCCGCCCTCGCGGTCATCACCTTTGTCAACGCCTGGAACGCGTTTTTCTGGCCCCTGCTGATGGTCGATTCGGCCTCGAACCGGACCATGAGCCTCGCGGTTGCCGATCTCTCGACCGGGCTGTACGTGCAGTCGTGGCCCGTGCAGATGGCGGCGGGCACCATCCTCGTGCTGCCCCTCGTGCTGGTGTACCTGGTCGCCCAGCGGGCCTTCCAGGGCGCGTTCGCGGGCTCGGGCCTCAAGGAGGGCGCATGACCGGCGCGCCGGCCAGCCGGCGCACGCCGGGCGCGTGGAGCTTCGCGGCGTTCATGCTCGCGACGCTGGGCGTCGTGCTCTGGCCCTTCGCGGCGCCGCGCCGCCCCGCGGCGCTCCTCATGACGGTCTGGGGACAGCCATTCGAGGATGCGCTCTTCCGCGACCGGTACGCCCGGGGGTTCGAGGCGGCGCACCCCGGCACGCGGGTCGAGTATCAGCGCCACGCGGACCTTGAGACGAAGTACCTCGCCTGGCACACCCGGGGGCGCGGGCCGGAACTCATGCGCCTCCGCGTGACCGACTATCACCTCATGGTCGAGCGCGGCATGCTGATGCCGCTGGGGGCACGCATCGAGGCCATGCCCGAGGCCGAGCGCCGGGCGCTGCTCGGGGCCATTCCGCCCGCCCTGCTGGAGCCGCTCCGCATCGGGGGCGACCTCTTCGCGCTGCCCGAGGATTCCGCCCAGTTCGGGCTCTACTTCAATCCGGACCTGTTCGATGCCTACAACCGCGAACACCCTCAACATCCGATCTCCTATCCGTCGGAGGCGTGGACGTGGGAAGACCTGCGCGACGCGGCAGCGCGCCTGACGCGGCGTTCGGAGTCGGGCGATGTGCTGGTCGCCGGGTTCGACATGGTGGTCTGGGAATGGCCGATCATGCACTTCATCCTGCAGGCGGGGGGTGAACTCTGGCGCGACGATGGGCTTCGCACGCGCATCGACGGCGAGCCTGCGGCGGCGGCGCTGATGTTCCTGGCCTCGCTGGTGCGGGACGGGTCGTGGTCGCCGGAGTTCGTGCGGGCGGGCACGATGGGCCCGGATGCGCGGTTCGCCTCGGGGCGCGTGGCGATGTACCTCGACGGCTCGTGGATGGCGCCGAGCTTTGAGACGCGCGCGCCGGGGCTGCGGTTCGCGGTGGCGCCGCCGCCCCGGGGGGAGCGGGACGTGGCCATCGCGGGGAGCGTGCTGTGGGGCATCAGCGCGCACGCCCGCGACCCGGAGGGCGCGTGGGAGCTGCTGCGGTTCGTGGTCGCCGACGAGCAGGCGCGGGAGTATTGGGACGCGCTGCGGGTGGCCCCGCCGGCGAACCTGAACGTGCTGACGTCGAGGGCGTTTCGATCGGCGTCGGGGCTGCCCGACCCGGCTCGGCCGGGCGAGTACATCGTGCCGCCGATGCCGGAGGCGGACTTCGAGGCGAAGGCGGCGTGGCTGGTGCGGGCGATGACGCCGGGGCCGGGGGGCGAGGTTCGCGCGATCGTGCCCGCGGGGTTGTACCAGCCGCTGCTCGAACGGGAGCTGCGCGGCGTGCTGCAGGCGTTCCTGGAGAGGCCCGAGGCGGCGACCGCCGCGCGGGCGCGCGATCTGCTTGCGGGGGCGGCAGCGCGGGTGCATGCGCAGATCGATGCGGATCGGAGAGCGAAGGGACTGGCACCGGCGCCGTGAGCGGCGGGGTTTCGATTCTGCATGTCGTTTGTGAAGGTTTCGGCGGTTGGGCCCGACTCGCGCCGAGGACGGCGGAGTCGGGGCACCCGGAGGAGTCGGGCACCCGACCTGAACGGGAGGCTACACGAGGATGATCTCGCGTTGGACGGGGCAGGTGACGATGGGGCCGCGCGCGGGGTCGACGTAGACGTTGATTTCACTGCGCACGCCGAAGTCGGGGAGGTAGAGGCCGGGCTCGATGGTGAAGCCGGTGTCGGGGAGCATGGCGCGGGTGTCGTGCGTTTCGAGGTTGTCGAGGTTCATGCCCACGCCGTGCACGAGGGGGCCGGGGCTGAGGCTGTGCCCGGTGCGGTGGCGGATGTGCTCGCCCATTTCGGCGCGGAGAAAGACTTCGCGGGCGGCATCGTCGAGTTGCCAGCCCTGCACGGTCTCGGCGGCGCGGAAGGCGGCCTGGGCGCGGGCGAGGGCGGCGTCGCGCGCGGCGAGCACGAGGTCAAAGACGCGCCGGTGCTCGCGCGAGGGCTCGCGCCCGGCGAAGCCGGTCCAGGTGACATCGCTGTGGATGTTGTGGTCGCCGGGGAGACGCGCCCAGAGGTCGATGAGGATCCAGTCGCCGGGGCGGATGGGGGTGGGGCGTTCGGCGCTGGGGCCGTAGTGGGGGTCTCCGGCGTGGGCATTGACACCGACGATGGGGCCGTCGGGGAACTCCAGGCCGCGCTCGCCGAAGCGCTGCTGGATGAAGGCGGCGACCTCGTGCTCGTGGATGGTGCGTCCCTGGCGCAGGGAGTGCCCGATGAGGGCGAAGGCCTCGTTCTTGACTTCGTCAACGCGCACGGATGCGTCGAGGTGGGCCTGGAGGGCGGGCGCGCCCCAGCGGGCGGCGGCGACCTGCACGAGGTTGGCGCTGGAGACGACTTCGACGCCCGCGAGGGCGCGGACGAGTTCGACGGTGCCGGCATCGACCTGCCCAATGACGGGGAGGGCGTTGCCTGGGGTGTACTCCATGGCGATGCGGTCGAAGGCGCCAACGCGGGACTGGATCCACTGGTGCAGGTCGCGCCAGCCGAGGTAGCGTTCCTGGCAGAGGAGGTCGGGGCCGATCGAGGCGCCGTTGAATGATCCGGCGTCGAGGCCGTGGGCGAGGAGGACGGGCTCGGCGCGGGCGGGGATGAGGAGCATGGCGCGCCGGGTGAGGTGGCGCCGGGCGCCGCCGAGGAGGCGATTGAGGACGGCGTTTGAGCCGCGGAAATCGGCGAGCAGCCAGGCGTCGATGGCGCCCTGGCGCATGTGGGCTCGAATGTCGTCGATGAGCATGGGGGATGGTAGCGCGGGGGGTCGGAAGCCCCGGGGCCGGGCTCCGGGGCCGAAGGCGCGGCGGCACGGAGAAGAGAGGAGGCGGCGCGCCGGGCGATGTCGTCGGAGGAGGAGAAGCAGAGTCGTTTGAGCGCGGCGATGGCGGTGGCGCGTGCGTCAAGGGTCATGAGTTCGAGGCGCAGGCGGGCGAGGTCGCGGAGGGCTTCGAGGTGCGCGGCGAGTGCGGGGTCCGCGAGCCGGCGGGTGAGAGCCTGAAGGGAGAGGTCGTGGTTGCGCGCGACCTGCGCGAGTTCGAGACCGTCGAGGAGGTCGCGGAGAAGCACCTCGGGGTCGTGCGATTGAGGCGTGAGGCGAGGGGCGCTCATGCCGGAGTGTCGCACGCGGCGGGCGCGGTGCAAGGGGCACGAGGCGCATGACCGCGAAGTTGCGCGCGCGGACGGTCGGTGCAGGGAGAAGGTGAGGTGGTGAAGTCGTGGGGGCGGGCGCTGGTTCGGTGTGTCTCCGAGTTTCGTCTGACGCTTTCGGCGGTTCGGCCCGACTCGCGCCGAGGACGGCGGAGTCGGGGCACCCGGCTGCGGGAGCGAGCGTGCGGAAGCGGGAGTGGGCCGACAAATCTCGGGAAATCTTGGGATGGCACGAAACCGCTTTCATTCCAGTGCGTATCACCCGATAACCCGCCACGTTCCCTGGGCGGCAACCGGAATCGGGGGAAGGTGTCTCTCTCCTCGCTTTGGCCCTCGGCACGCGAAGCGCGCACGTCGCGTTCCTGACCCGGGCCTTCTCCACCGACCCCCGAAGGGAACCTCCGACCCAGGTTCGGGTGGGTCTGCCCCGAACCGTCGCCCAACCCCATGCCCCCGGCCGTGGGACGTCACGACCGGGGGCTGTTGTTGAGTGTTCTGGGGGCGTGAGGCGGCGTTGGCCCCTATGATCCGGGCGGTTCTCACGAAGGGCCGAGGTGCACGGGGAGTCGTGTGCCGGGGCCGCCCGACGCCATGCCGCACCGTACGCAGACCGAGCGCAACGACGACCCCGAGCCTCACCGAGGGCTCGTGCTGACGTGTTCGGATCGGGTGGGGCTTCTTTCGACCAAGGAAGCGGGCTGGCTGGTGGAGCAGTTCGCGGCGGTGGGGGTCGAGTTGGGCCTGGCGGGTGAAGTGCGGGCAACGCTGATTGATGACGCGGCGATGGCGGCGGCGCACGAGCGCTGGGGTGGCGTGCCCGGGACGACGGATGTGCTGACGTTCAACCTGGCGGAGCCCGGGGAATCACGGGTTGATGCGGATGTGTTGATCGGGGCGGAGGTGGCGCGGCGGATGGCGTCGGCGCGGGGCATTGCGCCCGCGCGGGAGGTGCTGCTGTACCTGGTGCACGCGGTGCTGCACTGCGCCGGGCATGACGACCATGAGGAGGGGGCGTACCGGGCGATGCACGCGGAGGAGGACCGGATTCTGCGGGCGATCGGGGTGGGCGAGACCTTTGCGCTGCCGCCGGAGGATGGGCGATGAGCAGCGGCGGTTGGAGCGTGCTCGCGCTGGTGTCGCTGGGGCTTGGGTCGCTGTTCGCGGCGCTCCATGCGTCGCTGCGCGGCGCATCGCGGGTGCGCGCGGAGGAGATCGCGGAGAAGCGCGGGCCTCGGGTGTCTCGGCGCGTGGACGGGGTGTTTCGTGACGTGGAGGGGCACGCGCTGGCGGCGGCTCTGCCGCGCGTGCTGTTCACGTTTCTGTTCATGATCAGCCTGGTGGCGTGGTCGGCGTCGGTGCGTCATGCGGGGCACCCGGACGTGACAGACGTGGCGATCGGGGTGCTGAGCGCGAGCGTGCTGACGTGGGTGTTCGCGGTGGCGTTGCCGATGAGCGTGGCGGACCACGCGGCGGCGGGGACGGTGTGCCGCTTCTCGCGGCTGATCCGGGTGATGTATGTCGTGCACACGCCGCTGCGCCGGGTGGGGCGGTTCCTGGACGAGGTGGTGCGCCGGTTGAGCGGAGGGAGCGGCGAGGAGGGGCCGGAGACGCTGCACGCGGAGGTGCTGAGCGTGGTGGAGGAGGGCGAGCGCGAGGGGCAGCTTGACCGGGGCGCCGGGGAGATGATCGAGGCGGTGATGGGTCTGGGCGACATGACGGTGGAGCGGATCATGACGCCGCGCACGGAGGTGACGGCGCTGGAGTACACGGACGATCTCGGGGCGATCAAGTTGTTCATGCGCGGGGCGCCGCACAGCCGCATCCCGGTGTACCGCGAGGACCTGGACCATGTGGTGGGGATTCTCTATGCGAAGGATTTTCTGCATCACCTGAGCGGGCCGTCGAGCGCGGGGCCCTTCCGCCTTGAGCCGCTGCTGAGGCCGGCGATCTTCGTGCCCGAGTCAAAGACGGTGCGCGAACTGCTGAACGAACTGATGGAGAACCACGTGCACGTCGCGGTGGCGGCGGATGAGTACGGCGGCACGGCGGGCATCGTGACCTTCGAGGACATCGTGGAGCAGATATTCGGAGAGATCCGCGATGAGTTCGAGACGCACGAGGAGCGTCCGAGCGTGGTCGTGGATGCGGAGGCGGGGCGCGCCGAGCTCGATGCGCGCACGCCGGTGGACGAGGCCAACGATGCGCTGGAGCCGATGGGGGTGCGGCTGCCCGAGGGCGAGGACTACGACACGGTGGGGGGCCTGGTGATCACGATGCTGGGGTATATCCCCGATGTCGGCGAGGTGGTTCGCGTGGGCGAGGCTTCGGTGGTGGTGATCGAGGCGCAGCCGACGCGGGTGATGAAGGTGCGGGTGGAGGGGAGACCGAAGGTGGAGTCGGTGGAGATTGTTGAGCCGGGGAGTGAAGAGGTGACGCCGTAGCGGGAAGGCGAGGAGAGAACGACCCAGGCCCTTGCGGGGCCCGGGGCGGGCGCGGTGCGTGCGGATCGACGGGCGCGGGTCGTGCGCGGAGCGCGGCGCTTCAGGCGGCGAGCGCGGCAGCGCCGTAGGCAAGGCCGAGGCGCCACTGACCGGGGCCGGAGGGTGCGCAGCGTGCGACTTCGCCTCGGCGCGTGGGCTGGGTGGCGCCGGGGCTGAAGAGATCGACGGGCGTGCCGGGGGCGACGGGGCGGTCTATGAAGGCGCCGAGCCCGCCGGTGCTGATGTCGGCAAGTCGAAGCGAGAGGAGTCGAGGCGGGGCGCCGGCTTCGCGGAAGCAGGCCATGGCCCAGCCCATGGTGTCGATGCGTTCGCTGCCGCGGCGCTCGAAGCGCACCACGAACTCGATGGGGCTCTGAACCGCTGCATCGGCCAGGACGGGTGACATGCCGCTTCTCCTGTGCGCGTGGGTGCATAGGGCCATCGGCGCGCAGGTATGCGGACTTGAGCGAAACAGGAGGTGAAGGGCGCGAAGACGGGGCTGCTGGGGAAGCGCCCCCTCACGGAGTGAGGGGGTACCCGGAGGGTGGGGGTCAGGGGGAGAGGGTGAGGTCGAGGAGGCCTGCCGCGCCGAGGATGCAGCTGACGATGCCGTTGATGGTGAAGAAGGCGAGGGGGATTCCGGCGAGGCCGCGCCGGGTCAGGATGAGGTGTTCGAGGATGAGCAGGAGGCCCGCGCCGAGGGAGGCGACGAGGAAGGCGAGGTTGAAGCGGGGTTCGGCGCGCCAAGCGAGCAGGAGGCAGACCCAGCAGGCGGCGTGAAGCAGACGGCTGACCCAGGCGCTCGCGCGGGGGCCGAGGGCGGCGGGGATGCTGTGGAGGCGGTGGGCGCGATCGAAGTCGGCATCGGCGAGGGCGTAGATGATGTCGAAGCCGGCGACCCAGAGCAGGACCATCGCGGCGAGGAACCAGAGCGCCGCGTGGTCGATGAGCGCGTGCGGGCGTATGGCGAGCGCAGCGGCGAGGGGGCTGGCTGCGAGCGCGGAGCCGAGGACGAGGTGGCAGAGCGCGGTGAAGCGCTTGGTGAGGGAGTAGAGAGCGATCCAGGCGAGCACGGGGAGGGCGAGGGCGAGGGGCCAGGGATTTCGGAAGAAGGTCCAGAAGCCCGCCGCCCCGAGCAGGAGGGCCGCGGCGGCGAAGGCGGCGAGGGTGCGGGCGCGGCGGAGGTCGAGCGCGCCGGAGGGGAGGGCGCGCCGAGCGGTGCGTGGGTTGCGGGAATCGAAGGAGCGGTCGAGGATGCGGTTGACGAGCATGGCCCAGGTGCGGGCACTGACCATGCACCAGATGATGAGCGCGAAGCGCGCGGTGATGGAGGGCGCGTCGGCGCCGGGCTCAAGGGCCATGCCCGCGGCAAGGAGCGCGAAGGGAAGGGCGAAGACGGAGTGGGCGAGCTTGATGTCGCGCGCGGCGATCGAGAGGCTGCGGCGCCAGGGAACGTCGGGAAGGGCGGGCTCGGTCATCGCGAAAGCGTAGTGGGCGAGGCGGAGCGACCCGGGGCGCCAGCGGTTCGAGGGGAGGGCGGGATCAGGCGTGCGCGGCGGCCTTGGCGCGGCGCGAGGCGTAGATCATGTTGAGGACTTCGACGCCGAGGGAGAAGGCCATGGCGAAGTAGATGAAGCCGCGGGGGATGTGCTGGCCGAAGCCGTCGGCAAGGAGCATGACGCCGATGAGGAGGAGGAAGGAGAGGGCGAGCATCTTGACGGTGGGGTGCTTGTCGACGAAGGCGCTGATGCGTCCGGCGAAGGCGAGCATGACGCCGATGGAGACGACGATGGCGGTGATCATGATCCAGAGCGCGCCGGGGATGTTGCGGGTCATGCCCACGGCGGTGATGACGGAGTCGATGGAGAAGACGAGGTCCATCATGACGATCTGGCCGAGGATGGAGGTGAAGGCCTTCTTTCCGAGGGGGGCCGCGGCGTCGTGCGGGAGGCCGTGAAGGGGAGATTCGAGTTTCTTGTGGATCTCGTGGGTGGCCTTGTAGACGAGGAAGAGCCCGCCGAGGATGAGCACGATGTCTCGCCCGGAGAAGGGCCGGCCGAAGAGGGAGAAGAGCTCGGCTTCGAGCGAGGCGAGCCAGGAGGCCGCGAAGAGGAAGCCGATGCGGGCGACCATGGCGAGGAGGAGGCCGACCTGGCGGGCCTTGCGGGCCTGGTCAGGGGGGAGCCGCCCGGCAAGGATGGAGAGGAAGACGATGTTGTCAATGCCCAGCACGATCTCCATGAGCGTGAGGGTGAGCAGGGCGGAGATGATGCCGGTGATTGAACCGGTGTTGATGGCGACATCGCCGGCGGCGAGGGTGAGATAGTCCACGGGAGGCTCCTGGGGCGGCGTGGGCGGAGCATATCGGGGCGCGGAGCGGGTGGTTGGGGGGGAGGCCCCGCACGGAGCGCGGGGGTACCCAGACCAAGCCCCCGCACGGAGTGCGGGGGTACTCGGATCAAGATCCCGTGCGGGGCGCGGGGGTCCGCGGGAGGGTGGGGTACGGGGTCAGCCGGCGGTGGGGGTGAGGGGCCAGATGAAGGGGATGAGGGTGCAGGTGATGAGGCCCATGCAGATGTTCATGGGGATGCCGACGCGGAAGTAGTCGCTGAAGCGGTAGCCGCCGGGGGACATGACCATGAGGTTGGTCTGGTAGCCGATGGGGGTGGAGAAGCAGGCGCTGGCGGCCATCATGATGCCGAAGGCGAAGGGGCGGAAGTCGGCGCCGACCTGCGTGGACGCGGCGTGGGCGACGCTGAACATGAGCAGGGCGGCGGCGTTGTTGGTGACGATCTCGGTGAGCAGCATCGTGCCGTAGTAGATGACGAAGAGGAGCATCCAGGGGTTGCTGCCGGCGATGTCCACGAGGCTGGTGCCGATGGCGCCGGCGGCCCCGGAGACTTCGAGGCTCTTGCCGAGGGCGATGGAGGCGGCGATGACGGTGGCGACCTGCCAGTCGACGGCCTTGCGGGCCTGGCTCGCGGTGCAGCAGCGGGTGATGACCATGAGCCCGGCGCCGAGCACGGCGGCGTGGAGCATGCTGAAGCCGAAGGGCTCGATGGTGGCGATGGCGATGACGCCGAGCATGATGGCGAGGCTGAGGCCGGCCTTTTCGTGGCGGACGGCGCGGGAGCCCTCGACCTGGGAGACGAGGAAGAAGTCGCGGCTGTTGCGGTGCTGCTCGACGAAGGAACTGGGGGCTTCAAGGAGGAGCGTGTCGCCGATGCGGAGCTCGATGTCGCCGATCTTGCCCTGGAGGCGTTCGCCGTTGCGGGCGACGGCGAGCACGACGGCGCCGTAGGTGTTGCGGAAGCGGCCCTCGCGGACGGTGCGTCCGAGCAGTGGGCAGGAGTTGCTGACGACGGCCTCGATGAGGGTGCGCTGGGGTCGCGGGGCGGCGAGCTTGTGGCTCTGGTTGTCGGGGGCGCGGAGGCCGCGGAGTTTCTGAAGGTCCACGATGGATTCGAGCATGCCGACGAAGAAGAGGCGGTCGCCGCCCTCGAGTTTTTCTTCGGGGGCGACGGCGGGGAGAAGTGCCCCGGCGCGTTCGATTTCGGAGAGGAAGAGGTTGGGGAGGCCGCGCAGGCCGGCCTGCTCGATGGTCTTGCCCACCAGTGCCCCTGAGGGATCGACTTCGAGTTCGACGGTGTAGGAGCGGATGTCCTTGGCGGCGTCGAGGACGGGGACGCGCTCGGGGAGGAGTTTCTGGCCCAGGGTAAGGATGTAGAGGAGGCCGAAGGCGCAGCAGGGGAGGCCGATGAGGCCGATCTCGAAGAAGCCGATTGGCCCGTTGGACTCGTTGAGCCCGACCTCGGCCCACTTGCCGACGACGACGAGGTTGGTGCTGGTGCCGATGATGGTGAGGGTGCCCCCGAAGATGGCGGCGTAGGAGAGGGGGAGCATGACCTTGCTCGGGGAGACGCGGTGCTTGCGGCACCAGTCGCTGAGCATGGGGATGTACATGGCGACCAGGGGCGTGTTGTTCATGAAGGCGCTGATGCAGGCGACGGGGGCGAGCAGGCGGATGCGCGACCAGAGCCCGGAGCGCGAGCGCCCGAGGATCCGGCCCCCCAGCCACTGCACGGCGCCGGTTTCCTGCAGGCCGCAGACGATGACGTACATGACGGCGACGGTGATCATGCCCGGGTTGGACATGCCTTCGAGGGCGTGGCGGGGCGAGAGAAGGCGGTTGGGCTCGCCGGAGAGGGCAGCGCCGACCTCGCCGATGAAGACCATGAGGGCGACGGCGCCGATGACGAGCACATCGACGGGGAAGCGGTTGGTCGCGAGCGTGACGAGGAGGAGCAGGACGATGCCGACGGCGGTCCATGCCTGCCAGGTCATGGCGGGTGCGGCGGGCTGAGCCGCGAGGGCGGCGGCCTGATCGGCGCCCAGGGCCTGCCCGACGCAGAGGCAGAGGGCGAAGGCGCAGGCCAGCGTGAAGAGCCGGCGGAGTGAAGCGGTCTGGGGCATGTCGAACCTCTGGACGGGAGAGTGCTCCGCGGCTGGACAGGCGACGAGGGGACCGAGTGCGGCGAGCGGACGCCCGTGCCGGGTTTACTGGTCGTGGCCGGCGGAGTCTGGAAGCTTGTGCCCGGCATCGCGCAGGGTTTTTTCGCGCCTGGCGAGTTCGAGATCGTGCTCGACCATCATCGCGGCGAGCTGTTCGACGGTGGTGGTGGGGACCCAGCCGAGCTTCTTCCTGGCCTTGGCGGGGTCGCCGAGGAGCAGGTCCACCTCGGCGGGGCGGAGGTAGCGCGGGTCGAACTCGACGTGGCGCTTGAAGTCGAGGCCCGCGTGCCGGAAGGCCATCTCGGCGAACTCGCGGACGGTGATGGTGCGCCCGGTGGCGATGACGTAGTCGTCGGGCGTTTCCTGCTGGAGCATCATCCACATCATCTTCACGTAGTCGCCGGCGAAGCCCCAGTCGCGCTTGCTGTCGAGGTTGCCGAGGAAGACTTTATCTTGGAGGCCCATCTTGATTCGTCCGACGGCGCGGGTGATCTTGCGGGTGACGAAGGTCTCGCCGCGGCGCGGGGACTCGTGGTTGAAGAGGATGCCGCAGGAGGCGTGGAGGCCGTAGGACTCGCGGTAGTTGACGGTGGCCCAGTGGGCCATCATCTTGGCGCAGGCGTAGGGGGAGCGCGGGTAGAAGGGGGTGGTCTCTGTCTGCGGCGTCTCGACGACCTTGCCGTACTGCTCGCTGCTGGAGGCCTGGTAGTAGCGGACTTTCCTGCCGCTCTGCTGCTGGTGGTCGCGGACGGCTTCGAGGAGTTTGAGCGCGCCCATGGCGACGGTCTCGGCGGTGTAGACGGGCATGTCGAAGGAGACGCGCACGTGCGACTGGGCGCCGAGGTTGTAGACCTCGTCGGGGTTGACCTCGCGCATGAGCTTGGCGAGCACGTTGGCGTCGCAGAGGTCGCCGTAGTGGAGTTTGAGGGTGCCGCCCTTGACGTGGGGGTCGAGGTAGATGTGGTCGATGCGCTGCGTGTTGAACGAGCTGGCGCGCCGGATGATGCCGTGAACTTCGTATCCCTTGGCGATCAGGAACTCGGCGAGGTAGCTGCCGTCCTGGCCGGTGACGCCGGTGATGAGTGCCTTCTTACCCACGCGGTCCTCCTCGAAATCGGTCGCCCTGAGCGGCGGGGCGGACCCCGCCGGTTTCGGGGGGGTGATTCTCAGGCCCCTTCTCACTATCGGTCCTTTGGCCCCGGTACTCCACTCCGGCGGGGGGGAAGGCTGGTACGCCCCGGGGGGTGCGGAGTTCGGCAGCGCGGCGCGGCGGACCCGGGGGCGCGTACGGTCGGGGGTGCAGGGCGCGGGCGCGCGTGCCGATACCTCTCCGCGTCACGGCGATGGAGTCATCATGCCACTTGATCTTTCATCCAAGCGGGTTGTCGTCACCGGGGGGGCGGGGTTCCTGGGGCGCGTGGTGTGCGAGCGGCTCCGCGTGCGCGGCTGCCGGGAGGTGATGATCCCGCGGCGTGGGCAGTATGACCTGACCACCGAGGCGGGCGCGCGAAGGGTCTATGAGGCTTGCCGGCCGGACGTGGTGCTGCACCTGGCGGCGGAGGTGGGGGGGATCGGGGCGAACCAGATGAATCCGGGGCGCTATTTCTTCGCGAACATGGCGATGGCGCTGCACCTGATCGAGCAGGCGCGGGTGCGGGGGCTGCAGAAGTTCGTGCAGGTGGGCACGATCTGCGCGTATCCGAAGTTTGCGCCGGTGCCGTTCAAGGAAGATGATCTGTGGGTGGGGTACCCGGAGGAGACGAACGCGCCGTACGGGGTGGCGAAGAAGGCGGCGATGGTGATGCTGGACGGCTACAACCGGCAGTACGGGCTCAAGAGCGCCTATGTGCTGCCCGTGAACCTGTACGGCCCGCACGACAATTTTGACCTGACCACGAGCCACGTGATCCCGGCGCTGATCCGCAAGTGCGTGGAGGCGCAGCGGACGCGGGCGGACCACATCGTGTGCTGGGGCACGGGGAGCGCGAGCCGGGAGTTCCTCTACGTGGACGACGCGGCGGAAGGGATCGTGCGGGCGGCGGAGGTGCTGGAGCAGCCCACGCCGGTCAACCTGGGCACGTCGATGGAGATCACGATCAAGGACCTGGTGCAGCTCATCTGCCGCCTGACGGGGTTTGCGGCGACGCCGGGGGAGTGGGAGAGGAAGATCCGGTGGGACACGAGCAAGCCCGACGGCCAGCCGCGCCGGATGCTCGACACGCGCCGGGCGAAGCAGTTGCTGGGCTGGCAGGCGCAGGTGGGGTTTGAAGAGGGCCTGAAGCGCACGATCGAGTGGTACCGGGGACAGGCGGGCTGAGCGCGCCGGGGCGAGTTTCGGTGGGTGCGCGACTCGTGTGAGACTTCGGCGGTTCGGCCCGACTCGCGCCGAGGACGGCGGTGTCGGGGCACCCGGAACCCGGAGAAGGATCAAGCGCGATTGATTCTCTGTGTCTCCGCGTTTCGGGTGAGATGTTCGGCGGTTCGGCCCGACTCGCGCCGAGGACGGCGGAGTCGGGGCACCCGGAGAGGAAAGGCGCGCCGTCGAGTTTGTGTGTTTCCGAGTTTCGTGTGAGATGTTCGGCGGTCTGGCCCGACTCGCGCCGAGGACGGCGGAGTCGGGGCACCCGGAACCCGGAGAAGGAACGCGCGCCGGGGGCGGGGGATCACGCGGGGGCGGGGCGGGGGAGCCTGGCGCGCTGGTCATCGAGGCGCTTGAGCGAGATGGGGATGCTCGTTCGGAGTTCCTGGGCGAACATCCAGACGCGGCATTCTTCGGTCATCCAGCGGTAGTGCTCGGTTTCGGGGTCGGGGAAGCGGTGGCCCCGGGTGAGTTCTTCCGCCGCGCCGAGCGCGGCGAGGTGGGGGGCGAGGTCGGCGAGGTGGCGTCGGTCGCGGTCGAGGCCGCCCTCGGCGAGTTTGCGGAGGCGGAGGGCGATGGCGCTGAGAAACCTCGGGAGGTGGCGCAGCCACGGGCCGGGGGTGGCGCTGAGGAAGCCGGGGCGCACGAGGCGGGCGAGCTGGGCGCGCATGTCGCGGATGGAGGGCTCGAAGGCCGGGGGGAAGGTGCGGGAGAGGTCGAGCGCGACGCGCTGCTGGGCATCGAGGATGGAGGAGACGAGGTCGAGCACGTCGCGCCGGGCGTCGGGGATGCGGTCCTGCCCTCCGCGGAGGCGCCGGGCGAAGTCGGCGCCGGTGCGCGGGGCGGGCCCCTGGGCGAGGAAGGCGCGCTCGGCGATGAGGCGGGTGAGGTCGCGGGCGAGGTCATCGGGGGAGCCGAGGGTGGCGAAGAGGAGTTTGAGTGATTCGACTTCGTGGGCGCCGCGGAGGGCGAGTTCGAGTTCGCGCCGGGATTCGAGGATGAAGAGGCGGAGCACGCCGCGCTCGTGTTCGCGTGCGGCGTCGGAGGCGTTGTCGAGGACGCGGAGGCTCGCGGAGGCGCCGCGGTCGAGGAGGGCGGGGAAGACATCGAAGGTGGCGCCGCGCCGGGTGATGGTGAGGCGTTCGGGGAGGTCGGGGATATCCCACTCGGTGAGGGCGTCGCGGGTGTAGTGCTCGCTGGCGATGGCGCCGGCTTCGCCGCCGAGCTGACCGGCGACCTCGCGCCGGAGGGAGGAGAGGTCGCGTCCGTGGGCGAGTTCGCGTCCGGCGTCATCGACGACGCGGTAGCGGAGGCGGAGGAACTCGGGGGGGGCGGAGCGGGCCCAGACATCGGGCTCGATGATGACGCCGGTGGTGGTGCGCAGGTGGTCGTTGATCGCGTCGGTGAGGGGCTTGGCGCGGGAGGGGTTGGCGGCGAGGAAGGCGTCGGCGAACTCGGGGGCGGGGCCGATGAGTCGTCGGTGGCTCTTGGGGAGGGCGCGGACAAGCGCGAGCACCTTTTCGCGCACGAGGCCGGGGATCATCCAGTCGGCGCGGGAGGGGTCCATGCGGGCGAGGACTTCGACGGGGACGGTGACGGTGGCGCCGTCGTCGGATTCGCCGGGGGAGAAGCGGTACCGGACGGGGAGGTCGGCGCCGTCGATCTCGACGCTGGCGGGGAAGCGTGAGAGGGCCTCGGCGGTGGGGCCCTGGTTCATCAGGTCTTCGTGGCGCATGAAGAGGAGTTGGGGGTCGGCGCGTTCGGCGGAGCGGCGCCAGAGTTCGAAGGCGGCGCCGGTGTAGATCTCGGCGGGGACGCGCGCGTCGTAGAAGGCGAAGCGGTGCTCGGGGGCGGCAAGGAGGTCGCGCCTGCGGAGGCGTTCTTCGAGCATCTCGACTTCCTGGACGAGGCGCCGGTTGTGGCGGGCCCAGGGTGCGCCGGTGCGGTAGTCGCCGTCGACGAGGGCCTTCTGGATGAACATCTCGTGACAGACGGCGGGCTCGATGGGCCCGTAGTGGACCTCGCGCCCGGCCATGATTTCGAGGCCGTGGAGGCTGATGCGTTCGAAGGCGTTGACGCGCCCGCGCCGGGCCTCCCAGAAGGGTTCGTAGTAGGTGCGTTTGACGAGGTGGCCGGCGGCGGCCTCGACCCACTCGGGCTTGACCTTGGCGACGGTGCGCGCGTACAGGCGCGTGGTCTGGACGAGTTCGGCGGCCATGATCCAGGCGGGGCGTTCTTCAAAGAGCCCGGAGCCGGGGTGGATGAAGAAGCGGATGCCGTGGGGGCCCTGGTACTCGGCGTTCTCGGCCTTTCGCCCGACGTTGGAGAGGAGGCCGGTGAGCAGGGCCCGGTGGATGAGGTCGGGGTCGAACCCGTGCGCGGCGAGGCGCAGGCCCTGCGCCGAGGCCATCTCGCGGAGCTGCCGGTGGACATCGTGCCACTCGCGGAGGCGAAGGTAACTGAGAAAGCGGTCGCGGGCCCAGGCCCGGGCGCGGCTGTGGCTGAGGCGTTTTTCGGCGTCGTGGTAGGCGTTCCAGAGGGCGAGGAGGCCGAGAAAGTCGCTCTCGGGGTGCTTGAAGGGCGCGTGGGCCTCGTCGGCCCGGTCCTGCTTGTCGAGGGGGCGGTCGCGCGGATCGGGCACGGCGAGGCCCGCGGCGATGACGAGGACATCGTCGAGCGCGCCGAGCTCGGCGCCGGCGACCACCATGCGGGCGAGGCGCGGGTCGATGGGGAAGCGGGCGAGGCGGCGGCCGAGGTCGGTGATCTCGCCCGCCTCATCGACGGCGCCGAGTTCGTGGAGGGTGCGGTAGCCCTCGCGCACCTGGCGGCCCTCGGGGGGCTCGATGAAGGGGAAGGTCTCGACGCGCCCGAGGCCGAGGGCCTTCATCTGGAGGATGACGCCGGCGAGGTTGCTGCGGAGGATCTCGGGCTCGGTGAAGGCGGGGCGCGAGGCGAAGTCGTCCTCGGCGTAGAGGCGGATGCAGATGCCGGGGCCGACGCGTCCGCAGCGCCCGGCGCGCTGGCGGGCGCTGGCCTGCGAGACAGGCTCGATGGCGAGGCGCTGGACCTTGGTGCGCGGGTTGACGCGGCTGATGCGGGCGAGGCCGGAATCGACGACCGAACGGATGCCCGGCACGGTGAGGGAGGTTTCGGCGACGTTTGTGGCGAGCACGACGCGGCGCCCGCGGGAGGGGGAGAAGACGCGCTGCTGCTCGTCGTTGGAGAGCTTGGCGTAGAGGGGGAGGATCTCGGTGCCGCGCGGGTGGTGCTTGCGCAGGGCCTCGGCGGCTTCGCGGATCTCGCGCTCTCCGGGGAGGAAGACGAGCACATCGCCGGGGCCTTCGCGGGCGAGTTCATCGACCGCGCCGAGCAGGCCCTCGATGAGCAGATCGTCGTCTTTTTCGCCGCGGTCTTCGGGAAGGGGGCGATGGCGCACCTCGACGGGGTAGGTGCGTCCGCTGACTTCGATGACGGGGGCGCCGCCGAAGTGCCGGCTGAAGCGCCCGGGGTCGATGGTGGCGCTGGTGATGATGAGTTTGAGATCGGGGCGGCGCGGGAGCAGGCCGTGGAGGTAGCCGAGGAGGAAGTCGATGTTGAGGCTGCGCTCGTGGGCCTCGTCGATGATGAGCGAGTCGTACTGGGAGAGGACGGGGTCGCGCTGCGTCTCGGCGAGCAGCACGCCGTCGGTCATCACCTTGATGAGCGTGTCGGGCCCGGTGGCGTCGCTGAATCGCACCTTGGCCCCGACGCCCCGCCCGAGCGCGAGGCCGAGCTCGTCGGCGAGGCGGGCGGCGATGCTGCGG
This sequence comes from Phycisphaerales bacterium, assembly GCA_020847175.1. Lineage (GTDB taxonomy): Bacteria > Planctomycetota > Phycisphaerae > Phycisphaerales > UBA1924 > JADLCM01. The sequence continues at coordinate 116,360 of JADLCM010000019.1, forward strand.
GCGGCGAGGCGCCGGGGCTGCGTGTGCCCGATCATCGCGCCCACGCCCCGCCCGAGGGAGAGGCAGATCTTGGGGAGCTGGGTGCTCTTGCCCGAGCCGGTCTCGCCGCAGATGACGACGACCTGGTGGGCGGCGATCGCGCCGGCGATTTCGTCGCGCCGGGCCGAGACGGGCAGGTCGGAGGGATGCCGGACCGCGGGGACGGAGAGGCGGCGGCGCTCGCGCCGGGCGGCGGAGTCTTCGGCATCTCGCCGGATTTCGGCCGCGGCGCGGTCGAGGGTGTCGCCCCGCGTTCGGCGCAGGCCGCGGAGGCGACGGCGCAGGCGGGGCTGGTCGGCGAGCATCGCGCCGTCGATCAGGCGGGCGAGTTGGTCGAGCGGGCGGTCCACGCGGAGAGCCTACGCGAGGATGCGGGCGGAAGCAGAGCGCACCGATCTCCGGGAGAACCGGAGATCGGCGGCGCGGGCGACGAGCGCCAAAGGGCCAAAGCACTTCTGCATCGTGCGGCACGCCAGCGATTCTGTGCTTCCATGCCGCTGGTTCTCTGTAACTCCGCGCTTCCGCACAGCTTCACGGCTTCACTTCCGCACCGCTCCACCGGCCCTCGCGGTGTGCGGCCGGGGAGGGCGGTTCAGCACCCTTGGACGAAGAGGTCGAGGTAGTAGAAGAAGTCGGCGGCATCGATCATGCCGTCGGGGGTTCCGTAGGCGGGATCGTTGGGGTCGCTGGAGCCGGTGAGGTCGGCGACGGCGAGGTTCTGGGCGACGAACTGATCGAGGTAGTAGAAGAAGTCGGCGCTGTCGGCCTGGCCGTCGGGCACGCCGTAGGCGGGGTCGTTGGGGTCGCTGGAGCCGGAGAGGTCGGCGGCGCAGGCGTCGTCGCACGTCAGCGCGACGAGTTCGACCCCGTCGATGGCGCCTTCGACGACGGAACCTCCGGCGAGGTCGGAGGCGGTGAAGCGGACGCGGAACTGGTCAGACGGGGTGGCGAAGGTGTCGCGGACGCGGAAGCTCTTGCGGAACCATCCGCCGCTGACCTCGGGGCCGTCGGGGCCGACGACTTCGAGGACGCTCCAGGTGGAGCCGTTGTTGTTTGAGACTTCGACGACGAGGGTGTCTTCAAAGGGGGCGGAGCCGAAGGAGTTGTTGAACCAGCGCCAGTATTCGATGTAGGTTTCGCCCTGGGAGGCGTCCATCGTGGGGCTGGTGAGGGTGGTGGAGCCGCCGTCGATGTCGGAGTTTCCGGCGAGGTTGTGGGTGAGGTAGCACTGCCCGGAGCCGTCGGCGTCTGCGCCGGGGTCGCCCCGGCCGCCGTTGGCGGGTACGCCGCGGTCCCACGCGCCGTCGGTGAGAGAGCCGGAGTTGGAGACGGTCCAGCCCATGTTGGTTTCAAAGTTGTCGGAGAAGATGTCTGCGGAGCCGCTGGCAACGGTCGCGCTGAAGCGTTCGGCGAGCACCTGGGTTGCGAGGGGCGGATCGGTGAAGACGTCGTTCGTGGTGGTGCGGGCCTGGATGTAGTACGTGGGGGTTGCGGAGCAGTCGAGGCGCGGAGTGGTGAAGACGAAGCGCCCGGGCTGGCCGGTGGGCACGCCGGTGATCTGGGTGCTGGAGATGCCGTCGGAGAGCACCATGCGGACGGTGGAGGCGTCGAGCGTGGCGCGGATCTCGGCGATTTCCACGGTGAGTTGGGTGCCGCCGGCGGGGTCGAAGATGTCGGGGGCGCCGAGGGGGTATGAGAACTCAAGGCGGTTGGGGAAGACCTTGCAGACGATGAGCCCCTGCTGGATGTCGCTCATGAGGACGGTGCCGCTCTCGAAGTAGGGGAAGGTGCTCCACGTGCCGTCAAACTGGGCGGCATCGTCGGCGGGGTAGGTGTCGAGCCAGGCGACCTGGGTGGGGCTGAGGGGGTTTGAGGCATAGTCGAAGACGCGCATGCCGGAGCGGTAGTTGGCCTGGTAGACGTAGCCGTCGTGGGTGTACTGGTTGTGGTCGATCGCATTGACGCCGGAGCTGAACTCGCCGACCTGAATCGGGGCGGCGGGGTTGGAGACATCGATGATGCGGGTGCGGGTGGTCCAGCCGAAGGTCTGCTCGTCGAGTTCGTCATCGAGGTAGAGATAGTGCTGGTCTTCGGTGAGCCAGCCCTGGTGGCTGTAGGCGGGGGAGGCATACTGGTAGGTGCAGATGAGAACGGGGGCGGCCTTGTTGGTGACATCGACCACGCGGAGGCGCGGGTTGCTCGAGCCGTTGCCGCACGTGTCGCCGCAGAACATGAAGGCGAGTTCGTGGCCGAGGTAGGGGCCGGGACGGTTCCAGATGACGACCTGGGCGTCGTGGACGTAGTAGTCCTGGAACTCGCCTTCAAAGACCGGGGCTGCGGGGTTGGCGCGGGCGTTGTACCAGCGCAGGCCGGTGGTATTGCAGCCGGTCGCGCCTCCCACGCGGAAGACATAGCCGGTTTCGGGGTTGGAGACGATGTTGTGGGAGGGGCCGCTTCCGATGAAGCCCGGGCTCGTGACGATGCCCTGGTCGATCAGGCGGAGGTCCATGACGCGGATGCCGCCGCCCGCCTCGGTGACGCCGTAGGCCCAGTCGTCGATGACCTTGACGTCGGCCCAGACACTCGACGAGGGGTGCGGGAAGTGAGCGAGTTGCACGGGGGCGAGGGGATTGGTCACCTCGACGACCGAAATGCCGTTGGAGAGGCCCATGAGGGCGTATTCGCGCCCTGAGGGCGAGGTGTAGCCCCAGCAGTCGTTGCCGGTGGAGGGTGGGCCGGGGAAGGCGCTGAGGGGGATGTGGGAGTAGACGACGACGCCCGAAGCGATCCAACCGTTGGGCGTGCTAGCCCCGGGCCGGCCGCCCGCGTAGGCCCCTGCGTGACCTGGGTGGGCGAGGGCGAGTCCGGCCAACGCGAAGATCCCGCCGCATGACGCGGCGGCCGACAACCCGAAGTTCGACATGTGAATACCCCCCAAAGGCGGAAGTCAATCTACCACGAAGCGCCTGGGACGCCAAGGCGATTCTCAGCCCTGGGCCTCGGATGCGTGTTTCTGGATGCACGCCCACGCCTCGCGGACATGGCGCTCCTGCGTGAACGCGCCCCCGATGGCCATGCGCAGGAGGGTTCGGGGCGGTTGCCCCGGGGGGTGAAGAACGGTGGAGGTGAGGTACAAAAACCCGGAGGCGTTGAGGCGCCGGGCGAGTTCGGCGTTGCGGGCATCGGCGCGGGCGGGGGTTTCCCCGGGCGAAGGGGTGAGCCGGAAGCAGACCAGGTTGAGGGTTCGCGGGGTGACCACCTCGAAGCGGGGGTCGGCGCGGACGGCGTGCTCGAAGAGTGCGGCGAGGCGGACGTGCTCCCGAATGTGGGCGCGGAGGCCTTCGAGGCCGTAGTGGCGCATGACGAACCAGAGTTTGAGGGCGCGGAAGCGTCGCCCGAGTGGGGCCTGCCAGTCGCGGTAGTCGAGCACTCGGCCGCTGGCGCTGGCCTCGTTGCGGAGGTAGGCGGGGGTGATGCTCATGGCCTCGATGAGCGGGGCGCGGTCGCGGAGGAAGAAGACATCGCAGTCGAAGGTGGTGAGCAGCCACTTGTGCGGGTTGACGCAGAGCGAGTCGCAGAGTTCGAGCCCGTCGAGGATGGCGCGGAATTCAGGGGCGAGGGCGGCGACGCCGGCATGGGCCCCGTCCACGTGGATCCAGGCGCCCGGGGACTCGGCGCGCACGACGCGGGTGATGGCGCGGAGGGGGTCGATGGCGGTGCTTGAGGTGGTGCCCACGGTGGCGGCGACGTAGATCGGGGTGCGCCCCGCGGCCCGGTCAGCGCGGAGGGCGGCTTCGAGGGCGCCGGGGTCCATCGCGAAATCGGCGTCGGTGTCGATGAGGCGAACGTGGGTGCGGTCGTCGGGGCCGTGGGCGAGGCCGGCGATCATGGCGGCCTTCACGATGGAGGAGTGCGCCTGCGTGGAGGTGTAGAGCGTGGGGTGAAAGGGGCCCGCGCCGGCGCGGGTCCTGGCGCGGTGCCGGGCGGCGAGCAAAGCGGTGAGAGAGGCTTCGCTCGCGGTGGTGTGGATGACGCCCCCGCCGGGGCCGGAGCGGGAGAGGAAGGGCTCGGGCAGACCCAGCGCCTCGCCCAGCCAGTCGGTGACGAGGGTTTCGAGTTCGGTGGCGGCCGGGGACGTGACCCACAGGAAGGCGGGCGTCGCAAGGGCGGAGGCGAGGAGTTCTGCGAGGATGGCGGGGTGGGAAGTGTTGGCGGGGAAGAACCCGAAGAAGCGAGGGTGCTGCCAGTGGTTGAGGTTGGGGAGGATGGTGTCGCGGAGGTCGCGGAAGACGGCCTCCCACGAGTCTGCGCCCGCGGCGATGCCCTGCTCGGGCGGGTGCGCGGGGAGGGCGCGGAGGACGTCGCCGGGGGTCACGGGGCCGAGCACGGGGCGCGATTCGACGGAGTCGAGGTAGTCGGCGATGAAGTCGATCATCTCGCGCCCGCGTGCGCGGAACTCGGCGCTGGTCATGTGGGGCGCGGGCATGAAGGCGTCCGAGGATCAGTTGGCGCTGGCGGTCGGGGCGGGCTCGGCGACCTGGCGCGGGAGCATGTCGGGGGCGCAGGCGAGGTTGTAGGCGGTGATGGCCATGCAGGTGGAGGACTGCTGGAGGTATTCGGGGATGGCCTGGTCGAGCCGGTCGAACTGGGTGTGCCAGCCGTGCTGGTAGTCAGCGCGGCCGACTTCGTCCCAGAAGAAGCCCGGGACGCCGCGCCGGTTGAAGGAAGCATGGTCGGAGCCGCCGCCGCGGGGCATGCGTTCTCCGATGCGGACATTGACGTTCATCCACTTGTTCTCTGAGGCGTCGAAGAACTGCCCGTTGACGGGGGCGGTGGCGGCGGCGAGATAGTCGCGCATGGGCCCGATGGCTTCGAGCCCGCCCTCGTAGTTGGTGCCGCCGTCATCGACGAAGACGGCGGAGACGCGGCTGAGCTCGTCGCCGAGGTGTTCGGCGTAGGCGGCGGACCCGAGCAGGCCCTGTTCTTCGCCGGTCCAGAGCACGAAGCGGATGGTGCGCTTGGGCTTCGCGCCTGCGGCCATGAGGAGGCGGGCGGTTTCGAGCACGACGCTGCTGCCCGTGCCGTTGTCCACGCACCCCTGCGAGCCGGGGCCGTTCCACGAGTCGAGGTGGGCGGAGACGATGACGACTTCGTTCTTGAGGACGGGGTCGGAGCCGGGGATCTCGGCGATGGTGTCGTAGCAGGCGATGGGACCGGGCGTGATGACGTGGTTGAGGTCGAACTCAAGATCGAGGGCCATGCCGTCGGCGAGGCGCGAGTTGATGAAGTCGTAATCGGGGCCGGTCATGGTGATTTCAAGATCGGCGGGGTAGGCGGCGGCCTCGCGGGTGCGCCACTCGTTGACGCTGCTGGTCCACACGCGCTCGTCTTCGCTTGAGGAGAGGAACCCCGCGGGGCCGGCCTCGAGCACCTTCTGGAGGATGTAGTCCGAGAGGTTGCCCGGGTCGGGGGCGGTGGGGGTGTCCGGGGGGAGCTTGCGGGTGAGGGTCATGGTGACGGGCTCATCCATGTAGGTGGTGCCGCCGGTGAGGGTTTCGCCGGCGCGCTTCATGGAGAAGGCGAAGTCCATGCCGTTGGCGTTCCAGTTGAAGGTGAGGGTGTCTCCCTCGACCTTGACGTTGGTGATGGGGCTCTCGGCGCCGAAACTGGAGGCTTTGCCGCCGACCTGACCGTCGGTCTCGGTGAGTGTGAGGGCGAAGTCGCCGGGCTGGGCCATGACGGTGACGGGCCCGGTCCAGTCGCCCGAAAGGCCGGGGATGGGCTCGGTGGGGACGGGATCGAGGCTGGGCCACTCGCCCTTGGCGAGGCGGTCGCGTGCCTCGGCGCGCCGGTTGAAGCGGATGGTGGCGCCGTCGCGCTGGGCGCGGATGCCGCCGCCGGAGCGACCGCGCGGGGTCTGGATGATCCAGGCGCCCTTGTAGGACTCGAAGTTGGCGTTGGCTTCGTCGAGCGTGGCAGGCATGGTGACAGCGCGGCCGCGGACGGGGCCCTGGGTGCCGTTGGTCCAGGCGAGGGTGGAGAACTGGAGTTCACGGATCGGGCCGCGCTGCCCGCCCGGGGCGCCCGGCATGCGTCCGGGGCGCTGGGCGCTCTGCGGGCGGGCGTCGTAGACGTTGCCGGTGCTCGGGCCGCGGTCAAAGCGTGCGGCGATGGTGCCCCATTCCCAGAGGTGGGCGTTGGCGAGGCCCCAGGATTCGAACTGCTGGCGGGTCCAGTTGTTGGCGGCCTCGGCGTTGGAGGAGCCGGTGAGACGAGGGCCGATCTGCTGGGTGAGGTGGGTGAGGTGGTCCATCACGTGGTTGTCGGTCTTGCCCAGGGTGAGGAGACGCTTGATGGTTGCGGGGTCGCCCATCGGGATGACCGGGGGATCGACGCGAACGCCATCGACGATGGCGTACGGCGTGGTCGCGACGAGGCGCCCGTCATCGTCGTGGCGCATGGGGGTGACGGAGTGCATGAGGTCGTCCCACGCGGGGACTTCGAGCGTGCCGGTCTCGGTGGTGACGACGGCGGCGGGGGCGACGGAGCGCTGCTCGAGTTTCGCTTCTTCGCGCGAGGCACACCCGCCCGCGATGGCGAGCAGTGAAGCGATGACGAGCGAACGGCGCACGGCAGCGGAGACTTGCATGATGAACCCCTCAGCGTTGCCGGGGCCGCGCGGACGATCGCCCGGACCCGGGGTGGACATGATACCGGAAGGGCCGGGTCCGGCTGCGGGGGGCCTCGCGGGGCCCGGCCCGCGCCCCCGGGGGCTGTACACTCCGCCATGCCCATCGAGTTCAACGAGGCGCGGCTGGCGAACGGCCTGACCATCATCGGCGAGATCGACCCGGACGCGGCCTCGGCGGCGGCGGGGTTCTTCATCCGGGCGGGGACGCGCGATGAGACCCCCGGGGTGATGGGGGTGTCGCATTTTCTTGAGCACATGATGTTCAAGGGCACCGATGATCTCTCCGCCGAGGAGATCAACAAGGGCTTTGACCGCATCGGCGCGAGCAACAATGCCTACACCAGCCACGAGATGACGGTGTACCACGCCCACGTGCTGCCGGAGATGCTGCCGACGGCCCTGGACCTGCTGGGGCGCATGATGCGTCCAGCGCTGCGCCTGAGCGATTTCGACACCGAGAAGGGCGTGATCCTTGAAGAGATCGCGATGTACAAGGACAACCCCTTCTGGGTGCTGTACGAGGAGGTGAGCGCCCGCCACTTCGGGGCTCATCCCATGGGATACCGGGTGCTGGGCACGACCGAGAGCATCGCGGCGCTGACTTCGGCGCAGATGCGGTCGTACTTCGGCGCGCACTACGCCCCGGACGTGATGACCCTGGCGCTGGCGGGGAGGGTGGACTTCGGCGCGGCGGTGGCGCAGGCCGAAGCGCTGGCGGGGGAGTGGCCGGCGGCCCGCCCGACGCGCGACACGGGGCGACCGAAGGTGTCGGGCGCGCGGTTCGAGATGCGGCAGGGCAACGTGACGCGCGGGTACATGCTGGGGCTCGCCGAGGCTCCGTCGGTGGACGACCCGCGCCGGTACGCGGCGACGCTGCTGATGCAGGCGCTCGGGGCGGCGGACAACAGCCGCCTGCACTGGGCGCTGATCGAACCGGGGATCGCGGAGGAGGCGCAGACGTCGTTCGACCCGAGCGAGGGCACGGGGCAGTACCTGGTCTTCGCCTCGGGCGACCCGGACCGGGCGGGAGAGATCTGGGGGATCGTGGAGCGCGAGATCAGGGCGCTGCGTGACGGGGTGAACGATGATGATCTTGCGCGGCTGCGGGCGAAGCTCCTGACCAGCGTGACGCTCGCGGGGGAGCGACCCGAGGGCCGGATGCAGCGGCTCGGGAGGCAGTGGACGCTGGAGCGGGCGTACCGGTCGCTCGATGACGAGCTCGCGGCGATCGGACGGGTGACGGTGCGCGACCTCCGCGACCTGCTGGACGCGTTCCCGCTCGATGGGATGACGGTGGGCACGCTGTTGCCGGAGGCGTAGCGCGGGCGGGTGAGGTGCTGCGTCGGAGGGGGGCGGGCCTACGCTCCTGCCGGTCAAGCCCTGGCCGCTGTGCCCGCGCCTGCGGGCGGCGCGTGAATGACGGCGCGCCTGTGGACGGGGGAAATCCATGTTTGAGCGGCTTTCCGAGGGGTTTTCGAGCGTTTTCCGCAAACTGAGCGGTCAGGGCAAGATTTCAGAGGCGAACGTCCGCGAGGCGATGGGCGAGGTGCGTTCGGCGCTGCTGGAAGCCGACGTGAACCTGGGCGTCGTGGACCGCTTCTGCGCGCGCGTGCTGGAGGATGCGCTGGGGCGCGAGGTGACCAAGAGCGTGTCGCCGGGGCAGGAGATGATCGCGATCGTCCACGCGGCGCTCGTGGACTTTCTCGGCGGGCCCGCGGGGGAGGGGTCCGGGGGCGTGATGCGCGTGAGCCCGGGGCCGACGGTGGTGATGATGTGCGGCCTGCAGGGGAGCGGGAAGACGACGACGTGCGGCAAGCTGGCGGCGTACCTCAAGAAGCGGGGCCGGAGCGTGATGCTCGCGGCGGCGGACCTGCAGCGGCCCGCGGCGGTGGAGCAGCTGGAGACGATCGCGCGCCAGGTGCAGCACGAGGCGCCGGGCGGGGCGCAGGTGCATTTTCACGGCGAGCCGGACAAGTGCGCGGCGTACGGGCAGGCGGTGGGCGTGGCGGTGGAGGTGTGCCGGCGGGCGTACAAGGAGGCGCAGCGGCTGGGGGTGGACACGCTGATCCTGGACACGGCGGGGCGCCTGCACGTGAACGACCAGTTGATGGGCGAGCTGCAGCAGGTGAAGCGGGCGGTGCCGCCGCACCAGGTGTTCCTGGTGATCGACGCGATGACCGGGCAGGACGCGGTGAACAGCGCGAAGGCGTTCCATGAGCGCCTGGAGGTGGACGGGCTGATCCTGACGAAGTTCGACAGCGACACGCGGGGCGGGGCGGCGCTCTCGGCCAAGCAGGTGACGGGGGCGCCGATCGCGTTCATCGGGGTTGGAGAGAAGATCGACGCGATCGAGGAGTTTCACGCGGAGCGCATGGCGGGGCGCATCCTCGGCATGGGCGACGTGGTGAGCCTGGTGGAGAAGGCGCAGCAGGAGGTGAGCGAGGAGGAAGCGAAGCGCCTGGAGGCCAAGATGGCCAAGGGCGAACTGACGATGGATGACTTCCTGGGGCAGCTCAAGAGCCTGCGGCGGATGGGCCCGCTCAAGCAACTCATGGGCCTGCTGCCGGGGGTGGGGGCGGCGCTGAAGGACGTGCACGTGGATGACAAGCAACTCGACCAGGTCGAGGCGGTGATCCGCAGCATGACGCCGCGCGAGCGCAGCCGGCCCGAGCTCATCGACCTGAGCCGTCGGAAGCGCATCAGCAGGGGCAGCGGCACGAAAGAGCAGGACGTGGGGCAGTTCGTGAAGCAGTTCATGGGCGTGAGCAAGATGATGAAGCAGATGTCGCAGGGGACCATCGCGCAGCGGGTGCGAGCGGTGAAGGAGATGGGGGCCGGGGGGATGGGGGGGATGCTGCCGGGGGTGGACGGGCTGCCCAACTTCGGCAAGGCGGGCGCCGGTGCGGGGCCCAAGCGGTTCAAGTCGAGGCCGAAGAAGAGGTGAGCGGATGCACGGGCGCGGGCGGATCGGGCGGTGCGGGGTCAGGCGCCGGTGGTCGTCGGCGCGGGTTCGGCGGCCGCGCCCGCGCGACGTGACCTGAGCACGAGGGCCATGCCCTCGCGCATGTCGAGGGTGAGGCCGAGCAGCAGGGGCACGAGCACGAGTGTGAAGACGGTGGAGCAGAGCAGCCCGCCGAGCATGACCGAGCCGAGGCCGCGGTACATTTCGGCGCCGGCCCCCGGGAAGAAGACCAGGGGGGCCATGCCGAGCAGCGAGGTGCCGACGGTCATCATGATGGGGCGGATGCGGGTGCGGACGCTCTCGGCGATGGCGTCGTGCCGGGTCATCGGGGGGTGGTCTTCCTCGCCGCGCATGAAGTTGAGTGACTGGTGCACGAGCAGGATGGCGTTGTTGACGACGACGCCGACGAGGACCACGAAGCCGAGCATGGTGAGCACGTCCATATTCTGCACCGGGAGGCGCGGGTCGAGCTTGGTCCACTCGTGGAGGAGTCGCAGGCCGAGGAAGCCGCCGACGACGGCGAGGGGCACGCTGAACATGATGACCAGGGGGAGGGCGAAGTTCTCGAAGAGGGCCGCCATGAGCAGGTAGGTGACGACGAGCGCCCAGATGAACCTGGCGGTGGCGAGCTGGGGCTGGGTGGCGACGAGGACGAGGAGCCCCGCCAGCACGAGGGCCCAGACGATGAACCCCATGGCGCCGTATCCGACCTTGGCATTGCGGAGGCGGGCCATCTTGAAGAGGCCGAAGATTGCGAGGAGGAGGCCGGCGGCGGTCGTGGCGCCCGCCCCGATGAGCAGGGGCCGGCGCAGGAGCCAGGGCTCGCCGGACCGGGACGCGTCGCCCAGCATCGCGGTCTGCACTTCGCTGAGCTTGGCGGCGGAGCCTTCGAGGCGGACGCGCATGGTCGCGTCGATCAGGCCGGAGGTGCGCATGGGTTCGACGATCTCGGAGCGCACTTGGTCCATCGCGGCGCTGAGGGAGAGTTCGCGGGGGGGGTTGATGTTGATGGTGACGCTGGGGAGTTCTTCGCTCCGCTGGATCTCCTGCGGCGCCAGGGCGGTGCGGATGTCCACGACGCTGGTGAGCGGCACCACCTGTCCAGCCGGGGTGGCGACGGCGATGTTCGCGAGTTCCTCCTTGGTGCCCAGGGTGCGTCCGGGTGGGACGAGCAGGATGTCGATGGTGTCGCCCTGGTAGCGGTAATCGCCCGCGTACGCGCCGTCGAAGAGGGCGCGCACGGCGGTGCCCACGTCCTGGGTGCGAAGGCCGAGGCGCCGGCCCTGTTCGTTGAGGCGGGCCTGCACTTCCTGCTGGCGGAGGGCGAAGTTGCCGGGCGAGCTGCTGACGCCGAAGCCGAAGCCGTACTTCTGGCCCGCGAGGTTGTAGGCCATGCTCGCGGCGGTGCGGACGCGGTCGAGGCTGGGGCCGGCGATTTCGAGCTGGATGGCCGCGGAGCCGCCCACGCCCCGGCCGAAGATGGAGGCCTGGCGGGCGCCGCCCGGGCTGTCGGGGATGCTCATCATGGCGCTGGTGAGGAGGTTGCCGATGGGCAGGACGACCTGTTCGTCCTGGCTGGTGGCGCCGGCGAAGAGGCCGCCCTCGAAGGCCCCGATGAAGAAGTCCTGCACGGGGACGGGGTCGAAGGGCTTGTCGGGGGCGTCGAAGCGCATGATGGGGGGGAGGTCGCGGTAGGAGGCGGGGTCGCGGATGTCGGCCTTGGCGTAGGGCTGGATCTGGGCTTCAAGCCGCTCGGCGATGGAGACGTTCTGCGCGTTTGAGTAACCGGGGGGCGTCTGCATGCCGCCGAAGACGAGGTTGCGGTTGCCCGCGGGGAGGTAGTCGCGCTCGGGCATGAGGCGGACGGCGAGGATGTAGGAGCCGATGCACATGACGGCGATGACGGCAAGGCGGATGCTGATGCCCCGCCACGAGGTGTTCATCCAGTGCACGCTGCGGGCGATGGCGCTGTTGACCATGGCGAAGAGGCGGACCGCGCCGAAGAGCCCCTCGGCGGCGGCGCGGACGGGGTGGGGCTTCTCGGGGGGCCTGCGGAGCCAGCGCGAGGCGGCGCTGGGGATGATGGTGATGGAGATGACAAGGGAGAGCCCGACGGAGACGGCCATGGCGAGGGCGATGTCAAAGAAGAGCTGCCCGGCCTCGTCCTGGATGGTGAGGACCGGGATGAAGACGGCGACGGTGGTGAGGGTTGAGGCGAGCACGGCGCCCCAGACCTCGCGGGCGCCGCGGTAGGCGGCCACCGGGGGGGACTCGCCCATCTGCATGCGCCGGTAGATGTTCTCGATGACGACGATGGAGTTGTCCACGACCATGCCCACGGCGAAGGCGAGGCCGGCGAGCGAGATGACGTTGAGGGTGCGCCCCATGAGGAAGATGGCGAGGAAGGTCGCGATGATTGAGACGGGGATGGAGATGGCGACGATGCCCGTGGAGATGAAGGAGCGGAGGAAGAGGAGGAGGACGCCCCCGGCGAGCACGCCGCCGAGCCAGAGGTTGCCGGTGACGAGGCCGCGGGCGGAGTCGATGTAGGTGGTTTCGTCGTAGACCTGGCGCAGGCGCAGGAGGGGGCCGGCGACGGGGTCGATGGAGGGGAGGATTTCGCTCTCGATGATCTTGAGGCGGGCCCGCAGTTCGGTCATCACCTTGACGACGTTGGCGTTGGTCTGGCGGATGGCGTTGATCGCGAGGCATGGCTGGCCGAAGGCGCGCACGAATCCGCGGCGCTTCTCGAAGTCCACTTCGACGGTGCCGAGGTCCTTCACGAACACGGGCTTGCCCTGGCGGTAGGCGACGACGGTCTCCATGACCTCGCCGGGGGAGGCGAACTGCCCGACGACGCGCACGCGGTAGTCGCGCTTGCCCTCGGCGATCGACCCCGCGGAGACGTTGCGGTTCTCGGCGCGGAGCGCGGCGATGACCTCGGCGTAGGAGAGCGAGCGCTCGGCGAGCGCCTGGGGGCTGAGCATGACGTGCATCTCGCGGGCGCGGCCGCCGTAGATGTTGACCTCGGCGACGCCGTCGATGCGCTCGATGAAGGGCTTGACCTCGCGGTCGAGCTTGTCGTAGAGGCTGGTGACGTCGAAGTCCGGGGCCTTGTGGCGGAGGGCCGGGTCGATATCGATGATCATCCAGGCGATCGCGTTCTCGGCGCCGCTCCCGGCGGCCTTGATGACGGGCTCGTTGACGTCCTCGGCGTAGTCGGGCACCTGGCGGAGCGCATCGGAGACTTCCTGCAGGGCGCGGGTCATGTCGGCGCCGAGGTTGAACTCGAGCGTGATGACGGCGGCGCCCTCGCGGCTGATCGAGCGCATGCTCTTGAGGTTCTTGACGTTCTTGAGGCGCTCCTCCTGCTCCTTGGTGATTTCTTCGACGATCTCCTCGGGCCCGCGCCCGGGCCACGAGGTGGTGACGGTGACGAGCGGCTGGTCGATGGTGGGGGTGAGCTGCACGGGGATCGCGTCGAGGCCGATGAGCCCGAACATGACCACGAGCAACATGCAGACGGTGACGCCCACGGGCCGGGCGATGCAGAGCTTGATCAGGTCCATTTCGTTCTCCGCCGGGGCGGGTTGCCCCGGTTGTGCGCGCCGCCCGCGCCGCATTCACCCCTGGGCTTCCCGGGGCCGAGGCCGCTCGGGGATCACGAGCCCCGTGATGTTTCCTGGTTCGCCCGGTCGTCCGGCGCCGGCACAGACCGGGCCGGGAGATCACGCCCCCGGAGGGGTGGCGCCGGCCCGGGGCGCGTCCTGGATCATCACACCGGCCGTGGGGTAGAGCCGCTCGTTGCCTTCGACGATCGCGTTGAGGCCGGGGAAGAGCCCGTCGCCGTCCACCACGAGACGCTCGCCGACGGCGAAGCGAGTCCGCACCCGGAAGGGGATGGCCTTGCCGTCGAGCGCGCCGTAGATGTACTCGCCCCCGTCGTCGCGGAGGATCGCGTCCTTGTGCACGGTGATGCGAGCCTCGGTGGTGCTGAGGGGCACCAGGCCGGTCACGCTCATGCCGGGGGTGAGCCTGCCCCCGGGGTTGTCGAGCAGCACGCGCACCGGGACGAGGCGGCTGAGCGGATCGGCCACCGGGACCAGCGCGGTCACGGGCGCTTCGAGTTCCATGGTGCGGGGGGTCAGCCCGCCTTCGCGCGCGGGCTCGCGGAGGGCGGAGACCCGCACCCGCAGCCTGGCATCCGGCTCGCGCAGCGCATCGACGAGCGTCTCGGGAACGTCCAGCCAGGCCTCGATGCGGTCGAGGTTGACGAGTTCCATGACGGTGTCGCCCCGGCTGAGCCACTCGCCCGGCTGGGCCGCCCGCGCGACCACGCGCCCGGCGAAGGGCGCGCGGATGACCATCTTGGCGACGCGCCGCTCGGCCTCGGCGAGGTCCGCGGCGGCGACGGCCGCGTCGCCCTGCGCCTGGGCGACCTGGGCGGTCAGCGTGTCCACGCTGGTCTGCGCCCGGTCGAGTTCGGTCTGCGTCGCGGAGTTTTCCTGGCGAAGCCGCGTGAAGTTCTCGAGTTCACGCAGGGCCTGGGCGAGCGAGGCCTGGCGTTCCGCGACCGCCCCTTCGCGGACTTTTACCTCGGCGTTGGCCCGGTCGCGCGCGATGCCGGCCGCGGAGGGATCAAGCGTCGCGATGACCTGGTTCGCCTTCACTTCATCGCCGGGCTGAAGATCACAGACGAGCACCCGCCCCTCATATTCGGCGGCGATGCGCGAGCGCAGGGGCGAGCGGAGTTCGCCGGTCACTTCGCGCCACAGACTCACGGGCTCCAGACGCACGGCGTCGACGCGCACCATCGAGGGAGGAGGCCCTCCGCCCGGCTGCGCCCAGCAAAAAACCGGGGCAAAGACGCACAGGCAGAACGTGAGAAAGGGATTGAGGCGCGATTTGCGGGTCTTGGGAGCGCCGGCGCGAGTGCCGCCTTGGCGCGGGGTTGCACAATCGATCATGCCCGATGGTAGGGAGTCGTTCTACGAGGGATGCGGCGTGGGCGGCAAAGATGGACTTGTGTATCCGAAATAGAGATCAGCCGATCATGACCGTGGGGAACCCCATGACGATGGTCCCGCCGTGCGCGGTCGGGTCGCCCATCCGGGCGGCGGGCAGATAGCCGATGAGCACGGTCGTCGATCCCATGGCGATGACGTCGGGGGGACCGACGCAGACGCACATGTCGGTGGCGCGCGCGGCGGGCAAATAGCCGATGAGGACGGTCGGGCACCCGGGGGGGAGGATCGGGCCGCCGACGTGGGGAACCGGGCCCGTGAACATCGGGCAGACGTGCATGTCGGCGACGCGGGCGGCGGGGGGCATGGCGCATCTCCGGAGCGGGGCGAGTGCCCCCGGGGGTCACTTCTTTCTGGGGGGCGCCTCGAAGACGAGCGCCTGGGAGAGGGCGGCATCGATGTGGGCGACTACAAACACCCGCCCTTGCCCCGCCTCGGGCATGGTCTTGAGGAGCGCTTCGATGTCGGCGGTGAAGGAGAGGATGTTGCCCCCGGGCTTCTCGGGCAGCAGGATGCTCTGGTGCCCGACGAGCCGGGTGATGTGATCGAGCACGAGGATGGAGAGCACCGGGCGCGGGTCTTTGCCGGCGAGGGGCCGGGAGAGCAGGTCGAGGGCGATGCGCCCGCTGATATGGCGCTTCTCCCACGGGTTCCGCGCGGGCTCGCAGGAGAGCAGGCGGGCGCCGGCGGCGCCGGTGGCGGCGCTGAACTTCACGATGCTCCCGGCTTCGGGGCGCGCGGGCGCGGCGGGCATGGAGAATCGCTTGGCGGCGGATTCGACGGTGACGCGCTTGACGTCGCTGAGGGTCTCGTCGATCCAGAAGAAGACTGCGTAGTTGCCCCGCAGCGGGGGCAGTTCGAGCATCCAGCCGAGATCGACGTTGAGCGTGGCAGCCATGGTGGTGCGGGCGAGTCCTTCTCCGGGCCCGCCCGCGGCGTCGATCTGCATGGCGTAGCGCAGGGGCACCGCGTGGGGCGAGTTGAGGCTGCGCGCGTAGACGCCGCCCCGTTCGAGGTCGATGGCGGCGAGGGTGCAGGCGCCGCGGATCTTGCCGCCGTACTGCCGGTCATAGCGGTCGGCGACGGCGAGCTCCATGCGTGCGATCTGGGCGGGCCCGAACTGATCGATGCCCGGGACGACCTCGACCCGGAAGCCGGGAGGCCTGGAGAGGATTTCGCGGGGTGAACCGCCGGGATCCTGCCAGTATGGTTCCGGGGCTCGGAGGGGCTGGGTCATGGCGTGTGTGCCTCGCTCGTGTCAGGTGTGGTTCAGAACAGGTCGTTGCGTCCATCCTGGGGCAGTGCACCCAGGTTGCTGCCGCGGAGCGCGTCCTTGCAGTTGGGGCAGAAGTTGGTCGCGTCCTTGTCGTTGATGCCGTACATGACGCATCCGTCGGAGTTGGCGTGGCAGTGCCCGCCCGCGTTGGAGTAGAAGTCGGAGTTTGCGGTACCGTCGGGGAGTTTCTTGGAGCAGAGGCCCATGCGGTGCCCCGGCTCGTGGATGGCCGTTCGCATGGTGCGGGCGGTGAGCTGCGCACCGGAGAACTGGCGTTCGCGCCAGCGCATGCCGACGATGGTCGCCGCGCCGCTCTGGATGCCGGAGCCCTCGTCCCAGTGCTTGATGGTGAGTTCGAGTTCGATGTCGCGCGTCGTGTCGGCGGTGGTCCCGGAGAAGTCGAAGTCGAGCCATTGGCGAGCCTGTCCGGCGGTGTTGTCCGCGTCGCTCAGCGTGACCTGCGCGGCGGTGAGGTTGTTCCAGGTTCCGCTGCCGACGGGCTGGCGCCACTTGGCGGATACGAAGTAGTCGCGCGGGTCGAGCGTCCAGACGCCGGGGTCGAACCCGATGCTTCCGCCGGGTGTGAGCGTGCGCGTGATGGTGTCGGTGGCGGCGTCCCAGGCGATGGTGTCGATGAAGACGAGGTGGAAGTAGCGCGGGCCGTCGGCCGCGTCGCGGCATCCTGCCGAGAAGGTGCCCACTTCGTTCTCCGTCACCACGCGCTGGTGGGCCGGGGCGCTGTCGCTGCCGATGGTGCCGAGCTGGACGAACTCGCCCTCGAAGCGAGAGCTGAGCGTCGCCGCTTCAAACTTGTCCTTGTAGGTGCCGGCGCCGGGACGGAGCATGCCGTCGAGTTCGTAGGCCAACTTGCGCCAGACGATGTATTCGCCGGACTCGAGCTTGTTGGCGAAGCCGGAGTCGCTCGCGGCCTGGAACTTGAACTTGTCGCCGCCGTAGCGCGTGAGGTGGAACTGCTGCACCGGGGTCCAGCCCTGGTCGTCCACCGTGACGGTCTTCTCCATTGTCTCGGAGCCCTGCGTGTCGAAGCCGCCCTTGAGCGCGGCGACGAGCGACGCCCGGTTTGCGCCGTCGGGCACGGACTTCCAGAAAACTTCCTTGCCCGTGAGAGGGCGGCTCGGGTCGCCGGCCTTCCAGCGGAGTTTGGCCTTGAGGAAGATGACCCGTCCGTGATCCCACTCGGTGGTGCCGGCGCGGTCGTGATTGACAAACTGGCGTGCCCGGCCGCTCGCGGCCTGCGTCGGTGTGCCCGAGTCGTCGTAGCACTCGACGAGTTCCGCGATTTCCCACTCCTCGGTCGTCGGGTCGGTCGGCGGCGGGGGGGGAGGCGGGGGCGTGACCGGGAGGGGGGGCGGGGGGAAGGGGGGTGAATCGGGGGCGTGCTGCGGATCGACGGGGATGGGGGTGCGCGGGGGCACGCCGCCTCCTCCGCCGCCGGAGACCTGGGTCGGGTTGCCGGTGCTGGCGGCGGTCGCTTCGAGGGGGTCGAGGCGATCGGTGCTTTCGACGGGCTCGGCGGGGTCTGCCTGGGCGGCGGACTCGGCAGTGCCGCTGGCGGCGCCGCCGCTGTTGATGAGGACGAGGGGGCCGGAGATGAAGACGCCGGCGGGCCCGACCTCGACGAAACTTCCGCCGCACTTGAGGGTGACGCCGGTCTGACCTTCGATGGCGATGCCGAGGCCCTTGAGCGAGACGCCGAGCTGCCCTTCGCCGACGAGCTTCTGCCCGGCCTTGAGGGCGAGGGCGCCGTTGGCGGTGAGCTTCATGTCGGCGCCGCTCTTGATGCTCATGCCGTCGGTGGAGCCTTCGATGAGCACCTTCTTCGACTTGAGGCTGTAGAGGTCCTTGGCCTCGACGAAGATCTTGGCGGCGTTGAGGTGCAGGTTCTCCTTGATGATCGTGAACTGGTTCTTCTGGAAGTCTTCAACGACGTCTTCGAGCACGACGCGGTTGACGACCTTCTCGATCTTCTCGTAGAGGGCCTTCTTGATCCACTCGTTCTGTTCGTCCTTGACGAGGATGTTGTACATCCCGCCGGTTTCGCCCCCGTCGCCCTCCCACCCGACGCGGACGTGCCGGTCGCCGTAGTTGGTTTCGAGCATGGTGCCGCGCACGCGCACGTCGAGGCGGCGCTGGGCGTGGATCCAGATCATCTCCGAGTCTTTTTTGTCCTCGAAGCGGATCTCGTTGAACCCCTCGCCCCCCTTGCTGGTGCTGCTCTTGTTGGTGGAGAGCGTGGGGAACTGCTTGGGGTCGTAGGGGGGCTTGTTTTCGCCGTTGTAGACGCGCCCGGTGATGATGGGACAGTCTGGGTCGCCGTCCTCAAACTCGACGATGACCTCCTGCCCGACGCGCGGGGTGTAGAGGTGGCCCCAGCCCTTGCCGGCCCAGTTGTGGCTGACCCGCACGCGGCAGCTGCTCTGGTCGTCGAACTTGTCGGAGCGGTCCCAGGGGAACTTGACGGTCACGCGGCCCTGCTCGTCGGCGTCGATCTCGTTGTCGGTCTTGCCGGTGATGACGGCGGTCTGCGGGCCCTGGATGACGGGCTTGGGCGTGACGCGGGTGGAGCGGAAGACGGTGGTGGCGTCGATCGCGGTGAAGGTGCAGGCCCAGGCGGGGCCGTCGGAGCCCGGCTCGCCGAGCGCGCGCGGGGCGACGTGCACTTCGTACGCGGCGCCGGTGACGAGCCAGGCCTTGTCCTGGTCGCTGCGGTACATGTGGTCGCCGCCCTGGAGGGTAAAGGTGCAGCCCGTCTCCATGAAGGGGTGGTCGGTGCTTCCGCGGCAGACCATCTGCTGGCAGGAGAGGGCTTCGAGGCGGATCTTGGCGTAGCGGTTTCCTTCGCCGTCGTTGAGGAACTCGCCGGGGTACTCGTAGACCTCGCTGTCGCTGGGCCCCATGCTCTGCTGGGCGCCCGCGACGCCCGCGACGGGGGCGGTGGGGTTCATGAAGTCCCAGTCGCGCATCATGTAGTTCGCGGGCTGGATGCGTCCTTCCATGGCCCACGAGCGGATCGCGGCGATGTCCTTCTTGCCCTGTCCGGGCTGGTGGAACTCGATGGGGCCGAGGTCAAAGTCGTTGTGCGACTCGGGCCCGTCGGCGAGGACGAGGTCGTGCTTGCCCGCGCTCTGGTGCCGGAAGAAGTAGTAGAGCCCTTCCTGCTCCATGAGGCGGCTGACGAAGTTGAAGTTGCTCTCGTTGTACTGCACGCAGTATTCCCACGTGCGGTAGTCGCTCGCGTTGAGCTTGAGCTTGACGTCGCCCATGCCGAGCGTGCCGGCGCGGAGCACCTGTTCGATGTGCTCGGTCGCCTTCTTGCCCATCGGGAAGATCGCGCAGTCGGTGGTGCGGGTGAGGAACCACATCCAGGGCACGAGGGTGGCGCGGTAGTTGGCGAAGCCGTTCTGGAGGCCGGTGAGCTCGAAACGGTTGATGATGCCGGTGAAGAACCGCTTGGAGCCCCCGTTGGTGGGCAGGGCGACGGAGATCGTCGCGGCCTTGCCGAGCATGTCCTCGAACTTCAGCCCGGGGTTGAGGCTCCAGAGCTCGACGTCGTACTCAAAGATGCGCCCCAGCGCCTCGCGGCCGCGAAACACCCGCAGTTGAAGCTCCGGCGCTCCGCTCACCTTGATTGCCGCATGACGCAGATCGGCCATCGTCAACTCTCCCGTTCGAGCGCCCGCGCGCACGGCGTGAATCCAGCCTATCCGAAGCCCCGGCCCCGGGTTCGCACCCGGGCGCGGGCTACCTCCATCCCATCGCCGACTCGATCTGCACGGGCCCAGACTTGGGGCCCTTCCATCCGTCCCTGGCGGCACGCGCGGCGATCTGCCACAGCTCGCGCGCCTGGTGCACGCCCCGGAGGAGCAGGGGCGGGAGTTGCGACCGCACGGGCGCCACGCCCATGATGTCCGCCCCGGCCTCCGGCCCCGAGTCGAGGCCGGTCCCGGCGAGGCTCACGGGCGCGCCGTCGCTGATCCGCCACGCGCCGAGGGCGATGTCCACGTCGTGCAGCATCCGGCCCGCGCGGCGCAGCACCCCGAAGAAGGGGCTCTCGGTGCGGTTGTCTACCGAGAAGTCGGTGCCGCCCTTGGCGTGCAGCGCATTGAGGGCATCGGCGGTCTCGACACCCTGCGACTGAAGGAAGCGGTCCCAGGCGTCCTGCTGGGCGTAGCGCCGGCGCCGGCGGAAGACCATCGGGTGCCAGTGGGGGTTGACCACGAGGCCCCGCAGCCTTCGTCCGGCGCTTGTGGCTTCAGCGACGGGCAGAGCCACGGCCGCCGGTCGTGCCTCGAATCCGCGAGCGCCGGCCATCGCGACGCCTTCGTCTACGCCGGGGGCGACGACCACGACCGCGTCGAGGCGGGTGGCGAGGTCGCGGAGGCGTTGCAGGGTGGTGAGGCGCACGTGATGCTCCCGCCGCGCCGGGCGCGGCCCGGGCCCACCCCGGGCGACGCCGGGGCTTCGCCCGCTCCCAAGCAAGACCCGCGGGGGCGTGATCCGCGCCGCGGGGGGTGAAAACGCGACCTGAAATTCAGGCGAACTGGTAGTCGAAGGCCCCGTCCTTCACCCCAACCACGATCGAACGGATCTCCTTGCCTTCGAGCATGCGCTTGAGGAACTCGTTGGAGAGATCGGGGAGCATGGTCTGGGTGAGGATGTTGTCGATCATGCGTCCGCCGCTCTCGGGCTCGTTGCAACGTGCGGCGATCATGTCGACGACCTCGGGCCGGACCTCGAAGGAGGCCTTGTGGTTGTCGCGGACGCGGCGTTCGATCTTGCGGAGCTGGAGGTTGATGATGAGGCGGATCATGTCCGGGCTCAGGGGGTAGTAGGGGATGACGGTGAGGCGTCCGAGGAGGGCCGCCGGGAAGACCTTGAGCAGGGGGGCCCGCAGGGACTTCTGGAGGGCATCGACATCCGGGAGGAGGTCGGGGTCTTTGCACATGTTCATGATGAGGTCGGAGCCGGCGTTGGTGGTGAGCAGGATGATTGTGTTGCGGAAGTTGATCTCGGTGCCCTCGGAGTCCTTCATCACGCCCTTGTCGAAGACCTGGAAGAAGACCTCGTGAATGTCGGCGTGGGCCTTCTCCACTTCGTCGAGGAGCACGATGCTGTAGGGCTTGCGGCGGACGGCCTCGGTGAGCACGCCGCCCGACCCGAAGCCGACGTACCCGGGGGGCGGGCCCATGAGCGTCGCGACCTTGTGGGCCTCCTGGTACTCGCTCATGTTGATGGTGATGACGTTGTCTTCGCCGCCGTAGAGCGCTTCGGCGAGCGCGAGGGCGGTCTCGGTCTTGCCGACGCCGCTCGTGCCGGAGAGCATGAAGACGCCGATGGGCTTGTTGGGGTTTTCGAGCCCCGCGCGGCTGGTCTGGATGCGCTTGGCGATGGCGTCGAGCGCGTGGCGCTGGCCGATGATGCGCTGGTTGAGTGTGTCGGCGAGCTTGAGGACGGCCTCGAACTCGCTCTTGACCATCTTGCCCACGGGCACGCCCGTCCAGTCGGCGACGACGGCCGCGATCGCCGCGGCGTCGCAACTGGGCAGGATGAGGGGCGAATCGCCCTGCAGTTCGGCGAGTTCGGATTGCAGCGTCTGAAGCTCATCGAGCGCCTTGGTCCGCTCAGCGGCGGACAAGGGGGGCGCGGCGGGGGCGCCCGCCTGCGCGCCGGCTTCCGCCGCGGCGACCTTGGCCTGGGCGGCCTCGCGGGTGTGGGTTTCGCTGACGGCCTCGGTGCCGCCGGGGCCGCGCAGCGTGGCGCGCAGGGTGAGGATGCGATCGACGAGGTCCTTTTCCTTCTTCCAGGCGTTTTCGAGCGCCGCGAGTTTCTCCTGCTCGGCCTTGATCTTCGCCTCGATCGCGCCCGCGCGGTCGCCGTGCCTGACGCCGATCTCGCTCTCCCGCGTGACGAGCGCAAGTTCGGTCTGAAGCCCCTCGATGCGCTTGCGGGTGTCATCGACATCGGCGGGCACGGCGTGCTGGCCGACGGCGACGCGGGCGCAGGCGGTGTCGAGCAGCGTGACGCACTTGTCGGGGAGCTGGCGCCCCTGGATGTAGCGGTCGCTGAGCTTGACGGCGGCCTCGATGGCCTCGTCGAGGATCTGCACCTTGTGGTGCTTCTCGAACATGCCCGCGACCTTGCGCATCATCAGGATGGCGCGGGGCACGTCGGGCTCATCGACCTTGACGGTCTGGAAGCGCCGGGTGAGGGCCGGGTCTTTCTCGATGTGCTTCTTGTACTCGGCCCACGTGGTCGCGGCGATGGTGCGCAGCGTGCCGCGGGCGAGCGCGGGCTTGAGGAGCTGGGCTGCGTCGCCCGTGCCGGCCTGCCCGCCCGCGCCCATGAGCGTGTGCACTTCGTCGATGAACATGATGATCGGTTTGGGGCTCGCCCGCACCTCCTCGATCACCTGCTTGAGCCGGTTCTCAAACTCGCCCTTCATGCTCGCGCCGGCCTGCAGGGCCGCGACATCGAGTTCGAGCAGGCGCACGTCCTTGAGGGGCGGGGGCACATCGCCTTCGACGATCTTGTGCGCGAAGCCCTCGACCACCGCGGTCTTGCCCACGCCCGCCTCGCCCGCGAGCAGCGGGTTGTTCTGGCGCCGGCGCATGAGGATGTCGATGCACTGGCGCGTCTCGTCGTCGCGCCCGACGATCGGGTCGATCTTGCCGGTGCGGGCCTGCTCGGTGAGATCCTTGCAGAACTGCCGGATCGCCTCCTGCTTGCCCATCGCCGCGGGGGCCATTGCGCCCGAGGCCTCTCCCGGGGCGGCGCCGGCCCCGGTCACCTGCCCGCTCTCGCGCAGGTTGAGCACGCCCTCGACCGAATCGCCCAGGATCGCGTCGCTCTCGCGGAGCAGCACTTCGTGGTCGATCTTGCCGTACTCGGCGCTGATCGCGAGCAGGTCCTTGCGGTCGCCCGGGCGGTTGAGCAGGGCGAAGATGATGTGGGCTGAGCGGATCTTGCGGTCGCCGAAGTTGAGGGTGCAGGCGGTCCACGCTTGGAGCACGGCGTTGTTGAGGGCATCGCTGAACCCGCTGAGCCCGGCGCTGCCGCGCTTCAGGCGCTCCAGCGCGAGGTCAAGGTCCTGGAGCAGTTTGGAGGGGTTGATCTTGAAGTGCCGCACCAGCCGGGCCTGGTCGGAATCCTGGAGCTGCATCAACTGCTTGAGGAAATGAGCGAGGGTGACTTCCGAGTGCCCGAGTTGCTTGGCGACGATCGCCGAGGCTTCCAAGCTCTTGTAGCACAGGCTGTTGAGGGTTCCGTACAGCTTCTGCAGATTCGGTTCGGCCATGGCGATCTCCTGGGCACCCCGCGGCCGGCGGACCCGGCGGAGCCCAAGACGATACCACGTTCATGCCAAAGCCGCCCGAGCGGAGTCGGGTTTGGGCCTCATGCGTGCCCGGAGCGGGGCGGGGCGCCGGCCCGTTCGGGTTCAGTTTCCGAGGCCCAGGATCAGGTCGTTGAACTCGGTGGCGCGGTCGAGGACCACGGGGCGGCCTTCCTCGGTGTGGCGCGTGTTGCCGGTGGTGAGGAAGTTGAGCCCGTAGCGAAGCCCGCCCGAGTCCGCCCCCGTCGCCTTGGCGGCCTTGTCGGCGGCGCCCATGAAGATGCCGTCGAGGCCGGCGCTCATCAGAATCATCTGGCCGCGCGTGGCGGTGGGCAGGAGCTGGTCGTAGGTGAAGCCGGAGGCGCCCGGCTCCGCATTGGGGTAGCCCTGGTGCCCGAGGAGGGCGGCCATGGTGTTCTCGAGGTCGCCCGTGCTCACGCCGTCGCCGAGCAGGCTGTGGGTGTCGCCCCCTGCGGTGGTCTGGTCTTTGCCTCGCGCGCCCAGGTGCGTGGCCTTGAGGAAGCCGGCGTTCTGGGCCCAGTAGAAGTGGGCGGCGCCGCCCGAGGAATCAACCCGGGCGAAGTCGCGCGCCACGGTGACCTGGGCCGGGCCCGCTTCGTCGGCGACCCAGAGGAGCATGGGGTTGCCCCAGGCGTCCACGAGGTCGGGGATGTCCGCGTCGGTGGTGAGGGATGCGCCGGCGCCGAACTGGCTGGTGGGGCGCTCCTGCGTCGCGAGGAAGTTCGACTTGGGGTTGAAATACGAGGTGCGGTCCTTGGTGTTGGCCCCCATCAGGGTGACATTGACCCAGCGGCCCTGGTCGGCGTTCTCGGTGTGGGCCGCGTTGGAGGGCCCGAAGTTCTTCTCGACGCTCGCATCCGGGGTGTCGGAGTAGACGACGCCGCCCATGAGTTCGACGAGCGCGTTCTCCATGGAGGTGAAGCCGAACGTGGAGGCGTTTTCGGGGTCGCCCATCTCGCGGGCGCTGAAGACGCCCGGGGCGCGGTCCTTGTCCTGGCGGAACTGCTGGGCCGCGTTGGAGAAATCGTTCATCACGGCGCGCGTCGTGCCCGCCTTGGCGACATCGCGTGCCCCGCCCAGCGCGGGCAGGATGAGCGCGATGATGACCACGATGATGAAGATCACCACCAGAAGCTCGACCAGTGAAAACCCGCGTCGAGCGCTCATCCCAAACGACGTGTGCCCCGCCATGCTTCGCTCCTCTTCAGGCCGGATCATAAGGTCCCGCGAACCGGGTCGCGCTGACACGCTCAGGCTGACTGAACGCACAACCCCACCGGGGCGAATGCCTCGGTCGCGGCGGCCTGGGTTGGAGGCACCCGTTCCGCCGCTCCCCTCTACGAACCAAACAGCGCCCCTGTTCCACCCGCAGGTTCCCGCATTTTCCCTTGTCCGGGGCTCAGGCCTCGTCGTCTGACTCGATCGCCGCGCGGCAGGATTCGACGATCCCCAGGAGTTGGAGGTCGGGCACCACATGCTCAACGACCTCGTCACCTTCGAAGAGGATCGGTGCATCCCCGCCTGTGGCAATCACTTGCGGGTAGGCTTCGTACGCTTCGGCGTAGCGTTCAAGCAGGAGGCGCACCGCCCCGCGCACCGCCGCGAAGACGCCCATGCGCATCGCCCGGGGTGTGTCTTTGCCGAATGGCTCACCCGGAAGCGGGGGGTCAGGGTTCAGGAGAGGCAGGGCGGCGGTTCGTTCGTGGAGCGACCTGAGCATCATGCGGAGCCCGGGCAGGATCGCTCCGCCCTGAAAGACGCCTTCGCCATCCACAAAATCCACGGTCACCGCGGTGCCCGCGTCGACCACGACGCACGCCTGCTTCGCCCGCGCGAAGGCCCCGAGGGCCGAGAGCAGGCGGTCCTGGCCCACGGTCGAATCGTCTTCGAGCGCGTTGGCGATGGCGATGGGGAGGTCGCGCCCCATGCGATACACGTCGCGGCCCTCGTCGCGGAGCAGGTTTTCGAGGCGTTCCGCCAGGGGGTTGTTCACGCTGGAGATGACGACGGGCCCCCCACCCAGCCCCGCCGCGGCGTTGACAATCGCGCCGGGGTCGGCATTCTCGTGGGACATGGCGGAATCGAGTTCGAACTCGCGCACCAGCCCGACCCGGGTGCGGGTATTGCCGGCGGCGAGGGCGATGAAGGTCGAAGGCATGGGGGAGGGTAGGGGTGGGGCATCGCTCGGTCGTCATAGTGCTTGACACGTTCGGATTTTATGCTAACATCGTTTGGGGGTTGGAGCGGCACATGGATCGGCAATCGGCAATCGGCAATCGGCAATCGGCAATCGGCAATCGGCAATCGGCAATCGGCTGAGGCGGACGTGGTGCGTTGTGGCATTGTGCGCGGGCATCGTCGCGAGTGCTGAGTCCCAACCCGTGCCAGGACCGCCGCCCGACACAGGGTTGCTCCCGTACGTTGAGCCCCCCGATGAAGAAGCGCGCTGCTCGCTTGTTGAGACAACGCACACTGACCCAAGGTGGGTCATTGCGTGCTCAGACCTGATTCTCCACCCCACGAACTGTGTTCCGATCCACGTCGACAAGCCCGAATCGCCTTGCTACCCCCAGCACACCCGCTACTGGCGATTCGCGGATGATGCGGCGAGCGCTTACGCCTTCCCGATGGCGTGGCTCTTCTATCGCACCGAGACTGACCCTGTCTCGCCCGACGGCATTTTCGTGAAGAGCGGCGTGTCGTTTCGGCTCTACGACGGCGCGGGAGACACCCAACCCGTAGGCCCCGTTCGAGACGGGCCGAAGTACATCACGCTGCAGATCTGGCAGGACCTCTACCCCGAGCTGATCGCGCCTGGGTCGATCATCGTGCCGGGCAACGAGGGCGACCTTCGCAACTACTCCATCGTCCTTGGAATCGAGCCCAAGATCAAGTCGATCGATCTTCGCCCCAAGGCAAACCTCAAAGCCCACCACACCGATCTCTATCAAGTTGAGGACGTCTCGCGCTTTATCCTGCGCCGCGGTCAACCCTTCGACGTGACCGTGCAGTTCGAGGTCGGCGGCATCAACACGACCTGCGACGAGTTTCTCTTCGTCGCCGAGCACGACTTCGATGCCGAGCCCGTGATGATCCAGATTCCGATCACGACCGAGCTGCCAGAGGAGGGGTGGGGGGCGAAACTCCTCGGCGAACCTGTGGTCGATGCGGAGGGTCGGCGGACATACCAGGTACGATTGACCACGCCCCACGACGCGCCTGTGGGCGAGTGGTCGTTCGGTGCCGCCGTCAAGCGCGACGGCACGGAGGTGCCCGCCGTGATCAAGAACTTCCCCGCCGCGGTGGTGCTCCTCTTCAACCCATGGAACGAGGCGGATGATGTGTACATGGCGAATGAGGCGGAGCGTGAAGAAACAGTGATGAGCGAGTCGGGGTTTGTCTTCCAGGCGGATGGGCCGAATTCCATTGATCCGATCGCGTACTCGTTTGAGCAGTTCAAACCATCTGCGCTCAAGGCGGCCCTGATCCTGCTGCGCGAGGCTCCGGCGTCGACCCGAGGCAGCGCCTCGAGCGTGACAAGGTTCATGACGCCACTCGTGAACACCCAAGGCCCGTCGCGACCGCCCGGTGCTCCGACCGGGGTCATCGAGGGGCGCTGGCCGACCGACAACGACTTTGCTGGAGGAGTAGATCCGAGGCAGGTTGTTGATAGCAATCGAGTGTTAGATGGCTACGTTCGTACCGGCATGGCATTCAAGTATGGCCAATGCTGGAACTTTGCAGGCGTTCACACCACGCTGCTTCGGGCGATTGGTGTGCCGGCGCGCCCGGTATTCGCGATGGAAGTTGGTCGAAAATTGGCGACACCGCCCGCCGTACCATCCAATGAGTTATGGTACACGTACTCGCAGGCACCCGGCGGTGGATGGGCTCCGGTGCGTGGTCCGTATGACCATTTGTGGGACTACCACATCTGGACCGAAGCGTGGATGCTGCGCCCGGACCGCAGCGACTCGGGAGCGACCGGAGGCTGGCAAGCATTGGATGCGACGCCTCTCCAGCCAAGCATCCACGATGGCTTCTTTGGGCTCGGACCTGCACCTGTTTCCGCGATCCGTACCGGTGCCGGAGGGGATTGGGACGTTTCTTTCCTGCAGATGGTGCTCCGCGGGCCGATCAAGCCTCACATTCAGATTGGCGGTGTGTGGACACCCGCGCAAGGATCCCCGGCCCCCGCTCCGGTCATCGTCGCGGATGCGACCGGACCAAACGTCGGGTTTATCGACCGCCTGAGCGCTTACAAGCCAAACCCTCTTCCACCGGGCAACCCGGTCGTCGTCGCAGTTCAGCCGGCGCAGAACGTCCTCGACGATTTCACCATCACCGCGACTCTGACGAATCCACACGCCGTCGAGACAACGTTCGACTTCGGCGTTCGCTGGGTTGCGAGTTCGAACGGATCGACTGGACCAACTGGCGGCAGCGGTTCCCTCATCACGCTGCAACCGAGTCAGTCCCATGTGATGGCGATCACGATTCCGGGAGCGGAATACTGGACATTCATGCGACGTTGGCAACTTCTTCAGATCACTGCCGCCGCGCTGGAGCAAGCGACGAGCGAGTTGTATGTGGCAAGCACGGTGTCCGCGCTTCCAACCGGGCACGTCGGCCTTTCGATCTCGCCCCCAGGACCCTTCGTGGTTGGGAACTCGTTCAACGTCACCGCGACCTTTTCGAACCCACTGCCTTTCGATCTCACGGGTGCATCATTCTTTCTCTCTCTTGGGTCTTCTCAAGTGGGGGGTGCAAGCCACATTACCGAGCCTGTCGGTGCCATCCCCGCCGGTCAAACGGTAGTGCGCACGTTCACTGTGCAGGCGCGGTTTCCGGATTCCGAAGACCAGATTCTGGGAGGTTTGGACAGCGAGGAGTGGCTCGCACGCGCGGATTCGATCCCGGTGGTGATCGCCCCCTGCGTTGCCGACTGGAACGAAGACGAGATCGTCGATGCCCTCGACTTCTTCGCCTTCCTCGATATCTTCACCCTGCTTGACGAGTCCGCGGATCTCACCGGTGCCAGCGACCCCGCTGACCCCGGCTACGGACAGCCCAACGGCATTGTCGATACCGACGATTTCTTCTACTTCCTCGATCTCTTCGTCGTCGGCTGTTCCTGAGCGAGCCGGCACGCGGGGCGGATGTGTCGGCGAGGGAACGGAAGTCCGCGATCTCTCCGACCCGCGCCCCGCTCACCCCCTCCTCTCGTGGTCCAGGATCACCGCCGCGGCGGCGAGGCACGCGGTCTCGATGCGCATGACGTGCTCGCCAAAGCACGCGATGCGGGCCCCGGCCCGGCGCGCAGCGTCGATCTCGCGTTCTTCGAAGTCACCCACCGGGCCCACCAGCAGGCGGATGCGCCTGCTCCCGGTCGGCACATACGGCGTGCCGCTCACGTGCGCGAGGACGAGCGTGCAGGGGTCGTCGGCGGGCGCTCCGCGGGCTTCCGCGAGGGCATCATCGAGGGTGATGCGGGGCTCGACGCGCAGACGCCACGCCCGGCCGCACTGCTTGCTTGCCTCGCGGGCGTGGCGTTCAAGGCGTTCGAGTTTGCCTTCGCGCGGATCGACCTCGGTGCGGGCGCAGACGAGCGGCGACCAGCTCCACGCCCCCGCCTGGCTCAACTGGTCGACCAACTGTTCGGACGCCTCGCCCTTGGGTGCGCTGGCGCAGACTTCAAGGCGCGGGTGGGGGGGCGGCATGTGCCGCACTTCGTCGATGCGCACGCGCATGTGCCAATCGTGCTTGCCCCGCTTGTCGGTCGCTTCGAGCACGCTGAGAGCGATGGCCCCCTCGCCGTCGAGGAGTTCGAGCACCGCGCCCGGGGCGAGGCGTCTGACGCGCAGGGCGTGGTGGGCTTCTTCGCCCGAGATGTCCAGCGTCGCGCCCGCCTGAACGGAGGAAGGAATGAGGACGCGGTGGTGGGTCATCGGGGCACTCTGGGGTTATCCTTGGCCGGGGCGCGGCGGGTGCGAGGTAAAGCAACGTCTGCCCTTGAGTCCGAGAGCCTGTGGGACGATGATCCGAGGCTGGACACGACATGGCGAACGAATCGGCCAAGATGCAGAATAGCGATGCCATCGACCGGCAGGTCGATGTGATGGCGCGCGGCGATGACCCGGCGCAGGCGGTGCGCGATCCGCGCGTGGAGGCACAGCTCGACGACCTCCTGGCCGGAGGGCCCGGGCCTGATGAGACCCTGAGCTCGCTGGATCGGCAGCTCGCGTCGCTCACGGCAGAGCTGTTGGAAGGCGATTTTGTTGACAGCAACGACAGCATGGTCAACGGGCCTGTGGGTAGCGCTGGGGATGCGCCGGTCGAGGCGAAGTCCGCCGATTCAGCGTCTGCCGCAGCATCGCCGTCGCTCGCGGCAACCGCCTCCGAGCAGTCTGTTCCTGCCGCCGCGCCTGTTGCATGTACTCCGCTGAGTGATGACAAGACGCTGGATGGGCAGTTGGCGGCATTGGGAACGGATCTGCCGGACGGCGACTTTGAATCGGCATCGGGCGACATGGTGGGCGCCTCGAAAGAGGCCGGGTGCGTGCAGGGGGAGACGCCGTTCTCCGAAGCAGAGCATGTGCCCGAGGCTGTCGGGGCGAGGTCGCCCGGAGCGGCGGAGGAAGGTGCGGGGCGGGCGGACGAAGCAGCGCCGGCGGGCGACGTGCCTGTGGGTTCATCGAGTGAGTCCGTTGTGCCGGCCGCAACTGCCTCGCCCGAGGGTTCGGAGACGGCAGCATCGGCGAGCGCATCCGGTCGTGCGGGACTCGAAACGTCGCGCGGAACGCCCGGGGCGTCGGTAGAGCCCGGCGCGTCTGGCACGAATCCGAATCCTGCGGTTGAGGTTGGCCAGGGCTCTGTGGCGCGTGCGCCGCGGCCGGCCCCAGTTCCCGACGCGGCGCCCGCGCGCCCGGGCCGGTCGATCGGGGCGCGTCTGCGGGGTGCGGCCTGGACGTCGCTGCGCCGGGCCGAGCCGGCGGCGAAGCAGGTCGCGGCGCTGGCCTCCAAGCCGCTTGAGGGCCGCCCGCCGGTGATCCGCCAGAGCATCGGCTGGCTGGCGATCTGGACGGCGTTTCTGGCGATGTGCGCGCTGATGGCAAGCCTGATGTTCCGCGCGCCGGACGCCCCCGAGACCGAAGCCGAGCCGAGCACGATTGACGTCCCCCATGAGGGTGAGGCCGAGCCCGCGGAGCCCCGGGCTGGAGAGAACCTTCGGGGCAGGCCGATTCCACCACCCGGGCCTCACCACTGACGCGCGGGCCCCGAGCGCGGCCCTGCGCCCTGCACGAACGGAAAGACACCCATGCCCCGTGACATCCGACGCATCGCGATCCTGACCGGGGGGGGCGACTGCCCCGGGCTCAACGCGGTCATTCGCGCCGTGGCGAAGGACGCGATGTTCCACGGCATGGAGGTGCTGGGCATCGAGGACGGGTTTCTCGGGCTGATCGAGGACAGGGTTCGCCCGCTGCGGGTGGAGGATGTCTCGGGCATCCTGACCGTGGGGGGAACGATCCTCGGGAGCAGCAACAAGGCGAACCCGCAGAAGTTCGCGGTGGGGCGCAACCCGGACGGCAGCGTCATCTGGAAGGACGTGACCGACGTGTGCGTGAAGCACCTGCAGGAGCGGGGCGTGGATGTGCTGATCGCGATCGGAGGCGACGGCACCATGGCCTGCGCGGAGCCGATGATCCGCATGGGCGTGCCCTGCGTGGGTGTGCCCAAGACCATCGACAATGACCTGTGGGGCACCGAGCTGACGTTCGGGTTCCAGACCGCGGTGCAGATCGCCTCGGACGCGATTGACCGGGTGCAGACCACGGCCGCGAGCCATCACCGGGCAATGGTGGTGGAGGTGATGGGGCGGAACGCGGGGTGGATCGGGCTCTACGCGGGGCTGGCCTCGGCGAGCGACGTGATCCTGCTGCCCGAGCAGCCCTTCGACCTGGAGAAGGTGTGCGAGGTGGTGCGTCGGCGCGGGAGCCGGGGCAGCCGCTTCACGGTGATCTGCTGCGCGGAGGGCGCGTATCCGCGCGACGGCGAGCGGGTGGTGGAGCGGGTGGACCCGACCAGCCCCGACCCGATCCGGCTCGGCGGCATCAGCCGATGGCTTTCGGCGGAGATCGAGAAGCGCACGGGCATCGAGTCGCGCTACGTGGTGCTGGGGCACGTGCAGCGGGGGGGCTCGCCCGTGTCGCAGGATCGCGTGCTTGCGACGCTCTTCGGCGATCACGCGATGGAGCTGCTGAAGGAGGGGCGTCTCAACCGGCTCGTCGCCTGGCAGAACGGGCGCCTCACCGACGTGGACATGCGGGAGAGCGCCGGGCGGCAGCGCCTGGTGACGCCCGACAACCCCGTGGTGGAGGCGGCGCGGAGCGTGGGGACGAGTTTCGGAGACTGAGCCGTCACGCGCCGTCGTGTTCGACGAGGAGCAGGGCCTCGGAGATGATGACGCGGTCCTGGATCGGGCCGCGCTCGCCGGGGAGCAGGATGAGCCGGAGTTCGGAGGCGCCCGCGAGGTCGATGCGGATGAGTTCGGCGGGGGAGTCGGCGCTGAGGCGGACCTCGGCGCGCGGGGCCGCCGAGGGGCCGTCGGTCTCGATGCGCAGCAGGCAGTCGCCCCAGCGCCGGGCTTCGGGGGCGAGGGCGGCGCGCAGGCTCAGGGCGACCGCCCCCCGGGGCAGGGGCCAGGTGAGCGTCATGGGTCCGGGGAGTGTGATGGCGGAGAGGTCGAGCTCGCCCGGGGGGCCGAACTCGGGGCCAGGCGTCCAGCGGCGGCCTTCGGCCGGGGCAACCGCGGGCGGGCCGAGGGCGCTGAGGGGGCGCAGGCGCGCAGGGGCGAAGTTCATGGCGAGCACTTCGCCCACGACGCGGGAGAGGCTCTGGCGCCCGCGCGTGACGACTTCGAGCACCGGCTCAAACTCGATGCGCACGCCCTCGCCCGGGCCGACCGGGCGGGCGGCGAGCACGGTGCCGTCGCTGAGCCACATGAGCGGGGCGCTCGCGGGCTCGGCGTCGGAAGCGAGGCGCACCTCGCGCACCTGGCTGAGTTCGACGGCGACGACGCCCGTGTCGGTCTCGATGAGCACGCCGGAGCCGAGCCCGGCGACGAAGCCGACAAGGCGGTCGCCCCCGGCGGTGAGCACGAGGTCGCGGGCCTCGGCGCGGGCGCTGAAGGGCAGGCGCGGGGTGGAAGATTCGGCCATGCAGCGGACGAGATCGAGGGGCACGAGGAGCGATGCGCCGCCCGCAAGTTCCCAGGTGATTGTTTCGCCGGGAATGGACTCGCGCGGGCGTCCCATGAGCACCTGGCCGTCCACGAGTTCGAGGCGCCAGGGCTCGGGGGGCGCGGGCTCGTCTGCCGGGTCAACGGAGAGGAACGCGAGGGCGCCGGGCACGAGGGTGCGCTGATCGTCCGTCAGTGTCAGGGGGCCCTCGGCGCCGAGGCCGACCAGCCCGAGGTCGCGCTGCGCCAGCCCTTCGGCGATGATGCGCCGGGGGAGGCCATCGAACCCATCGGCGCGAGGGGCGGCCGCGGACGCGGGGGCACAGGCCAGGAGGAGGGGGATGAGGGCACGTCCGGGGGTCATCGCTGGAAGATCGGCAGATATCGCTTGGGCATTTGCAGAACGATGAGCGCCATGGCCGTGGCGTACGCATTGCCGTACGAACGATCCTCCCAGGAGCCGTCGTCCGCCTGCTTGGCGACGAGTTCGCCCCGGATGCCTTTCCACCAGTCCTCCCAGGCGGTTCCGCCCGCGAGGTACATGGCCTGCACGGCGTAGTAGTGCCCGTAGAAATAGTGGGCCCGCTGCTCGGGCACGCTGCCGGGCAGTGAGACTTCGCGCACGTAGCGCAGGCCGCGGTCGATCGCCGGGTCGTCGTAGATGCCGGCGTAGAAGAGCGTGGCGACGCCCGCCGCGGAGCGGGACCAGAGGCTCGTGCCCATCTCGGCCTGGTAGCGGAAGCCCCCGTCGGGGTTCTGGCAGCGCTTGACGTATTCGACCGCGCGATCCACGACTTCCTTCTTCACCTCGATCCCGGCGTTGCGGGCGGAACGCAGGGCCATGACCTGGCAGATGGTGACGGAGACATCGGCGTCGTAGGGGACGGGGTTGTAGCGCCAGCCGCCCTCGTCGTTCTGCGACTGCTCGATGAGGCGCACGGCGCGGACGAGCCCTTCGTGGCAGCGCTGGGCGAGGCGGGTGTCTGCCCCGCCGGCGGTCATGCCGTAGACCTCGCCCACAAAGAGGGTCGCGAAGCCGTGCCCGTACATCGGCGAGTGCGAACTGTCGGCGACGAACATGCCGTTCTCGGCCTGGTGGCTCAGCACGTACTCAAGGCCCTTGCGCACGGCCTCGCCGTACTCGCCCCGCCCGGGCAGGTGCCCGTCGGCCATGTAGGCGAGGCAGGCGAGGCTGGTGACGGCAACATTGCCCCCGAATCGACCCGAGCCGAAGGAGCCGTCGGGCTGCTGGTCTTCGGCAAGCCGCTTGAGACCGAGCTCAACGCTCTTGAGGAGGTAGTCGGGCATCTCGTCAGGGGCGGCGATGTTTTCGGCGGTCTGATGGCCGGGGTCGTCGACGGGGGGCGGTTCGGGCCGCGGCGCTTCGGTGGGCTGCGCGGGGTCGGGGGGTGTCCCGGGCTGGGAACGCCCCTTCGCGGGCGCGATGGCGCACACGCCGACGAGGGCGGCGCAGGCGAGGCTGAGTCTCGGGCTCATCGGCGCTCCTCCGCGAGGCGCCGGTAGTACTGCTCGGTCATGGCCCGGTAGAGGGAGGAGAACGGGTCGTTGGTGCCCTGCATCAGGGCCCCGCGCAAGCGCTCGGGGAGCGCGCCCCAGGCAGCGCGGGCGGATTCGAGGGGCGGGTTGAGCGCACCGTCGGCCCGGGGCGGGCCGTCATCGCGCCGGTCGCCATCTCCCCGGGCGTCCTGCTGAGAACTCTGCGGCTGGGCGGGGGCGTTCTGATCCTGCTGCTGTTGCTGCTGCTGGTTCTGTTGCTGCTGCGCGTTCTGCTGCTGCGACTGGATCAGTTCATCCAGGGCCCGCAGGGCGCTCTCCTGCATCCGCTGCGTGCCGAGGCCCGTGTCCTGTGCATCGCCGAGGCGACGCGCGCTCTCACCCATCAGCTCCACGGCGAGCCGAAAGCGGTCCTGGGCCTGGCCGCCCGAGAGCTGCCGGTCGAGGGCCGCCTGGGCCGGGTCGGGGGCGCCGGGGGTTCCGGGACGGTCGGGCGCGGGTTCGAGCCCCAGCAGTTCGTCGAGGGTGGGGATGTGCCGGGCGGGAGGGGTGCTTGAGGACGCCGCGGGCGCCGGGGCTGCGGCGTCCGGCGGCGGGGCGGGATCCCCCGGCTGCGCGCCCGGGAGGGCCCGCGCGAGCCCGAGCAAGATGACGGCGCAGGCGATCATGGTCCCTCCGTCCGCAGGGGCTCGCTGCCCTGGGGGCGCGAGATGTCTTCGAGCAACTTCCGGCCGAGGCTCGAGAGTTCCTGCTGCAAACGCGCCACATCGCTGATTTCTTCCGGCGTGCCGCCCGCGGCCTCGTCGAGGGCCCGGGTGCGTTCCAGGGCTTCGGCCTGCATCGCGCGGAGCAGTTTGAGCTGGGCCATGTTCTGAAAGAGGGGTTGCGGCTGAGCGGGGCCCTGGTCGCCTCCCTGTTGGCCCGATTGCTGGTCGCGGAACTCCGAGGCGCGGGCGCCCTCCTCGGCCATGGCTTCGACGAGCGACTGGAGGATGCGCACCGCGGCGGATTCGCGCCGGAGCGCCTCGGGCAGGCCCTCGGCGCGGGCCAGGAGTTCGGCGGCGCGGCGCGATTCTTCGTTGAGGCGTTCGTGGGCGAAGCGGAACATCGGCGCTTCGTCGAGTTCCTGCGTGGCATCGCGGATCGCGGCCGCCTGGGCGCGGATGCTCTCCTGACGTTCGCCGAGGAGGCGGACGCCCTGGCGGTCGCGGCGTGAGAGGTCTTTGCCGGTGAAGGGCTCGGTGTCGCCCCGGAGCGCCACCTGCTGTTCGAGGAGGTCGCGGTAGGCCTGGCGAAGTTCGGCGCGCTTGCGGTCCTGGTCGCGCTCGCGGGCGGCCTCTTCGAGGCGCGCGGCTTCGTCGCGGGCCTGTTCGAGACGCTGGAGGGCAAGGGCCTCGGTCTCTTCGGCGCGGAGATCGTTCACCGGACGGAGCCGCAGGGCCCGGATCGCCTCCTCCTGCGCGGACGAGGCCTGCTCGATGAGGCGCGCGATGCCGAGGAGGTCCTGCCCGCCCTGGGCCGCCTGGTCGAGCACCCCGAGCGTCTGCGTGCGCAGGGCGATGAGGTCGGCGTCGAGGGCTTCGAGCGACCCCGCGGCCCGGGCGGCGAGCAGGTCATTGAGTTCGCGGCGCTGGCGCGCGATCAGGGTGTCGAGCGATTCCAGGATGCTCGCCAGGGCGCGGCGCAGCATCTCGTCGCGCCGGGCGGGAGCGTTGTCAAGGTCCTGGCGCATCTCCTCGAGCGCATCGAGCGCCTGCTGCTGCGACTGCTGGGCGGGGCCGGTCTGGTTCTGCGTGAGGCTTTGGGCGGCCTGCTCCATGCGCCGCGGCACGTCGCCCCGGCGCCCCCGGGCGCCGGCATCGCGCATGGCCTGGGCCTGCGCCGGGTCGGCTTCGTCGAGTTCGCGGGCGCGCTCGCTGAGATCATCCAGGAGCGACGCGGCCTGCCCGGAGGCCTCCCGCTGCGCCTGCGCGATGCGTTCCAGGGCCGAGCGCTCGTCGGGGGAGAGCTGGGTCGCGGAGCGCCCGGCGGTGGCGCGGGCGAGTTCGCGGGTCTGGTCGGCGAGCGATCGCTGGGTCTCGATCAGTCGTTCGAGGTCGCGGCGTGCGAGCCAGTTGTCGCGCCCCTGGTCGAGCATCCTGGCGACGTCGCCCAGGGCGCTGCGCACCTGGTCCTGGGCTTCGTCGAGCCGGGCCTCGCCCTGGTCGCGGGGCTCGGGGTTTTCGCGGAGTTCGCGCTCGGCGCGGGCGGAAGCGCCCCCGGCCTGTTCGAGAGCCCCGGCGACATCCTCGATCAACTCGCGAAGAAGCGGGTCGTCGGCGCGGTTGCGATCCAGACGCTGCGCGAGCCCGTCGAGGTTGCGGGCCTGGGCCCGGACCTGGTCTGAGATCGAGGCCTGCCCCTGCGTCTGCGCGTCTGAGCGTCCGGCGCGCCGGCGTTCGGCGGTGAGTCCCGCCTGGCGCTCGTCGAGACGCCGCGCATTCTGGCTGAGGGCGCTGAGTTCGGCGCGGGCCTGCTCGGCGAACTCCTGCTCGTCGATGATGACCAGCCGCCGGGGCGAGGAGCGCACGGGTTCGCGCCCGGAGAGGCCGTCCGCCGCGAGGCACGTGATCCACACCTCATCGCCCGGGGCGAGACCGGGCCAGGCTCCCAGGTCGAGCCGGGAGGCGGTGCGCTTGGTCTGGGAGGCGCGGCGGGCGCCGGGATCGAGGGGTGCGAGCGCGTCGATCTCCTGCCACGCGCCGGGCGGATCGACCTCGCGCGAGGCGGAGGCCGAGGGCGGGCGTGCGCGCCCCGCCTCGATCCACGCGCGCTCCACGGCAACGTCGTCGCGCGCCTCGGCCCGCAGGTCGATCACGGCCCGGACCAGCACCCGCTCGTCGCGGGCGGGCTCGACGATGCTCACCACCGGGGCCTGGTCCTCGACGACATCGAGATGGAAGACGGCCTCGGCCCCGAGCGTCATGCCCTCGGCGTCGCGGGGGCGCGGGGCGAGGGAGAAGGAGCGTTCGACCAGCCCTTCAACGCGCACGCGCTCGCCTGAGAAGGCGATGTTGAGGCCCCCTCCGGGTGCGCACGCGTCGGCGAATGACCGCGACCACGCCTCGTCACCCTCGGATACAGGCTTGTTGAAGGTGAGTTCGATCTCGACCCGCGAGCCGCGCAGCACGGGGCCGACGACGGCGCGTTCGTCGGCGCCGTCGCCGAGGTCCTGCTCGCCGGAGGCGAGCGTGTCGAGGGC
Organism: Phycisphaerales bacterium; assembly: GCA_020847175.1. Classification (GTDB taxonomy): domain Bacteria; phylum Planctomycetota; class Phycisphaerae; order Phycisphaerales; family UBA1924; genus JADLCM01. Next base: position 153,721 of record JADLCM010000019.1, read on the forward strand.
CTGCGCCGCGGCATAGGGAGGGAGCGTGACCCGGGCCAGGGCGCGCTCCAGCCGGGGCGGGGCGATGAGGGGCAGGCGGCGCGGCGGGGTGGGGCCGTCGGGGGTCTCAAAGTGGTAGACGAGTTCGCCCGCGAGGATGCCGCCCGGAGCGGGGGTGGGCACATCGGCGAGAAAGAGTTCGCCCGGCGCGCCGGAGTCATCGGGGGCGCGTTCCTGGCTCACGAGGCGGATGCGCTGGGTCTGGGGCGCTTCGCCGCGCAGGTGCAGGGTGACGCGGGCGAAGAGCGGCGTGCGCCCGAGGGCGCGGTCGGTGCGGGTGAGCAGGGCACGGAGTTCGACCCGCGCCCCGAGCGGCTGCGCGCCCTGCGGGGTGATGTCGATGACCTCGGTGGCCCTCGGCCAGTCGATCGGCGCCCACGGGGTGAGCAGGCGACCGGCCCCCGCCCGGGCGTGCGCGGGGAGGAGCCAGGCGAGCAGGGCGGCGAGGCAGGCGATCGCACCCAGGCGTGCCCCGGCGATCCAGGCGATGCGCGACGCGATGACGTCGCGGGCGCGCGGGGCGACGGAGAGGAAGCGCTGCGCGCCGTCGCGCGCCGCCTCGCGGGCCAGGGCCGCCCGCACGCCATCGCCCTCGGCGAGTTCGTTGAGTTCCAGCCCCGACGCGACGTGTTCGGCGAGGCGCTCGCCGGTGCGCGGGGTGCGTTCGACGCGCAGCGCGATCTCGGTGAGAGGCGGCCTGAAGCGGGCCCCGGGCACGATCGACCGGCGCGTGCGGTAGATCATCCACGCCAGGGCCGCGGCGAGGTGCACCATGCGAATCTCGCGCGGAAGGCGAAGCAGGAAGTCGGCAAGCACCAGGATGAGCCCCGCGCCCGCCAGGAGTGCCGCGAGGTCGAGGGTCGCCCGGGCCACGAGCACTCCCCGGGCGCGGGTGCGGACGGCGCGCAGGGCACGCCGAACGCCCGCCCAGTCTCCGGAAGGCGGGGTGGGGGACCGGGCTTCCATGCGACGCGTCCTTCCTCGCCTCCGCGGGTCCGTGTGCGGGCAGGGCCCCGCGCACCCTCATCACGGTACCGCCGGAGGGGTCGGCGTGTTCATCTATCGACCATCCTGTTACGGCAGGGACACGATCCGGCGGCCCACCCATTCGCCCGCGAGCAGCGCCAGCAGCAGGGCCAGCGCCAGGGGAGAATCCCACAGCGCACGGGTCTCGGGGTCGAGCTCCACGCGGGTTTCCCGGCGCGGGATCGCCCCCGTCGAGCCCGGGATGTCGGGCGGCGCGATGAGGCGGCCGTGCGGGGCGAGCTGGTCGGCAAGGGCGCTGAGGAGCGCGTGATCTGCCTCGGGGTGAAGAAGTTCGTCGTCGGCGGGCGAGACGATGACTTCGCCGGTCACTCCCGCGCCGGCGAGGGCGGGGTCGCCGGCTTCGACGCGGTAGGTGCCCGGCTGGGTCGGCACCCACGTCGTGCCGAAGGAGATGGCCCCCTCAGCCCCTTGCTCAGGACCGAGGAGGACTTCGACGGGCGGGGCATCGCCCGGGCCAAGGCGCCGGATGGTGAGGCGGATGGCCTGCGGGCGGGTGTCGATCAGAGCCTGATCGACGAGGCGGACGCCGAGGCGCACGGGGTTTTCAACCTTGGAGAAGCGCGGGGTGATGGTGAGGATCGCGCTGCGTCCGCCCCGGCCGAGACTCTCGCGGGCGAGGAGGCGGATGAGGGGAACCCAGAACTTTTCGAGGACGCCCTCGCCGCGCCCGAAGCGCCAGCGCCAGGTTTCGTCGGTGGCGATGTAGACGATGCGTCCGAGGCCGTAGCGCATGGAGATGACGAGGGGCACGGGGGCGCCCTCAGAGGAGGCGGGCCAGCCTTCGGCGAGGACTTCGGCGGTGGGTTTGAGCTGCCCCGGGCTGATCTCCTGCGCCCAGCGGAGCAGGCTCCACCCTGAGGCGGGGTCGCCGAGTGACCTGAGCCAGCCGTCGTCGAGCGCGCCGGGATCATCGGCCCACAGGCCGAGATCGGCCGCCTGGGGCGTGGCGCGGAGGACGACGGGCTGCGGCGCGGCGGGCACGTCGGCGCCGGGCGCGAAGGTGAAGGGGAGCAGGTCGGCCAGGGGGGAGTCGCGCCAGGTGCGGGGCGTGGCGCCTTCGCCCGCGATCCAGAGCAGCCCGGCCCCGCGCGAGGCGACTTGCTCGCGGAGCTGCTCGGCCTGGGTCGTGGTCATGAGTTCGGCGCGCAGGTCGCCGATGATGACCACGTCGATGGGGCGCCACTCGTCGCGCGAGCGCGGGAACCCGTCGATCTCGACCTCGCTCTCCTGGAGGAACTGCCGGTCTGCCGCGAGGAGGAGCGAGGAGGAGAGGATGGTGGGTTCGCGGATGATGAGGTTCTTGAGGTAGCGAAACTCCCAGCGCGGATAACCGTCAAAGTACGCGACGCGCAGCGGGCGATCGACGAGGGTGAGGGAGAGGTCGCGGGTGTTGTTGCGGGCCGAGAGGTCGGTGCCTTCGGGCACGACCTCGACGCGCCAGCGCTGCTCGCCGACGGAGGCCGGGCGGGTGCCGAGGGTGATCTCCTGCGTGCGCGCGCCGCCGGCTTCGACGCGGCGCTGGTCGAGCACCAGCCCGGTGCGCAGGTCGATGAGGCGCACGGTGGCCCCCGCGGCCTCGCCCCCGCCGAGGCGGTCGAGGCGGATGCGCACGGGCACGAGGTCGGAGATGAAGGCTTCGCTGGGGGCATCGGGCTCGCCGAGCGCGAGGTCGGTGAGCGGGCCGGGCCCGCCGAGGGGGACGAAGATCACGCGGACGCGCTCGGCGGCGAGGCGGCGCATCGCGCCGGGAGAGGGGACATCGAGGCTGCGCCCGTCGGTGATCGCGACGATGCCCGAGAGGGGGCGTCCGGCGGTGCGACGGAGGGCTTCGTCGAAGGCGGTGCGGAGGCTGGTGCGCTGGCCCTCGGGCCGGCCCACTTCGGCAGGGGCGCCGCTGAGCTCGAAGGCGCCGCCCCCGAAGCCGAGCCACACCACGCGGCGCGACGGGCCGGGCTCCAGGTCAAAGGCGCGCAGCGCGGCGCGGGCCGCGTCGCGCAGCTGCGCATCGCGCGAGCCTCCGCCCGGCGCATCTTCGATGGTGAGCGAGGCCGAGCGGTCGAGCAGCACGACGACCCAGTCGGGTTCGATGCGTTCGCGCGGGCGGGTGAGCCGGGGCCCGGCGATGAGCACCGCGAGCAGCAGCAGCACCAGCCCGCGGGCGCATGCGAGGGCCCCGCGCGCCCGGCGACGCCCGGCCTGGCGCCGGTAACTCCACGCGCTGAGCGCGCCCGCGAGCACGACCACCGTGAACCACCCCCACGCGGGGAGGGGTCGCTCAAAGCCGAACCGCACGCCCTCAGCGCCGAAGGAGAGGTCGCCGGTGCCGAAGAGGGCGTTGAGGATGCGGTTCATGCCCCGCTCCCCGCGGCGCCGGAGCGCCCGCTTCGCGCCGCGAGGGCGGTCTCACCGAGCGCGGCGAGGGCGGCCAGCCCGAGCAGGACCGGCCCGAGCACGCGGGCGCGGCCCCGGGAGACGACGGGCGAGCCCTCGGAGTCGTTTATGAAAGACGCCTCGGCGCCCAGGGGGGCGAGCCATTCGCGCACGCGCTCCGGGGTCTCGGCGTCGAGGCGTGCCCCGGCGATGTCCGGCTCGACGGTGACAAGGCCGGTGGTCGCGCCCCGGGCATCGACGGCGCGCCACGCGCCCGCCAAGAGCACCGGCTCGGCCGAGAGGCCGTCTGCCTCGATCGCCAGGCTGGCCCCCGCGCCCGCGAGGGGGAGCAGTTCGCGGCTGCCCGGGGGGGCTGGCACGCGCGACCCGGCGAGCGGGCGCCACGCGCCGCGGGCCTGACCGACGCCCTGGCGGACGAGTTCCTGCATCAGGGGGAGCATGATGGGCTTGGCGGGGAGGTTGGTCCACTCGAGATCGGGTGAGAAGCCCGCGAGTATGACAAGGCCGCGTGCCGCGCCGGGGATGAGGCCGGAGACGACCGCCGCCCGTCCCTCACCGGCCGCGAGTTCGATGCGCCGCCCTTCGCCCGGCGCGAGTTCGAGAAGGCGCTGCACGCGGGCGGAACGCCCCACTTCGCGAACCTCGCCGGCGATGAGTTCAAGGAGGCCGGGCCCGGCGGGGGTCGTGACCGGCTCGTCAAGTTCCGCGGGCTCGCGCCCGCGCACCCAGTCGAGCCCGAAGGCGTCGCGCCAAGGGTCGATCCAGGTCTGCGCGCCCAGGGCGCGCGAGGGAAAGATGACCACCAGCCCGCCGGCGCGGCAGAAGTCAGCCAGTTTGGTCCACGCCTGGGCGAGCACAAGGTCTGGTTCCACGATCGCGACCGCGTCGAGCCCCGCGAGTCGCGGAGCATCCACCGCGCCGGGGTCGATCCAGGAGAGGTCGATCTCGCGTTCACCGGCCGCGTCGGGCTCGGGGGCGAGGGCGAGGGCGAGCCAGTCGCCCGGGAGGAACTCTTCAAGGCGCAGGCCCGCGCCTGCGCGCGGGTGGGCGACCAGCCCCACGCGGATCGAGGCGCGGAGGTCGATGGCGCGCCGGGCGACGTTGTCTCCGGGGAGCGCATCGTCGATGATCTCGCCCCGCAGCACGCCTCCCCCCGAACCCGCGGAGGAGAGCGGGGCCTGAATGGGGATGGATCCCTCGGTGGCGCCGGCGCTCAGGCGCAGGGCAAACTCGCCGAGGGGCCGGGCGCCCCCGGACCGCTCAAGCGAGAGTCGCAGGCGCGCGGCGATGGCGTCCTGGGCGCCTTCAGCGCCGCGGCGCACGTTGACGCGCACGTCTTCGGTCGCGCCCGGGCCTGGAGCGCCTTCGAGCCCGGGCGTGACCAGGGTGAGGCGCGCGGGCTCGATGGATGCGAGCGAGAGATTGGCGAGTCCGGGGGCCGGAGGGCTGGCGAGGATGCGGGTGGGGTGGGTGAGGCGGGGCAGGCCGCCCTCGTCGGGGGCAACCCCGGCCCACCAGCCGCTGAGCATGGCGAGTGTGCGTTGCTCGCCGTCGCGGGGCTCGACAGCGTCGCCCAGGGCGACGGCCCCGGAGAGGTCGGCACGAGAGGAGGTGGGGCGGAGCGTGTCGAGGGCGGCGTCCAGGGCGCCGATGTCGCCGGTGGGGGGGAGAAGGATCGCCCGGGCGGGGCGCCCGGAGGCGATGAGTCCGACCCGGTCGCCGCGTGCGGGGCTGAGGCGCTGGGCGAGGGCCTTGGCCTCATCGATCCGGCGATCGAGGTCGGTGCGTCCATCGGCGGCCCGGGCGCCGGAGGCGATGGAGTCGTCGATGATGATGATGAGGAGAACGGAGGGTTCGCGCGCGTGCCCGGAGGCGCCGAGGGCCAGCCCGCCGATCGCGAGGGCGGCGAGGGCGACGAGCAGGCACCGCGAGGCCAGAAGCAGCCACTGCTCCAACGCCAGGCGCCGGCGCTGGCGGCGCAGCGCCTCGCGCAGGTAGCGCATCGCCGCCCAGGCGATCGGACGCCGGCGCCGACGCATGAGGATGTGAATGAGGATCGGCAGCGCGACGCAGGCGAGCCCGACCGAGGCGAGAATGGGGTGGAGGAAGGTCACAGGGGGGCGTGAGGTCGGGGAGGGTGTGGGAGGAGAGGCGGCGTCCGAAGGCAGGGAGCGGCGGGAGATGGTCAGCGGTCACGAGGCGGTCGAGGCGTGACACGGGCGGCGGCGCACTCAGCCATACTTGCTCCGCTTGATCTGGGCGTTGCGCCGGGCGAGGTAGGCGGCCAAGGGCGGGCCGAGCCAGTCGTGGGTGTTGACGAGGTGGTGGTCGAAGCCGAACGACCGGGCGAGCTTGTCGAGGCGCGCGATGTGCTCCTCGGCGACCTGCCGGTAGGCCTGGCGCAGTTGCCTCGGGTCGATGCGCACCCGCCCTTCGGCCTCCATGCCTTCAAAGGGCGCGGGGCGATCGAAGGCAAACTCGAGCTCCTGCCGGTCGAGCACCTGGAAGAGAATCATGTCGTGGCGCCGGTGACGTACGCGGGCGAGCGAGGCCCGCAGGTCGCCCTCCTCGGCGAAGAAATCGCTGATGAAGACGATCAGGCAGCGGTTGGTGAGCTGGGCGAGGGCCTGGTCGATCACCCGGTCGAGGCGCGTCGCGCCGGCGGAGGGGCGCCCGGAGAGCGCGCCGACGATGAGGCGCCACTGGTTGCCCGCGCTGCTGCGCGCGAGCTGGGCCTTGACGTCTTCGGCGAACACCGTGAGGCCCACGCGGTCGCCCTGCTTGAGGGTGATGTACGCCATCGCGGCGGCGAGCGCCGTCGCGTGATCGAACTTCGACCAATTCGCACGTCCGTCGGGGCTGGCGGCGGCCCCCACGCCGGAGGCCTCCTCGAACAGGCGGCTGCCATAGCCCATCGACCCCGAGGCATCCACCAGGATCACGAGGTCCAGGGTCGTTTCCTGCTGGTGCTGCTTGAGGTGAAGTTTGTCGGTGCGCGCGTAGACCTTCCAATCCAGGCGTCGGATGTCGTCGCCGGGGACGTAGGGGCGATGCTGCGAGAACTCGACGCTGAAGCCCTGGAGGGGTGAACGGTGCGTGCCCGCCTGGACACCCTCCACGATGTGCTTGGCCCGCAGCTCCATCGTGGCCAGGCGCGCGAGCGTCTGCGGGTGCAGGTAGAGCGACGCGTCCGCCAGCGGCGGAGACGCGGCGGCCTCCAAGCCCGGTCGTTCGGCGTCCATCCGAGGGGATGGTACCGGACGGAGCCTCGCGGGGGGTGCAGCGCCGCGACGCGGCGCGCGTGGGGGGGCGGTCACGGGCGGATGGTGCGCCGGGGCGTCGCGCCCCGGGCGAAGGGCGCTCTACCATTGGTCGGATGCGGCGCCGAGTCGTGATTTCCGGGGCAGGGTTCGCCACAGGCCTGGGGCTGGGGCGCGATGCGCTCTGGGCGGCGCTGGTGGAGGGGCGCAGCGCGATCGGGGCGCTCACGGTCGTGGACGGCGCCGCCCTGGGTGTGACTCTTGGGGCCGAGATCAAGGAACTGAGCGCCCGGGACGTGGTGCCCAAGCACTACCGCAAGGCGGTCAAGGTGATGGCCCGGGACTCGGAGATCGCGGTGATCGCCGCGAGTTTCGCGGTGCGTGACGCCGGGCTGGTGACCCGCGAGCAGGACGGGGTCGCGCCGACGTATCCCGCGGCACGCGTGGGGTGCCAGGTGGGGGCGGGGCTGATCCCGACGGAGATTGACGAGGTCGCATCGGCGTTCTCGACCTCGCGGGACGAGGAGGGGGAGTTTTCTCTGGCGAAGTGGGGGGAGGGAGCGATCAACAACCTCCAGCCCCTGTGGATGCTCAAGTACCTGCCCAACATGCTCGCCTGCCACGTGGGCATCGTGCACGGGTGCGAGGCCCCGAGCAACACGATCACGTGCTCGGAGGCCAGCGGGCTGCTGAGCCTGGGCGAGTCGGCGCGGGTGATCGAGCGGGGCGATGCCGAGGCGTGTTTCTCGGGAGGCGCCGAGAGCAAACTGAGCCCCCTGGGCCTGCTCCGGCTCATTTCGTGGGGGCGGCTCGCTCGGGGGGAGGGCGAGGCGCGGGGCGCCCGTCCCTACGACCCCGATTCGGCGGGCACGATCTCGGGCGAGGGGGGGGGCATCCTCATTTTGGAAGATCGGGAGTCCTGCCGCGCCCGGGGGGCGAAGGCGCACGCCGAACTGCTCGGCTTCGGCGCAGCACACAGTGCGCGTTCGCTCTCCACGCTCGCGGGGCGGTCCGGGGGGGAGCTGGATTCGACCGGCCTCGCGTACGCGATCGACAACGCGCTGCATGACGCGGGAGTGCCCGCCTCGGAGATCGACGCGGTCGTGCCGCAGGCCTCCGGGCACGCGCCGACCGACCGGGCGGAGATGGCGGCGCTGCGGGCGGTGCTGGGGGCGCGGGCTTCGTCGGTCCCGCTCGTGACGCTTACGCCCGCGCTGGGCGAGCTGGTGGCGGGTCGGGGCGGCGTGCAGGCGGGCGTCGGGGCGCTCTGCCTGCGCGAGCAGCGCCTGCCGGCGCGGGTCCACGCGGGGCGCCCCGAAGCGGGAGCGCTGGCGGGGGCCGAGCCCTCGCGCCCGGCGGCGCTGCGCCGGGTGCTGGTGTGCACGTCGTCCATGGGTGGATCAAACGCGGCCCTCGTGTTGGGAGCCGCGTAGCCTTCTCCTTCAACGGAGGTCTTTGTGATGGATTCTGATGCTCGTCGATATGACAACGACCGTCGGCGCGACGATGACGCCGGCCCGCGGCGCCGGGGCGTGCCGCTCTCTGACCTGGACCCTGCGCTCACGGAGATCAGCCGCAAGGTGATCGGGTGCGCGATCGAGGTGCACAAGGAACTGGGGCCGGGCTACGACAAAGAGGTCTACGCCAACGCGCTGATGAGCGAACTGAAGCGCGAGGGCGTGCCCTTCAAGCGCGCCCATGCCTTCGATGTGTTCTTCGACGACGAGAAGGTGGGCACCACGGTGGCCGACCTCTTCGTCAACGATCGGTTCATCGTGGACATCATGGCCTTCCACGGCGAGGTCGGGGGCGAGCCGCGCACCCGCGTGCGGGCGCAACTCCGGGCGGCAGACATTGAACTCGCGCTCATCATCAACTTCGGCGAGCGCCGGCTCAAGGACGGCCTGGTCCGGGTGTTGAACCCGGACAAGATCGAATCGCTCAAGCACGGCGATGACGATGACGGGGGCCACGGCGAGGCCTGAGCGTGGTGCCCGCCCGACCGCAGGCGCGGGCGGGATCGCAGAGTCTCGGAGTTCGGAGAGTCCATGACGCGCCGCGTCGTCATCACGGGCCTGGGCTGGGTTACCCCGCTGGGCTCCGGCCTCGAGGGTGTGTGGTCGCGCCTGCTCGCGGGCGAGTGCGCCATCGCGCCGGTCCGTTCGTTCGAGGCGGGCACGTTCGCGACCAACTTTGCCGCGGAGGTGCGCGACTTTGACCTCGGCGCGTTCATGCCGGAGGCGGCGCGCCACGCGGACGCGCCGGTGCAGGTGCGCTTCGCGCTCGCGGCGGCAACGCAGGCCTGGCGCTCCAGCGGGCTCGAGGCGGGGCGCGTCTCACCCCGCAGGCTCGGGATCTACATGGGGTGCGGCGAGGGCCCGCCCCTCTTTGAGCCCTTCGCCCGGAGCAACCTCCGGGCCTGGCGCGACGACGAACGGGTGTGCGACCCCCGCGCGTGGGAAGAGGCGGCCTTGGACCTGATGCCCCTGGAGGCGGAACTCGCGCAGGAGCCCAACCTGGCGCTGGCGCACCTGGGCGAGGCGTTCGGGTGCCAGGGCCCGAGCCTCAATTGCATGACGGCGTGCGCCGCGGGCACGCAGGCCGTGGGCGAGGCCTTCGAGATCATCCGCCGGGGCGATGCGGACGTGATGCTCGCGGGCGGCGCGCACTCCATGATTCACCCGCTGGGGATGACCGGGTTCATCCGGCTGACCGCGATGAGCAGGCGGCGCGAGAGCCCGGGCACCGCGGCCCGGCCCTTCGACCGCACCCGCGACGGATTCGTGATGGGCGAGGGCGCGGGGATGCTGGTGATCGAGGCCCTGGAGCACGCGCAGGCGCGCCGGGCGCCGATCCTCGCGGAGGTCGCGGGCTACGGCTCCACGGCGGACGCCTTCCGCATCACCGATATCCAGCCCGACGGGCGCGGGGCGCAGGGGGCGATGCTCGCGGCTCTGCGCCAGGCGAAGATCGATCCGCGCGAGCCCGGGCCGGACGGGCGCCCGCGCGTGCATTACATCTCCGCGCACGGCACGGGCACCCCGGAGAACGACGGCATCGAGACGCGGGCGGTCAAGGGCGTGTTCGGCGCGCTGGCGCCGCAGATTCCCTTCAGCAGCGTCAAGAGCATGCTGGGGCACCTGATCCAGGCGGCGGGCGCGGTGGAACTGATGACGTGCGTGGAGGCGATCCGCACGGGGTGGGTGCCGCCGACGATCAACCTGCGCGAGCCCGACCCCGCCTGCGACCTTGACTACGTGCCCAACGCGGCGCGCGATCTCCGCGCGCGTGGGGGGGTCGATGTCTGCCTCTCCAACGGGTTCGGGTTCGGCGGGCAAAACGACTGCGTGTGCGTGCGGCGATTCGCGCCATGACCGCGCCACGCAAGAAGCCCGGCACCCAGCGGTTTCATTCCACCCGCGCCGCGCACGCTGGCGAAACGGCCGAGGACTACGTCGAGGCCGTGTCGGACCTCATCGCGACCAAGGGCGCGGCGCGCGTGACCGACCTCGCGCGCATGATGGGCGTGAGCCACGTCACGGTCACCCGGATCGTGTCGCGCCTGGCGCGCGACGGGCTCGTGGTGTCGCCCCCCCGGCGGCCCGTGACGCTCACCCCGGCGGGCACGCGCCTGGCGCAGCGGGCCCGCGAGCGGCACGAGATCGTGCTCCGGTTCCTGGTCGCCATCGGCGTGCCCCCCGCGCAGGCGGCCATCGACGCCGAGGGCATCGAGCACCACGCCTCGCAGGCGACGATCCGCGCGATGCGGCGGGTGGTTCAGGGACCGGAGGGGTCGTGAGCGCCGGACACCCGGGCGACGAGACGCGGCTCGCGCCGCAGGCGCGCAGGGCGTGAGTCTCGCCTGACCGACAGAGCTCCTGGGGTCATTCGTTTGGGGTCGCTCGTCGGGGGGAGCGGCGGCGAAGCGCGGGGAGCCGGTGGGGGCGGGTCCCGGTCGCACGCTTGCCGGCGCTGCCGTCGCCGGGGCGTCGGCGGAAGCGAAGTTGGCCTGCGTCCAAGGGCGCCAGGGTCGGGTCATGCCGCACCGACGGGCGGTTCAAGATTGCGGTTTCCGTGATGACGACCATATCCGCGCCTGGCGGTTGGGCCGACGGGACGGCTCCGGCCGCTGCGGGTCCGCGCGCAGCATGTCGGCCAGGGTTGTCCTCAACCTCTGTCGTTCCCGATGGCCCGTAGCAACAAGGCACGCGTGGCGTGCGCATGGATCGCATGCGACTGAAGCAGACGCGTGCCCCTACCATCGCCCGTGCCCACGCGCGAAGAACGCCTGTCGATGCTCCCCCCGCTCACCGACCGCGCCCGGGGTGAGCGCCTGCAGCGCGTGATGGCCGACGCGGGTATCGCCGCGCGGCGGGAGTGCGAGGCGATGGTGCTCGACGGACGCGTCCGCGTCAACGGCGAGCAGGTCACCACGCTCCCGCTCTGGGTTCATCCCGAACTCGACCTGATCGAGGTGGACGGACGCCCGGTCTCGACCGAGCCGCAGCGGGTGCTGTATCTCATGCTGCACAAGCCCGCCCGCACCCTGAGCGCGGCGGAGGATGAGCCGGGGGCCGCCCGGGTGACGGTGACCGAACTCGTGCGGCACCCATCGGGGGCGCGCCTGTACCCGGTCGGACGCCTCGACTTCGATGCCACCGGGCTGCTCCTGCTGACCAACGACGGCGACCTGGCCAACAAGCTCACGCACCCGCGCTACGGCATCGCCAAGACGTACCTCGCGGTCGTCAAGGGCCGCCTCGACGAGGCGGGCGTGCGGGCCCTGGAAGAGAACATCTTTGCGGCGGAGCAGGCCTACGGACGCCTCGCCGGGGCGACGCGCATCGCCCGGGTGCACATCGAAATCTTCGCGCGCGAGCCCGAGCGCACGACGCTGGCGATCACGCTCGGCGAGGGACGGAGCCGGCAGGTACGCCAGATTCTGAGCGACGCAGGGCACCCCGTGAAGAAACTTGAGCGCGTCGCCTTCGGGCCCCTCACGCTCTCGGGGCTGGGGCGGGGCCAGTGGCGCGAACTCACGCGCGATGAGGTGCGCGCGCTGCGCGAATCGGTCAAGCCCAGGCGCTCCGGCAGTGAGCCCGGCGAGGGGCCGAAGATCAAGTCTCGATTCAAGACCGGTCCGCGCAGCCGCCCCGCCCGCGCGCCCGGGGCCCGGCCCGGGTCGCCGGGCGGCCCGAGGCAGGCCGGTCCTCGCCCCGTTCGGGGCCCCGCGAATCGCCCCGCGGCGCGGGCGACGGAGCGACCTTCAGGCGAGCGCAGCCCTGGAACCGCAAAGAGACCCGGGCCAGGCCCGCGCGGCTCGGGTCGCCCCGACCGGCCCGGCAAGCCCGGTGGCCGTGGGAAGCCGGGCGGGAGGCGCTCGTGAGGCGGCGCGCCCGGGCCACATTCGATGCGGCACGCCGCGCTGCGGCCTGCGCTGCGCGCGTCGCGGGCATCGCGGCGTTCGGCGGCTGCGTCGAACTGTCGCGCTCCGAGAAGTTGACAACTCACCGCATCGGCATGACGGGCACACACCTGACGCCCGGCACGCCCGGCGGGACGCTGCGCGTACTGCCCACGGGCGCCGTGTCGCGGCTTGTCCCTCCCGACCTTCCAGGCGTGTGGAGCCACGATGTGCCGACCGTGGAGGCCGCCAAGCGGGGGGCAGCGCTGCCGCGCATGACGCCGCGGCCCTGATCGCCCGCGCGCGGCTCAGCCCCCCGCGATCACGCGGGAGGCATCATCGAGTATGCGCTGGGCCTGGGCCCGTTCGGGGGCCTCGGCAATGAGCCGCATGATGGGCTCGGTGTTGCTCGCGCGGACGTGGAGCCAGGCGCGCCGCGCGGGCCAGTCGATGCGGATGCCGTCCTGGGTGTCGATCTGCTCCGTGGCGTGGGCCCGCGCCAGGGCGGCGACCGCCGGGGTCGCGGCCTCCTTCGTGGGGAGATCGACTTTGCGTTTCTCGATCGCGTAGGCGGGCATCTCGGCGACGAGCGCGCTCAGCGGCTTGCCGTGTCGGGCAAGCAGGGCCGTCACCAGGGCCATCGCCCCGAGCGAATCGCGGATATAGGTGATGCGAGGCCAGATCACTCCCCCGTTGCCCTCGCCCCCGAGCACGCAGCCCTCGCGCTTCATGGCCTCGACCACGTTGGCCTCGCCCACCCGGGTGCGCAGCACGCGGGCTCCGAATCGGGCCGCGAGGTCGTCGATCATGCGGCTGGTGGAGAGGTTGGCCGCGAGCGTCGCCCCGCGAGCCCGCTCACCCATGCACTCCAGGACGCAGCGGGCGCCGAGGGCCAGGGTGTATTCCTCTCCCACGTACGCGCCGCGCTCGTCGATCAGTGCGAGGCGGTCGGCGTCGGGGTCCTGGGCAAAGCCCACGGCCGCGCCTGTCCGGCGTACTGCCTCGCCCAGGCTCGCCAGGTTTTCCGCGACGGGCTCCGGCGGGTGCGGAAAGAGGCCCGAGGGCTGGGCCCCCAGGTGGTGGATCGCCGCGAACCCGAGCGCCTCGGCCATCGCCCGCGCGCCCACGATGCCCGACGCGTTGACGCTGTCGATGACGACGCGGAGACCGGCCCCGAGAGTCTGCGCCCCGCGCCCGGTGATCGCCTCGATCGCGTCCACCGTAACGCCCGCGTGCTCGGCGTTGTGCGCGAGTTCGCGCGTGAGCGCGCCCGTGCCGGCCCAGTCCGTCCACGCCGGCTCGCCGGATCGGAACCTCGCGATGATCTCATCCGCGAGGCGGGCGTCGGGGGCGGCGGCGCTCACGCGCCCGGAACCGTCGCCCAGCAGACATTTGAGCCCGTTCCACACCTGCGGGTTGTGGCTCGCGGTGACCACCATGCCCGCGTGCGCCCGGCGCCGGTCCACCAGCACGCCGACGGTGGGAGTCATGGCAACGCCCAGGTCAATCACGCGGCAGCCGGTGCTGCACAGGCCGGCCAGGGCCGCCGCGTGCACCGCGTGCCCCGCGGCCCGGCCATCGCGGGCCAGCACCACGCAGGGGTCTCCATGGCGCTGCACGAGCCACGACCCGAAAGCCCCTGCATAGGTAAGCGCGACGACGGGGGTGAGGCTGCTGCCGACAAGACCGCGGCAGCCACTGACGCCGAGCATGAGAGGGGCGGTGGTCACATGGGGCTCCGGGGCACGAGGGCCATTGTTCGCGCCCCGCCCGGCGATGTCGCGTGGCGCCATCCCCGATCAAGGTCCGTCAGCCCCGCGCGCAAGGTCGTGCGGTTGCGCGACTGCTCCTCCGGCGCGCTTCGCCGCCCGTGGGGCGCTCACGCGGCGCCGCGGATGTCCCGCGGGCCGAGCGCTCGGCGCACGCCCGCCACGGCGACAAGTTGAAGGAGTGTTTCATTGAGTTCCGGGGTGAGCGCCGCAAACTGCAGGCCGACGACATGCAGGCCCGGGCCCTCGGTGCGTACCCATACTACCGTGCCCTGCAGCGTGATTCTGATATCAAGGCAGCGCATCTTGATCTTCAGCTTCGCGCCTTGCCGGGGCATGCGGGGGCTCCGCCGCAGCACGCGCATCCCGCTCGCCGAGAGGTCCACCACTTCGCCGAGGCAGCACGTGAGCAGTTCGGTGCGCACGCGCCCGTGTCTGCGAGGCGGCTTCTTCTGGCCCTTGGCCTCCCCCGAGTGTCCTTTCATCAGGTTGGGCGCTTCGGGGCTCGTCGACGCCGCGCCGGGAGATGCCGCCGGTTCGGATTCCGGCCCGGGCTTTACCGAGAAGCCGGCGCCGGACAGACTCAGCACCGGCCCGGATGAACCCGTGCTCTGCGACGTGCCGCCACGGCTCTCCTGCGGTCCCGCCACCCCGCCTGATTCAGCGTTTCGGCTCATGATCACGGCATCGGCACGCAGCACGCGGCGCTTGAAGCAGGGCAGGACCGAATAACGGAGATTGTCCCTCAGGCTCCGCTTTGCGCGTGGGTTGCTGGGGTATGGGCGGGTTCGGGCCCCCGGAAGGGCAAAGCGACGCCCGCAAACCGACGACAAACTCGTCATGGGTTTCAAGGGGTTGTTCCGCAGGCAGAGGGACCGCGCGCACCCGCGCATCGTCCGAGAGGGCCTGCGCTCGATGTTCGGGCAGGTGCTGGACATCTCGCTCTCGGGCGTTCGCGTCGCCCTGGAGCCTGATGCCGAGATCAGCCCCGGCGACGTGCGCACGTTCTGGGTTCGGGGGGCCGACGGGGGCCTGGCCCTGCGCGGGCGCGTGCGCTGGCTGAAGGAAGCGAAGGGTGAAGAGCCCCGGCGGTGCGGGCTCGCCCTGGAGGGCCTGACCCCCGCGCTCCGGCACCAGTTGCAGGCCCTGATCGAGGGGCGCCCGGCCGAGGCCCCGGCGCTTGCGCTCCAGGTCGAAGTGCAGGACCTGTACCTCGTGCTCGGGGTTGCGCGCGACGCCTCCCAGGAGACCATGCGCCGCGCCTACCACACGCTCGCGCGGGCTCTGCACCCCGACTGCTCGACCTCGCGCGACGCCGCCGACCGATTCACGCTCGTCAGCAAGGCTTACAAGGTGCTCCGAGACCCGGACCTGCGCGCCCGCTACGACCGGATGCTCGCGGGTTCGGTGGCGGCGTGAGGCGGCGCATCGCTGCCCCGGCCCGTCCGCCGGACCAATCGCGGGGTTTCACGCTACGCTAGGTCCATGAGCCGCCTGCTCCTTCTCGCGCTGTGCCTCATGCTCCCGGCCTGCGCCGGCACCACGTCCCCGACGCTCCGCATCACCGATGCCTCGGTGCGCGAGCGGTCAGGCGAGGCCGCGGTGGTGGTCTTCACCCTCGAAGCCTCCAACCCCAATGCCGAGGCCCTGCCGCTCAACCGCGTGGAGTACGAACTCAGCATCGACGGACGGGTCATGGCGCGGGGGCTGCGCTCCGCCGAAGCGACCATCCGGCGCAGCGGGCAGTCGCGCATCGCGCTGCCGGTTTCAATCCCGCTTGCGGCGGCCCAGCAGGCCGGCGCGATTCCGTACCGGCTTGAGGGCCGCGTCGGATACCGGCCCTTCAACGCGACCTCGCGCATGCTCGTCGATGCCGGGCTGCGCTTTCCGTCCGCGGGCTTCGACGACGAAGGCACCATTGACTTCTCCGGGTCGGGCGTGCCCTGACCCTCCCTCAGACCGGGGCGCGATGCCCCGGGTACGCTCCGTGCATGCCTTCCTGCGTGGCAGATCCATCCATCGAGCGCCGGAACGAAGGGTCGTTCGCCTTTCCGCTCGGCGTCTACCCGATCGAGCCTCTGACGCCGCGCCCCGGTTACATCATGGCCTTCGAGCCCGCGGACGGCGGGGACGAATCCGACGATGTGGAGGAATGGCCGGATCGGTACGTCTTTGAGGCCGTGATCACCGCGACCCGGGTGCCGGCCCTCATGCGCGCCATCCTGATGATGGCCCCGGCGCGGGTCTACCCGATTCTCGATGTGCTCGGCTACGACGCCTACCGCGAGATCGACCCGTACATCGGCTACGACCTGGTGGGCGTGGACCGCATCTGGGAGGCCATGCGCACCTTCGGCCCTCTCTTCTTCGACGACGGCCTCTGCGGGTTCGGACTCACCTGCGACGACCCCTTCTTCTACGCCTTCCTCGACGAACACAAGATTCTCACCCTGCGCGTGCCCCCCGAAATGAAGGATCGGGTCGAGCGCGTCCTGCGGGCCTTCGACCTGGAGCCCTGCGAAGACCCGCAGGGGGCCGACGCCGCGGCCCACGAGCACCGGTCGGTGCTGCTCGTGAGCGACAAGCCGGGAATCGCCTCGTTCGAGGAGATCGTGGAGCACCTGCGCGATGACTGGCGTCTCGCCCTCAACCTCGACCCCGATTCCAACCTCGACGAAGAGGGCAACCCGCTGGGCGTTACCCCGTGGCGATGCCTCATCCGCATCACCGAAGAGCAACCCCGCCGGGTGCGTTACGCCGAGCTCGTGCTCTGGGCCGCCTCGCTCTCCCAGGCCGAAGAGACCGCGACGAACACGATCCAGAAGGATGAGACCTTTCGAGAGGAGCACACGATCGACATGCTCGTGGTGAACTCCGACCGGCTGGACGAGGAGCGGGCCCTCGGGCTGCGCGAGCCCTTCACCCTCCCCCGAAAAGCCGGAACCCCGGGGCACGTGATGCGTGTGCGCTGGCTCGATTGAGGCTCCGGGGCCTCAACCCCGGGGGAAACGCCGGAAATCGCCGCAATCCGTTTCAGCGCGCCCGAGCCGGGCACTGCAACCGCAGGCGGGCGTCAGACGGATGGAGCCTCACTGTTCGCGCTCCCTTCGGTTGCGTTGCGGGTTCAAGGGGGATATCTTCACCCCTCGCCGACCCTCGCCGGACCGCCGGCGCGGCAGTGGTACACTCGGGACCCCCCGCGGGCGTACGCGCTTGGGGTCAACGTCAGAGTCCTCGGAGAGTCCGCGTGACGCGAGCGCCGCTCGAGACGCGACTGCTCCATCAAGTGTCGAGTTCGCTGGGAGGTTGCATGGGCACGCGCAAGCACTGGGCGGTTGTCTCAATGATCGCGGCGGCAGGTTGTGCCTTGGGCCTGGGCACGTCGCTCGCTCATGGCAACCCCGAGGACCTCTCCCCTATTCCGGCTTCCACCGGCGAGGGCCTTGGCCTGGTTCGCGGCTGGCTCGCGGCGGGCCAGTGCGTGCAGGCCAAGAGCTTCGTGCTCGAACTTCTCGAAACCCGCTCCGGCACCATGTCCGATGCCGAAAGCGAAGAGGCGTTCAAGCTGCTCCAGCAGGCCTCCGCGGCGGTCCGCAAACTCTCCCCCGCCGAGTCCAGCCTTCAGAAGGCCGAACTCGCCCTCGTGCAGGGTGACCTTCTGAACGCCCGCAGCCAGGTCGAAGCCGTACTGAGCATCCCCACCCTTGACGGGCCGATGCTCGTGCGGGCCGAACGGCTGAACGAGAGCATCGATGCACGGCGCGACGAACTCGCCCCGCTCGCGCACACCCGCCTCGCCCGGGCCCTGGAGGCCTTCGGGGCCGGACGCCTGGCCGAGGCCAAGGCCGACCTCACCTTCGTCATGCGGGCCGACGTGCCCCTTTCCCCTGAGCAGCGCCAGGCGCTCACGTCCTGCCAGTCGCAGATCGTGGAGCGCGAGCTCGCCCTCGCCGGCGCCGCGTTCGATGCCCCCGTAACCCTCTCGGCGGTCCAGCCCGGCGTCATCCGGCGCAACACCGACCCCGAGCCCGCGCAGCTCCCTGAGGCCCCGGCCCAGCCCGCCGCCGATCAGCCGGCGGGACAGCAGCCTGCGGCGGATGCGCCCGCGCAACCCCCCGTGGACACGGTAATCGCCGACGCCACCCGGAAAGAGGGGGAGCGCCTCTTTGCCCAGGCAATGGCCGCCAAGAGCAGCCAGAACTATGCCGAGGCGCGCACGCTGCTTGAGCGCGTGGACCGCGACTATCGCGCCTCGCTCACCCCCGAGATGCAGGACCAGGTGACGCGCGAGCTCACCGAGGTCCAGCTTCGCCTGCGCGAGCAGGTGGGCGCGGGGTCGAACCTGCTCCAGCCCATCGAGCAGAGCCGCGAGATCGCCCGCCAGGAGGCCCGCGCGACCTTCGACAACCTGATGGCCCAGTCCGAGGCGGCCCTGCAGGCCGGCAACTTCAGCCGAGCCCGGGAGCTTGCCCTCCAGGCGCAGTTGAAGATGAACGAGCGCCGCGATGTCTTCGCCGAGGCGGAGTTCCAGGAGCGCGTCGGCGCCGCCGACGCCCGGGTGCGCGAGGTGGAGAGCGCTGAAGAGGCGGCGCAGAACGCCGACGCCGAACGGCGTGCCCGCGAAGAAGAGGCCCGGATCCGCCAGGGGCGCGAAGACGAGGAGATGAAGAAGCGCCGCCAGATCAACGAGGCCATCGCCCGCGTGCGCGACCTCCAGCGCAGCCAGAAGTACCGCGAGGCCCTCGACATCGTCGAGAACCAGATTCTCTTCCTCGAGTCGAACAACCCCGCCGGCCTTCTCCTGCGCGACGTGATCTACGACGTGATCATCTTCAAGGAGTATCACGAGGCCCGGCGCGAGAAGTTCGCCAACTTCGCGGGCCTGCGCCTCGAAAACTACGAAGCCTCCATCCCCCCCATGGGCATCATCAACTTCCCCCAGGACTGGCCCAGCATCACCTTCCAGCGGGCCGGGTCGGCGGTCACCAGCGAGTCGCCCCAGGACCGGGCCCTGCTCGCCAAGCTCCGCGATCAGCGGCTCAACTCGGTGGAACTCCCCGGCGTCCGCCTCGAGCAGGCGCTCGCCTACGTCGGCTCCTCCGGCCAGCTCAACATGCAGGTCGAATGGGACGCCCTCGAAGAGGCCGGCATCACCCGCGACTCCACCATCCAGCTCTCCCTCAAGAACGTCAGCCTCCAGGGGCTCATCGAGCGCATCCTCGACGCCGCCAGCGGCGATGATCTCTCCGGCGAGGCCGCGGGGTACATGGTCGCCGACGGCACCCTCGTGATCTCCTCCGACAAGAAGATCCGCAAGCACACCGTCCTCGAAATCTACGACATCCGCGACCTCGTCGTCGAAGTCCCCGACTACAGCAATGCCCCCGACTTCGACCTCAATCAGATTCTTCAGTCCTCCCGCGGCGGCGGCGGCCAGAGCCCCTTCCAGAACAACAACGACGACGACGTCAACCGCGAGCCGCTCCAGGACCGCATCGACCGCATGAAGGACATGATCCGCGAGCTCATCGACCCGGGCGAGTGGGTCGAGGACGGCGGCGAGACCGGGCGCATGTACGACTGGAACGGCCAGCTCGTCGTCGTCAACACGCCCGCCAACCACCGCGAGATCCGCGGGCTGCTCAGCCAGCTCCGCCAGGTCCGCGCCATGCAGATCAACGTCGAAACCCGGTTCCTCCTGGTCAGCCAGGACTTCTTCGAGCAGATCGGCTTCGACCTCGACGTCTACTTCAACGGCGACTCCAGCCAGGTCGCGGCGGCCCGTGGCACCGACCCTTCGATCCTCCCCAGCGACTTCTTTGACACCACCGGGCGCCTCAAGCGGAACATCACCGGCGCCGGCACCGCCCCCATCACCCAGGCCGTCACGCCCCCCAACCAGGGCTCGGTCATCGGCACCACCCAGAACTCCTTCGGCCTCACCACCTCGCTGCTCCCGCAGTCCGGCCTCGCGGCGGACATCGTCGGGCGCGCCCCCGCGCTGGGCGTCGCGGGCCAGTTCCTCGATGACATCCAGGTGGACTTCCTGATCCAGGCGACGCAGGCCGACCGGCGCACCGTCTCGCTCACCGCCCCGCGCCTCACCTTCACCAACGGGCAGACGTCCAACATTTACGTGGTTCGTCAGATCGGCTTCGTCTCTGACCTGCAGCCCGTCGTGTCGGACTCCGCCGTCGGCTTCGACCCGACCATCGACGTGGTCTCCTCGGGCGTGCGCATGCTCGTGGACGGAATCGTGAGCGCCGACCGGCGGTTCGTCACCATGAACATCGACGCCGCCATCGCCGAGATCGAAGGCTTCCAGAACCAGCCGGTGACGGCGGTCGCGGGCGGGCAGCTCGTGAGTTCGCAGTCGGCCCAGTCGTTCATCCAGATTCCCACCGTCACCGTCACCCGCGTGCAGACGACCGTGACCGTGCCGGACCAGGGCACGATCCTCCTCGGCGGGCAGCGTCTCGTTTCCGAGGTCGAGGTCGAGACCGGCGTGCCCGTCCTCAGCAAGATCCCGATCCTCAACCGCTTCTTCTCCAATCGCATCCAGTCCAAGGAAGAGTCCACCCTGCTCATCCTCGTCAAGCCCACGGTGCTCATCACCGGCGAACGCGAGGACCAGGAGTTCCCCGGCCTCGCCGAGCAGATGAACGCCGGATTCGGGGGCTGATCCGTCCTGCCCGTCACCCGCAACCGGGGCCCCGCGGCCCCGGTTTTTTGTGCGCCGGCGCCCCCGTCCGGGCGGGCGCGGCGCGGGCCGCGATTGCTCACGCGCCGCCGTACCTGTGCCCCCGGGGCCCGCTATCATGGGCCGACAAGTCCCGCGTAGGAGTGCGCCCGATGCCCAGCCCCGAATCCCGCCTTCGCGTCAGCCAGGATGCCGGCGTCACGCTCGTCGAGTTCGTTGATCGGAACATCCTCGACGAGGCGAACATCCAGCAGATCGGCGAGGAGATTTCCGGCATCATCGAGACCCGCCCCCAGCCGCGACTGCTCATCAGTTTCGCCAACGTCGATCACCTCTCCAGCGCGGCCCTCGGCACGCTCATCACGATCAACAACAAGGTGCGCAACAAGGGCGGACAGCTCCGCCTGGCGAACATCGACCCGCAGATTTACGACGTGTTCGTGATCACGCGCCTCAACAAGCTCTTCAACATCCATGCCGACACCTCCGCGGCGATGTCGAGCTTTCAGTAGAGCCCACCGATGGCGAGTCCCGGCCCGCACAGCAGGTTCAGCGCGCGCGTCGGCGGCACGCCGGCGTCGATCAGCGAAGCCGCCGGGCAGGTGATGGCCATCGCCGAGGCGCACGGGTACGACAAGGCCGCCCGGTTCGCGGTGCGCCTCGCGGTTGAAGAGGCCCTCACCAACGCCCTCCGGCACGGGCACAAGGGGCTGGACCCCGGCACGCCCGTCGCGCTGGATGTCGAAATGCTGCCCGATGCGATGCGCATCGTCGTCGAAGACCAGGGCCCCGGCTTCGACCCCGCCGGCGTGCCCGACCCCACGCTGGACGAAAACCTCAATCGTCCCTGCGGACGCGGGCTCATGCTCATCCGTGCCTACATGACCGAGGTGCGCCACAACCAGCGCGGCAACCGAATCGAGATGACCTACCAGCGCCCTGCGCCCTGAGCCCGCCTCGGCACGTCGAACCGATAACTATTTCACAGGAGGCACGGAGACACGAAGGGTTCAACCCGTGCGTTTCTCCGATCCGGGTGCTCCGACTCCGCCGTCCTCGGCGCGAGTCGGGCCAAGTCTCCGAAGAGGTCACAGGAGACTCGGAGACACGGAGAAGCGAAACGGCGCGGCGCTTCGCATGCCCGGCGCGACACCCAAGCCCGGCGAGGGTCCGGCGTGAAGAACCGGGGCCGGGGTCAGAAGATCCCCGCCAGGCGGGCCGCCACGATGATGAGCAGCACCGAGATCGCGATCCGCACGCCGCTGATCGGTAGCCGGTGGTTGAGCGATGCGCCGAGGTGGCCCCCCAGCATCGCGCCCGGCGCCAGCGCCGCGACGTAGCCCAGCGCGGTGCCCATCCGCAGCCCGTGCTCCGGCAGGGTGCCGATCTTGAACCCCGCGCCGATGATTGCCGTCACCGACATGACCGCCAGCGACGACCCGATCGCGTGGCGCAGCCGCACGCGGCAGAAGACCTGCATCAGGGGCACGATCACCACGCCTCCGCCGAGACCCAGGATGCCCGCCACCAGCCCGCCCGCCACCGCGATCACGATGACCCGCGCCCGGGTGGTACGCTCCGACTCGGCCTCGACTTCGGGCTTGTGGCGCACCACGCGCACGATGTTGAGCACGCAGTAGAAGGCAATGAAGGCCGCGAGCAGCCGCTTGAGCGAGAGCCCGTCAATGCGGTTGGAAATGAGCACGCCCGCGACAATCGCGAGGCTCATCGCGGGCATCAGGTTCCAGAACAGGTCATGGCGCACCGCCCCTTGGCGCCGGTGCTTCAGGGCCGCGGGCATTGACACGAACACGTTGACCGCCATCGACGCCGCCGCGTAGAGATGCTGTTCGGTCTTGGCGGCGTCGCTGTACCCCATGAGCAGGGCCATGCCGGGGATCATCACCATCGAACCGCCCACGCCCGCCAGCCCGCCGAGCACGCCGGCGGAGAGCCCGATCGCCATGAGCGTCAACACTTCCGCGAGCGACATGGGCGAGTGTAGAGGGGGTAGGGCTCCAGCGCACCGCGCACGCGCGGCACGTGCGCGAAACTCCGCGCGTGCGCGATCCCGCAGCGCGGGCCTCGCGCGCCGGGGGCACACCGGCCGCACGCCCCCGGGAGCTACGGCTCGCGCCCCACCAGCCGACGGATCATCGCCGGCGACTCCGGCTGGCCCGTGCGGGCGCTGAGCAGTGCCGCGTGCGAGAGCGCGAGCGCGCTCTCGCCGTCGGGCGGAAGTGGGGCCGGCCCGGCGAGCCCGAGCCCGACCCGGATGGCCTCCGCGATGAGCCCGGATTCACTCGTCAGCCCCGCCCCCTGCGCCCCCGCGGGGTCATTCCAGGCGTCCACCGGCTCGCCCGAGAGGCCCGTCCACCGGAAGAACGAATCCCCGAGCACGAACGCGCCGCCGGGGCCGAAGAGGCGCACGCGGCGCCGCGGCAAGCCGGATTGATCGCTGACGAACACGGTCGCCGCCCGCGCATCGGAGAATCGCACGTGGGCGCACACTTCGCCGTGCAGGTCGCGCAGGCGCTCGCCCGGCAGGGCGTGGAGCCCAGGGGCGCGGGCCGCGCTCACGCACGAGGCGTCGATGGTTTCGACCTCTCCCATGAGCAGCGCGCAGGCGCTGAGCGCACCGTAGAGCCGCGCGCCCAGCGACCCGGCGGTCGCGGGGCCGGTCCACTCCAGCGCCGCGTCGCGGGGCTTGCCGAAGGCCGCCAGCGCTTCGCTCGCGTGGCGCATGGCCCGCCCAAACTGCACAAGCGGCACGCAGGTCACGCAATCCGCGGGGGTCTGCCCGAGCCTGGGCTTATTCCACTGCCCCGTGCCGAGGTCGAGCGCGGAAGCGGGGATCGGTTCAAGGGTGAAGACCTGCACCCCGCGCGCCCGGGCCCCGGCGCAGGCCCCGGCATCACCCGTCCCGTCGCCCGCGCCGAACTCGCCGGCGTCGGCGATGAGCACCGCCTTTGCCGCGTCGGTCGCGAGCACCTCGCGCAGATCGCCGGCGCCGGCGCACCCCAGGGCCTCGGCGACGGCGCCCGCGTGGCCCTTGACCGGCGAGCCCGCCAGCGCAATCGACGCGCCCAGGTCCGCCGCGACGGCACGCACCAGTTCGACCTGATCCGGACGCGCCCACGCGCCCAGCCGAAGCCCCGTCTGCATCGGTGCATCGTAACGCGCGCTGAAAAACCGGGTTTCGACCGGGTTCGCGCGGGTACACTGAACTTCGGGTGCAACCCGGGGCGCTCTCGGTCCGAAGGAAGCCCCCGGGGGCCGCACCGGGACAGACCGGCAACCAAGGAGAATCCTGCATGCGCCGCTTTGTCTCCTACGGACCGGCGTTCGTGGTATTGCTCACCGTGCTCGCGGCGTTCATCGCCGTGCCGGTGCTCTCCGGGCGAGGGGCGACCGCCGCGTCCTTGGCCCGCGTCTCGCTCGCGCGACAGACCCTCGACGACGATGACATTCTCGCCCGCCTCGACGCGGCGATGACCGCGCTCGCCGACGCGGTCTTCCCCTCCGTCATCCACATCGACGTGGTCGGCGGCCGCCAGGGCTCCAGCGGTTCGGGCTGGCTCTATGACGACCGGGGCCACGTCGTCACCAACGCGCACGTCGTGCGCGGGGCGCGCCAGATTCGCGCCGAGTTCTTCGACGGCCGGCGCACCAGCGCGCAGACCGTGGCGATCGACCCCTTCACCGACATCGCGGTCCTCAAACTCGAATCGACCGACGGCCTGGTGCCCGCGCGCCGCGCCACCGGCGAGATTCCGCACCGGGGCCAGGCCGCCTTCGCCTTCGGCTCCCCCTTCGGGTTCAAGTTCTCCATGACGCGCGGCATCGTCTCCGGCCTCGGGCGCGAGCCGAGCACCGCGGTCGAGTTCGGCGGCTACACCAACTTCGTGCAGACCGACGCCGCCATCAACCCGGGTAACTCCGGCGGCCCGCTCGTGGACCGCCTCGGGCGCGTCATCGGCATGAACACCGCGATCGCCACCGGTCGCGATACCCAGGGCACCCGCGACGGGCAGTCTTCGGGCATCTCCTTCGCGGTCCCGCTGGCCACTATCGAGTCCGTCGTCGATCAGCTCATCGAACGCGGCTCGGTCTCGCGCGGGTTCTTCGGCATCCGCATGGGCGGCAGGGTGGAGGTCAACGAGGCCTCCTTCCGCGGCACGGGCGTGCTCGTGGACACCGTCGTCGAGGGCGGCCCGGCCGACCTCGCCGGGCTGCGCCGCCGCGACACCATCGTCGAAATCGCCGGCCAGAACATCTCAACCAGCGAGCAACTCCGCGGCATCGTCAGCTCCTTCCGTCCCGGCCAGCGCGTGCCGGTGCGGGCCTTCCGCGGGCGCGAGCCCTTCTCCGCTGAAGTCGTCGTGGGCGAAATGGCCCCGGAGCAACTCGCGACCCAGGCAGTCGGCTCTGCCCTGGGCACCTGGTTCATCCAACTCGAAATCAACGACTCGCCCGAGGGCCCCGTGGTGGGCGCCACCGTGGGCGATGTGCCCCGGGCCGCCGGGTTCGACACCGGCCAGCGCATCGTCGCGATCAACGGCTCCCCGGTCGATACCTTCGCCCGCATGTGCGTCCACCTGGTCGATGAGGGCTTCCTCTCCGGCGACCTGATCCGATTCACCGTCGAAAAGCCCGGCGGCGAGCGCGCCACGCTCAACCTCTCCCTTGACCCCCGGAACTGGGAATCTCAACCCTGAACTTTCTCAACCCGGTACCGCGTCATCCCCCTGCGTCACTACGTCGGCACAGGAAAACCCCGGCGGGTTTTGGGCGATGTTGCGCCTTGAGATCGCCGATGTTACCGGTCGCATCGAACCCGCACGCCCCGGCGGCACGTAAGCCTGCGCCTGTCCCCAGCGCCCCAGGAGCCCCCATGCCCAGCCGCATCCGCCTCGCCGCATGTCTTGGCCTCGCCCTCGCGGGGGCGGGCGGGTGCGCCGTGATCGATCCGCTGAAAGGGGCCAAGCAAGAGGCAAAGAACGCGCCCCCCGTACGCCAGGCGGACCCGATCGAGCCGGGGCGCGTGAATGTCGCCCGGGCTGACTCCCTAGCCGCGACCGGCGACCAGAACGCAGCCCTGCTCGAACTCGAGCGCGCCATCGCGGTCAACCCGAAACTCACGGTCGCGTACCTCAAGGCGGGCGATATCTACGGAGACCGGGGCGACTGGAACACCGCGGAAAGCCGCTACAGCGAAGCCGCGTCGCTCGAGCCCCAGAACTTCGACGCCCAGTACAAGCACGGGCTGAGCCTCCAGATGCTGGCTCGCTTCGCCGAGAGCGTGCGTGCCTACCTGCGGGCCCTTGCGATCCGCCCCAACGACTTCGAGGCCAACCTCAACCTCGCCACCGCCTACCTGCAGCTCGAAGAGCCGCGCCAGGCGCAGGTCTATGCGGTGCGGGCGGTGCGTCTCAACTCACGGAGCGGCGCTGCCCGGGCCAACCTGGGCGCTGTCTACGCCGCGCTCGGCGAGCACGAGGCGGCGGTGAACGAGTACCAGCAGGCCAGCGGGCTGATGGAACTCTCGGCGCAGTTGCTGCTCAACTGGGCCGATTCGCTCAGCCGCACCGGGCGCCACGCCGAGGCGGTCAATACGCTTGGTGAAGTCATCCGCATGGAGCCCAGCGCCACGGCCTACGAGCGGCTCGGGGCGGCACGGTTCCGGATGCGGGCGTATGCCGAGGCGGAGAGCGCCTTCTCGCGGGCGCTCGAACTCGACGGCAACCACTACCCGGCGCTCAACGGCCTCGCCGTCTGCCTGCTCAACCGGTACGTCTGGAGCAAGGAAGCCGACACCGCGGCGCGCCTGGAGGCGGTGCGCCTCCTCCGGCGCAGCATGCAGATCGAGTCGCGCCAGCCCCAGATCGCCGAGTTGCTGAGGCGGTACGGGTGAGTGGTCCGCGAGCGGAGGCGGCGCCCCGCACATGGGGCGACCGCGGCGCTGAACCGAGCTGAACGGCCGGCGGTGCGGCCATGGGAAAGCACGGACCTTCGCCCCCAGGTGAGTCGGTTCTTCCCGTGCCGACATCAAGGGTGTCGGTTCGAGCACGCGCCCCGATGTGCGGGCCAAACCGAGAGTCGCGGGCGTTTCGTCGTCGTCCGTGCGGGTGTGTCGCGCAGCGCGCGGGCCGACCCCTTCGGACGTGCCGGGTCCGCGAGACGAGGCGTGCGGGTAGTCCGGCGCGTGGTCGCGGCACGAGCGCCACCGCACGCGCGGGGGAGTTCGTCGCGGTATCGCGAAACGCATCCAGTCCGCCCGAGGGGCCGAATGCCCGCGCGGCTGCAATCTGTCTGCGTCACCCCCGGAACGAGCCTCCTACGGGCACCCCTGCACGAAGATGTCCAGGAAGTAGAAGAAGTCCGACGAATCGACCGTGCCGTCGGGCACGCCGTAGGAGGGGTCGTTGGGGTCGCTGCTGCCCGAGAGGTCGGCGACGGCGAGGTTGCCCGCGACGAACTGGTCGAGGAAGTAGAAGAAATCGGAGGAGTCCACGTTGCCGTCCGGCACGCCGTACGAGGGGTCGTTGGGGTCGGTGCTGCCCGAGAGGTCGGCGGGGCAGGCGGGCGCCGGGGGTACGTCGATGGAGACATCGTCGATGTACCACTCGTCGTCGAGCTGGTTGCCGATGCCCTGGAAGACGATCTGGAGTTCGTCGTGGTAGGCCGCCGCGGGGAGCACGTAGGAGCGCCGGGTGAAGGTCGTCTGCGACCCGCCGGAGGAGACGATCGTGTCGATGGGCACGCTGGTGCCGGAGGCGTTGACGAAGGAGATGAGCAGGATGTCCCCGGCTTCGAGGTTCTTCTCCTGCATGGAGAAGGAGAACTCGAACCCGCTGGCGGCGTGGGCCGCGGCGAGCAGTTTCGCGCTCTCCACGCGGGTGGTGCGGTTGATGACCATGGAGTAGGGGGCGCTGGGTTCGTTGAGGGCATCCTCGGTCACCACCGCGCTGCCGTTCTCGACCACGGGCCAGAAGGCGGTGTCGAGCGAGGGGGCGTCGAACGAGTGCGTGAAGGGCAGCGGGTAGCCCGGGGCGATGTCCATGAGGAAGTTGTCGATCTGCCAGATGTCATCGGCCTGGTTGCCGTCGGCGCGGATGCGCAGCTCGGCGCCGTCGAAGAGCAGCGGGCCCGGCACGAGGAAGGAATGCTGCGTGAAGGGGACCTGCACGTTGCCGTCTCCGGTCACGCGCCCGATCTCGTTCCAGTCGCCCACGGTGTTGGTCATCTCGACGATCAGCGACTCGCCCGCCTCGACGAGCAGGTGAGACTGGAAGAACGACACGTTCACCGGCCCGCCCGGGTTGCCCGCGCGGATCTCCTTGCTCACCATGGAATCGGCCGAGTCGAACTGCGCCACGCGCGAGGGGCTCGGCGCCCCGCCGTTGAGCGTGATCGTCACGCCGTTGTTCGTCGCCCACTTGGTCGCGTCCAGCGAGCCCGAGGGGAAGACGTCGCTGAAGGGAAGATCCACCAGGCCCACGATCACGTCCACCAGGCAGTTCCGCGTGTTGCGGAAGTTCGTGATCTGCGTGA
Organism: Phycisphaerales bacterium; assembly: GCA_020847175.1. Lineage (GTDB taxonomy): Bacteria > Planctomycetota > Phycisphaerae > Phycisphaerales > UBA1924 > JADLCM01. The sequence continues at coordinate 181,885 of JADLCM010000019.1, forward strand.
TCTCGGTGGGCCCGAAGCGCGGCGGGCTGCCCACCGGGTCGCAAGCGTTGATCCCGGAACACATGATCCGGCACGGATTCTGCGAATCGCAGTGCTGGGCGTTCCAGTTGTGTCCCAGCTCGTGCGCCGTGAGCGCCACCCGAAGCGAGAACGCGCCGGTGAAGCGGCTCTGCGACAGGCCGTAGGCGCTGCCCAGGTTGCAGATCTGCCCGAGGAAGGCGATGCCGATCACGTTGCCGTCCACCTCGCGCCCCGTGAAGAGGTGCGCCACGTCGCGCGTCACCCCCGCGTGGTTCGCGTTCCAGTGCGCCTGGAACTGGTTGAGCAGCGTGCTCGAGTTGTTCGAGGTGTACGGGTTCGCGCCCGAGCTCGTCCGCACGATGATCTGCGTGATCAGGTAGGTGATGTCGACGTCCAGCTGGTAACTGATTGAGACCGTCGCCATCACGTTCTCGATGTCGTTGACCGTGTTCGTCTCGCTGCTGCCGTTGAGCTGAAAGAACTGGAAGTCCGCGTCGATCGCGATCTGCGCCTGCTTGTAGACCTCGACCCGTCCGTTGCCGTCGCCGTCGTGCTGCGCGTGGCCGTCTCCGGGCACGTCCGGGGTGCCGCAGACGTACGGCAGGGGCTGCGTGTCCGTCGCCCGGTACACGATGTGGCGGGTCATCGGCTGCCCCGGCACAACCTCCGACAAGGGCTGCACGAACCAGTGCTCCGCCCCGTGCTTGCCCGGAACCACGATCATCACCTTCAGGCCCTCGTCCAGCAGGCTCCCGCCCGCCACCGAGGCCGGCATCGGCTCGCCGTCCGCGCCCAGCACGGCGCCCCGGCACGTCCGCGGGGCCTCAGCCTCGATCTCCCGCAGACCGTTGAACCCGTCATCGACCATCACCCTGAACCCCGGCGTGCGGATGCTCCAGGGCGCCAGCGTGATCGTCTGGTTCACGCCCCCCAGGGGCAGCGTCACCTGGAAGGGGGCCGATGGCTCGCCCGGAAGGTCAAGGTCCACCAGCGTGTAGTCGGACAGCGAAAGCGCGCTTCGGATCGTCTGGTCAAGGTCTGACTGCGACAATGCAGGCATCGACGCCACCGCAACGATGCCCGACGACAACACCACTCCGAACGCTGCGCGCATGATCCACCCTCCGCGATTCTCAGGAGAAGCGGCGACCCGCCCCCCTCAACTCTGAACATTTCCCGGGCTCGGGCCCCCTCTGGCCCGGACAACCCACTCTCTCGACCAACGACCCATCGCCCTCGATCTTGCCCGCAATCCGGGCCCGAGGGCCGGCGGCCCACGCTGAGCGCTACGAGCGCTGCGCTCCCGGGTTCCGCCCGAACGCCGCAACGGCAATCTTCGGCATCTTTGACAGACCCTATCACACCCCTCCGGCCCCGGCCAAGCAAAAACCTCGGCTCGGTCCGATAGTTTTGCGGGCACGTGAGTCGGACCTCGCCCCGAACATCAGCCGGCGATTCGGCCTCGGCGCCGCACCCCGTCCACCCCGCCTCTACCATGCCCCATGCCGAGCCCCTGCTACATCACCACGCCCATCTACTACGTCAATGACCGGCCCCACATCGGTCACTGCTACACCACGCTGCTCGCCGATGTCGCCGCGCGATTCGAGCGGCTGCGCCGGGGCGAGCCGCCCCAGGGCCCCGCGCCGGGCGTCTTCATGCTCACGGGCACCGACGAGCACGCCGACAAGGTCGTGACCACCGGGGCCGCGCACGGGTGCACGCCCCTCGAATGGTCCGATCGCAACGCGGCGGAGTTCCAGCGGGCCTTCGCCTTCATGAACTTCTCCCAGGACGACTTCATCCGCACCACGCAGGAGCGGCACAAGTCCAAGGTCCTCGAGTACGTCGCGGAACTCCAGCGCCGGGGCGATGTCTACCTGGGCGACTACTCCGGCTGGTACGACGAATCGCAGGACGAATACCTGACCGAGACGGTCGCCAAGGAAAGCCCGCACGGGCCGTTCACGAGCCCGGTCACGGGGCGTCCCCTGGTCCGGCGCTCCGAGAAGAACTACTTCTTCCGTCTGAGCGCCTACGAGGGCCGCCTGCGCGCGCACATCGAGGGTCATCCGGGGTTCATCCTGCCCGAGGCCCGGCGCAACGAAGTGCTCGGGCGTCTGCGCCAGGGGTTGCAGGATGTGCCCATCAGCCGCGCGATCACCGATGACCCGGCCTCGCAGTGGGGCATCCGCATGCCCTCGGACCCCGGACACCGCATCTATGTGTGGATCGATGCGCTCTTCAACTACCTGAGCGCGATCGACTCTTCCGCGCGGGGCGCCTTCTGGCCGCCCCGCGTGCACGTCATGGCCAAGGACATTCTGTGGTTCCACGCCGTCATCTGGCCCTGCATGCTCATGGCCCTCGGGCGCGATCTGCCCGGGTGCGTGTACGCGCATTCCTACTGGGTGCGCGAGGGCAAGAAGATGAGCAAGAGCCTGGGCAACTTCGTGACGCTCGAAGTGCTCCAGGCGTACGCGGCTCGCTATTCGCTCGACGCCCTGCGCTGGTACCTCCTCACCCAGGGCCCGCTCGGCGCCACCGACGCCGATTTCTCCCACGCCAAGTTCGTCGATGTCTACAACGCCGACCTCGCCAACGGCATCGGCAACTCCGCCAGCCGCGTCGCCAACATGATCGACAAGTACTTCGGGGGCGTGCTGCCCGAGTGCAACCCCGCGGGCGCCAAGGCCCGCTTCGACGCGCGCCACGCCGACCTCGCCGGGCGCGTGCTCGGGGCCCTCGACCGCTTCGACCTCGCGGCGTGCGCCCAGGCGGGCATCTCGCTCGTCTCCCGGGTGGACGAAGTCATCTCTGAAGAGCGGCCCTTTACGCTCGCAAAGGACATGCCCGCCAACGGCGCCAGGGTCGCGGAGATCCTGTGTTTCGCCGCGGAATCTCTGCGCATCGCCTCGGTGCTGCTCGCCCCGGCGCTCACCTCGCGCATGGAGCAGGTGTGGCGGTCGTGGGGGTGCGCCCCGGGGCGCGGACAGACGCTCGAAGTGCTCTGCGCGTTCGGCGGCCCGGCCGGGCTCCGCCCCGGCGCGCGCCTCGCCAAGGGCGAAGCGCTCTTCATGCGCGCTGACCCCGCCGAGGCGCCCCCGGCGTGAGACCTATGCGATGTTGCGGACGCGAATCCAACGAGCCCCCAACGTGCCCCCTCCAAGCGCCGGCGCCGTGCTCCATTCAACGAGCCGCGACCGTGAGAGGGCGGGCACTCCTTTCCGCATGTCGAGGTTCGCCGAGCCGGGTGCCAGTGGGAGGCGTCTGAGCCGTCTGAACCTGGTAAGCCAGTTCAGATGCGAGGAACCGTGAGCACGTCTGCCGAAGTCTCCTCCCTGCACATGCGCCCCGCCTCGGCATCGCGCGTGCATTCGCGACAGCGCGGTTGCGGACTGACACAACCAAGGGCTACGTCGGCGGCGTCGCCGGGCGCGTCGATCCGCCCGAGGGTCACTCGTGGTGGTGGCTCGGCGCGGTGCTCGCCGCGATCTTTGGGCACATGTTCAGCCCGTGGGTCGGCTTCCACGGCGGCAAGGGGGTCGCGACCG
>JADLCM010000020.1 GCA_020847175.1 Phycisphaerales bacterium
GCTCGGACGGCCCGAACAAACTCAGTCGGGAAGCGCGGCTGTTCCCGCGGGCGTAGGAACGCGATTCCCGGCGGGAAGGAACCATGTCCGCCAGGCCCTCCCCTGGTAGGGGTCCGGCTGTAAGGCTCGCGGTAGGCGCGACCTGGCACGCGACCTGCATGGGCGCGGCGTGATGACGGAGAGGCGGTGGGGGAAGGGGAAGAGAAGAGAGAGATACCTTCTTTCACATTCTTCAATCCCTCCTTCTCTCCCCCTTCCCCCTTCCCACACCCCCCGCGAGGAATCGCGCGTGATGAATGTGAAAGAAGGGTCTGGGCACCCGCGACCCGCGTTCTGAGCTCGCTACGGCATGAGTTCATACACCCTCCTCGACCGACCGGCGGTCGGCTCGACGGCTTCTTTCAGGCGGCCGGTCTCCTTGAGGTTCTCGATCACGTCGTCCCGCTCGCGCTGGGTAAGGTGCTGCGTCACCCGGCACATCTGCGATCGGCTCATGCGCCCACCCGCGGCCCGCATCGCCCGGAGCACGGCCTTCTGCTTGGCGTCGAACTCCCCCTGCGAGACGTACTCGTGGGCCAGGTAGAGCACGCGCCGGGTCAGGTGCTCGGACAACCCGCACGCCCACTCCGCCGCGCCCTCGTCGATCACCGGGTTCTCACGGTCCCGCGAACACGCGTAGATCAGCGCCAGGCGGCAGGCCTTCTCCTCGGCGCGAGCCCAGATCGACCGCACATCCTCGCGCGGCCGCTCCATCTCGGCATCGGCGGCCGCCGCGAGGCGGTTGAAGACCGCGCGTGCCTCGTCGGTGGTGGGGACGACGAGCGGCTTGGGATGCTCGCGGTTGAGGTTCCCGCCGGGGTTGAACCCGCCCCACCAGCGGGCTGCCTCCACGATCGACGCGGGCGGCTCCTTCTCGGGCTGCCAGACGCGGGGCGGCATCTCGCCCGTCTCGAACACAATCAGCCGGGCCATGAACCCGTCGCTCATGGCGTCGGGCGTCAGCGCCTGCTTGAAGTGCTCGGGCGCGGTCGTCGCCAGGAGCGAGACGCACGGCTGGTCGATCACCTTGTTCCGCTTGGCGTCGGCGTAGGCCTTGCCCTTGAACACGCTCCGCGCCGACGAGTACATCTTCATCAGCGTGGAGATCACGTTGAACAGGTGCGGGGCCTTCTTCGGATCGCCGATGGTCTTGAGCCAGCGCCCGAACTCGTCGATCTGGAACAGCACCGCGGGCTGCGCCTCGACGGCGGTGACAAGCCCGGCGTCGCTGGCGAGCTCCTCGTTGCCTTCAAGTTCGTTCAGCCCCGCCTTGAAGAGCACGTCCTTGTTGATGAGGCGAGCGTTGTCCTTGCCGGAGCCAGACCCCGCAAGGCAGACGACGTACAGGTTCGTGCGGTTGCCGCGCTCGTCGCGGACCTTGCGCCCGGCGAGCACGGCCTGGAGACAGATCGCCCCGGCGAGCGCCAGCATCGGTTGCCAGCGGTGGGCCGTTTGCCTGTTGTGGGCCATGACCTCGGAGACGAAGCCGGGAACGTCCAGGAACTGTTCGGGGACCGGGCCGGGATCGATCGGGGCTTCATCACCGTCCGGTGAATCGGTGGATATGGCCGGCGCGGCCATGAATCGAGAGAGGTCAACATCGATAGCGGGGCCGTGCTGGGCCGCGTCCCGCAACCACCCGTGCGGGCGCTCGTGCGGCTTGCTGGCCGCGTCGCTCACCTTGTGCCGCAGTTCCTTCTCCGACCACGGCGGCTGGCACCGCGGGTTGTACCGATCCCGCAGCAGGCTGAACGCCGCCTCCGCATCGAGCCCGAACCCGTGCACCATCGCGGTCGCGGCGGCATACGTTTGGCTGTGCCCGCCCGAGCCCGAGATTGCCGGTGGGATGCGGTCCAGGTACGCCTCGGCCCGACGCAGCACGGCGTCGGTCGCGGGGAACGTCGGCGTTCTTAGCGGTTCGGCCTGGGAACGGGGACGATCCTTGCGCCCGCCGCGTCTCTCGATGACGGCCTCAGCAAGGGCCGCAACCGCCGCGCCCAGCACGCCGATGTCCACCACAGCGGGTTCGCCGTCGAGAGCGTCGTACTGCTCGCCGCTGGGGTGCATGCTCGGCCCGACGACCGTCTGCGCCCCGGTGCTCCGCAGCTCGACGATCATCTTCTTGGTCGCCGGGTCCTGGTGCTTGCGGGTCTTCGCGCCCTCGCACACGTACCACCAGTGCGACGCGGGCTTGCCCGGCCGTCCGGACATCGCGCCCGTCGGCGGCAGGAACTTGGGCGCGAGCGCCACCGCCTCCTCGCAGTCGAGGTCTACGTCCACCAGCCACCCGCTCGGCTCGCCCAAGAGCACGCCGATGTTGCCGGTGCCGTTGAAATGCGCCGGCAGGTCGCGTTCCGAGAGTCGCAGGTCCGTCCACCCCTTGATCACGGGGATCTTCTTCCGCGCGGGCACGGGGATGACCGCGTACCCGCGGGAGAGGTACGTGCGCGCCGACTCGAGCAGGATGGAGGGGCCATCGCTCATCAGAAGGGAATCTCGTCCTCAGGGATGCCGTACGTCATGCCCGCGGGCTCCGGCGGTCGGTCGGGCAGGCCTTCCTCGCTGTCCAGCCGCGGCGGCTTGTCGCCCAGCACATGCTGCGTGACGCGCTCGAACTGGTCGCCGGCCTTCTTCTCGACGGTGATGGAGAGCGTCGGCGCGAGCGCCCCAGCCCTGGCCACCTCGACCGCCTCTTCCGTGCCGCTGGGTACAGGCTCGACCGAGCGCGCCCGCCACCACGCCTCGGCCTTGGTGCGGGCGTAGCCGGTGTGGTCGAAGCAGACCCACTCGCGGAAGTAGTGGTTGAAGCCGACCCGGTACTCGACCCGCATTGTGAGCGGCGCGGCCGGGTCGTTGCGCTTGGAGTGCACGTGGTACGTCGTCTCGCTGACGCGGTGCTCCTCGCACGTGGTCTGGCCGCTGAGGATGCCTTCGGTGCTGGCCTTGGCCTCGTGCTGTTGCTTGTTGGGCTCGGGGAACACATGCCCGCACTGCGGGCAGGTCTGGTAGCCCGCCGCGATGAGCGCGTGGCACTGCGGGCACTCCTTCGCGGGGGCATCGCCCTCGCCACGATCGTCTGTCGTGACGCGGATGGCATCCACCGGCCCGTGTCGGAGGACATTGCCGCCGAAGTCGAGCACGAGGCAGTCGGCCTTGCCAGGATGCAGGCGGAATCCCCGGCCGACCATCTGGTAGTACAGCCCGGGCGACGCCGTCGGCCGCACGAGCGCCACGCAGTCGATATGCGGGGCGTCGAAGCCGGTGGTGAGGACGTTGACGTTGCAGAGGTACTTGAGCGAGCCTGAACGGAACCGGTCGAGGATGCCGCTCCGCACGCCCGCGGGCGTGTCGCCCGACACGAACCCGCACTCGACGCCGTGCTTGGACTTCAGCACCTCCACGATGTGCTGCCCGTGCCGGATGCCCGACGAGAAGATCAGCGTGGCGCTGCGGTCCTTGGTGTGCTCGACGATCTCGGCGCACGCCCCCTCGACCAGGGCGTCCTTGTCCATCAGATCCTCGACCTCGCTGGCGACGAACTCGCCGGCGCGAACGTGCAGGTCGTCGGTGCTGACCTTCTGAAGGCCCGCCTTGGTTCGCAGC
>JADLCM010000021.1 GCA_020847175.1 Phycisphaerales bacterium
CCCAAGGCCGGAGGTCGCGGCTGTGCCGAATGCGGCGTGCTCGGCCGGCGCAGCGTGCATCGCGGGTGTGCTGGCGAGAGCCGCAGTCTCGCCGCCGAGCCGGCGGACTGCGGGCACCCGGCACCCGCCACCCGGAACTCAGCGGGCCACGATCGCACAGACTGGAGAGTGGCGCCGACAACTCGGGCTCTGGTGCCAAGTCTCCACGGACGAGGGCTGAACGCCGCCTTACTCGCCGTCCACGCGCGATGGGTTGTCGAACTGCCGGATCAAGTCTTCGACCGCGGCGCGGCGCACGGGGTCGCGCGTCGCGCGGACCACTCCCTCAAGGGTTTCACGGGCCTCGGGCCGCCGCGATTGAGACAACAGTTCGTGAGCGGTTTCCGAGATGGGAACTTCCCGATCAAAGGCGAACTGCCGGACGGCGGCGAACACCGCATCGCGGGTTGCATCATCGTCAGCGAGCTCCGCCGCAGTCCTGAGCGCCTGGGCACGCACCCCCGGCGGGAACCCGCCCTCTGCCGCGTGAAGGAGCAAGGACACATCGCGCGAGTCGCCGATCACGCGGATCGCGTCGATCGAGGCTCCGAGCAGATCGCCGTGGCTCTTGGCATTGCCGAGGATCTTGCGCGACTCGGGCAGAATCGGCGCGGCCTGGAGCATCGCGCCGGCGCGCAGCGCTTCGGCCCGGACCCGGATCGAACGGTCTGAGAGCGCGCCCACTACCCGCTCGATCGCGGCTTCGCGTTCAGCCTCCCCCAAATACATGGACTCACCCAGCACCCCCATGAGCGCCGCGCGGACCGACGGATCTTCCGGGGCGGCCCCCACCAGCGCGAGGCGGGCTGCGTCGGTTGAGAGAGTCCCCAGCGCCTCAAGGGCCTCAATTCGGAGTCGGCGCGGCTGAGACTCGGACCGAACCACGCTCGCAAGCTGCGCTTCCGCCCCGGCGTCAGGCAGGTCGGCGAGTGCCGACGCGGCGCGGATCCTGGCGAGCGCGGTTGGCCCCGCTTCGAGCTGGTCAACCCAGGCCGCGGCGGGCTGCGTGATCTCCAGCCGTGCAGGGCAGGCCAGGCGGGGGTCGAAGGCGATGCTCACGGGCCTCTCCGGGCAGTACAGCACGACTTCGTGGTTGCGTTCGTCACACGCCAGCTCACCCACGATCTCACCCTGACCCGCGCGCACGACGAATGGAATGGAGACATCGAAGGCCGGGTTCGCGCCGTCGATGTTCTGTGTCTGGGCCGCGGTGACCGAGAGGCGCCCGTCCGCCCAAGTCCACCCCAGCGAGATGACGGGCAGGCCGGGACGGGTGACGTACTGCCCAAAGAACCGCTCAAGACTCTCGCCGGAAACTTCTTCGAGCACGATCCGGAAATCGTCCGTTTCGACCGCGCGATGGCGGAAGCGATCGACGTACGTCCGCACGCCCTGCCAGAAGGCTTCGTCGCCCAGGCGCTGACGAAGGGCGTGCAGAACAAGGGCGCCCTTGGCGTATGCGTCCGCGGCGCGCCCGAACGCATCGTCGGGGTGGTGATACTTCTTGCTGGCCATCGCGGGCTGAAAGGGCGCATCGGCGTCATCGTGCGAGAGCGAGTCAAGCCAATCCCACGCAAGTCCGAGGGCGGCGTCCTCGCCCAAGGCGTCTTCGAGCCAGAGATACTCACCGTAACTCGCCCACCCTTCATTCAGCCAGAGGTGCTCCCACGATGCACACGTGAGGAGATCGCCGAACCACTGGTGCAGCAGTTCGTGGGAGACCAGGTCTTCCATGTCGCGATCACGGAGCTCCTCGGACGTGAGGCAGGCGCCTTCAAAGAGCGTGGTCGCGGCGGTGTGCTCCATGCCCCCGGCCGCGAAGTTCCAGACCATCACCTGGGCATAGCGGTCCCACGGGAAGGGCTCGTCGAGCAGGCGTTCAAAGAGCCGAACCATCTCCGGGGTGCGCCCGAACGTGCCGCGCACGTCGCCGGGCGATCCAGCGGGCACGCTGACCGGCATCGGGAGGCGCCGCGACCCCACGTTTGTGGTCTCAAACTTGCCGACCACGAGACTCACGAGATAGGTGACGTGGGGCTTGTCCTGGGTCCAGGTGAAGATCTCCAGCTCACGCGAGCGATCCGCGTCCAGCCACCCGCGTTCGCGGTGGACGAGCCGCCCGTTGGAGATCACCTCGAAGCCCTGCGGCACGGCGACGACAAGCTCGGTGGTGAGGAACTCGCTCGGGAAGTCGCGGCACGGAAACCAGTACCGGTTCCAGTTGGCCTGGCCGAGGGTGTGCAACTGAGCCGGACGCTCCGGATGCGCGGGCGACTCGGGCGTCCAGACCATCCCGGGCGCTGGGTCGATGGCGCTGTACGCGATGGCCACTTCGGCGGTCTCGCCAAGCCCCACGGGAGGGTCGAATGTGAGGCGCAGGTGCTCGGGCTCGCTCACGAACCCGACTCGGCGACCGGGACTTTCGACCGAAGTGACATTGAGATTGACGGCGTCCAGGTCGAGCGCGGCAAGCGGCCCGCCCAACGGGGAGAATCGAATGGTTGCCAGGGCGTTGAATCGCGGATCGTTCATGTCCGCGATGGTCAACTCGAGGCGCATGTGCTGAAGGTCAGCCTGCCGGTCGGGCGGGTAGTTGAGGAGATCCCGGCCTCGCGCCGCATCAAAATGTCCTGATCTGTCGTCCACCTGGGCCAAGGCGAACGTAGAGCCGGCGAAGAGCGCGATGAATCCGAGCCGCGTGCCGCGTGACATTCAGTCATCTCCTCCGGCGCAGGCGCCGGGATGAAAGTGAGGGGTGAATCAGCGCCCGGCCATCGCGGGCGACCCCGCCGTGGCCGCGGCCAGCGACTTCTCGACCCGTTTGACCCCCGCGACAGTGAGGTCCGGGTCCACACTGACGTCAGCGGGCGCAGCGCGGAGCGGGAAATCAACCGTGACCGTTCTTTCGTCCGTGCGCACGTCCACCCATTCCCCGTCGTTCTCGCCGTACCACACGTAGATGGGCAGCGTGAACTGGTACGCCGGATTGTCGGCATCCAGCTTCTGGTTCTGGGTCACGGTGACGCGCAGCACGCCCTCATCCGCCCTCCAGGTGGCGCCGACATTAAGGCGAGGCAGCCCGGGCCGATAGACCCACTGGTCGAAGAACCGTTCCAGACTCTGGCCTGAAGCCTCCTCGAGGCACTTGCGGAAATCGTCGGTTTCAACCTCCTTCAGCCGGTAGCGATCAATGTAGAGACGGACGCCGGCAAAGAACGCCTCGTCGCCGAGCCCCTCGCGGAGCATGTGCAGCACGAGGGCGCCTTTGGGGTAGGGATTGTCGAGCTTCATGAACACCTCGAAGGGGTCGCGGTAGATGTTGGAGACGAGCGCGGGCGAGCCCGGGGCGCTGCCCCGGTTCCCGCGCTGCGCGGACATGTTCTCGTTGATCGCGTCGAGGTACGCCTCGCGCGGGTCTTTGCCCTGCTGGCGCGCCCACTCCTCACGCCAGAGCGCCTGCCCGTAGCTCGCCCACCCTTCGTTGAGCCAGATGTGCGCCCAGGTCTTGCAGGTCAGGAGATCACCCGTCCACTGGTGGAAGAGCTCGTGGGCGATGATGTCGCGCTGGGCGTCGGCGCTGGAACCGGCCGCAAAGATGTAGAACGTGCTGGCCGAGGTGTTCTCCATGGCGCCTGACGTGTACTCGCGCGGCACGACCTGGTCGTACTTGTCCCACGGGAAGGGCTCATCGAGCAGCTTTTCGAAGTACGCGATCATCGCGGGCGTTTCCCCGAAGACCGCGCGGCAGCGTTCCCCCTTCCCCAGCGGCGCCCAGACCCGGATCGGCAAACCCGGACGGGCGGATGCGGGCCCCCCCAGATCGACGATCTCGAACTTTCCGACCACGAGCGTCACGAGATAGTTGACGTGGGGCTGGTCCTGCACCCAGTGCCAGCGCCGGCGCCCCTCGCCCGCGGGGCTGCCGCCCTCGGGCGTCGCCAGTCGGCCGTTGGAGAGCACCTGGTAGCCTTCTTCCACATCGACGATGATCTCCGTCGCGAGGCGTTCGTTGGGAAAATCGTGCCCGATGAACCAGCCGTGGTTCGCCTCGGGCTGCCCCTGGGTGTGGATCTGGGGCCACCGCTTGTTCTCGTCCGGGTCGGCGGAACGCCCCGCCGACCAGTACAGCCCGCCGAAGGTGTTGCCGTTGGCGTAGTCCAGCTCGTATTCGAATACGATGGCGCGCTCAGCGCCCGGGGCCACCGGCTCGTCGAAGACCACGGTCACGTCGTCCTCGCCCCGGATGAACGCGGCGGGCTTCCCCCCCACCGTCACCGCGCCGATGCGAATGTCCTTGCCTGCGTCGAGGCGGATGTCGGCCCGAGGCGAGCCGATCGCTCGAACGCGGAGCTCCTCGCGGGCCGACCAGGCCGGGGCGTTCATGTCCGGAATCGTGATCTCCAGGACCATGCGCTCATGGTCGAACCGCCGGGCGGGGGCCCAGACGCGCTGGTCGCGCCCCGTGGACTCGTCGATACGGGGGTCGCCGGACCGCTGGGCGATCGCCCCGCCGGCAAGCACGGAAATCGCGAGCAGCAGCGAGCCAACCTGAGTCATGGGTTATCCCTCGTGTCCGGTGCTCCCCCGGAGGCGGACAAGGATACCGGCTCGGCACTGGCCGTGGTGCGGGCTTTATTTGCGGGGGCCGGGGCATACCATCATCAATGCCCGACGTGCCTCGCCGCGCGGTGACCTCGGTGAGCCTCGAACCGCTCGCGGCAGGTAGCCCCGCCCGCCGAAACACCGACGCGAACCAACCCTCGTCGCGGGGTTCGGAGTTGTTGTCCGCGGCAGGGGAGAGCACGGCGGCAAGCACCGAGTACTACTCCCCCGTGCCCGACGGGTATCGCAGGGGCTTTCACAAGTACGTGATCGTCCTGGGCACGGTGATGAGCGGCCTCGGGAAGGGCATTTTCGCCTCCAGCCTCGCCAAGCTCCTGAAGGACAAGGGTCTGTCGGTGGCCCCCATCAAGATGGAGGGCTACCTGAACATCGACTCGGGCACGCTGAATCCGTACCGGCACGGCGAAGTGTTCGTGCTCGACGACGGTACCGAGTGCGACATGGATCTCGGCACTTACGAGCGCATGCTCGACCAGAACCTCTCAAAGCGCAACTTCATCACGAGCGGCAAGATCTTCAGCCATATTCTGGAGGCAGAGCGGGCGGGCATGTACCTCGGGCGCGACGTGCAGATGATCCCGCACGTCACGGGTGAGGTAAAGCGCACCCTCCGCGAACTCGCGATGCGAGGGGCCGACGGCAGGCCGGCGGACGTGGTCTTCGTCGAAGTGGGCGGCACGGTCGGAGACTACGAAAACGGCTTCTACATTGAAGCACTGCGCGAACTGGCCTTCGAAGAGGGGCCGGATTCGTGCTGTTTCGTGGCGCTCACGTACATCATCGAGCCGCCGACGCTCGGAGAGCAGAAGTCCAAGGCGGCGCAGCTCGGCATCAAGCGGCTCATGGAGGCGGGCATCCAGCCCCATCTCATTGCCTGCCGCGCTCAGCACCCGGTGACCACGAGCGTGCGCGAGAAGATCGCGATGTTCTCCAACGTGCCCTTCAAGCGGGTCTTCAGCCTGCACGACCGGGAGAGCATCTACGCCATTCCGCACGAAATGCGGACGGAGGGCCTCGACCGCGAGATCCTCTCCATCCTCGGGCTGCACGACCGCGTGAGCCCGGCCGCGGAGGACCGGGCCCGCGAGGTGTGGAACGGCTTCGTGACGCGCCTCGCATCGCCCCGCCAGCGCCAGATCACCATCGGCGTCACCGGCAAGTACGCCCACCTGCGCGATGCCTACGCCTCGATTGACAAGGCGCTGGAACACTGCTCTGTCCACCTCTCCTGCGACATCCGCGAACAGTGGATCGACACCACCGAGATCGACGCGGTGTCGGCCTCCGAGCGGCTGGCGGGGCTGGACGGCGTGATCGTGCCGGGCGGTTTCGGCTCCCGGGGGGTCGAAGGCAAAATCGCGTGCGTCCGCTACTGCCGCGAGAACAAGGTGCCCTACCTGGGCATCTGCCTCGGCCTGCAGGTCGCTGTGATCGAGTTCGCGCGCCACGTGCTCGGCCTGCGCGAGGCGAGCAGCACCGAGTTTGACCCGGACTGCCCCATCCCCGTCATCAGCGAACTTCCCGATCAGAAGAAGATCGAAGGGCTCGGCGGCACGATGCGGCTGGGCGCTCAGGACATCGCGATCACCCCCGGCTCACTCGCGCACTTCCTCTACGGCGGCAAGGCGAGTATCCGCGAACGCTTCCGGCACCGCTACGAGGTTGATCCGACCTTCATCGAGCGGCTTGAGGCCGCGGGGATGCACTTCTCCGGTCGCCACCCGCACCAGCCGATCATGCAGGTGATGGAGCTTGCCCAGCCCGCCTCCGGAGAGAACCCCCTGGATGAGCACGGACGCCCGCGCAACACGCACCCGTACTTCATCGGGGGCCAGTTCCACCCAGAACTCACCAGCCGACCCCTGCGCCCCCAACCGATGTTCATGGGCCTCATTGCCGCGGCAATCAATCGGCGCTACGAGGACGATGATGCCTGGCGCCGCGATAAGGCCCGCCCCGAGTTCGCCCGCTGGCTGCGCTTTCCCTCGCCATCCCCCACCACCGCTCGGCCTTGACCCGGTCGGAACGGCGGCGCTGGTCGTTCAGGCGCGTGCCCACAGAATCCCTCCCTCGGCCGGGTGCCCGCAGTCCGCGTGCCCTGACGCGCGACTGCGGCCGAGGCGCGGACGGCGTGAGGACGGATCGGCATAGAGAGTGTGAGTATGGGTGCAGCCGGGTGCCCGCAGTCCGCGTGCCCTGACGCGCGACTGCGGCCGAGGCGCGGACGGCGTGAGGACGGATCGGCCAGGCACCGGGTGCCCGCAGTCCGCGTGCCCTGACGCGCGACTGCGGCCGAGGCGAGGACGGCGTGAGGACGGATCGGCATAGAGAGTGTGAGTATGGGTGCAGCATCGGGGCCGATCGAACCCAAGGCC
>JADLCM010000022.1 GCA_020847175.1 Phycisphaerales bacterium
TGTCGTGCCCGTTTCGTCGGCGAGCGGCACGATGAACCCGTGCTCGGGTGCCCGCAGTCCGCGTGCTCTGACGCGCGACTGCGGCGGGTTGATGCGCGGCTCGCGGAGGAGACCCAGTCTCGCCGCCAAGCCGGCGGACTGGGGTACCCGGCGGTTGGACGTCGCGGGTCGGATCCGCCTCAGTCTCGCTGCGCGGACTGCGGGCGCCCGGAACGAAACGAGAGCCCGGTCCGGGGGGTTGACGGGCAGGACGAAACGCGGCGTCGGCTTTGCGGTACGCTCTGTCCATGACCACGCGTCTTCGTCGATGCCTGTATGCAACCGGCGCGGCTGTCTTGATCGCCGCCTCGATTGCCGCCCAACCGACCAGCCGCTCCCCCCTTGACGCGCCGCCGAACGGGATGGCGCGGCATCCGATCGAGCACAGCATCATCGCGGGCGGCTCGGCGCACCTGGCGCCGGGGCGAGTCGTTGAGAACGCCTGGATCGAGATGCGAGAGGGGCGCATCGTGGAGGCAGGCCCGGCCGGCGGGCGCACCAAGGCGGATGCCCCCTCGGGGGCGACCTTTGTCGATGCCACGGGGCGGCACATCTACCCGGGGTTCATTGATCCGTTTGTCGAAGTCGATGCCCCGATGCCCGGTGCGAGCCCGGAGAAGCATTGGAACGCGCTGGTCACCCCCGAACGCGCGGCGATCGAAGGCCCCGGCCTTGAGAAGAACGATCGCGAAGCGCTGCGCGCGCAGGGATTCGTCGCGGCGAACATCACGCCAAAGGGAGGCATGTTCCGCGGCGCGAGCGCCGTGGTCACCCTGGACGACCCGGCCGAGGCATCGTCGAGTCGACGTCCGGCGGTGTACCGGGGCCGGGCGTTCCAGGTCGTGGGGTTCGCGCAGACGTCGGAGCCGCAGGGGTATCCGGATTCGCACATGGGTTCGGTGGCGCTGCTGCGCCAGACGCTCTCGGACGCGGCGTGGTACGCGCAGGGGCACGGGCCGGCGCCTGCGCCGTTCGCGGCGCTGGGCGCCCCGGGTGAAGCTTCACTCCCCCTGCTCTTCGACGTCGCGACGGAGCTGACCGGGCTGCACGCGATCGACGCGGCAGAGGAGGCCGGACGTCCCCTCGTGCTGGTGGGCAGCGGGACGGAGTACAAGCGGCTGGAGGCGTACCGGCGCGCGGGGGTGCCCGTGGTGGTGCCGCTGCGGTTTCCGAAAGCGCCGGAACTGACGAGTTACGCAGCGGCGGAAAGCGTTGAACTTGAAGCGATGATGTCGTGGGAGCAGGCGCCGAGCAATCCGCGTCGGCTGCTCCGCGCCGGGCTCAAGGTGGCGCTGACGTCGAGCAAAGTGAAGGATCGCGGAGAGTACCTGGCGAATCTGCGCCTCGCGGCGGCCTTCGGGCTGAGCGAGGACGAGGCCCTGGCGATGCTCACCACGACACCGGCGGACCTGCTGGGCGTCAGTGAGGTGTTGGGCACCATCGCGCCCGGAAAGGCGGCGAGCCTGGTGATGATGGACGGGCCGCTGCTGGGCGAGAAGTCCAAGGTGCTGGACGTGTGGTGCGACGGCGCCCGGTTCGAGATCTCCAAGCCCGCGCGGGACGATGTGGCGGGCGTGTGGGAGCTGTCTCGGCCGGACGATGCCACACAGCCGCTCGCAACCCTGACGATCGACCCGCGCGAAGGGAAGGTGACGTTCAAGGCCAAGCACGCGGACGGGGAGGATCACTTCGAGGGATCGGGCCTGGTGATTCAGGGTGACACGCTCAACTTCGTGCTGCGCGACCAGGGCGAAGACTCGGACCTCCCCGTGCTGGTCGTGTCGGCGGTGATCGAGGGGCAGACGATCCGCGGCTGGTCTCGTGTTGACGAGGGCCGGATTGTCCACTTCTCCGGCACGCGCACCGGGCCCCTGGAGGCCGAGGCCGAGAAGAAAGACGGAGCCTCGCCGCACGCGGCCCGGCTCGCGGGACTGCCGGAGACGTATGGCTATCCGTTCGGGGCGTATGCTCTGGTTGAACCCCCGGCGCAGGAGTCTGTGCTCTTCACGAACGTGACGCTCTGGACCGCCGGCCCCGCGGGGATCATCAAGGACGGCGCTCTGCTGATCGGGGAGGGAAAGGTGCTGTACGCGGGCCCCGGGGCGGGCATGCCGCGCGTGAACACGAACACGGTGCGGATGGTGGACGGCACGGGCCTGCACATCACGCCGGGCATCATCGACACGCACAGCCACACGGGGGGGTTCCGGCTGGGCGTGAACGAGGCGGGGCAGGCCTGCACCGCCGAAGTGCGCATTGCCGATGCGATCGATCCCGGAGAGATGAACTTCTATCGGCAGCTGGCGGGGGGTGTGACGACCGTGCAGTCGCTGCACGGCTCGGCGAACCCGATGGGCGGGCAGGCGATGACGCAGAAGCTCCGCTGGGGGGCGATTCATCCGCGCGACATGCACTTTGAGGGCGCGGTGCCCGGGATCAAGTTCGCGCTCGGGGAGAACGTGAAGCAGTCGCACTGGGGAGAGGAGTTCCGGATTCGCTACCCGCAGACACGCCTCGGGGTTGAGACATTCATGCGCGACCGATTCATGGCGGCGCGGGCCTATGACCGGGCGAAGAAGGCGGGCGAGAACCCGCGCCCGGACCTCGAACTCGAGGCGCTCGCGGAGATTCTGCGGGGCGAGCGGTGGATCCACTGCCACAGTTATCGCCAGGACGAGATCGTGATGCTCTGCCGCCTGGCCACGGAGCTGGGCATCCGCATCGGCACTTTCCAGCACGCGTTGGAGGTGTACAAGGTCGCCGAGGAGGTGCGCAAGGTCGCGGTGGGCGCTTCGGGGTTCAGCGACTGGTGGGCGTACAAGCCCGAGGTCTACGACGCGATCCCGCAGGCGTTCCCGCTCATGAGCCGGGCGGGCGTGCTCGCCAGCCTCAACTCGGACTCTGACGATCTGGCACGCCGACTGAACACCGAGGCCGCGAAGATGATCCGGTACGGCGACCTCACGCCCGAGGAGGCGATCCGGTTTGTCACGATCAACCCGGCGATCCAGCTGGGCATCGAAGGGCGCGTGGGCTCTCTTGAGGCGGGCAAGGACGCGGACCTCGCCATCTGGTCGGGCGATCCTCTCTCCGGCTACTCGCGCTGCGTGAGCACGTGGGTGGACGGGCGGGAGTATTTCTCGATCGAGCGTGACCGGGCGATGCGAGCCGAGGTTGCCCGCGAGCGCCAGAGACTGATCCAGAAGATCCTGACCCTGAAGGACAAGAAGAAGGGCGAGAAGAAGGAGGGCGAGAAGCCGGAGGGAGACGAAGCGGCTCCGGCCGACCCGCCTCGCCCCGAGCCCCTGCTGGTGCGATCCATGCGTGATCGGGTGCGTGCCCGGTTTGAAGAAGCGTACAGCCGGGGCGAAGCACTCGACAGCCTGGTCTGCGGCGCGTGCGGCTGCTCGGAGTTTGACGAGGTCTTCCGTCTCGTGGAGCTGGAGGGTTCGCGATGAAGCGTGCACGCGTGGCGCTGGGCGTGATGGCGGCAACGTGGTGCGGGATCGCGCACGCGCAGGACGTGGTTCACAAGGCCCCGGCCCAGTCGCGCCCGGTGCTCATCACCGGTGGCCGGGTGGTGCCGGTCTCGGGCCCGGCGATCGAGAACGGGTACGTACTCTTCGACCGGGGGCGGATCGTCGGCGTGGGCGCGGGCGTGCCCCGCGAGGTGCCGCCGAACACCGAGCGCATCGACGCGACGGGGCGGCAGGTGTTCCCCGGGTTCATCAGCGCGGGCACCGAGATGGGCCTGGTCGAGATTCCGACCACGCGGGCGACCGTGGACAACAACGAAGTCGGCGACTTCAACCCCGAGGTCATGGCGAGCACCGCCGTGAACCCGGACTCAGCGCTCTTTCCGGTGGCCCGGCAGGCGGGTGTGCTCTCGGCGCTCGTCATGCCCTCGGGGGGGCGCATCGCGGGCCGGGCCTCGCTCATGCGGCTGGACGGGTGGACCACGACGGACATGACCATCGAGAGCCAGGCGGGGCTGGTCATCACGATGCCGATGGTGCGTCCGGTCACCGACTGGTGGATGAACCGCTCGGACGATGAGCAGCGCAAGGCGATTGATCGCAACCTTGACGAACTCGACCGGTTCTTCGACGACGCCGCGGCGTATCTCGCCGCGCCCGCGGAGAGCAAGGAGTTTGACCAGCGGCTGGAAGCGATGCGGATGTTTCTGCCCGGCCCCGCCGGGACTCCGCCGAACCGCCCGGTGTTCATCATTGCCTCCGAGATGGAGCAGATCACCTCGGCGGTGACGTGGGCCGCGGGCCGAGGACTTCGCCCGGTGATCGTGGGCGGGCGCGATGCACCGCTCGTCGCCGAACTGCTCAAGGCGCATGACGTGCCGGTGATCGTCCAGGGAACGCAGGGCTTCCCGCGCCGCGACGACAGCCCGTACGACGATGCCTACACGCTTCCCGCGCGACTGGAGGCCGCCGGGGTGCGCTGGTGCATGGCGACCGGCGACGAAGGGCCGAACGAGCGCAACCTGCCGCTCCACGCGGCCCGCGCCGCGGCGTACGGGCTCGCTCCGGCGGCGGCGCTGCGATCGGTGACGCTTTCGACCGCGGAGATTCTGGGGGTCGCGGAGCAACTCGGCAGCCTTGACCCCGGCAAGAGCGCCACGTTGTTCATCGCGTCGGGTGATGCCCTGGAACCGTCAACCAAGGTCGAAGCCGCGTGGATCGACGGCAAGCGCATTGATCTCGCAAGCCGGCACACGCAGTTTTACGAAAAGTACCTGGAGAAGTATCGGCAACTCGGGATCATTCCGAGATAGGAGCGAGGGGGCGGATCACCGGCGAACGTGCGGAACTGCCGCGCCGTGGCGTCAGAGCAGGCCTCAGCCGCTGTCACCGAGCGTTCGTTCGATGCCAACCACCATGGTGCGGCTGAATAGCATCGGGCGGGCGTTCAGGTGCCCGAAGAACTCTCGGTTGCGCGCGACCCACAGGCGCGCGAGCCGCGTACGCCGCAGCCTGTGTCGCCACCACCACCCGAGGCTGTGCAGCCCGCCAAAGAATGGCAGCAGCCACTTCTTCTTTATCCGGTCGCCCCGAACCTCGACAATCCGGCCCCCGTGAATCGCGGCGAAGGTGCGCAACCACTGCAGCGTGACCGGCGAGATGTGAAACCGGTCTTCGTTCGCCTCGGGCGGCAGGTCGCGCAGTTCGCACGGATTGAACTGGTAGAACGTTCCCGTGAACAGGAACATGAGCCGCGACCAGTAGTTCTGGATGTTCGGCGTCGAAACGATGACCAAGCCCCCCGGTCGAACCACCCTCAGCAGATCGCCGAGGAGCATCTGCGGGTGCTGGATGTGCTCGATGCCCTCGAGGCAGACCGCCGCGTCGAACTCGGCAGACCCGAAGGGCAGCGCCGCGTCCATGTTCACCCGGGCGTAGTCCGGCCGATGCTGGTTGATATCCGCCGGGGTGCTGCTCAGCCCGGCGCGGCGGAGGGCGTCGGTGAACTGTCCGCGCCCGGCCGGCAGGTCGAGAATCCGGGTGAGACCCGGCCGCGCCAGCACCATTTCAAGCGCGCAGCGCATGTAGCCAGTGAAATCATCAGTGCCGCTGAACCAGGGCGCGTGTCCCGAGTCCGCGTACGTGCGGTCGCCCTGCTTGCTTGCGGCCAAACGGACATCTCCGGAGTCGGTCGCCCCCGCGTCGGCCCGGTGTTACCCCGGCTCGACCGGGTCGGGCAGGCCCGCCGCGGCGCGGAACTTCTCGCACGCGGGCACTTCAGCCGCGACGAGGTAGTAGGCGAGGTCGCCGACGCGCCAGGCGTAAATCGTGTTGCCCCGCGCACCGCGTGCAAGCCCCGTCGGCGCCGCATCGGGCGCGCCTTGCTTGCCCGAGCACAGCACATAGGCCTTTCCAGGCTCCATGCTGGGCGTGCCGCTGCTGGCGTGCTGGATGAACAGGCTGACCGGCATGCCCTCGCGGCAATGGGTGCCATCGCTCTCGAAACGCAGGTGGACGCTGCGCCCGCCCTCGGGCACGCCGCACTCGCCCGCGCCGATAAACCGCAGCCCGACTGCCGCGAGGCTGGGGATCGTCGGCGACGAACCCAGGATCGACGCGATCTTGGGGGGCGCATCCTCGATCTCCTTGATCGTGAACTTTTCCATGTGCGATGCGCAGGCTTCGTGCTCCTCGGCGACGAAGTTGACCACGGGCTCGAAGCTCGCGCCGGAGGCGGGCACGCCCGTGCCCACCCGGGACATCTGGTACACAAACACGCCCCCGGCGGCCACGGCCACACACGCGGCGAGGGCGGTCAGCGAACGGCGCACGCCGGGGCGGACCCAGAAAGAACGCGAGACCGTGGCGGGATGCCCGGCGCCGTTGCACAGGCGGGCGATGCGGGCCCGCAGCGCGTCGGGGCAGCAGCCGCTGCTCATCACTTCGCGGCAGCGCTCACGCAGCGCCCTTTCGCTCTCGATGCAGGGCCGATGGTGCGGGTGCGCCGCGAGGTGAGCCTCAAGTTCGCGGCACCGCTGGGCGCACAGCTCATCGTCCGCCGCGCATCGGAGCATCGCGCCGGGGGGCAGGGGCTGGGTTGGCGTGCGTTCGTCAGGCATGGCTCGAGTTCATTCAGGGGAATCGGAGCGGTGTTCAATGCCAGAGTTCGGTGTCAAAGGGCATCCGGCTCGCGCGCCGCGCGCCGGGAGAGCGCCGGCAGTCCCAGCTCATCGGCGGCCCGGGCATCGCTCATCAGGCGATCAGAGAGGAGCTTGCGGGCCCGGTGCAGCCGACTCATCACGGTTCCGATGGGGACCTCCAGGATCGTGGCGATCTCGCGGTACTTGAAGCCTTCAACCGCCCACATGAGCAAGGCTTCGCGAAACTCCGGCTTGAGTTCCTCAATCGCTTCTTTCAGCCGGCTATCGACCTGGTCCCAGTCCAGCGGCGCTTTGTCCCAGAGCGGGGGCGGGTCGCCGGGCAGGGGCTCAAGGTCGGGTGCATCGAACCCGTCCGGGGCTTGTCCGGGGCGTTTCGATGCTTGCTTGATGCGGGTGTAGAAGACGTTGTGCGTGATGGTAAAAAGCCAGGCTCGCATCGCGTTCTCGGGGTCGAGGCCGGGATCAAACCCCGCGATGGATGTCGGACGGAAGGCCCGGGCGTACACCTCCTGAACGATGTCCTCGGCCTCCGCCTGGTCTCGGGCAAGGTGCATGGCAAGCCTGAACACCGCGTCCAGGTGTCGCAATGCCAGCGGCTCAAACCCCGCACGATCCATGCAGCGCCTTTGGCTCACGGGCAACCAGCAATCTGCGGGGCCTATTCCCCGCCGACGCGGCATCGTAGGAAACTCGCCTTTATGGTGCCCGGCGCGATCCGCCTTTGCCGCCTCAAGCCTCATAAACTCCCCGCTTCGCCTCGGCGAGGCGAGCCCCGCACCTCACGCGGGCCGCACCCGGCCCTTCGATCCACAGGAGTTCCCCATGTTCGATTCGATTCGCGTCGGCGGCAAAGACAAGCCCTCCATCCTCGTTCTCGGGCATTTCAAGGGAGAGGGCCTGGACAAGCACTCCGCAGCGCGCGACGGACAGGGCGAGGCGGCCAAGGCGTTGACGCGGGGAGAAGCCACCGGGGACCTTGGCGCCATTGCCGAATCGCACCCCGGCACCGGCTTCGCGAGGATCGTGGTGGTCGGCCTGGGCGAGAAGAAATCGCTGGATCTCGCGGGGCTGCGATCCGTCGGGGCGGCGCTGGCAAGGCGGCTGAGCGCGGTGAAGGGCGGCGTCGTGCTCATCGACCTTGACGGCCCGTTCAAGGCCCGGCGCTTCAAGCCCGCCGAGGCGGGTGAAGCGCTCGGCGAAGGATTCGGGCTCGGCGCATGGATCGACGACGGCTTTCGCGGGAGCGCCACCAAGAAGCCCTCGCGCCCGGGCGTGACGCTGTGCGCCGGCGATCGGCAGGTGCAGGGGGGCCTCGAACGCGGTCTGGCCCTGGCCGAGGGCGCCAACCTCACGCGCCGCCTTTCGAACACGCCCCCCAATATCGCGACCCCGGCATGGATCGCCGAGGAATGCCGCGCGATTGCGAAGAAGGCCGGCCTGAAGATGCGGGTGTGGAAGGGCGAGGAACTGGAGAAGGAGCGGTTCACGGGGCTCATCAACGTGGGCAAGGCGAGCGAGAACGCGCCGTGCATGATCCGGCTGGAATACACCCCCGCGAAGTCGAAGAAGGACGCCCGGCCGCTCGTGCTCGTGGGCAAGACGATGACCTACGACTCGGGCGGGCTGTCGCTCAAGATCAACAACGGCATGAAGGGCATGAAGCGCGACAAGGACGGCGGGTGCGCCGTGATCGGCGCGATGCACCTCATCGGCACGGTCATCAAGCCCGACCGGCCCGTCGTGGCGCTGCTGGCGTGCGCCGAGAACAGCATCTCGGATGAGGCGTACCGCCCCGATGACATCATCACCTACCGCAACGGCGTGACGGTGGAGGTGACCAACACCGACGCCGAGGGCCGGCTCGTGCTGGCCGATGCGCTCTGCTGGGCCTGCGAGAAGGAGAACCCGGAGGCGATCATCGACGCCGCGACCCTGACGGGGGGCGTCGTGGTGGCGCTGGGCAAGGTGTACGCGGGCATGTTCTGCGAGAACGACCGGCTGCGCCGGGCCGTCGAGGCCGCCAGCGGGGCGACGGGCGAGCGGGTGTGGCGTCTGCCCATGCACGCCGAGTACCGCGACATGATGAAGAGCCCGATCGCGGACATCCTCAACAGCAACCCATCGCGCGAGGCGCACCCGGTGCAGGGGGCGGCGTTCCTCAGTTACTTCGTCAACGGCGACACGCCCTGGTGCCACCTTGACATCGCGGGCGTTCACGCGGTCGAGGGGCCGAGCGGACTCTTCGCCGCGGGCCCGACGGGGTGGGGGGCGCGGCTGATGGCGCGGGTTGCCCAGGGGATGTAACTCTCATGCTCCAGCAGTACCACCCCGCCAACGCCGACCTCATCGTCAACATTAACGGCGCGCTGATCCACCGCGACCAGGCCGGCGTCTCGCCCTTCGACTCCGCCGTGCAGGGCGGCGATGCGGTGTGGGAGGGCCTGCGCCTCTACGACGGGCGCATATTCAAGCTCACCGAGCACCTCGACCGGCTCGCGAGCAGCGCCCGCGCCCTCGCCTTCGCCCAGATTCCGTCGCACGAGACGATCATCTCCGAGATCCGGCGCACCCTTGAAGCCAACGGCATGCGCGACAACGTGCATATCCGCCTCACGCTCACGCGCGGCGTGAAGATCACCAGCGGCATGGACCCGCGCCTCAACCAGCGCGGGCCGACGCTCATCGTGCTCGCCGAGCACAAGCCGCCCGTCTACGCCGGCGCCATGGCCAAGGGCGGCCTGACGCTCGCCGCCAGCAGCGTGCGCAGGTTCCCGCCTGATTGCCTCGACCCCAAGATCCACCACTGCAATCTCATTCAGTCGATCCTCGCCAAGATCGAGGCCACCCGCGCGGGCGCGGACGATGCGGTCATGCTCGACACGCGCGGCTTCGTCGCCGAGACCAACGCGACGCACCTGTTCATGGTGAACCGTCGCGTGGTCGCGGGCGAGCCGACCGACGTGGTTGAGACGCCGACGTGCAACGCGTGCCCCGAGGGCATCACCCGCGCGACCGTGATCGACCTGTGCGCACGCCTGGGCATCCCGTGCCGCGAACGCGACATCAGCCTGATGGAGTTCTACCGGGCGGACGAAGTCTTCTGCACCGGCACGATGGGCGAACTCGCCTGGGTGAGCACGATCGACGGGCGCCCGGTCGGGCCGAGGGCCGGAGCGCCAGAGGCCGGCCCAACGGGGGCCGCCATGCCGCCCCGCCTGGCGCAGGGCGCCGGGCCGGTGACGCGCCGGCTGAGCGAGGCCTTCGGAGCGTTGACGCGGACCGAGGGCGTGAAGGTGGTGTGACGGGAATGGCAGAGATCGCCGGTCTTCTCATGTTCACCTCGTAAACTTCTGCGGAGACGCGGCGAATCCGGGCGGATGCGAACTGTTGTAAGCCATTACAATGCGAGCTTCGCGCTGATGCAACGCCGAAACACGGTGTGACTGTGCGATTTCGTGCTTGACACGCGGGGGGGGGGGGGGGGGGTAGTCAA
>JADLCM010000023.1 GCA_020847175.1 Phycisphaerales bacterium
GACGCTGGCGGGGTCGGTGAGGACGGTGCTGCCGCTGGCGGGAACGCTCGCCGCGCCGTGGACGCGGTAGGGCACGAGTCCGACGGCGCCGCCGCCGAGGGCGGAGGGGAGATTCGAGTAGTACGGCGTGGTGGCGAGTGTCGTGGAACCGACGGTAACATCGCCGGTCCACGAATTGGCGCCGTTCGAAGCGTTGATGACGATCTGGCCCAGCAGGCCACTTGAACCGAACGTGCATGTTCCTGAAGACGCCAGTTGTTCAGCGATGCGAATGGTGCGACCTGAAAGAAAAGCCCCTGTGACCGCAATCGGGCGTGTGACCTTGCCGGAAAACTGAAGGTCGGCATCAAGGTCGCCGGCGATTGTGATACCGGCGTCGCCGCCGGTCATCATGCTCAGGTCCATCGCCTTGATGCTGCCCGTGAAGTCACCATCGACGCCGGTGTCACCTCGGGCGTAGATGCGCTGGACCCACCCAAGGTCGTTCGTGGTCGACGTCACTTCGATGTTGGCGTGAATGGCATCGGCCGCAACGTGCTGCACACGATCGCGGGCCTTGATCGTTACGCGGCTTGACGGTGTGCCGATCGAGCCGTCGACGTTCAGCACGCCGATGCGGCCGACCAAGGCGAGCACATCATCTCGAAGGTTCCCGCCAATGGTGACGGCGGTGATGTCGCCAGCCAGCGCTTCCACCGGTCCCAAGACATCCCCAGTTGTGGTGATACTTCTGAAGTTGCCCGAGCCACAGAGGAGGTATCCGGAACTTGAGATGCTACCGGCGTGAATCTCAAAGCCCAGCCCTCCGGATTCATCTCCGTACACACCCGCCTGAATTTGCCCATCAACGTCAAAGCGATACATGAATCCCGCATTCACCGAGCCCGTCAGGTGTCCTGAGATCCGTCCTGCAAACGAAGTCGCGATGCGCTGGCTTGGCGTGTTGAACGTGAGCCCGCCGAAATTGTGCAGCGCCGGTGTCATTTCTTCGTTGGTGGCAGGAAAGGAACCCGAGCCGATGAAGATCTTGAGCGCGCTGTTGCCAGAACCGTTGATTGTCACGCGATCAGCACTGTCGCGCGGGGCCGTGTGGTCCCAGATGGTGATCACGTCGTCGCACGCCGAGATGTTGATGGTGAAGTCTGTGTCTTTGTTGAAGAACAACGTCGTCGTTCCGCCCGAGCACCCGGCGCCGCTTTTCTTTCGGATGTCTACCTGAATCTCGTTGGCTGAGCGCGAGACCCCGGTCAGCATAATGATCGCGAACACGCACCACAGTCGACTCTGACACATGGCTTCCTCCTTCTTCGGGTACTCCCGAATACGACAACCGGGATGCTCAGCGTCGGCATCCCAGGGACGACTCCGGCGACGCGGAAGGATGTCTCGCCGTATCGACGCTCTTGCGGCGACCCCGAACCGACCGAGTAGGAAAACTCCAGCACATTCTGTGCGCCTGGCCCCAAACCGATCGACGACCCGCGAAGCACGCGTTCGGCCCGAGTCTCTAAGCGGTACCAATCCTCATTCCACTCCTGGCCCCCGCCGCTCAAGTCGAGAAGACCCCAGGGAGAGCGCGTGTCGGGATACAAACCAAGCGGGAAGCGAAGCCAGTTTTCGTCGGTGGGCCGGGCACGATCGTCCGCGCTCGTCTGGTCGTCTGGGATGAAGTCATCCGAACCGTTCGGCTGAAGCCACCAGTGGTCTTGCCTCGGGTCGTAGTACGCCGCCTTAAGGTGTTCATCAACTGTCGGAATCCAGAACTTCGCCCCGGGCAGGTGCGTGTCGCCATCGGTCAGGGGCGGCGGATCAAAGGTGCCCGAAAAAGTGCTCGCGTCATATGCGCCGGTGTCGAGGGATGCAAGGTCGCTTGACTTGCCGTTGTGAAGCCAGTTGCAGTACCGGGCGGCCCACTGCCAAGAGACGCCGCCGAGCGCCACCCGATCAGCGTTCGGCACGCTCGCGATCAGCCGCCAGCGAAGGCCCGGTCCGGCGTAGTCGGGGTCAAACTGCGCACCCCAGAACTGCGGCACGAAGGCAAACCCATCATCGACATCCTGTGTCGAAAACGTGTTGACAAACTCCAGCCACTGCGCGGTCGTCACCTCCAGGCGGCTGATGCGAAAGCGGTGAGGCACACTTCCCCGCCCCGCCACAAAGCCGAATGGGTCTTCGCGGTCATAGGCGCGGTTGCCGGGGCGCCCGATCGTCGCCCAGTCAAAGTCATAGTCCGGAGGCGGGGAGGCCAACGCGGCACCGGCACACAGCGCCATCGCGGCCAGAGCCTGCCGATGCCTACCCGGCGCGCGGCGGCCAAGGTGACCAAGAACTCGGCCCTGCGGGCCGACTCCCGGCTCGGCGAGCCGGGCTACCACGGGCCGGGCCACCACGAGCCGGGCCATCGGGAACCAAAGCCGATGCGTACCCATCCGCAATCCATCCGTGTTCCCGCGCGTCATGCCATGCTCCTTCCGTGAGCGTGAGGCCAGCCTACCCGCCCCCCCCCCCTCATCGTCAAGACAATTCTCACCCCATCACACAACAAGGCCCGGCGGCGGCCGCGCAAAGCGCTCCGCATCGCCGCGCCGGCGGCGCAGCGCGCGTTGTCGTGCCCGTTTCGTCGGCGAGCGGCACGATGAACCCGTGCTCGGGTGCCCGCAGTCCGCGTGCTCTGACGCGCGACTGCGGCGGGTTGATGCGCGGCTCGCGGAGGAGACCCAGTCTCGC
>JADLCM010000024.1 GCA_020847175.1 Phycisphaerales bacterium
AAGCAGCGCGAGCCCAGCCCGTGGGAGGCGATCGAGCAGAAGTACCCCGTGGGCGCCCGCGTCAAGGGGCACGTGGTCAGCCTCATGTCCTACGGCTGCTTCGTGCGGCTCGAAGACGGCATCGAGGGCCTGGTCCACATCTCCGAAATGTCCTGGACCAAGCGCGTCAACCACCCCTCCGAGATGGTGCAGGTGGAGCAGGAGGTCGAGGTCGTCGTCCTGGAGATCGACAAGAACAAGCAGGAGATCAGCCTCGGCATGAAGCAGATCGAGGTGAACCCCTGGGAGCTCGTCACCGAGAAGTACCCGGTGGGCACGGTGATCGACGGCACTGTGCGCAACCTGGCCAACTACGGCGCGTTCATCGAGATCGAGCCCGGCATCGACGGCCTGCTGCATATCTCCGACATGTCGTGGACGAAGAAGGTCACGCACCCCAACGAGATGCTCAAGAAGGGCGACCAGGTCCGTTGCGTGGTGCTCGATGTAGACCAGAGCAAGCAGCGCATCAGCCTTGGCATGAAGCAGCTCACCGAAGACCCGTGGCTCCACGCCATTCCGGGGGCCTACAAGCCCGGCATGGTGGTGCGCGGCAAGGTCACCAAGATCACCAACTTCGGCGTCTTCGTCGAGCTTGAGGATGATCTCGAAGGCCTCCTGCACGTCTCCGAGCTCGCCGACCACAAGGTCGAGAACCCGCAGGACGTGGTCAAGCCCGACCAGGAGATCGATGTCAAGATCCTCCGCGTCGATGTTGCCGACCGCAAGATCGGCCTCTCGCTCAAGCGGGCCCAGTGGGGCGACAGCACCGGCGCCGGCGACAGCGGGAGCGAAGGCGGCACCGACCGCGCCGGCAAGCCCCTGCCCAAGCGGGGCGGCATGGACGCCAGCCACGGCGCCATGGGCACCGACAAGATTCAGTTCTGAGGCGTGAGAGGCGGGAACGCGCCTCCTGCCTCGGCCGCGCTCCTTCGAAGCACTCGCCCCGGGCCTCCGGCCCGGGGTGTTTTTTGCGCCTGGGCGCAGCATGGCGCCCCCCGTCGATCTGCACACCGAAGCATGGGGCGCGGATCGCTCAACCGCCCTTGGTCACGAAACCGACTCGTTCTCCCGCATAATCGAGGACCATGATGACCTTGCCCAGGAATCCGCCGCCCAAAGTTCCGCCGATCCAGGGGTCGTTGAACGCGCGCCCACCCGGGAGCGCGAAGGTCGCGACGACCTTTTCGTGCCGCCGGCCCGCGACGGTGAAATCGCGGAGCGTTCCCTTCGCCGCAGGGATCGCGCCCCCGACACCCCCGAGCGTCGAAGGGGTGGTCTCCCGCCCATCGAGGAGGCCGAGCGCGGCGACGGTGTCCGCGTGGAAGATCACCGTGTCGGCCCCCGCGCCGGTGTCGATACGGAAGAGCGCGGTCCGCCCCTCGAACTCGGCCTCAATGCACGGGTGGCGCTGGACGAGCCGGGCCGGCGTCCAATCCACGCCGGTGCGGGCGTAGGTGCGAGGGTCGAAGAGCGAGACCGAGCCGCCGGCCATGTCCACCTCCGCGATGACGCGGGTGAGCATGGTGTACCCCACGATCCCGGCGATTCGCTCGCCGAAGATCGGTTCGAGGAATGCGAGGTCCAGCCCCACCAGCACAGGTTCGTCAATCGTCGCGGGTCCGATGGTCAGAGTCCGTGCTTTGAAGAAGGCCGTCGGCACGCTCCCGCCCACGCCCGCGGCGTTCACGCTGCCGACTCCTTCGAGGCCCAGTGTCGCCGCGGCGCTCTGAGAGATGATGTCCGCCCCGGCTCCGGTGTCAAAGATGAACCAACCGAGGTCCTGCCCGTCGATCAGACCCTTCACAAGAACATGCCCCGTGGGTGTGCGCTTCACGGCCAGTGCGGCTGGGGTGTCCGGGTCGAACCGCGCCGTTGCCCCGCCGCCCAGATAGGCGTACGGACTTCGGATGAAGACGGGCGAAGGTTCCACGGAATCGATGGTGGTCGTGGTGCGTGTCGAGCCCGCCACGTCGGTGAACGAGGCGGGCAAGGTGAGAAGACCGAAGTCTTTCGCGGGTCCGAAGGTGATTTCGCGCAGCTGTTCTCCCGCGCCCCAGCGGGCGAGTCGAGGCTGCATGGATCCCGGATCGAGTTCGATCAGGCCGCGCGGGGCGTATCCGCCCGGCGCAAAGGACAGGGCAACGGGCGCATCGCCCGGCTCAACCTGCAGGTCGAGTTCCTTCGCCCGATCGACCCAGGCGCCGGTGAGCAGCCATGTCGGCAGCAGGTTGGCGATCCGCTCGCCTCCGTAGAGGCGGCGCGATGATCCAGCCCAATCGCGCTCCCACGCATCAACCCCGTCGAACCCCGTAGCCTGCGCGAGCACCCCGGTGTACGAGACGGCAAACGGGCCGGCGCCGTCAAAGACGACGCCGAAGGTGGCCGGGGCGCCCAGGAACTCACCCGACCCGGCGAGCGTGTAGCCCGTGGGGCTCGGCGTCACGCTGTACGAGTCGCGGGCCAGCGCGAGCACGCGATCCAGGCTGGGCGGCGTGCCCGGCGATGTGGTGCATGCCCCCAGGGCGCCGGCCAGGCCGAGCCCGATACGCCGTGCCCACGCTCCGAATCCGTTGATCATGGTCGATGTCCTGTTGTGCGTCGCGCCGAATCGCGTTCGGCAAGAGGAACGAGCACCAGCGTGATCGCGTGGAGTCGTCCCTTGGGCGATGCCTCCTGCGCAAACTCGCGTTGAAGCTCCTCCATGAGGCGGGCCACCCGCTTCAACTGAGCGGACGTCAACCGTCCGGCGGTGCGGCCCGCGTACAAGCCGTGGGCCGGGCCGATCCGGCTGGTCCGAGGCGAGGATGCGGCGCGTTGATAGTCGCGCGAGGCGAGGCGCATCATCGCGCGGTTGATCTCCGCCAGGGCCCCCGCCTGCCCGGGATGTGCGATCAACCGCATGGGGCGCCCGGGGGTGCGAAGGAGCGCCTCGGTGCGCCTCCCTGCATCGCGCCGGCCCGCGTCGACCAGCAGGCCCACACGCAGGAGCAGCCGGACGTGGTAGTACAGCGTGTCGGGCCGACGCCCGAGCGCCTCGCCCAGCTCGGCGACGGAGCAGGGGCCGAGCGATTCCGCGGCGTCGATGATCTCCTGCCGGATGCCCGAGGCGAGGGCGCGGACTTGGGCGGGGAGGGTGATGTCGTACGGGCGCGGGGCCATGTCCGCTTATTATTGAAATATGCTCACAGATTTCAACAGTCGGGCACAAAAATCGGCCGGGAGGTGGTTCCGGCCCCCTTGCGGGGTTACCCGCGCACGAAGGCCATGACGACCTCGAAGCCGATGAGCAGGATGATAATCCACTCCAGCGCTTCCACCCGCACGTTGGACTCGTGCTCGCTCACCTTGGCATGAAGCGACTCGAGCAGGTCGAGCTTGCGCCGGACATTTGCCTCCCAGGCCTCCACGCCGAGGCGGCTGGTGCAAAGCCGGGACAGGCGCGCGAGGAACGGGTCGCCCATGAGCTTGAGCGCGTTGTTGACGCCCTCATACAGCGCCTGCCCGTCGGCGAGGAGGGCGGTCAGCCGGGCGAGCATCCGGCGCGAGGTGCGCGGCAGGATCCGGGCCAGGCTCGCGGGGGATGCCGCCTGACCCACCAGGGCATCGAGTGCGATATCCAGCCGGTCATCCAGGTGGCGCATTTCGAGCAGTTCAATAACCGCGAACTCGATGACCTTGAGTGTTTCGTCCGGGCGGGGGTCGATGAGCACCGCGCCGTTCCAGTCGGCGATCAGCAGATCGCTCGGCGCGTAACTCATCCGCGCGCGCATGGCCTCGGTCACCTCGGAGCCGGAGAGGGCGCCGGGCTCGGCCCGGAGCACGCGGGCAATCGCTCCCGGGTGTGCGTCCGCCCAGGGCTCGGGAGGGCCGGGCACGCCGGACTCGATCTGGAACACCACATAGTCCTCGCACGCATCGGCCACGCCGGGTCGGCGCAGCGCGGGGCCGACAAGATCCATGAGCGAGCGTGCGATGGCGCGCGCATCGTCGAGGATCAACGGGCTCGCGTCCAGGCTGCCCGAGAGCGCCGCCAGCCCGTCGAGGTCGGTGTCGAAGGGGACGCGCGTGACCACGGATACCGCACCGAAATCGAAGAGCGTGAGTTCGACGATTCCGGTGGTCTGCCAGCCGCTCCCTGCGATCGGCGGGCGCTGCCGGGCGAGGCACACCGGGGCGGGCGAGTGCGTCATGTACGCGGGAGCACGGCGCGACTGTCGAAAGCCTGCCCGCTCGGACGCCTCGCGCAGGCGTGCCTGGGCGGCATCGAGATCAACCGACGATGCAATGTCAAACGCGGACAGGACATGGCACACGCCGCGCAGCCGGGGAGTGTCTCCAGGTGAGTCGGGCACGCCGGACGGTAGTCGCCGTGCGGGTCAGTCCGGAGAAGCCCCACGGCTCGTTTCGGAGATTCCGTCGGCCTTGGTGCGCGCAGGGTCGGCGCAACTCCAGATTCGTCGCAACTCTGCGGCTCGGCGGTTCACTCCGGGCGTCGTGCCGCGAACAATGGCCCCGGAGCGACATCCTGATGCCCGAGCCTGATTTCTATTCCATCCTGGGCGTGAGCCGGTCCGCGACCGCGGATGAGATTCGTGCCGCCTATCGAAACCTTGCGCGCAAGCTGCATCCCGACGTCAACAAGTCCTCGGATGCCGAGGCGCGTTTCAAGCAGGTGCAGGAGGCATACGACGTGCTTTCGGACGAGGGGAAGCGGGCCCAGTACGACCGCTTCGGTCGCGTCGGCGCTGCCCCCCCGGGTTCATCCGGAAGGCCGCGCACCACCCCCGACATGGACCTGGACGACCTCGGCGAAATGTTCAGTGCCTTCTTCGGAGGCACGCCGTCTGGCGGACCCGGATTCGGGGGGAAACGAGCAAAGTCGGCGCGGGGGCGCGCTCGCCCGAAGGCCGAACCCGTGGATCTTCACATCACCTTTCTCACCATGGCGAAGGGTGGACCGCAACCCCTTTCAATCGAGACGCCGAGTGGCTTGCGGCGGATCGAAGTGATGATCCCCAAAGGAGTTGCAGACGGAGCCCTGCTGCGCGTACGCGGCGATGGATGGGGCGACGGAGACACCACCGTGCGGGTTCGCGTCGGCGCGCACCCCGCATTCCGGCGCACAAGCCCGACCGGCTTGGACCTCGAACTTGACCTGCCGCTCACCCTTGCCGAGGCCGCGCTTGGCGCCGGCGTGCAGATTGATACACTCTCGGGGATGGTTGAACTGGTGGTTCCACCCGGAACATCCAGCGGCCGTCGGCTCCGGCTCCGTGGGCGCGGGCTTGAAGATGCCCAGGGGCGAACGGGTGATCTGCTTGCGCAGGTGCGCATCGTCGCCCCGGAGCGACTCACGGAGCAGCAGCGAGCGCTGTTCGAGCGGTTGGGGCCCCTCCTCCCCACACCGCGACGAGGCGAGCCTTGGCGCGAGGGGCGTCAGGGCGAAAACGGTGCCTTTGCCTGACCTGGGCTGCGGCCCACGGTTGTCCCCAAGGAGTGCATGTGCTCAAGCAGCGCCACCAACTCTTCGTGACGATGTTCGCGGGGATCGATGCGCTAGTGGTGACCCTTGCCTGCGTCCTGGCATGGTCGGTTCGCCACTGGGTGCTCGGCGAGGCATGGCCGGAAACGTGGAGTTCGCGTGTACGCGAACCCCTGGTGCTCTCGGCGGTGCCGGTCTGTCTCGGGGTCATGTGGGCAAGCGGCCTCTACCGGGCGCGGCGTGACCGCTCACTTGCGTCCGAGATTGCGCAGGTCATCAAGGCATCACTCATCTCGGTCTGCGCCCTGGTGGTGCTCGCTTGGGGGATGGGTGAACCTTCGTTTCTAGGTCCGGCGCATCTGACTGTCGACGGGCCTTTCGGCGCCATTGATGCCCCGCGGGTGCAGTTCGCCGCGCTTGCCGTCGCGCTCCCGGCGCTCCTGGTCTCGTTCCGCATCTCATTGCGGCTCGTGCTTCGGCGGCTGCGCCGTTCGGGCTGGAACCAGCGGCACGTCGCCATCGTGGGTGACGGGCGCCTGGGCCAGATCGCCGCCCGCACGCTCTCGCGAAACGGCTGGACCGGCATCAACGTGGCGTACTTCGTGTCGCACAAACCCGTGGCTGACCGTGAGCAGTGTCTCGGACGCCCCGTGCGGGCCGGACTCGATGGCCTCGAGCGGACGCTGGAGGAGTACAAGGTGGACGGGGTCTACCTCGCGCTGCCGCACGGAGAATGGCCCCTGCTGCCGGCCTTGCTCAAACGACTTGAAGCCTTCGCGCTCGACGTGCGGATCATCCCGGACGTGCCCCTGCGGTACATGCCGCAGCGCATGGCCGTGAACGAGCTCGAAGGCATGCCGGTCCTGAGCTACCGGGAGAGCCCCCTGCACGGGGTCGGGGGCGTGAGCAAGCGCGGCCTCGACATGGCGGGTTCACTCGCGGCCCTGCTCATCTTCGCGCCCGTCATGCTCATCTCCGCCCTTGCGGTGCGGCTCTCGGGTCCCGGGCCCGTGATCTTCCGCCAGCGCCGCGTGGGGTGGGGGGGCGAAGAGTTCTGGATCTACAAGTTTCGGACCATGCGGCACGGGGAAGAAGAACAGGCTCCGTGCATCGACGACCTGGACGACGCCACGAAGGCATGGACGCAGCGGGACGACCCGCGGATCACCCGTGTGGGGCGCTGGCTGCGGCGCACCAGCCTCGACGAACTGCCGCAGCTCTTCAATGTGCTCAAGGGTGAAATGTCGTTGGTGGGCCCGCGTCCCGAACGCCCTGAGCTCATCAGCCGCTTCAAGGATGACTGGCGGGGCTACATGCTCCGGCAGCACGTGAAGGCGGGCATGACGGGCTGGGCCCAGGTCAACGGGCATCGCGGCAACTCGAACCTGCGCAAGCGCCTCCAGCACGACCTCTTCTACATCCGGCACTGGTCGCTTCGGTTTGACCTCTGGATCCTGTGGCTCACGGTCTTCCGAGGGTTCTTTCACCGGAATGCGATCTGAGCGGTTCGGGGCAACACTGTGGTGCGAACAGAGGTCTTCCCGTGACCTTGTTTTCGAAGGCGGGGGGGCGAGTGCGGAAGCCCGCCCGTTGG
The DNA here is from genome assembly GCA_020847175.1 of Phycisphaerales bacterium. Lineage (GTDB taxonomy): Bacteria > Planctomycetota > Phycisphaerae > Phycisphaerales > UBA1924 > JADLCM01. The sequence continues at coordinate 7,119 of JADLCM010000024.1, forward strand.
TCCACGCTCACCCGGCAGCCCACGATTCCTTGTGGATGTTCAGCCCGTGGGAGTGCCGTGTCTGGGGCCGGCTTGTTCACCGGTCCTTGGCTGCGAATGCCATGCGGGATGCGTGTTCATACCATCACAGAGAGTGGATTCAGTCGGAACAGCGTGGCTCGGTTCGTCGGGAGAGTGTCGACCAACTCGCACCCGGCAGTGCCGGGTCAGCGACGGAGGGGCCGTTCCGACATCACGCTCATGCTCATCCGTTTCCGCGTGGGCCTACGCTTCGCCCCCGCGCGGCGCGGCTCGGGCCTCACCCACGCGCGGCCGGCGCACAGGTCCGCACCACATCCCACACCACCGACACACTGGAGCACGCATGGAAACCACGCTCATCATCCTCAAGCCCGACGCCGTGCAGCGCGGCCTCATGGGGCGCATTCTCAGCCGCTTCGAGGACAAGGGCCTCCAGATCGTGGGCTGCAAACTGATGCAGATCAGCCGCGAACTGGCGGAGACCCACTATGCCTCGCACAAGGGCAAGGGCTTCTACGACGGGCTGGTGCGCTTCATGACGAGCGCGCCCGTGCTGGTGCTCGCCGTGCGGGGCGTTGGGGCGATCACCATCTGCCGGGGCATGATGGGCGCCACGTTCGGCTCCAAGGCAGCCCCGGGCACGATCCGGGGCGATTTCGGCGTCTCAAACTCCTTCAACCTCATCCACGGCAGCGACAGCCCCGAGGCTGCGGAACGCGAGATCGGACTCTTCTTCAAGGGCGGCGAGGTCATCACCTCCACGCGCGCCATCGAGGGTTGGGTGTACGACCTCTCGGGCGGCAAGCCGGAGTGAGCGTCCGCACCCGGCGGCCCGCTACATCGCCCCGCCCGCAAAGACGATTCGCTTGCGCTTGAGGCGCGGGTCCGGCTCAGGCACCGCGCTCAGGAGCGACCGCGTGTACATTTCGCGCGGCGCGCCGATGATCGCTTCACGCGGTCCGAACTCCACGATCTTGCCCTTGTACATCACCGCGATGTTCTTGCACACGTGCTGAATCACCGCCATCGAGTGGCTGATGAAGAGGTACGACAGCCCGAACTCCGACTGCAAGTCGGTCAGCAGGTTGATGATCTGGGCCTGGATCGAGACGTCAAGCGCGCTCGTCGGCTCATCGCACACAATGAACCGCGGGCTCAGCGCCAGCGCCCGCGCGATCCCGATGCGCTGGCGCTGGCCGCCGGAGAACTCGTGCGGGTAGCGATCGGCGGCCTGCTTGGGCATGCCGCAGCGCACCAGCAGTTCTTCAACCTTGGCCCGCAGCTCGTCTCGGCTCTTCGCCAGCCCGTGCACCACGAGCGGCTCACCCACAATGTTCTGGATGCGCATGCGCGGGTTGAGCGACCCGGCAGGGTCCTGGAAGATAATCTGCATGTCGCGCCGGAGCAGGCGCATCGTCTGGTTGGATGCGTCAAACACATTCTTGCCGTCAAAGACCACCCGCCCCGAGGTGGGGGGAATCAGCCGCAGAATCGTCCGACCCACCGTCGTCTTGCCGCACCCCGATTCACCGACCAGGCCCAGGGTTTCCCCCTTGGCGATGTTGAACGACACCCCGTCGACGGCCTTCACGAACCCCGAGACGCGCTGAAGCAGCCCGGTCCGGATCGGGAAGTGCGTGCACAGATCAGACACCGAGAGCAGCGCGCCCGCGGAAGCGCCCCCGGGTGCTGACGGGGCGGCGGGCGAAGCATGGGCGGAAGAGGTCATGGCTCCATGATACCGAGGGTTCACGTCACAGGCCCGGGCGCGGGCGCCGAGGCCAGATCCTCCGTACGATCTTGGGTGCAGACGCCGGACCCCAGCACCCTCCCGCTCGTTGACCTCGGGCGCATGGCCTACCGCGCGGCGTTCGAGCGGCAGGAGCGGGAGTTGGAATCTCTCGTCGCCGCACGTCCATCGGGTCGGCTGGGGGTCATCTTGGTCGTTGAACACGACCCAGTGGTCACGGTGAGCCGGAGGGGGGAAAACACCGGGAACCTGCTCAGCACGCCTGCCCATCTTGCCGCCCTCGGCGTCGACGTGGCCCCGACCGATCGCGGCGGAGACATCACCTATCACGGTCCCGGGCAGATCGTGGTCTACCCAATCCTCGACCTAGAAGTCCTTCGCCTGAAAGTGGGGGACTACCTGCGGCTGCTCGAACAGGCCGTGATGGACACGTGCGCTGCGTTCGGCCTGCCCACCGTGCGCGACCCCGAGGCCACGGGCGTCTGGACCCTTGGCCCGGTGGGTGGGCCGCACGCCAAGGTTTGCGCGATCGGTATCCGCGTCCGTCGATGGGCCACCTTGCACGGCCTGGCCCTGAATGTGTCAACGAACCTCGACCATTTCGCGCACATCGTGCCTTGCGGACTGGTCGGACGACCCGTCACCAGCCTCGCGCGCGAGCTGGGGCCGGTGTGCCCGGGCATGGACCGGGTGAAATCGACCCTTGCGGGCAACCTTTCGGCGCTGCTTCTCGCTTCGCAGGGCGTCACGCGCCGGTAACACCGGGGCTTCTCGCCCGCACCTTTGCCCTCGCGGGGCGTCCCACGCCGATAGATTGAAACCCCGGTTGTCCGGCGCCTTTCCCGCCGCGAACCACGAGGAGAAACACATGGTCCCCCGCCGCGCGTTCGGATTGAGCCCCACCCGCCGTCTCTCGCTGGTCTGCCTGTCTCTGGCGGCGGGTTTCGCCACATCGCCCGCCTTGCTCACGGCTGGCGCGGCGATCACGTCGCTCGCCGCCGCCCCGGCGCGGGCGGATGACGTCGTGCCCCTGACGAGCATCACGCTCTACCGCAGCGGGGTCGGGTATTTCCAGCGCACCGGCATGGTGAGCGGTGATGCCAGCATCCAACTCCGCTTCAAGACCGACCAGATCAACGACATCCTGAAGTCCATGGTTTTGCTTGACCTGGGCGGCGGGCAGATCGACGCGGTCAGTTATTCCTCCAAGGAGCCTCTCGAGAAGCGCCTCGCGGCCTTCGCCGTCAACATTGCCGACGGGCCGGACATGCCCAAGTTGCTCTCGCGTCTGCGCGGCGCGCCGCTGGCGGTCGTCACGCCCGACGGCACCATCTCCGGCACGATCCTGTCGGTCGAGCAGCAGACCGTGGCGGAAGGACAGAGTTCGTTCGGCACGCACTTCGTCAACCTGGTGACCGCGACGGGCATCCGCTCGGTCAAGGTGCGCGACATCTCCTCGTTCGACATCCTCGACAAGCAACTGGCGGAGGAACTCAGCCGGGCGCTCGCGGCGCTCGCCGAGCATCGGACCGACCTCGTCAAGGCGGTGGACCTCTCATTCCGCGGGCAGGGCGGTCGCCAGGTCATGGTCGCCTACACCCACGAAATGCCCGTCTGGAAGACCAGTTACCGGCTGATCCTGCCTGAAAAGGACGACGGCCAGCCTGCGATCCAGGGGTGGGCCATCGTCGAGAACACGACCGATGAAGATTGGAACGGCGTAAAACTCAGCCTGGTCGCGGGCCAGCCCATCGGGTTCACGATGGACCTGTATCAGCCGCTCTTCGTCCCGCGCCCCGAGGTGCCCGTCCCCGTGATGCGCGGCGTCGGCCCGGTGGTGTACGACGGCGCGGAGCGTCTCCTGGGGTTGCAGGACGCGGCGCCCGCGCCGGCCTCGGCGCCGATGGCCAAGGCGATGCGGGACGCGGAACGACGCGGCGCTGCGCCCGGTCGCGCGGGCGGGCAAGGAATCGCCGAGCAGGCGGCGAGTGAAGGCGCGTACGAACCCTCGGGCGATGACATGATGAACTACGCCGCCCGGAGCCAGGCCCGCGCGGGCGAGATCGGCGAGGTCTTTCAGTACACGCTCTCAAACCCGGTGACGATCGAGCGCCAGCAGTCGGCGATGCTCCCGATCCTGACGAGCAATCTCGAGGGCCGCCGGGTGAGCATCTACAACGAAGGGGTGCTGGAGAAGAACCCGATGCGCGGGGTGGAACTCACCAACTCCTCAGACCTCCAGCTGCTTCCCGGGCCGATCTCCGTCTTCGACGGCCCCGCCTTCGCCGGGGATGCCCAGATCGGACACGTGTCGGTGGGCGAGAAGCGCCTGCTCTCGTACGCGGTGGACCTCGAAGTCGATGTCAGCAGCGAGGAGGCCTGGGCCTACGACGTGACCGCCGTGCGCATCGTCCAGGGCACCGTGGTGCAGACGGTCAAGAACACGCAGACGAAGACGTACCGCATCTCGAACAAGGACAAGAAGCGCCCCCGCACCGTCATCGTCGAGCACCCGCGCCTTGACGGCTGGACGCTCGTCAACCCCAAGGAGCCCAAGGAGAAGACCGACTCGCTTTATCGGTTTCAGGTCGATGTCGTGGCGGACAAGGCCGCGGAACTCTCGGTGCAGCAGGAGCAGGTCTCGACCCAGCGTGCCTTCGTTCTCGATACCGACATGAACACGCTCATGGGGTTCCAGGCCAAGGGCAAACTGAGCAAGGCGGCGATCGAGGCGGTGAACCGCGCCTTTGAACTCCAGCGCCAGGTGCGTCAGACCGAGCAGCGCATCGCCGAACTCGAAGCCGAAGTGCGCGACATCACCGCCGATCAGGGCCGCATCCGCTCCAACATGGGCAGCGTCGACCGCAACAGCGACCTCTACCGGCGCTACGTCACCAAGCTCGGTGAGCAGGAGACCAGGCTGGAGCAGATCGCCCGCGACACCGACGCGGCCCAGATCGAGCTCCAGGCCCGCCGCGACGCGCTCAACGCGTACGTCTCCGCGCTCTCGGTGGAGTGATGGACCGACGGATCATGGATCGCGGGCGCCCGGCCCGTGCCCCGTTTCTTCCGCGCGCATCACCCCCTCGACCAGTCATGGCGGGGGGGTGTTGTCTGTTCCGTCTCTCCGGATCATCATCGACGTTTCGGGTGGTCTAATGGGTCGGGTGCGGGCAAGGTTCCTTCTCGGACCTCCGCCTCTCTACCCCGCACAGCCGGGCGATCTTGACGCAAGGCGTCGCACCTTCTCCCGGGCTCCCTCGCCGCATCCGGCAACATTCCCCACTTTCTCACTGCGGTCGCACGGAAGCGGCTCGCGCGGGGAGCGGGTATGAACCAGTTGACCATCGTCTCCGAACCGGCGTCCCTCGGGCCTCTTGGGCAGGCGATCCGCGAGCGCTGGCCGCGTCCGGAGGAGCGCCCGGCACTGCGGGAAGCCTCCGTCGCAGCCCTGCTCGGCGGGGAGCTTCACCATGTGACGGCCCTGGTCGCCGCGCCCGCGGGTGCCGACGAGGCCCTCGTCCGCCGGCTCGCGACCGCGCTGGTTTCCGCGGGTGGCTCCGGGGTCATCCTGGTTCACGGGCCGGTCGGCCTGCTGCGCGCCCAGGAGATTCACGGCGTCGTCGTCGAGCCCGTGACGGCTTCGCCGGACTACCTCGCCGCGGCACTCTTCGCATTGTCGCGCCGCCAGGTCGTAGTGGATGACCTGGAATCCGAAGTGAGGCACCTGCGCGTGAGTTCCGGCGGTCTTGCCGGGCAGATGACCCAATGGCATCAGGAGATGCACCTTGCGGCGAGCGTGCAGCGAGAACTCCTTCCTCGTGAACTTCCGATGTCGGCCGGTCTGAGCGCGGCGGTCCTCTTTCGGCCCGCCGGGTACGTTTCGGGCGACATCTACGATGTGAGCGAGCTCCCCGACGGACGCATCGGGTACTTCATCGCCGACGCCGTGGGGCACGGGGTGCCCGCGGCGCTGCTCACCATGGTCATCGGCCAGAGCCTCAAGCGCACCGTGGAGAGCGCGGGAATCGCCCGCGTCATGGAGCCCGCCGACGCGCTCAGGCACCTGAACGAATCACTCTGCGGCAGGCAGTTCCACTCGCCGCGATTCGCGACGGCGGTCTACGCCGTGGTCGATCCGGCTTCGGGGCACGTGACCATCGCCGGCGCGGGGCACCCTGCGGCCTTGCGGATGACGGCGGCGGGAATCGTTCACGTTGAAAGCGAAGGGCCGCTGCTGGGCGTCTTCCCGGACGGGGAGTATGCCCAGGCGAGTTTCACCCTGGAGGCGGGCGAGACGCTGATGCTCTACTCCGACGGCTTTGAAACGGCGTTCCCCAATCCGCGCGATCCGGCGAGCCGCAAGCCCAACACCGCGTATATCGAGCACATGGCCCGCCTGCTCGGCCCGCGCAGCGACGAACCCCTCGCCGATGCCATGCGCCGGCTCGAAGCGCTCCTGGATGAGCAGAGCGGCAGCCTGCACCAGGCTGATGACCTCACCGCGCTCGCGATTCACCGCGAGCCCGTCGCCGCGCATGTCGCCGTTTCGCACGCAGCGTGACCGGCCCGGCTCTCAGGCCCTCGCCAGCCGCCCGGTGCGCGAGCGGGTTTCGACCATGTACCGCTGCAGATGAGTGCCGGGGCACGCCGTCGCCTTGAGTTCCTGGTGGGTGTAGACCCGGCCGAGTGGCACGCCGAAGCGCGACATCAGATTGGAGAGGAAACCGTCCAAAGTGGTGAGCGCCGAGCCGGTCGGGCGGGTCTCCATGAAGTTGCCCAGCACCAGAACGCCGACGTTGTTCTCGTTGTTGTCCTTGACGTGCGCCCCCTGGAAGCGCAATGGCCGCCCTTCGAAGATCCGCCCAGCCGGGTCAACCGCGAAGTGGTAGCCGATGTCGGCCCATCCCTGGCCGACGTGTCCCCTGCGGATCTGTTCAAGCCGTTGGCGTGAGTCCGCTTCGCGGGTCGATGTGAACGCGTTCATCCCGTCATGGTGGACGGTGATCCGGTTCACTCTGCCCAGCGGGTTGGCCAGGCGCTCAATCGTGCCTTCCCGCGTCCAGGCCGACCGCGGAATGACCCCCGACATCGGCGAGGCGGCATGGCCCGTGCCCCGCTCGCGCCACTCGCGGAGCAGTTCTTCTCCCCGCGCGCTGGAGGCGGGCGCATCGGCATGAATGCCCTCGCCGCTCTCGGAGTTTCCCCCCGAAACAAGGGGTTCGCCGGACGCACGGCGGGATGCGCATCCTCCGGCGAGCGTTGCGAGGCCGCCGAGCACCCAGAGAAGAGCTTCACGCCGGGGTTGCTGGTTCATCGCGTCTTCCATCGGCTGACAGGGGGCGCAAGGAACAGGGTCGCGTGCGATCCCCCGGGCAGGCGCCGCAAGTGTACCGGCGCCAGTGTGGATGGTCGTTGGGGGCTGCCCTGTTCGGGCAGCGTGACGTTCTTTGGGGTGGTACACTCGCCCCCTCTGCGGGGGAGCAGTTTGCCCCGGCTTTCGTTGATCCTGTGCGGGAGAAAGATGATGGTTGATCGGTTGTGTCTGGTTTCGGCGCTCGCCCTCGGAGGGGTGCCGGCGCCCCTGCTTGGATCGAAGTCTTTGGTGGAGTTGGCGACTCTGGATCGGCTCGCGGACTTCTCGTTCCAGCCGGAGGCGACCCCGGCAGCGCCCGAAGCCCCCGCCGAGCCGCCGCCCCCCAAGGGCTGGCTGGAGGGATGGAAGGGCGACATCGGGCTGGGGTTGAACGGGTCTGAAGGGAACACCGAGAGGATCTCGGGCCGGGCGACGGTGGCGGGGCAGCGGCTGACGGACAAGTTCGACACCCGTTTCGGGCTGACGTACGTCTACGCCTCGACGAATGGGGACAAGACGGAGCACCGGTTTCGGGGCGAAGTGCGCAACGACTGGATCCTCAAGGGGAAGTGGAGGCTCTTTGCGCAGGGCGCCGTCGACGTGGACGAGTTTCAGGATTGGGAGTGGCGGATTTCGGGGTACGCGGGTCTCGGGTATGAGTTCTACAAGACCGACAAGACCTCGCTGCTGGGGCGAGCCGGCTTGGGCGTGAGCCAAGAGTTCGGAGGCAGCGATGATGACGCCGACTTTGAAGCCTTGCTTGGTCTCGATTACTTCCTCCAGGTGACCGAGCGGCAGAAACTCACGTTCACCGGCGAGCTCTATCCCAGCCTCAGCGACGGCGGCGAGTTCCGCGGTCTTGCCCGGGCGGGCTACGAGATTCTCGTGGACCCGGAGGTCAAGATGACCCTCAAGCTGGGCATCGAGGATCGCTACGACAGCGACCCCGGGCCGGGAATTCGAGAGAACGACTTTGACTACTTTCTGCTTCTGGGGTGGACCTGGTGAGTGATGCGCGCCGAGCAGCGGGCTCGGGCGCGTGCGGACGAACGTGCAGGCCCGGCCCCCGGGTAGGGCGGCCGGAAAGTGTGGGCGACAATCGCCGCTGAGCGGCGGAGGACAACCGTGAAGAAACTTCTCGACGAGTTCAAGGCGTTTGCGATGCGGGGCAATGTCGTCGACATGGCCGTGGGCATCATCATCGGTCTCGCGTTCGGCAAGATCGTGACCGCCCTGGTTGATCGCATCCTCATGCCGCCGATCGGGTGGATCCTGGGCGGCGTGGACTTCGGCGCCAAGCGCTGGATCATCGGGCGGTCGGAAGCGAAGTTTAACGACAAGGGTGAGCAGATCTCCAAGGCCAAGGCCGGCGTGGAGATCGGCTACGGCGAGTTCATCAACACGATCATCAACTTCGTGATCGTGGCGTTCGCGCTCTTCCTGCTCATCAAGCTCATGAACCAGCTCAAGAAGAAGGAACTTGCGACCCCGGCCGCGCCGCCCGCGCCGGCGCCCGATGTCGTGCTCCTCTCCGAAATCCGCGACCTGCTCAAGCAGGGCCGCTGAGCGCCGTGTCCCTCGAAAGCCCGCGGGCCCTGGCGGGCGGGGGGCAGTTCTCTGTGTGTTCGCGTCGGGCCCGCTCCGGCGGGCCCGGCGTTTTTTGGCGTCGAGCCGAAAGGGCCGACGCCTGCTCCCGGGTCGCACTCCGGCTCGGGCCCGGTCAGACCGAGCCTGCGTCGGCTCGTTCGCACTCGCGCGACGTGCCGATTCGGGCTCCGCGTGCAGCCTCCCGCGCGTCAACAACTATGAATCGTTGTCGTGAGGGCCATGCAACCAGCGCCACCTGCCGCCCACTATGCTTGGGTGTCGTATGTCACGATGACGAAGAGGTCGGAGGGGTTGAAACTGCGGCCGCCCGCTCCTTCGGACCTGCCCTCGCGAGCGATGGTCTGCGGGGCGATGTTGCCGGTGATGGACAGCACGGACCCGCGCAGCTGGGCCAGAAACGTGTTGATTTCCTTCTCGAAGTCGGCGCGGGTGCTCTCCACACCCACGAAGAGTCGAACCTGGACCATGAAGCACCTCCACAGAGCACGCAGCGCGGCCCGGCGCTCCGGCGACGGCCGAGAGGTCTGCGTGGGGGAGTCTATCCGACGGAGATGGCCCCGGGGTCGGGATGTCGCCCGGGAGCGGGGGTTCACCCTCGTTGAACTGCTCGTGACCCTCGCCATCATCGGCGTGCTCTCGGCGATCCTGCTGCCGGCCCTGGCCGGGGCGAGAGAAGGAGCCCGGGGCGCCCGCTGCCTGGTCAACCTTCGCGACATGGCCCGCATCACCACGATGTACGCCGATGCCAACGAAGGGCGGACTCCGGCGCTGGGCGTGCCGTACACGCGGCTGCCCTTCTGGGCTCTCGTCCTCCAGAGCGAGGCCGGGCGGCCGGGCGAGGGCACCGAGATGTACGGCCGGGACGGCCTGCTGGTGTGCCCCAGCGCCCGCACGCGCTACGGCGCCGAGATGGAGCGGACCTACGCGATCAATGTCACCGGACACGCGGGAGCGCCGGGCGACATCGGCAACTACGACCTCGCCGAGACGTTCATCCGCATCAATCTGGTCGTTTCGGCGAGCGAGGCGATCATCTATGCGGATTCGGCCATCGCCAACTTCGATTCGGGCGCCCCGCCGACCACGCGAACCGCGAGCGTCATCGATTTTCGCGACCCGGTTCACGTGCAGGACCGCCTCGGACTCCATCATGCCCCCGGGAGATCGCGCTTCCAGGGGGCGATGGTTGACGGGAGCGCGGGCGGGCACCGGGAGGTCCGGAGCCGATGGCGCGATCCGCTTCCGTAGACGTGAAGCGCGCGGGGCATCGGCGCGCCTTGACGACGCCGTGGCGCCCGGCTTCGCGTCACCCATGCCTCGGGGCTACCGCATCACCTCGTCGAGCAGTTCCGAAACACCCTGGCCGTGGGTCGCAACGGTCTCGTAGACAGGCCGCCGCCCGGCGATATCGCGCAGTTCGCGCACGAGATCGTTCTGGTTCGGGTGGTCAGCCTTGTTCGCGACAAAGACATCCGCGATTTCGAGGATTCCGGCCTTGTCCATCTGGATCGCATCACCCATGCCCGGGGTGAGCACGACGAGAGTGCGATCGACATGGTCGCGGATGCGCGTTTCGTTCTGGCCGGCGCCGACGGTCTCGATGAACAGGGTGTCGAAGGCCTCCGGGCCCTCGGCCGCGCCGCCGATCAGGTCAATCAGATCGCCGATGGCGGTGTAGTCTTCGCCGCGGATGGCGAGAGAGCGGTAATAGACGCTCTCGCCGAGCCGGTTGAAATCTACGCGGAGCCGGTCGCCGAGCAGCGCGCCGCCGGTGATCGGGCTCTTGGGGTCGAACGCGACGACGGCGACGCGCCCGAGGGGCGATCCGGCCTGGGCCCGGCGGGTGAACTCAGACGCAAGCTGAGCCACGAGGGTGCTCTTGCCGGCACCGGGCGAGCCGGTGACGCCGATGACGCGCCTGGGGCGACGTCGCCTCGCATCGGCCCGCACCGGGAGAGCCGCGTGGGCGAGGGAAAGATCGCGGGCCAGCTGGGCTGTGGGGTGGGCCGTGGGCACCCGCTGGGCGTAGGGCGTGACGGTCGAACGCACTGCATCGACAATATCAAGCAGTCCGACGCCGGTGGTGAAGCAGGCCGCGATGCCTGCCTCTTTGAGCTTCGGGATGTCCTCCTGGGGCAGGATGCCGCCCATGTGGACGGGGAGGTCGGGGCGTCCCATGCGGGCGAGGTCACCCACGAGGCGAGGCCCGAGCACGAGGTGCGAGTTGCTCATCATGCTCGCGGCGATCACGTCGCAGTCTTCGTCGCGGGCGGAAATGGCCAGGGACTTGGGGGTCTGCCAGAGGCCGGAGTAAATCACATGCACCCCGGAGTCGCGCAGGGCCCGCGCGATCACCTTGACCCCGCGGTCGTGTCCATCCAGGCCCATCTTGCCCAGCAGCACCCGGGGGCGGTGGTGCAGGTCGGCGCACCGGTCCTTCTTCTCGAACTCGCTCGTGGGGGCGTCGAGGGTGTGGGTCATGCTCGCTCCGACGTGGTGCACGCCCGCCCGGCGGCTGCCCGAGCGGGGACTTCACTCCATCGTAGAGCGTCGTCAGGCGTCGTCCAAGAGTTTCGGTGCACCAGCAAAAACGCCCGGCAGGGCCGGGCGTATGGTGATCTGACAGAACCGGGCTGAGCGATGCCCGATCAGGCCCGCTTCAGAATGAAGGCGAAGGGAACTTCAGGAATCTGGAGTTCGAGCTTGCCGTTCTTGATGGTGCCGGTGGCGGCCGAAGGCTCCACGTCCTTGCCGTCGTCCTTGTTGCGGATCATCTCGTAGTTCGCGCCGGCCTTCTTCCACGTGCCGCTCGACGAAGTGTTCTCGCCCTCGGGGCCCGTGCCGCTGGAAGACCAGGTGCCGTCAGCCTTGACTTCGACCGTCATCTTGAGTTGGTCGGCCATGGCGAGCCCAGCCTGAATCATGGGGTTGTCCATGGTCAGATCGGCGGGCATGCCCGGCTGCTTCTTCATCTCCTCGAACATGATCTTCTTGAGCGCTTCGGCGTCCATCGTCCAGGTGCCCACAATGGCCTCGGCAGTTGCTCCGCCACCACCACCACCGCCGCCACCGCCCTTGTCGGTGGTGCCGCCGGTCTTTGCGGTCTTGCCCGTATCGCCGGTCTTGCCCGAGTCATCCTTCTTGCCGCAGCCGGAGAGCACGAGGCCGAGGACGAGGCACGATCCCCACAAAATTCGCATGAGTTGATCCTTTTTCTGAGGTATTCAGAGCTATAAGGATACCACTGAATCTCCTGAAGTCCCGTTCCCTGGAGGTCCATCCATGCTCAAGCGGATCATCGTGGCCTTTGATGGCACCGAACTGGCCCGTGAAGCCCTGGCGTACGGCGTGGAGATCGCCCGGGCGGCGGGCGTGCCGGTCACGCTCCTTCGGGCCATCGAGCCGCCTTCCGCGCCGCCGGTGATGCCCGACCCGGCGCTCGCGATGGGGGACGTTCTCGTGGATGCCTCCGGGGCTGCGGCGGAACTGGCCGCCCAGCGCGAGCGGGCGGAGCGTGAAATGCCGGAGTCGCAGGCCTTTGTAGCCAAGGCGGGCGTCGCCTGCGACGTGGTGCTCGGCGAGGGCATGTTGCATGAGGTGCTTCGGACCTTGGCCGACCCGACCGACCTCATCTGCGCGGGGTTCGCGGGGCGGTTTGCATCCACCCGAATCGGGTCTCGAGCCCAGGCTCTGGTGCGTGAGGGGCCCTGCCCGGTCCTGCTCGCGAGCGGGCCGATGCGCGACCTCTCGCGCGTGCTGGTCAGCTTTGACGGTTCGGGCGAGGCGGAGCACGCGGTGCGCTGGGGTGCGGCCCTGGCCGAGCAGGTGCGTTGGCCCGTGTCGGTGGTCGTGTCACCCGGCAGCCGGGGGCTCGACGCGAACCTCGTGCGGGCCCAGGAACTGGCTCCCCAGGCCGGAGTGATTCACTTCGGGGCGGCGGGCTCGGGCGAGAGCGAGCAGATCGCCGAGGCGTCGCGCCACACCGGCGCTGCGCTTGTGGTCATGGGGGCACACCACGACCATTGGCTGCATCGGCTGATGTTCGGCGATTCCACCCTTCGCCGGGCACGTGAGTTGAATGCCCCGGTCATTCTCGTGCGTTGAGATCGGGGCTCAAGCACGCCCGATTGGACGTGCGTGCGTTCCGGACCGATGATCTTGGTGCATGTCACACGTCCATTCTCACACGGCGACCCCGCGGCGCTGGTTCGTGCCGGGCGCCCTCACGGGCGCGATCGTCTGCGGAGCGCTCCTGCTGGCGTGGTACCTCCTCGCGGTGGTGTCGGGCGCATCATGGGCGGCGTGGATGGTCTGGGCATCACTCGCCGTCGGCCTGCTCTACGCCCTGCCCGCCGCGGGCGAGGCCCTGGGGGCGCGCCGGGTGGACATCGACGTGCTGATGGTGCTCGGGGCGGTCTTTGCCGCGGCAGTGGGGCATCCGAATGAAGGCTCGCTCCTGCTGTTCCTCTTCGTGCTCTCCGGGGCACTGGAGGACCGGGCCATGGAACGGACCAGGCGGGAGATCGAGTCGCTGCACGCCCTGATGCCCACCCAGGCGCTCGTGCGCCGGGGCGAGTCATGGGTGGAAGCGCCGCCGGAGAGCCTCGTGCCCGGCGACGAGATCCGCATCCGACCGGGCGACAGCGTGCCGGTGGATGCGCGGGTGCTGGAAGGAACCTCGACGCTGGACCAAAGCGCGCTGACCGGGGAGAGCCTGCCCCGCGGCGTGGGTCCCGGCGAGGCCATCTTTGCCGGCACCATCAACCGCGAGGCCGTGCTCACGGCCCGAGTCACGAAAGCCGCCTCGCAGTCGAGCGTGCAGCGGATCCTGCGCCTCGTGACCGAGGCGCGCGAGCAGCGCGAGCCGATGCAACGCCTGATCGACCGGTTCAGCGAGCCGTACACATGGGGCGTGCTCATCGCGAGCACGATCACGCTGCTGGCGTGGCGCTACGGCCTCAAGCATGAATGGGAGGAGGCCGCGTACACCGCGATCACGCTGCTCATCGTCGCCTCGCCGTGCGCCCTGATCATCGCGACGCCGACCGCCACCCTCGCGGGAATCGCCCGCGGCGCCCGCTCGGGCGTGCTGTTCAAGGGAGGCGACGCGATGGAACGCCTCGCCCGCCTCGGGGCTGTGTGCTTCGACAAGACCGGCACGCTCACGGTGGGGCGTCCGCGGCTGAGCGAGGTTCGACCCGCGGCGTGGAGTGATGAAGCCCACCTGCTCGCCATCGCCGCGGGCCTGGAGGCCGATTCGACCCACCCGCTCGCGTCGGCGGTGCGCGACGGGGCTGCGGGGCGCGGCATCGCGCCGGCGGCCGTGCGCGATGTGCGGTCGGTCGCGGGGCGCGGCCTCGAAGGAGTGCTCGGCGACGAGCGCGTCGCGGTGGGCAACGCGGCGTTCACGAGCGAGATCACACCGGAGTGCCTCCGCGCGCACATCCGCGACACGCTCGGAGAAATCCGGGCCGGCGGCGCGATCGGCACGGTGGTGGCGCGCTCGGGCGCGGGGGACGACCCGGGCGAAGCGGGCGTGCTGGTGATGCGCGACGTCGTCCGTCCCGGCGCGGCGCGCATGGTGCGCGACCTGCACGCGATCGGCGTGCGCCCGCTGCGCATGCTGACCGGCGACAACCGGGTGACCGCGGAACTCGTCGCGACCGAACTCGGCCTCGATGCGTGGGATGCGGAACTCCTCCCCGAGGACAAGCTCACCCGCGTCAAGGCGACGCGCCCGAGCAAGGCCGGGGCTGCGGTCGGCGTCATCGGAGACGGCGTGAACGATACCCCCGCCCTCGCCGCCGCGGATGTTTCCATCGCGATCGGGTCGATCGGCTCCGACGCGGCGCTGGAGAGTGCCGACATCGTGCTGCTCTCGGATGACCTGGGCGAAGTGCCGTGGGCGGTGCGCCTGGCGCGCCGGGTACGCCGGACGATCAGGGCCAATCTGGTGATCGCCCTCTCGGTGATCGTGGTGATGGGGTTGTTCACCCTCGTCGGTTCGGCCCTGGGCGCGCCGGTTCCGCTGGGAGTCGGCGTGCTCGCGCACGAGGGCGGCACGCTGCTCGTCGTGGCCAACTCACTGCTTATCCTGGGGTTTCGCAGGCGGGCGGCCGCGCCCAGCGCTGCGCCTGAGGATCACGTGGAGCGGAAGGGACTCGAACCCTCGACCCCTAGCTTGCAAAGCTAGTGCTCTACCAGTTGAGCTACCGCCCCGAATCGGACCAACGGCCCGAGGCCAAGTTTAGCCCTGCCGCGGTTATCGACCCGGCGTCGCCGGCCCCCGGACGCAGGCCCGACCGGCGCGCCCGGTGCAGGCGATCCGGGTGAGGTCCGGCAATATCTGCGCGTACCCACTTTGGTTCACCGGCTCCCCGGGGAATCCGAAACTCGTCTCCGGAGAGATCGCGGTCGATCCGCGAGGCGAGGAGAGGTCATGCCCCGAGCCCCCCGGCTGTCGGTGCTGCTGATGTGCGCTGCCTCGCTCGGGGCGCTCCATCTGACCCAGCAGGCACGCGGGGCGACGCCCCCGGGAGGCGGGCGCGAATCTCCGGCCCGCGCGGCGCTCGAGCGCGGGTGGCAGGCCATGCAGGCGGGGCACCTCCGCGAGGCGGACCTGTGGCTCCGGGCCGCGTGGACGCATGAGGAGACCCGGGGAGAGGCCGCGGAATCGCTCTGGTCGCTCCAGCAGGATCCCGACTTCGACACCGATGCCGAAGAGAAGGCGGTGGGCGAGGTTGAAGCTGCGCTCGGGCCGGCCTTTCGACGCATGGAGTCGGCTCACTTCGTGGTGCTGAGCGACAGCGACCCGGAGTGGGTTCGCTCTCGCCTGGCGATGATGGAACACACGCGGCGCGAGTTCTTCCGCGTCGCCCGGTCTCTGAACCTGCCCGTGGTGCCCCACGAGCGCAAGCTGCTCTGCATCCTGATCGAGTCGTACGACGACTTCATCGCGTACTCCGCCGAGCACGACGGCATCTCGGCGGCGTGGATCGCCGGGTACTACTCCCTGCCTCACAACCGGGTGGTGTTCTACAACGACGTGAACGGTCCCGCCTTTTCGCCCCGCCTCGAGACGCTCGCTGAGCGTCACCGGGCGTCCAAGGTGCGTCACGCCGGCGCGGCAGCGCCGACGGGGGCGCACGAGGCCCGCGACCCGGCCCGGGAGACGGAGCAGGCGATGCGCGAGGTCGAGCGCCTTGCCTCTGACTTCTCCGTCGCCAAGACCGTGCATGAGACGGTTCACCTGCTCTCGTTCAACACCGGACTGCAGTCTCCGTCGCGCGCGTATCCCATCTGGCTGAGTGAGGGCCTGGCCTCGAACTTCGAGACGCCGGATACGTCGGGGACCTTCGGGCCGGGCATGGTGTCCAGCGAGCGCGAGCGCACGTTCGCCCGCCTGCTCGAATCGGGGCGTCTGATGCCGCTGGGCCGCCTGGTCGGACTGGCGGAAGTGCCCCCGGACGAGACGCAGGCCGTGGAGCAGGTGTATGCGCAGGCGCACGTGCTCTTCGCGCACCTCTATGCCACGCGCCGGGTCAGCCTTGGAAGATACTTTGAAGACCTGAGCGCCCGCACCGGCTCGACCAGCGCCGCAGATCACGTGCGCATCTTCGAGCGGTGCTTCGGCACCGTGCGCGACATCGAGGAAGAACTCGCCAGTTCGGCCCGCAAGGCGGGACGTCGATAACGCCGACGGGCGCGACTCGGCGTCGGGCGTCTGCCGCAACTCAAGCCAAAGAGATGAGGCGGGGGAATGCCCCGCCTCATGGTCTGCCTCGCCCGCTCTTCAGGGTCAGTCCTTGACCTTGTACTCGGCGTCGATCACGTCATCCTTGCCCGAGGCCGCGCCCGCGTCGGCGGGCGACTGGGCGCCCGCGGCGCTCGCCTGCTCGTACACGACCTTGCCGAGTTCCACGGAGGCCTGCTCAAGTTCCTTCATCGCGGCCTCGATCGCACCCTTCTCTTCGCCCTTGAGCTTTGACTCCAGGTTCGAGGCGGCGGCTTCGACCTTGGAACGCACGTCGGCGCTCACCTTGCCGCCGTGCTCCTCGAGGGTCTTGCGGGTCTGGTAGACCATGCCGTCGGCCCGGTTCTTGAGGTCCACGAGCTCGCGGCGCTTCTTGTCCTCCGCGGCATGGGCCTCGGCGTCGCGCTTCATGCGCTCGATGTCATCCTTGGGGATGCCGCCGGAGTTGGTGATCTTGATGTCGGCCTTCTTCCCCGTCTTCTGCTCCGTCGCGGTGACGGTGAGAATGCCGTTGGCATCGAGGGAGAACTCGACTTCGATCTGCGGCATGCCCCGCGGCGCCGCCGGGATGCCCGAGAGGGAGAACTTGCCCAGTTCGCGGTTGTCGCGGGCGAACTCGCGCTCACCCTGGAGGACGACGATCTCGACGCTGGACTGGTTGTCCGACGCGGTGGAGAAGACCTCCTTGCGGCTGGTAGGGATGGTGGTGTTGCGTTCGATGAGGCGGGTCATCACATTGCCCAGCGTCTCGACGCCGAGCGAGAGCGGCGTCACGTCGAGCAGCAGCACGTCCTTGACCTGCCCTTGGAGCACGCCCGCCTGGATCGCGGCGCCCACCGCGACGACCTCGTCGGGGTTGACGCTGCGGTTGGGCTCCTTGCCGAAGATCTCCTTGGCGATCGCCTGGGCCCGGGGCATGCGGGTCGAACCGCCCACCAGCACGACTTCATCGATGCGGTCGGCGCTCAGTTTGGCGTCCTTGAGAGCCTGGAGGCACGGCGCCCGGAGGCGGTCAAAGAGGTCGGCGCAGAGGCTCTCGAACTTCGCCCGCGTGATCGAGGTCATCAGGTGCTTGGGGCCGTTCTGGTCCGCGGTGATGAAGGGCAGGTTGACGCTCGTCTCCTGCATGGTCGAGAGTTCGATCTTGGCCTTTTCGCCGGCCTCTTTCAGGCGCTGGAGGGCCATAGGGTCTTTCTTGAGGTCGATGCCTTCCTTCTTGCGGAACTCCTCAGCGAGGAAGTCGATGAGGCGCTGGTCCCAGTCATCGCCGCCGAGGTGCGTGTCGCCGTTGGTGGCGAGCACTTCGAAGACACCGTCGCCGATGTCGAGGATCGACACGTCGAGCGTGCCGCCGCCGAGATCGAAGACCGCAATCTTCTCGTTCTTCTTGCGGTCAAGGCCATAGGCGAGGGCCGCGGCGGTGGGCTCGTTGATGATTCGCTCGACCTTGAGGCCGGCGATCTCGCCGGCGTCCTTGGTGGCCTGGCGCTGCGCATCATTGAAGTATGCGGGGACGGTGATGACGGCCCGGTCCACCTTCTCACCCAGGTAGTCCTCTGCCACCCGCTTGAGTTCCTGCAGGATGAAGGCCGAGACCTGCTGGGGCGTGAACTCGCCCTGGTTGACCTTCACCTTGACGAACTCTTCGCTGCCTCCGACGACGGTGTAGGGCACCTTGCTCTCTTCGTTCCCGGCCTTGCCGTACCCCGCATCTCCCGAGCCGGAGACTTCGCTCCGACGGCGCCCCATGAAACGCTTGATCGAATAGATCGTGTTGCGCGGGTTGGTGACCTGCTGGTGCTTGGCGGGCTGGCCGACCAGGCGCTCTCCCTTGTCGGTAAACGCGACCACCGACGGGGTCGTGCGGTTGCCCTGGCTGTTGATGAGCACCTTGGGCTGGTCGCCTTCCATGACGGCGACGACCGAGTTCGTGGTGCCGAGGTCGATTCCGATGATCTTGGACATGGCTTCTTGCCTCCGTACGGCCAGATACTGCAACCCGGATGCCAGCCCAGCCCGCTCACGCGGTTGAGTTGGTGGAGTTCTCGTGAGGCGGATCCTTGTCCCTCCGTCGATTCCGCCTCGGCGTGCCTGCCATATTGGCAGCATGCCTACGTTCTCAGGTGTCGGCACCCTCCACCCATCGCTGGCGCCACGCCCTGATCGTGGGGGGCTCTGGGATGCTCGCTGAAGTCTGCCTGTCGCTGTCGGGTGAAGCCGGGAAGGTCAGTGTGCTGGCTCGGTCGGCGCCGCGTCTGAACACCCTCGCGGCCCGGCGGTCCAACATTTCTCCAATCCCGTGCGATTACGCCGATTCCGACGGACTCATCCGAGCACTGGCGCTCGCGGCCGACACCCGCGGCGCATTCGACCTCGCGGTCTGCTGGGTGCATGGGAACGCCGCGCGGGCGATGGATGTTGTTGCCGCCGCCCTTGCGCCCGGCGCTCGGGTGGTTCACATCCTTCCCAGCGATGCCAACGAGCCTGTTGGAGACGCCGCTCATGCCGCGCTGCGTGCTCGGCATCTGAGCCTGATCTGGCACGTTGTCCGGCTGGGGTTCAAGATTGAACTGGCTCGGGGAACGGCGCGGGCGCGCTGGCTGACCCACGCGGAAATCTGCCGGGGCGTTCTGGACGCGATTGCGTCACCGGCCTCGTCCAGCACCGTCGGGCTGCTGTCTTCGCCGGGTGCCCCGGGGCCCGACGTGCCCGAGTGAGGCGCATGGCAAGCCGGCGATCCACCGTTGGCAGCCGCGTCGGTGACGGAGACGATCACCGCCGCACTTCAAAGGCCAACTCATCGCGAGTCGGGAGGGAGCGTGCCTCGACGCTCGACAGGTTGGCGTTCATGCGTGCGCGGACGGCATCGACGAAGAGATCGAGTTCCAGAGGTGTCCCTTGCGCCTCCATGCGCACGGATCCGTCCGGTTCATTGCGGACCCAGCCCGTGACCTCGAAGCTCTGCGCGATGGTGCGGGTGGTGGCGCGAAAGCCGACCCCCTGCACCCTTCCCCGAAACACGATCTCTCGACGTTCGATGCTTTCGGGCACGAGATGCTCCTGAATCGGGGGCGAGGCGACGATGCACCGGCAGGCGCCGTTCTCGGACCGGCGCCGCACGCCCGCATTGTTTCCGGTCCGGCCCGGGACAATCGTTCCAGGGGTCATGCTCCGCGCAAGCCTCAGAATCGCAATCCCCCGTGCTCCCTTCCTAACCTGTGGTAGCCTTGAGTGACAGCGCGACTTTGGTCCGGTCGGCGGATACTCCTCCGCGCGGGCATGTCAATCTCTCGCGCTGCGAAGATCGGGTGTCGGGTGCGCACGGGGGCGCATGGCTCCGGGGCGGGTCGCCGCGCCGGGAGCGTTGAGAAGTTGGAAGGCCGGGCGGCTACGGTCCCGCGGCGCGGGAGTGGCCGCGCCGGCGAGAGGTTGCGTGCCCGTGAGTTCGTTCATTCACGATAACACCGACCGGGACCGCGTGCGCCACGCCAGCGACATCGTTCGCATCGTGGGGGAGGCGGTGCGCCTGAAGCCACGAGGGCGCGAATTTGTCGGCCTGTGCCCCTTCCACGACGACCACAACCCGTCCATGAGCGTCATCCCGGCGAAGCAGATCTTTCACTGCTTCGTGTGCGGCACGGGTGGAGACGTTTTCACATTCGTCCGGAAGATGCACGGGATGGAGTTCCGTGAAGCGCTGGAGTACCTTGCCGAGCGGGCGGGCGTCACCCTCACGCCCCGACGGGCGCCCGCGCCGGGGGGCGAGCCGGCGATTTCGCGCCGTGACCTCCTCAACATCAACGCCTTCGCTTCGGAGTTCTACCAGTCGGTCCTGCGCCACCCCGAGCACGGCGCAGCGGGGCGCAACGTGATCGCGAAGCGCGCGATTGCGCCCGAGATGGTCGCCCGGTTCGGCCTCGGTGTCGCCCCGGATCGGTGGGACGGCCTGATCCTCAAGGCACGGGCTTCTGGTGTCAGCGAAGACCAGCTCGTGGCGGCGGGCCTCATCAGGCGGCGCGAGGGCGCCCCGGGATGCTACGACCAGCTTCGCAACCGGCTGATCTTCCCGATCCAGGACCAGGTCGGGCGCGTGATCGCCTTCGGCGCCCGCAAGATCGACCCCGAAGACGAGCCCAAGTACCTCAACAGCCCGGAGACCCCGGTCTTTGACAAGTCGAGCACTCTGTACGGCCTGCACCAGGCGAGCCAGTCGATCCAGCACCAGCGGGCGGCGATCATCACCGAGGGGTACACCGATGTCATCACCTGCCACCAGGCCGGGTTCACCACGGCGGTCGCGGCCCTGGGCACCGCGCTCACGGCGCGCCATGCTTCAATGCTCCGGCGGCTCTGCGAGACGATCATCCTCCTGTTCGACTCCGATGATGCCGGTCAACGGGCCGCCGACCGCGCTGCCGAAGTGTTTTTCTCCGAACCTGTCGATGTCCGTGTCTGCACGCTCGGCTCGTTCACCGACGCGAAGGATCCGGATGAACTCCTCAA
This sequence comes from Phycisphaerales bacterium, assembly GCA_020847175.1. Lineage (GTDB taxonomy): Bacteria > Planctomycetota > Phycisphaerae > Phycisphaerales > UBA1924 > JADLCM01. The sequence goes on from JADLCM010000024.1 coordinate 28,110, forward strand.
GCGAGAGGGGGGGGCGGAGCGATTCCGCGCCGCGCTGGATGCCAGCATCGACCTGCTGGAGTTTCGTTATCGCCGTCTCGCAGACTTGGCGCGGGGCAAGGGCCCCGCAGCGCTTCAGAAGCTGCTCGAAGACGAGCTGGCACGCCTGGTCGAGTTGGGGCTCTCCAGTGTCGATCCGCTCCGCCGGGCGCTCATCATGCGCCGTCTGAGCGAGATTTCCGGGCTCTCGACCGACGTGATCGCTCGGGCGACACCGACCGGGCGGCGGCCCCGCGCGTTCACTGCCGAGGCCGTCCCGCAGCGCGCTGCGCCCGCGCGGCTCCTCCCCGCCGATTGGCTCCTCGGCGTCGCGATCATCGAGCCCGCGCGTCGCGCCGAGTTGACGCCGGACGAGCGGTCCATGCTTGCGAGCGCGGCCTACTCTTCAGAAGTGCTGGCCCGTGCCGTTCGACACATCGAGGAGGCTGAACGCGAGGGGCGCGCGTGCGCGCTCAGCGATCTGCTCGCGAGGCTCGAAGAGCCCGCCGACGCATCAACGCTCGTGGACCTGCACCTTCGCGTCGAACGCGAGACCGAGGCCGATGCGGAACGCCTCGGACGGCTCTGGAGAGACTGCCTCGCGCAGGTGAGGCGTGCGGCCGGCGACGGCGATGGTGAGGGGTCGGCTCTCGCGCGCCTCGCCGCGGCCCGGAACAGGCACGCCGCCCTCGGCGGCGACCCCCGGGCCATGCCCAAGCCGAGGAGGGCGGAACCATGAGCCCTCGAACCGGTTCACAAGAGACGAAGTCCAGACACGCGAATCCCAGACATGACGTTGAGGAGCCCTGCGTGATCCCTGACATGCACCCCGCATTGGCCGACCTGCTCCAACTCGGACGTACGCGCGGCTGGCTGTCGTACGAGGAGATCAACAACACCCTGCCCGACGAGATGGTCGAATCGGGGCGGCTCGATCGACTTCTCGGTGTGCTCGACCAGGTGGGTATCGAACTCATCGACGAACTTGAATACCGCGCCCGCCTGCACCGCGATGCGATTGCCCGGGGCGATGAGCCGGGGCGCGACATGCTGGCCGAGCGTCTGCGCCAGGCCGCCGGCGTCCGCCCGGTCGCGGGCAAGCCGCTGCGGGCGATGTCGGTCGCCGGCGGCGAGCGCACCGAAGAGGCGGCGCGCCTGGCGGCGGACCTGCACCGGGCCCGGGCTGAGGCCGAAGGAATCGGGCACGATGAAGTCGTGATCGAAGACGATGAGGCGCTGCTCCGCGACATCGAAGAGGCCGTGGCCGAGGAGACCACCGGGCGGCGGATCGACGACCCCATCCGCATGTACCTCACGCAGATGGGAAACATCCCGCTGCTGACGCGCGAAGAAGAGATTCGTCTCGCAAAGAAGATCGAGACCACGCGGATGATTTTTCGGCGTCGGTGCCTCGAAAGCGACTACATCGTCGCCCTCGCCGTGGAAACCCTGCGCCAGGTGAGCACGGGCGAGCTGCCCTTTGACCGCACCATGCGTGTCTCCACCGCCGAAGCGAACGCGAAGGAGAAGATCGCGCGGCGCATCCCGGCGAACCTTACGACCATAGAGAAGCTCCTCGAACTCAACCGGCGCGACTGGGATGATCTCCTCGCCGCCGGGGGGCGCAAGGGGGAGGGAGACCGCGCGGCGGAGATCCGCGCCCGGCTCGACGCCCGGCGTCGTCGCATGGCCGCGCTCACCGAGGAACTCAGCCTGCGCACCGGGCGCATCATCCCGCTCATGCGGAAACTCCGCGCGATCGCCAAGAAGATGGAGGAGCTCCAGGCCCATCTCGCGGCCACCCGCGCCGGCGCCCTCTCGCACGACGTGGAAGACCTCCAGGTGATGCGTGAAGAGCTCGACGGGCTGCGCTCGCTGGTGCTGGAGGAGCCCGCCGCTCTCAAGGGCCGCATCAAGCAGGTGAACACGGTCTTCTGGGAGTACGAGCAGGCGAAGCGAGACCTTTCCGGCGGCAACCTGCGGCTGGTCGTGTCGATCGCGAAGAAGTACCGGAACCGGGGCCTGCCGTTCCTCGATGTGATCCAGGAGGGGAACACCGGCCTGATGCGCGCCGTGGACAAGTACGAGTACAAGCGCGGATACAAGTTCAGCACCTACGCGACGTGGTGGATTCGCCAGGCCATCACCCGCGCCATCGCCGATCACGCCCGCACGATCCGTATCCCGGTGCACATGATCGAGACGATGACGAAGCTCCGCAACTTCCAGAAGGACATCATGCAGGCCACGGGCGTCGAGCCCACGCTCGAGGAATTGGCGGAGAAGGCCAAGCTCCCTCTCGTCGAAGTCCGGCGCATCATGAAGATCGGCAAGCACCCCGTCAGCCTCGACCGGCCCGTGGGCGAGAGCGAGGACTCATACTTCGGTGATTTCATCGAAGACGACGCGGCGGGCGTGCCCAGCGACACCGCGGCCCAGGAGATGCTCAAGCAGCGGATCGAACAGGTCCTCAAGACGTTGACGTACCGCGAGCGCGAGATCATCAAACTGCGCTACGGCATCGGTGACGGGTACACCTACACCCTCGAAGAAGTGGGGCGGATCTTCAAGGTCACCCGGGAGCGCGTGCGCCAGGTCGAGGCAAAGGCGATCCGCAAGCTCCAGCATCCCGTGCGGGCGCGCAAACTCCAGGGGTTCGTGGACGGGGCGATCTACCGCGAGGTGCGCCCCGATTCCAGCCCCGATATCACCGTCATGCCCCCGCGCGAGCCGGTCGAGGCCGCACCCTTTGACGAGGACATGGGCGACGACGATTGACGCTCGCGGCCTCAGCGGGTGGCGTCGTCCCCGCTCGGGACCTTCCGTCCGTCACGACTCAGGTTCACAAGGGCGGAACTCCAGCCGCCATGCGCCCGAGGCGTCTGCTCCGCCGGACAGCCTCAGCCATGCCCCGTTGACGCAGATCCGCGCCTCGACGTGTCCGGATTGGACCGCAACGCCGCGGCAAGGCCCGTGGGCGGTGCGTGCGACGCATCCTCGCCCGCCCGAGATCTCACCCTCAAAGTCCAGGTACATGGCGCGGTGATCCGCAAGCCGCTGCCCCGCAATCACTTGCCCCGCCGCGATCGTTGTCTGCAGCGGCAGCCGAAACGTCACCAGGCGATGCTCCTCATCACCCTCGGCCTCCAGCATCAGGTCCAGGTGCGCGGGGCCGACATCCGGAGTGTGTCGCAGCAGCACCCATCGGGTCATGGGGAAGCGTACGGGATGTCGTGTCGAGGCGACGCGGACGGACGGCCGGCGTCGAACTCATGGCCCGGTCGTGATACGATGCGTCCCTTCGAGGAACGGAGTCCGAGCCATGCGAATCCGAGCCGCCGCGCTGTTGCCCCTGTGTGCCTGCCTGCTCGGCGCGTGCAACGCGCAACGCCCGATGGCGTCGTATGACGCCGAGGGGCGACGCCAGATCGCCGCGGGAGACTTGAACGGCGCTGAGACGACCTATCGCAAGTACGTCGATCGGCGCCCGCAGAGCGCGCAGGGGCACTTCGGGCTTGGGCGAGCCCTGAGCGCGCAGGGGCGTCACCTCGCCGCGAGCCAGGAGTTCAAGCTCGCCACGCAGATCGACGGGGCCAACGAGGAGTATTTCGAGGCATATTGCCAATCGCTCCTGAGCGCTGAGCGCCACGATGAGCTCCTGACCGTTCTCCGCCGGCGCGCCAACGGCAGCCGGGACGGGCGCGACTATCAGCGCCTCGCCCGCTTCGCCGAAGAGAGCGGCACCGCCGAGGAAGCCCTCGATGCCCTGCTGACCTGGGCTCGCATCGACCGGGGCCGCTCCGTCGAGCCTCAGCTCGCGCTCGCCAACTTCTATCGGCGCGTGGGCGATGGTGAAAAGGAATCGATGCGTTTGCGGGCGATCCTCTACATCGATCCCGCCAATCGCGAGGCCACCGATCGGCTCCGCGACCGCGGCGAGATCACCGGAGAATCGCTCGCCATTCAGCCCCCCGAACAGATCCAGTAGAACGCTCTGGTTGAAGGCATCCTGCGGGCATGCAATCGCGTCGGCAAGATCGCGGGTGCGTGGTGCGATTTCAGCCTCTTCGGACGCGCACTGCACTCGTGAGGGATCTGCGTGCGGAAGCCGGAGACGCGACTCCGCAAGCGTGAGTCCGGCGCATTTGAATGGGGGTGGTTGGGGGACGTCATCGCGGCGACTGCGGCCGTGTGATCGCGCACGCGGAGGAGATTGTGATGAAGGGCCGAGAAGGTCCAGGTTGAAACGCGCCGCTCTCGAGCCGGGTGTTGCGTACATTCGTCGGAGATGAAAGGTGCATTGCGTGCCGATCGCCGATCACTACCCGTCGCTCACGTCACGGGTGTCGAGAGCTGCGAGTTCACGACTCGGATCTCCGGCAACGGGGCCCCGGCGTCGAGGGCGAGTTGCCGGTAATCCTGGAGGGCGCGAACCTCCCAATCACCGGCGCGCAGGGCCTCGATCGCCCGTACCGCCGCCTCGGCGCCGGTCACCGTGGTGATCATCGGCACGTTGAGGCGCACCGCTGTCGCGCGGATGCGGCCCTCATCGGTCTGCCACCCCGTGCGGGTGGGCGTGTTGATGATGAGGTTGATCTTGCGGTCGGCCATGAGGTCGAGCACGTTGGGGCGCACGTGGGCGCTCAGACGCTGGATGATTGCGGGCTTCATGCCGTGGCGCCGGAGCACTGCGCCGGTTCCCTCGGTCGCATAGACCGTGAACCCCATCGACATGAGCGCGCGGGCGACGGGCACGATGTCGCTCTTGTCGCCCTCTCGCACCGAAACGAAGACGCCGCCCGAAGTGGGCAGGGTGCACCCCGCCGACGCGAGCGCCTTGTAGTACGCCACCGGCATCGAGAGGTCGATGCCCATGACCTCGCCGGTGGAGCGCATCTCTGGCCCGAGGACGAAGTCAACCCCGGGGAACTTCTGATGCGGGAAGACGGACTCCTTCACGGCAAAGGCGCCGGTGGCGGGCACTTCCTTCGCCCCCAGTTCCGCGAGCGAGCGGCCCATCATCACCTTCGCGGCCAGCGCGGGCCAGGGCACGTGCTTTGCCTTGGCGACGAACGGCACCGTGCGGCTTGCCCGAGGGTTGACTTCAAGGATGTAGACTTCATCGTCCTTGATCGCCATCTGCACGTTCATCAGGCCGCGTACGGAGAGGGCTTCGGCGAGCCGGTGGGCGGTTTCGCGGATGCGTTTGACCAGCCCGCGTGAGAGTGACCACGGGGGCACGCAGCACGCGCTGTCTCCGGAGTGAACACCGGCGTGCTCGATGTGCTGCATGATGCCGCACACGATGGACTGTGCGGAGGGAGCGGCGCGCGGGGCTCGAAGACCTGCGTGCGGAGGAGATCCGCCGGTGAGACCGGAGCCACCGAAGGGCGTGACCCCGTCCGTCATGCGCCGCTCACCATCCGTCCCGGTTGCCTCGAAGTCGGCAACCACATCCACATCCACCTCAGTCGCGCCATCGAGGAACTTGTCGATCAGCACGGGCGCCCCGTCGAGGTCTGAAATGTTCAGCGCGTTGCTCATGTAGTGAACGAGCGCCTTCTCGTCGGGGCAGATCTCCATGCCCCGCCCTCCCAGCACGTACGACGGGCGGACCAGCACCGGGTACCCGATGCGGAAGGCGATTTCGCGGGCCTGGTCCAGCGACCGCGCAATGCCGCTCGGCGGGCGCTGGATCCCCAGGCGCTCCAGCATCGCATCGAATCGGTCCCGGTCTTCCGCGAGATCGATCGAGTCCACGCTCGTGCCGATGATGGGCAGGCCGGCTCGAACCAGGCCGTGCGCGAGGTTCAGGGGCGTCTGTCCGCCGAACTGCACGATCAGGCCCCGGACGAGCGGCGTACCGGCCCCCCGGGGAGCACACGCGTCGTCGGCCGGCGCGTCGAGGCGTTCCACGATGTTCACCACGTCCTCGAGCGTGAGCGGCTCGAAGAAGAGCAGGTCGCTCGTGTCGTAGTCGGTGCTGACCGTCTCGGGATTCGAGTTGATCATCACGCTCTCGAAGCCGAGTTCGCGGGCGGCGTACGCCGCGTGGCAGCAGCAGTAGTCAAACTCGATGCCCTGGCCGATCCGGTTGGGGCCGCCGCCGAGGATGACGACCTTCGGCCGGCCTGTCTGGTGGATCTCGTCGGGGACGAAGGCCGGCGGAGAGGGATCCGGCCCGGATGATTCGGCGCTGACGCTCGAGCACCCGCGCTCATAGGTTGAGTAGTAGTACGGCGTCACCGCCTCGAACTCGCCCGCGCAGGTGTCCACCAGCCGATAGGAGGGCTCGATGCCCGCAGCCTTTCGTGCGGCGCGTGCCGCGAGAATCGTCTCGCCGGTGATTCGGCCCAGGTAAAGATTGGCCAGCTGGGCGTCGCTGTACCCGAGCTGCTTGGCCTCGAACAGCACCTCGCGCGGCAGTTCGTCCAGGGTCCGGTACGAGCACAGCACGTCTTCAAACTCCACCAGTTGCTTCATCTGGTCGAGGAAGAATGGGTCGATCTTCGTGAGCTCGTGAATCTTCTCGATGGTCCAGCCCATCTTCATCGCGTAACGAATGAAGTAGATGCGTCCCTGGCTCGGCACCACCAGTTTGCGCGTCAGCCGCTCCGCCGTCAGGGGCCACTCCAGGGGCTGGCCGTCCGCGGTCCGAAGCCCCGTCTCGCTCGGCTGGCCCGGGGGCGTGGGCGGCGGGAAATCGAGCACAAGCTGCCCGGCTTCGACCGCCCGCATGGCCTCCAGCCACTTGTCGTTCTTGTCGAGCCCGAAGCCGAAGCGTTTCACATCCATCGAGCGGATGACCTTCTGAAAGCTCTCCTTGAAGGTCCGCCCGATCGCCATCGCCTCGCCCACCGACTTCATCTGGGTGGTCAGCGTCTCATCCGCCTCCGGGAACTTCTCGAACGTCCAGCGCGGCATCTTGGTCACGACGTAGTCGATCGCCGGCTCAAAGCAGGCGCTGGTTGTGCCCGTGATGTCGTTGCGCAGTTCGTCCAGCGTGTACCCGATCGCGAGCTTGGCGGCGATCTTGGCGATCGGAAAGCCCGTGGCCTTGCTCGCGAGGGCCGAACTCCGCGAGACGCGGGGGTTCATCTCAACCACCACCATGTCGAAACGCGGCCGGCCCTCCGGGCCCGGCGCCGGGTTCGGGTTGACAGCGAACTGCACGTTGCTGCCGCCGGTCTCCACGCCCACGCCGCGCATGATGGCGATGGCCGCGTCGCGCAGGGCCTGGTACTCCTTGTCGGTGAGGGTGAGGATCGGCGCAACGGTGATGGAGTCGCCCGTGTGCACGCCCATCGCGTCGATGTTCTCGATGCCGCAGACGATGACGCAATTGTCCTTCTTGTCCCGCACGACTTCGAGCTCGAACTCCTTCCACCCGATCACGGATTGATCGATCTGGACCTGCCCGATCATGCTCGCGGCGATGCCGCGCGAGACGATGTCGCGGAACTCCTCGCCGTTGTAGGCGATGCCCCCGCCCGTGCCCCCGAGCGTGAACGCGGGCCGGATGATCGCGGGCAGGCCGATCTCGTCGAGGAATGAAAGTGCGTCGTCGAGCGTGGTCACGACCTTGCTGCGCGGCAGGCGGAGCCCGAGGCCCTCGCAGATCTCCTTGAACTTCTGGCGATCTTCGGCGCGATGAATCACCTCGCGGCTGGCGCCGATCATCTCAACGCCGAACTCAGAGAGAATGCCTTGATCGAAGCACGCACAGGCGCAGTTGAGGGCCGTCTGCCCGCCCAGCGTCGGCAGCAGGGCATCCACCGGGTACCCCAGTTCCTTCTCTTTCGCCAGCACCTTGCGCACCGCCTCGGGCGTGATCGGCTCGATGTACGTCCGGTCGGAGAGGGCCGGATCGGTCATGATGGTGGCGGGGTTGGAGTTGATGAGAACAATGCGATAGCCCTCGGCGCGCAGGGCTTTGCAGGCCTGCGCCCCCGAGTAGTCAAACTCGCAGCCCTGACCGATGACGATGGGACCCGAACCGAGGATGAGGATCGTCGAGAGATCGGTGCGTCTGGGCATGGGTGTGAGCGGACCTCCGGCGCGACGGGCGCAAACTCGGCGAGTATAGCGCCCCCGGAGTCGAGGTTCGCCGGCGGACCGCCTGCGGCGGAGTCAACCACGCTCGCGGCGCACGCGGCAACCGAACGACCCGAATCGGTTGGGTGTGAGGCAAGAAACCGCTTGAAGCCTGCGCCCCGTTCCGCCGGCGTTGCCCGGTCAGGAGCGCGGCACGAACTTGGACATCGACCCACCCCGGGCGGAGAGGTAGAGTGTGCCGTCGACAAACTTGTCCGGTGTGACGCGAGTGACTTCCGGGAGTTCGATCCGTTCGAAGACGGATCCGTCGGCGGCGCTCAGGGTGCTGAGGCTCTTGCCGTCCCAGACGAGCAGGTTCGAGCGGCGCATGCCGATGACGGTGCCGCTGACCTTGTCGTTCGACCAGAGCTCGGCGCCCGTCGCCTGGTCGAAGGCGGTGAGACCTTGGCCGCCGATCGTGCAGTACAACACGCCGTCGTGGGCGGTGGGCTGGGTGCGGAGGGGCGCCCCGGTGCGTTTGCGCCACACCTCGCGCCCGTTCGCCGGGTCGAAGGCGTAGAGGGACTGATCGAGGCTCGCCACGAAGAGCAGCGAGTCGCCGACCACGGGGTTGCAATCGACGCCCTTGAACATCTTGGCCATCGAGACGGCGCCGCCGGTGCCGGCATCGACGACGGCGAGCTGCCCCGCCCGGCTGACGCCCGCAACCGCCGAACCCACGGGCACCGGCCCGAACTCCACAGCGCCCTGGAGGTCAAAGCCCCACAGTTTGCCGTTTGCCCGCAGGTCATGGGCCAGGAGTTCTCCTGACGGCGTGCCGTAGACCAGCACGTTTCCGGCGACGACGGGGCCTGTGTTGACGACCTTCTCGTAGTTCTGGCGGGTAATCAGCGCGCCGGTCTCGGGGTCGAGCGCGTAGACGGCCGACTCGCTGGAGACGAACAGCGCGGGGCGGCCCAAGTACTCTCCCAGCCGGAGGCTCAGGAACTTGGTGAGGCGGGTGGCGAGCACCTCGCTCCAGACGCGCGCGCCCGAACTCGCGTCGAGCGCGGAAACCGCGCTGCCGGATTCCATCACGTAGATCAGCTTCGGTGAGATCAGGAAGTCGGTGATGCGCTCGCCCGCCGTGATGTACGGGAAGTTCGTCCAGTCGCGCCGGTACCCCACCTTGGCGTAATCCGCGTCATTGACCGTGAGCGGCGTGACGTTGGCGGCCCGGGAGCGACCACTCCCGGAGAACCGTCCGATGCCGCACCCGCCGAGAACCAGGGAAAGCCCGGCAAGCGCGATGAGCGCCGGAGCGGCGGAGCGCCTCGAACCCGTAGCCAGTTGCCGACGCCATGCACTCTTCATGCGCTCGCCTTCCTTCGATGTCCCCGGCCGGGGCGCGGGGTGGGGCAGAACGATACGCCCCGCCTTGGGTCCCGGATGCCGCGCAGTATGAGAACCCCGGGCGGGATGGTCAAGGCGCGGGGGCGCCAGGGCGAAGGAGCGAGCACACGGCGAATCGGAGCCGTGCCGGCCGGTTCGGGGCCCGGATATCCTCACCCTCCTTCGAGGTCGTCATGCTGCTCGCCGCCGAAAACCTGCACAAGACGTACCGGCTCGGGCGCGTCAACGTGCCGGTGCTGCGCGGCGCGAGCATCGGGGTCGAAGCAGGAGAATGGGTGGGAGTCCTCGGCTCAAGCGGAAGCGGCAAGAGCACGCTGCTCCACCTCCTCGGCGGGCTCGACCGACCGGATGCAACCCGGACCCGGCCCGCCGGCGTCGTCCGCTACCAAGGTCGGTCGCTCGCGGAGATGTCTCCCCGCGACCTGGACCGGCATCGCGCGCTCGCGGTGGGGTTTGTCTTCCAGTTCTACCACCTGCTCCCCGAGCTCAACGTCTTGGAGAATGTGCTTTCTCCGGCGATGGTGGCACGCGGGCGGCTGGGGTACCTTCGTTCGCGGGGCGAACTGCGCCGCCAGGCCGAGGGGTTGCTCACCGAACTCGGGCTGGCCCACCGGCTCCGCCACCGTTCCGCCGAACTCTCGGGCGGGGAGCGTCAGCGCGTCGCCATCGCCAGGGCCCTCATCAACCGGCCCAGGCTTCTCCTGGCCGACGAACCTACGGGGAATCTGGACCAGATGACCGGCGACGGGGTGCTTGAGTCCATCGCCCGCCTCCGCGCCGAGCGCGGCCTCACCGTCGTGATGGTCACGCACGATGCGCGCGTTGCAGCCCGGGCCGACCGCGTGGTCTCGATCCGCGACGGCAGGGTCGAAGCGGCGGGCCCGGGGTCGGAGTCCGCTGCCTGAGCACACCGGTGTGTGCGTGCGAGGAGCGAGAAGCCCGGCTATCCTCCCCCTCGTGGAGGTTTGTTCCGCCGTGATCCCGACGCGCCCAGATGAATCGGACCTGCCAGCCATCGAACTGGGGTCGTCGCGCGCCTCGGTGGTGGGGCCGACCGGGCGTCCCGTCGCGGTCGACATTCTGGAGGCAGGCGGGGGGCGCCCTGTGATCTTCCTCAGCGGGCTCATCGGCCAGAACCTGCACTGGGTGCCGGTCATCCGGCGCGCTGCCCGGAGCGCACGGTGCATGGCGGTGCAGGTGCCGCTGCTGGAACTCCACGGCGACGACTGCGGAGTTCCCGGCGTCCGCGATATGATCGCCGGATTCATCCGCAGTACTCTGCGGTGCCCCGCAACGCTTGTGGGCAGCTCGTTCGGCGGGCACGTGGCCCTTCGCGTCGCGATCGAACAGCCCGAACTGGTTGATGGTCTTGTGCTCACGGGGTCGAGCGGGTTGGCCGAGAAGCCGATCCTCGGCGCGGAGATGCCACAGAAGTCGCGCGACTACATCGAAGAGAAGGTGGCCGAGCTCTTCCACGATCGGGCCCGCATGTCGCAGAGCGATGTGGACCGGGCGCACTCCGAGCTGAACGACCGGTCGAAGGCTCGCGCCATGATCCGGCTCAGCCGCTCCTGCCGGCGTGACCACGTGGGCGACGAACTGCACCGCATCAAGGCGCCGACCCTGGTGCTCTGGGGGCGCCAGGACATCGTCACGCCCCCGGAGGCCGCGAGCGAGTTCGCCGAGCGCATCCCGGATGCCCGTCTCGTCTGGCTGGAGCGATGCGGCCACGCGCCGATGATTGAACGGCCCGACGAGTTCTCCGACGCGCTGGTTTCCTTCGTGGGCGAGCTCAACGCGGCCTCGCCCCGGCGGGCCTGAGCCGTGCTGGGTCACACGGTGGCGGGTGTGCCCGCGCTCACCAAGGCAGCGGCTTCTGCGGGCGCACCGGGGCGCTGGACAAGCGCGATCGGCGCGGGCCTTGAGGCTCGCATCGGGGTGCGGGCGGGCCGACTCTCCGACGTGGAGTTCTGGCGCTCGCGCACCGCGGCACTCCAGCGCCGCCAGCTCCGCAACCTGCTCCGGGCGGCGCGGCACACCGAGTTCGGGCGCACGCGCGGGTTCGCGCGGCTCGCCCGTCTCCCCCTGCGCGACCTTGCGCGTGCCTACCGCGAGGCGACCCCCGTTGCCGACTGGTACGCCTTCGCCCCGTTGATTCAGCGCATGCGGGAAGGGGGCGAGCCCGACCTGCTCTGGCCGGGCCTCGTGCGCGACTTCGCCCAGACCAGCGGGACGACCGCGGGCGACAAGTTCATCCCCGTGTCGCGGCAGATGCTCCACAGCAACTTCCGCGCGAGCCTCGACATCTTCGGCAACCTCACCCGCTTCGGCATGTCGCTCCCCTGGCTGCTCGGGGGCAAGTGCCTGTTCCTGGGTGGTTCCAGCGATGTCAGGGCCAACGAGCACGGCATCCGCACGGGAGACCTCTCCGGCCTGGTCACGCCGCTCATCCGCTGGCCGCTCTCCGAGGTCTACCTCCCCGGGCACGACATCGCGCTCATGGATCACTGGCCGACGAAGATCGAGGCGATGGCCCGCGCGTGCATCGACGAGGATGTCCGCATGATCAGCGGCATGTGCTCGTGGGGCCTCGTGCTCTTTGAGGCCGTGCTGCAACTCGCCCGCGCCCAGGGGCGCCCGGCGTCGTGCGTGCGCGATATCTGGCCCCACCTCGACCTTTTCGTCCACGGCGGCGTGAAATATGCCCCGTTCCTGCCCCGCGTCAACCGGGTGGTCTTCGGCGACGAGCGAACCGACTTCCCGTTCCGCATCGAGCTCTACCCGGCCAGCGAGGGGTTCATCGCGATCCAGGACACTCCGGGCGAACCCGGCCTGCGGCTCTGCTCGGACATCGGCGTGTACTACGAGTTCGTACCGCTCGAAGAAATCGACACCCCCGGCGCCCGGGCGTTCACCTGCGATGAAGTGGAGCGGGGGCAGAAGTATGTCGTGGTGATGAGCACGTGCGCCGGGCTCTGGCGCTACATCATCGGTGATGTCGTGGAGTTTGACGACATCCCGGGCGCGTTCGATGGTGCGCACCCGGGCACCGGCCCCTGTCGCCTGCGGATCGTCGGGCGGCACCGGCACTTCATCAACGCGTTCGGCGAGAATCTCATCGTGGAGCACATCGAGAACGCGGTCGCGGATGCCGCCCGTGCCGCGGGGCTGACGGTGGGGGAGTTCACGGCGGCGCCCGTCTATCCGGGAGGGGCCCGCCGCGCCGGCCTCGAACTCGCCGCGGAGTTTGAGGGACCGTGCCCCCAGGAGAGCATCATCGCTCGCTTTGCGCTCGCGTTCGATGCCTCGCTCAAGGCGCAGAACGTGGATTACACGACGAAACGCACGGACGGGCTCGGCATGGCCCCCCCGACGGTGACCCCGCTCCCGTTGGGCGCGTTCCACCGATGGATGGACTCGCGGGGCAAGCTCGGCGGGCAGCACAAGTGCCCGCGCTGCGCGAACCACCGGGAGATCATCGAAGGCGTGATCGGGCTGACCGGGCGGTGAGCGGGGCGCGCGGAACGTACGATCCGGCGTGCTCGGTGTTCCCCTCCAGATCGGCCCGGTGCGCCTCGGCACGAACCTCCTGCTCGCGCCCATTGCGAGGTACTGCGACCTCGCCTTTCGCATCACATGCCGTGAGGCGAGCCGCATCTCCCCTGGCCTGGCGGGGGCCTCCACGGGCGTCGGTCTCGCTTGCACCGATCTTCTGAGCCCCGCAGGGCTGCTCCGCGGTTCGCAGCACTCGATCGACCTCGCCCGCACGCACGATCTCGATCGCCCCGTCGGCATGCAGATTTACGGCAGCGACCCCGCGATCATGGCCGAGGGCGCGAAGTGGGCCGCGGATCACGGCGCCACGGTCGTTGACATCAACATGGGCTGCCCGGTGGACAAGGTCACCAAGACCGACGGCGGCTCCAGACTCATGTGCGATTTCGGCAAGGCTGTGCATATCGCGGAGGCCTGTCGATCGGCGCTTCCTTCCGGGGTGCCCCTGACCTGCAAGATGCGTCTCGGCTGGAGTTGCCCGGACGATGCACCCGCGCTCGCATGCCGCCTCACGGATGTCGGCGTCGCCGCGATTACGGTGCACGGACGCACAACCGATCAGCGCTTCAAGGGCCGCGCCGATCGAGCCAAGATCAAGCGGGTCGTCGACGCGGTTCGCGCCCACACAGGCGGCCGGTCCGGCGGGCCGATTCCGGTGATCGGGAACGGTGACGTTACCGATGCCGACTCATGCCTTGGGATGATGGCCGAAACCGGGTGCGCCGGAGTGATGATCGGGCGCGGCGCGCTGTCGCACCCGTGGCTTTTTCGAGACTGCTGGGCAGCCCAAGTCCGGCGTGCAGCGCAGATGCGCGGCGAGCCGGACCCCGGCATGCCGGCCGCTCCAACTTCCGAAGAGATTATCGAGATCATCCGGAAGTACTTCCATCGGATGCTGGAGTTCCGCGACACTCACTACGCGATGCACATGATCCGCTCGCGGATCAGTTGGATGGCCAGGCCGCTCTCGGCCCCGGGAGAACCCGGGGTCAAGCCGTTCAAGGAGGCCGTTCGCCTCGCACCCGGGCCGGCCGAGGTTGTCCGGGCGTTCGACGAGTTCATAGCCGGGGGGTTGCGGGGCGGGCTGGCGGAAGAACACGAACCCGCGGAAACATGAGGTTTCTTGCCCCCCGGCATGGGGCGTGCCTACAGTGGGGGCCCGCCAAGAGAGGTCGCGGCGGGCACAACCCGGAAACCGTTTGACTACCGAGTCGGTCCGGCGCACTGGCCGCGACGGACGCGAGGGAAAGCCCTCACGGCTGGGTAGGAGGTGGAGGACCCATGGCCAAGAAAGAAGTTACGCACATCTTCAAAATCATGGCCGAAGGCGGCAAGGCGACGCCTGCGCCGCCGCTCGGCCCGGTGCTGGGTGCCAAGGGTGTCAACCCCGGGCAGTTCATCCAGCAGTTCAACGCGGCTACGGCCAAGCTCAACGGTCGGGTGGTCGCGTGCATTGTGACCGCCTACAGCGACCGCACCTTCACCTTCGAGGTGAAGAGCTCCCCCTGCTCGGTGCTCATCAAGGATGCCCTGAAGCTTGAGAAGGGATCGGGCGAGCCCAACAAGAACAAGGTGGGCAAGCTCACCCGCGAGCAGGTGAAGAAGATCGCGGCGGAGAAGATGACTGACCTCAACTGTGACTCGGTCGACGCGGCCTGCCGCGTGGTCGAGGGCACCGCCCGTTCGATGGGCGTGACGGTGGAGAACTAAGCCATGCCGACACTCTCCCGTCGACGGAAGGAAAACGCCAAGATCGCCCCCGCTGCGGCATTGACTGCGGCCGAGGCCGTCGCGGCGGTCAAGAAGTTCAAGGGCACGAAGTTTGACCAGACGGTCAACATCTGCATGCATCTGGGCGTCGATCCCAAGCAGGCCGATCAGGCGCTGCGCGGGTCGATCGCGTTGCCCAAGGGCATCGGCAAGACCAAGCGCGTCGTGGCGTTCTGCTCGTCTGACCAGGTCGCGGCGTGCGCCGCCGCGGGCGCGGTCAAGGCGGGGGGCGAAGATCTCGTGGGTGAGATCGAGAAGGGGTGGATGGACTTCGACGTCGCGGTCGCCAGTCCCGACATGATGCGCATCATCAGCAAGCTCGGTAAGGTCCTGGGCCCCAAGGGCCTCATGCCTAGCCCCAAGGCTGGCACAGTGACCAAGGACGTTGCCGGGGCGGTCAAGGAATACTCCGCCGGCAAGGTTGAGTACCGCACCGATACTGGCGGCAACGTGCACGGCGTCGTGGGCAAGATGAGCTTCAGCGAGGGTGACCTCGTTGCGAACGTCGAGTATTTCATCAGCGCGATCGAGCGGGTCCGCCCTTCGACCGCCAAGGGCGTGTACATCAAGCGCATCACTCTCAGCGGCACCATGACCCCGGGCGTGCAGATCAAGTACGTCGACGCGGCGGCGCAGGCCTGACCCCCGCCAGCGCGGGCCGAGGCCCGCATCGGAGCATCACCCATGTCCAAGACAGTCAAGGGCTACGTCATCAACGACTACGCCTCACGCGTGCAGGGGCACGAGAACGGCGTGCTTCTGAGCCTCCGCGGGCTCAAGGGCATTCCGACCACCAAACTGCGCAAGGATCTGCGCAAGAAGAACATCCGCATCGCCGTCGTCCGCAACTCGCTGGCCCGCAAGGCCTTCGCGGGGGGCGGGCTTGAGGGAATGCTCGCCGACGCGACCGGGCAGAGCGCGCTCGCCTTCGGGGGCGAGTCGGTCGTCGCTGTGGCCCGCGAACTCATCGATGCTCTCCGCACGAACCCGGAGATCGAACTCAAGGCGGCGGTGCTCGACGGCGTCATTTTCAAGGGCAAGGCCGGCGTCGAAGCCCTGAGCAGGTACCCCACCCGCGACGAAGCGATTGCCCAGGCCGTGGGCATTATCCTCGGGCCCGGGCGCACGCTCCTGGCCGCGGCCAAGGGGCCCGGCGCCAAGGTCGCCGGCATCGTGGCGACCATCAAGGACAAGTTGGAGAAGGGCGAGACCATCGCGGCGAAGTGATCGCCGCCTGAGACGAACACTGTTCGACCGTGACTGGCCCACGTCCCCACCGGGGAAGGGTTAAAGAGCCGGGAATGTCCCGGAACCTCTCGCGGCGACTGGCAACGGCGGGGCGACCCGCCTTGGGAAGGTAGAGCACCATGTCTGACACCAAGACCTTTGACGCGAAGATCACCAAACTCGGCGACGAGATCGCCGGCCTGACCCTCAAGGAGGCCGTGGACCTCGCGGACTACATGAAGGAGAAGTACGGCATCGAGGCCGCCGCGGGCGGCGCGGTTGTCGTCGCGGGCGGCGCGGGAGCGGGCGGCGCTGCCGCGGCCGCTCCGGCCGAGAAGACCGAGTTCGACGTGATCTTGAAGGGCCCCGGCGCCAACAAGATCAACGTCATCAAGGTCGTGCGCGAGGCGACCGGCCTCGGCCTCAAGGAAGCCAAGGACCTCGTCGACGGTGCACCCAAGCCTGTCAAGACCGGCCTCTCCAAGGAGGACGCGGCGAAGCTGGGCGACAGCCTCAAGGCCGCCGGCGCCGACATCGAAATCAAGTAATCGCTTGGTTCCCCTGTCGGGACACGAACACCACGCGACTTCGGGCCCCGTCCGACGGACGGGGCCCATTTTCTGTGGTTGCCACAGATTTCTTCGCGAGTAGCACCCTAAATGGGGGATTCTTGGCCGTCGTGAAGTACCTCGGGGGTCTGGACTTGCCCTGAGCGGGGGGGTACACTGCCAGATTCACCGCATGGCGCGGAATGGGGCAGTCTGCGCGATGATCGAAACGTTCGGACGTATCAACCAATAGGTTCGCGACCGCCGCGGCCGCGGTGGTCTTCTCATTTTGAGCGAGGTCCATGATGCCGGCGAAGGTTCGGTTCTTCACCGCTCGGGAGCGTTCTGTCCGCGACTTCACCAAGCGTGGAGACGCATTGGATGTGGGCGACCTGACGCAGGTGCAGGCGGCGGCGTACGAGCGATTCCTGCAGCTCTCCAAGGGGCCGCACGATCGCAATCTTGAATGGGGCCTCGAAGCCCTCATGAAGGAGGTCTTCCCGATCGAGAGCTACGACGGGAAGATGCGCCTGGAGTATCGCTACTACCTGCTCGAAGACCCGCGGTACACGTCGGACGAGTGCCGCGAACTGCGCCTGACCTATGCGAGGCCGTTCAAGGTCTGCCTGCGCCTCAGCCGCGAGACCCACGGAGACCTGCCCGAGGAAGAGGTGTATCTCGGCGAGTTCCCGGTGATGATGGGCGGCGGCGAGTTCATCGTCAACGGCGCCGAGCGAGTCATCGTCAGCCAGTTGCACCGCTCGCCGGGTGTTGACTTCTCGATCATTTCGAGCGAAGGCGACCGGCCGCTCCACTCGGCCCGCATCATCCCCGAGCGCGGCTCGTGGATTGAACTTGAGGTGAACAAGAAGGATGCGCTGGCGATGCGCATCGACCAGTCGAGCAAGCTCGCGGCGACGACCTTCCTGCGCTGCCTGCTCTTCCTGGCGGAGAAGGACGCCTACATCCAGCAGCACCTCGCGGGCGGGGGCGAGACCACGGCGGAGCTGGTCGAGGCCGCGATCGAGCACGCGGCGCCGGTGGCGACCACCGATTACCTGCTCTCGATCTTCTACGAGGTGAACGAGATCGACGCGGCGAAGGTGCGCCCCGAGCACTACGCCGCCTCCGCGATCATCGACACAGAGAGCGGCGAAGAGATCGTGCATACCGGTCGGCAGATCGGTGAAGAGTCGTGCGCGAAGATTCATGCTTCGAGCATCGGCAAGGTGCGCGTGGTGCAGAACCCGCAGGACTCGCTGATCCTCAACACGGTCGCCGAGGAGAAGCACGAGCAGTTCGACACCGACGTGGAATGGGAATGGGCGCTGCTCAAGCTGTACACGAAGCTGCGCCCAGGCAACCCGCCGCAGGTGGACAAGGCCGAGCAGCTCTTCCGCGAGAAGTTCTTTGACGACGCGCGCTATCGCCTCGGGCGGGTGGGGCGCTTCCGCATCAACCGGAAGTTCAACACCGACACGCCCGAAGACCTGATGTTCCTCACCGCGAGCGACTTCCTGGAAGTCGTCAAGTACCTGCTCGACCTGCGCTCCAATCGGCAGGATCCCGAGACCGGGCGCGCGGTGGCGCAGGTGGACGACATCGACCACCTGGGCAACCGGCGCCTTCGGACGCTGGACGAGCTTGCGGTGGACGAGCTGCGCAAGGGCTTCCTGAAGCTCAAGCGCACCGTGCAGGAGCGCATGAGCGTCAAGGAACCGGAGGAGATTGCCAAGATCGCCGACTTGGTCAACAGCAAGAGCATCTCGAGCGCGATTGACTTCTTCTTCGGGCGCAGCGAACTGAGCCAGGTGGTGGACCAGACCAACCCGTTGAGCTCGCTGGTGCACGAGCGCTGCCTTTCGGCACTCGGCCCGGGCGGGCTCAACCGCAAGCGCGCGGGCTTCGAGGTGCGCGACGTGCACATCTCGCACTACGGGCGCATCTGTCCGATCGAGACGCCCGAAGGCACCAACATCGGCCTCATCAGCCGCATGGGCATTTTTTCGACCGTTGATGAGTACGGCTTCCTGCGCACCCCGTACAGGGTGGCGGAGAAGGGCAAACTCGCGGGCAAGGTGGTTCACCTGCGCGCCGACGAGGAAATGCGGGCGATCCTCGCCCCCGCGGACGCGATGGAGGACGGGGGCAAGCTGCGTGCGGGCAAGATCATGGCCCGTGTTCAGGGTGAACTTGCCGAGGTGGACAGCCGCGAAGTCGAGTTTGTCGACATCAGCCCCAAGCAGATCGTGGGCGTGAGCGCGGCGCTGATCCCCTTCCTCGAGCACGACGACGCGAACCGCGCGCTCATGGGAAGCAACATGCAGCGCCAGGCGGTGCCGCTGATCCGGGTGGAGCCGGCCTGCGTCGCGACGGGGATGGAAAAGTCCGTGGGGTACAACTCGGGCATGGTGGTGAAGGCGCGGAGCGGCGGGGTGGTCACCTACGTCGACGCCAAGCGCATCATCATCGACAACTCGGATGAATACGAACTGCGGAAGTTCGTGGGCCTCAACGAGCGGACGTGCCTCAACCAGCGTCCGACCGTACGCCCGGGGCAGAAGGTGCAGAAGGGTGACGTGATCGCCGACGGCGCGAGCACGCTCAAGGGCGAGCTCTCGATCGGCAAGAACGTGATGGTCGCGTTCAACACGTTCGACGGGTACAACTTCGAGGACGCGATCGTGATCAACGAGCGCGTCGTCAAGGACGACGTCTTCACCTCGATCCACATCGACGCCTACGACGTGGAGATCCGCGAGACGAAGCTGGGGCGCGAGGAGTTCACCCGCGACATCCCCAACGTCTCCGAGAAGATGCTGCGCAACCTTGATGACAACGGCATCATCCGCGTGGGCACCCGGGTGGGCCCGGGCGACATCCTGGTGGGCAAGGTCAGCCCCAAGAGCAAGACCGAACTCACGCCCGAAGAGAAACTGCTGCACGCGATCTTCGGCCGGGCCGGCGAGGACGTGAAGAACGACTCGCTGGAGGTTCCCGCCGGTGTCGAAGGTATCGTGATCGGCGCCAAGAAGTTCTCGCGGCGCGGGCACCTGACCGAGGCCCAGAAGAAGCAGCTCGACAAGCAGATCGAGGTCTACAAGGCCGAGATGGACGCCAAGGCCATCGCGCTCTTCAAGGAGATGACCGAGGCGATCAACAGCGCCGTGGGCTCCGAGATGGTCGACCCCATGACCCGCCAGAAGGTCGGTGCAAGCGATATCCCGGACGTCATCCTGGAGCAGATCCGCACGTTCGACGTCAAGTGGGTGAAGGGCAGCAAGGACGCGAAGGGCGAGGCGGAAAAGATCCACCGCCAGTTCTGGCCGCGACTCGAAGCGATCGACAAGGAGAAGCAGCGCCGCACCAACCACATGAAGCGGGGCGACGAGTTGCCGACCGGCGTGCTCGAGATGGTCAAGGTGTACCTTGCGACCAAGCGCCACCTTTCGGTGGGCGACAAGATGGCCGGGCGCCACGGCAACAAGGGTGTCATCGCCCGCATCGTGCCCGAAGAAGAAATGCCCTTCATGGAGGACGGCACCGCGGTCGACGTGCTGCTGAACCCGCTGGGTGTGCCCAGCCGCATGAACGTCGGGCAGATCCTCGAACTGCACCTCGGCTGGGCGGCGCAGGTGCTCGGGTTCCAGGCGCTCACGCCGGTCTTCGACGGGGCCTCGGAGAAGCACGTTCATGAGGCCATCGAGGCCGCCAACGCCCACGTGCGCGAGCGCCTCGCACACTACGAAAAGTCCGGCGAGACGCCGCACTCCCGCGAGATTCTGGCCCAGATGCCCAAGGGGGGCAAGATCCAGCTCTTCGACGGGCGCACCGGCGAGCCCTTCCACCAGAAGACCTCGGTCGGGTTCATGTACATGCTCAAGCTTCACCACCTCGTGGATGACAAGATCCACGCCCGCGCCACCGGCCCCTACAGCCTCATCACGCAGCAGCCCCTCGGCGGCAAGGCCCGCACGGGCGGGCAGCGCTTCGGCGAGATGGAAGTGTGGGCGCTCGAGGCCTACGGCGCCTCCTACATCCTCCAGGAGCTTCTCACAGTCAAGAGCGACGACGTGGAAGGACGCACCAAGATCTACGAGAGCATGGTCAAGGGCACCAACAAGCTCGAGGCGGGCATGCCCGTCGCCTTCGACGTGCTGTGCAACGAGCTCAAGGGCCTCGGCATGAACATCACGCTGGAGAAGAAGAAGAGCGACGCGGGAAGCCTGCTGTAGGAGCAAGCATTGTCGACCTGGACCCAACTAGCCGAAGAGAGTCTCCATGCGGCTAAGACTTGCCATGAGCGTGGGTGCTATCGGTCCGCGGTCAGCCGGGCTTACTACACCGCCTATGCGATGATCGCAGCGTGGTTGGAACGAGCAGGCGCTTCATTTGGGAGAGAGAATCCATCTCACGCCCAGGTCGAGTCCATGTTGCAGGCATCACTCGCCCGAAGGCGGCGAAACTCCGACGCGACTCGGGATATGGTCCGACGGCTCCGAAACCTCCGCCGATTTCGGTTGGTTTCAGACTACAGCCCCGCCGGGTACATCGACAAGGAGATCGCCCGGGCGTGCCTGCGCGACGCCTCGATTCTGACGCTGGCTCTGTCGGAAGGGAGAGTGTGACGATGGTGGCCATGCGGGATCCCGATGAGGTCGAGCGAAGGGTGCAGGAGGTCCTTCGAGCCCAAGAGGGTGCTGAAGGGTTTTCGATTCGTGTGCTGAGTGCGACACCGCGACCCAGTTCAGCACACCCTGAGTGGTGGTATGTCCGTGTTACGTATCAGCAGGATCCGTACAACGCGTACAAGTATTTTCAGACGATGTCGCGGGTGGAAGAGGTTCTCGAAGGTCAAGAGATCAAGGTGCTTCTGGTGCCTGAGATCGTGGCCCCGCCCCCGGACCTCACCTGAGGCTGTCAGATCAACGCAGTGAACGTTTGGCTTGAGGAAACTCACCCATGGCTGAAACCGTGTACGATCGCGTGAACGACTTCTCCGCCGTCAAGGTCACGCTGGCGTCGCCCAACGACATCCGCGCGTGGTCCTACGGCGAAGTGAAGAAGCCCGAGACGATCAACTACCGCACCTACCGCCCTGAGAAGGACGGCCTCTTCTGCGAGCGCATCTTCGGCCCCGAACGCGACTACGAGTGCGCCTGCGGCAAGTACCGGGGCACCAAGTTCAAGGGCATCATCTGCGACCGCTGCGGGGTCAAGGTCACCCACAGCCGCGTGCGCCGCAAGCGCATGGGTCACATCAACCTCGCCGCACCAATCGTCCACATCTGGTTCTTCAAGAGCATGCCCAGCCGCCTCGGCACCCTGCTCGGCATGAAGACGGGCGACATCGAGCGCGTGATCTACTACCAGGACTACGTCGTCGTCGAGGGCGACCCGGAGATGAAGATCAACGACAAGAAGCTCGTCTTCAAGTGCGTCCTCACCGAAGAGGAGTACCGCAAGGCGATCGAAAAGTACGGCAACGCCTTCCGTGCGACCATGGGCGCCGACGCCATGCGCGAGCTCATCGAGAAGACCAACCTCGATGACCTGGCGGCGGAGATCCGCACCGGGCTGACCGAGACCAAGAGCAAGCAGAAGATCAAGGACCTCTCCAAGCGACTCAAGCTTGTCGAGCAGATCCGCAAAAGCGAGAACGACCCCGCCTGGCTCGTCATGGACGTGATCCCGGTGATCCCGCCCGACCTGCGCCCCCTCGTGCTGCTCGAATCAGGCAACTTCGCCACCAGCGACCTCAACGACCTCTACCGGCGCATCATCAACCGCAACAACCGCCTCAAGAAGCTCATGGACCTCAACGCCCCCGAGGTCATCATCCGCAACGAAAAGCGGATGCTCCAGCAGGCCGTGGATGCGCTGTTCGACCACAACCGCTGCCGCCGGCCCGTGCTCGGCAGCAGCAACCGCCCGCTCACGAGCCTCACCGACATGATCAAGGGCAAGCAGGGGCGGTTCCGCGAGAATCTCCTCGGCAAGCGCTTCGACTACTCGGCGCGTTCCGTCATCGTCGTCGGGCCCGAACTCAAGCTCAACCAGTGCGGCCTGCCCAAGAAGATCGCGCTCGAACTCTTCCAGCCCTTCATCATCCGCAAGCTCAAGGAGCACGGCCTCGCCGACACAATCAAGAGCGCCAAGCGCATGCTGGAGCGGCGCGATGCCGAGGTGTGGGACATCCTCGAAGAGGTCATTGACCAGCACCCGGTGCTGCTCAACCGCGCGCCCACCCTGCACCGAATGGGCATCCAGGCCTTCGAGCCCGTGCTCGTCGAGGGCAACGCCATCCGCATCCATCCGCTGGTCTGCGGCGGGTTCAACGCCGACTTTGACGGCGACCAGATGGCCGTGCACCTGCCCCTGTCGGTCGAGGCCCAGGCCGAGGCCCACGTGCTCATGCTCAGCACCAACAACGTCTTCAGCCCCGCCAACGGAAAGCCCATCATCAGCGCGAGCCAGGACATCGTCCTCGGCATCTATTTCATCACCTATATGGAGGGTGAAGAACTCGCCCGCAAGCGTCTGCCGAGGTTCCGCAACCGGCAGGAGGCCCTGCTCGCCTTCGAGCACGGGCGTATCCGCCTGCACGAGCGCATCGAGGTCCGACTCGATGGGTTCAGCCACATCGTGAACAGCCAGAACGGGCCGGTCGAGGCGCTCAAGGTGAAGGACCAGCTGCCCGACAACAACCCCGCACGTCTCGCCCGCACCGTCACTACCGCCGGGCGCGTCCTCTTCTCCGACCTTGTCGCCCGCATCAAGCGCGAGTCGAAGGATGACTTCCGGCGCAAGTGGGGCACACTGCCCTACAAGGCCAAGGAGCTCGAAGAAAAGCTCCGCAAGATCGATGAGATGCCCTTCTACAACTGCTCTCTGGGCAAGAAGGGCTGCGCGCGCGCCATCGACGATGTCTACAAGTTCTGCGACAAGGCCGCCACCATCGATTTCCTCGACGGCATGAAGGAGCTCGGCTTCAAGCGAGCGACGCTCGCCGGCCTCTCCTTCGGCATCAGCGATCTCCGCGTGCCCGCCGAGAAAGCGGGCCTCATCGACGAGGCGCAGAAGAAGGTCGAACGCGTCGAGAAGAGCTACGACCGGGGCATCATCACCGCCCGCGAACGCTACAACCAGCTGCTCGACATCTGGGCCGGATGCCGTGAGCAGGTGACGAAGAAACTTGTCGAAACACTCAAGAATGACCGGCGCGACCCGAACGGCGACTACGCCGATATCGTCGCCAAGGCCGGCACGCCCTACATGAACCCCGTCTACCTCATGTCCGACTCGGGCGCACGCGGCAACATCAGCCAGATGATGCAGCTCGCCGGCATGCGCGGCCTCATGGCCAAGCCCTCGGGCGAGATCATCGAAACCCCCATCCGATCAAACTTCCGTGACGGCCTGACCATCATCGAGTATTTCTCGTCGACCCACGGCGCCCGCAAGGGTCTGGCCGACACCGCCCTCAAGACCGCCGACTCCGGCTACCTCACCCGCAAGCTCTGCGACATCGCCCAGAGCGTCATCATCGGCGAGCACGACTGCGGCAGCAAGCGCGGCGTGCTCAAGAAGGCCATCTACAAGGGCGAGCAGGTTGACGTGCCGCTTCGCGATCAGATCGTGGGGCGCGTCAGCGTCAACAACATCGTCAACCCGCGTACCGACGAGATCATCGTCCGCGAGAACCAGATGATCGAGGAGGCGATGGCCCTCGCCGTCGAGGCGATCGGCATCGAGGCCGTCATGGTCCGTTCACCCCTCACCAGCGAGAGCCGGAGCGGGTGCTCTGTGCTCGATTACGGCATGGACATGTCCACCGGCAAGCTCGTGGAGCCGGGCATGGCCGTGGGCATCATCGCCGCCCAGTCGATCGGCGAGCCCGGCACCCAGCTCACGATGCGCACCTTCCACACCGGCGGCATCGGCACCCGCGCCATCACCGAGACCGAGTACAAGGCCGGAAACGCCGGCCGGATCGAGCTCCGCGACTGCAACGAAGTGCCATGCAAGGATGAGGACGGCAAGGACGCCCTCATCGTCCTCAAGCGCAACGGCGAAGTGGCGATTCTCGACGAGAAGGGGCGCGAACTCGACAAGCAGAAGGTCCCTTACGCCGCCGTCATCTATGTGAAGGGCGGCCAGGAGGTCAAGCGGGGCGAGACGGTCTTCAAGTGGGACCCGCACCGCACGCCCATTCTTGCCGAGAAGGCCGGCACCGTCCGCTACGCCGACATCGTCGCCGACAAGACCTTCCGCGAGGAAGACGCCGGCGGCGGGCGCAAGGCCAAGGTTGTCATCGAGCACAAGGGCGAACTTCACCCGCAGATCAACGTCGTGGACGATGCGGGCAGCATTCTCGACTTCCACTACCTCCCCGCCAAGGCGCGCATCGAGGTCGAAGACGGCCAGGCCGTGGTGCCCGGGCAGATGCTCGCCCGCCAGCCCCGTGGCGCCGAGCGCTCGCAGGACATCGTCGGCGGCCTCCCCCGCGTGACCGAGATCTTCGAGGCACGCAAACCCCGCGAGCCCGCGGTGATGAGCGAGATCTCCGGGCGCGTCGAGCTCCATGCCGACGTGCGCAAGGGCAAGATGACCATCCGCGTCGTCAACGAATCCGGCATCGAGAAGGACCACCACGTGCCCCGTGACAAGGCCCTGCTCGTCCACGCCGGGGATTACGTCCAGGCCGGCGATCCGCTGACCGAGGGCCCCCTCGTGCTGCAGGACATCCTGCGCATCAAGGGTGATGAGTCGCTCTGGTCCTACATGCTCGACGAGGTCCAGAACGTCTATCGTGCGCAGGGCGTGACCATCAACGACAAGCACATCGAGCTCATCGTGAGCCAGATGCTTCGGAAGATCCGCGTCGAAAACCCGGGCGATACCGATCTGCTGCCGCAGGACGTGGTGGACCGCTTCACGTTCCGGCAGAAGAACATCGAGATCGCCCGTTTCGTCCGCATCACGGACTCGGGCGGCACCGATCTTCCGGTCAACGCCTTGGTGTCCCGCGAGGAGATCCGTGAAGCCAACGCCCGGGCTGAGGCCGCGGGCAAGGAAGGCGCCAAGGCCAAGAAGGGCAAGCCCGCCACGGGGCGCACGCTGCTCCTCGGCATCACCAAGGCCGCCCTCAGCAGCGAGTCGTTCCTCTCCGGCGCGTCGTTCCAGGAGAGCACGAAGGTGCTCACCGAGGCGTCGCTGCGCGGCGCCGAGGACCACCTGGTGGGCCTCAAGGAGAACGTGCTGCTCGGGCATCTCATCCCGGCGGGCACCGGCTTCCGCCCCTTCGGCGAGGTCAAGGTCAAGCGCCTCGTCGAGCTCCCGCCCGAGGGCGACTCCGACGCGGCGATGCTCGCCGAGGCCAAAAGTGCCGCCGAGGCGCTCGGGGCCGACCGCAACGACCCCGTCGGCATGCCTTCCGTTCAGGTGCGCGACGTGATGGTGGGCGACCCCGCTGCCGGGCGAACCCACTAGGCAGCCCGGCATGATTCGGCTGGTGTTCCGGGATTGGCGGTGTCCTCCAGGGTTACGGCTCTCGGACGGCATCGCGTGATGCGAGATGATGCACGCTGGCGGGTCATCGTATTGATTCGTGATTGCCGCATTTCGGCTCCAAACCCATGGCGAGGGAACGCGACACGGATCGTTCGGAGAAGTTCGCCGAAGACTGTGTACTCGCGTCACAACTGGAGTAGGCCCGGCGTCGCGCGAGTCTGCGGCCGAGGGCAATCGCGGCCGGGAACTCTTCGGTTCCACCTGAGGTGAAAGCGCGGACCACAGCCCGAAGTCAGTCCGCCCACCCCACGTCGCACGCTTGGGTTGCGCACTTCCGCAGCGTTGGGAGGTCGTCCCCCGCGATCAGCCGCCAGTCGGGCGATTCAGCGGCGCCAGCACCCAGCCCTGCGGGGTCCGCACCCCCAGGTGCAGGTGGAACGGTGCATGAACGAGATGCGCGGCGCTCGGGGCATCCAGGGTGACGAGGTGCTCCGCAGTGTGCCGGCACGAGCCCGCAGACAGTCCGGGACATGCCAGGGCGAGCAGCGCGCCGTGCCGGGCAGCCCAGGCGCGGCATGCGGCCAGCGCCTCGGCGCCGCCGAGCGCATCCAACGCAAACATGTGGAGCCCGCCTTGCGCGTCCGCGGCGAGTTCCACCTGGGGAACATCCGGGCAGCGAGCAGGCAGCGGCACGAGCCCCGGCATGAGCGAGGCGAGCGATTCGGGCTGTGCAGGCGCCGCCTCCGTGGCCGGCGCCGGACGAGGGGCAGGTCGGGAGGCGGGGCAGGACGGCGAAGGCACCGCGGAGTCGCCCCATCCCTCGTCATCATCGAGCACGTCGTCCGTCGGGTTTGCCAAGCGCAGCACGCTCGGGCGTGCGGGGTCGATGACCGGGCGAGCAGGGGCGCGTTCGCGTGCCCCGGCATCCCGGGCGGCGGCGCCTTCGCATTGAGCGATGCTCAACAGGTCTTCGATGCGTGCGCCCGCGGGCATCGGGCCCCGGTAGAGCACCCGGCCCTGCGCGCCGTCGATGCGGGCGGAGCTTCCGGCGAAGCCGAGGGGGCGCTGGAGGAAGGTTTGGCAGGCGCGTTCAAGCTTGGCCATCGCGTCCCGCGCCGCCTCGGGTTCGCAGCCCATCCATGCGATGCGGACATCGGGGCCGTCTTCTGGCTCGCCCGGGCCCAGGCTCTTGATCGCGCGGTACGCCGCGACGACCGCAGCATCGTCCACACCGCTGAGCAGCGTCAGGGTTGTGGCGCCCTCCCACCGGGCGAGACGAGGCTCATCGGGCTCATCGACACGCAGCAGCACGCACCCGGCCTCGGCGAACGCCTGGCGAAGAGCGCCCGCAGCGTCGGCGAGAGGTTCATCAGGCTCCATCCCGGGGGACAGCACTTCGACCTGCAATGTGCCTGCGGCGAGACGCACAAGGGCGACCGGGTGAGGGGCGCACTGGGCGAGCATCCAGGCGTACTGGCGGGCCCAGAGCGGCGCCCGCACGGGCAAGTGACCGAGCACCAGGAGCTCGACCGCGAGACGAGAGGCAGGTTCCGGGGTGTGCCCCGACGCTGGGGCGGCCGCGCGTGCCGGGCTCTCGCCGGGACCGAGGAACAAGTCAGCGAGTGCATCGAAGTCTTCGGGGCGGGGTTCGTTGAGGCGCTCCGCACCCGACGCGCCGGGCTGGTTCCATCCGTGTGCGGCATGGCGGGACATCGGCGCCTCCTTCGCGTCCGGTCGGTCCAGTCTAGCGGACTTCCAGCAGGCTGTTCCGCTCGCCGAAGGGATTAGGTTCGCCCGCGGGGTTGTACGGGTCGGGGCGCCAGATGCCATCGACGACCAGCCGATAGGTGTACCGCCCCGGAGAGATCGGGATGACAAGTTCGTAGACCCCGACATCCTCGTTGCGGCGCAT
The DNA here is from genome assembly GCA_020847175.1 of Phycisphaerales bacterium. Classification (GTDB taxonomy): domain Bacteria; phylum Planctomycetota; class Phycisphaerae; order Phycisphaerales; family UBA1924; genus JADLCM01. Next base: position 56,100 of record JADLCM010000024.1, read on the forward strand.
GACGTGCGAGGTGTCGGACCAGCCGTTGAACTCACCCGCGACGGCGACGCGCGAGCCGATGGCGAGCGGCTGCACGAAGAGCACGCCGGACGTGACCTGCCTCGCGCCAAAGAGCCGGCGAATCGCCTCGAAACTCACGGGGCGTCCGATGCGATCTTCCACGGGGGCGGGGCGGTCGGCGACCAGCGGGGCCTTGAGCGACTGGACCCGCTCGTGCAGGCGCTGGGCGCGGGCGGCGAGGTCCGCCGCGCGGTCCACGGGCACCGGGGCCGCGGCGATGTCCTCCAGGGCCAGGGCCGGATCATCGATCGGGAGCGGCTTAATTTCGACGCCGGCGGACAGCCGGCCGGTCAGCGGTTCGGTCGTGGTCGCCGGGCCGGCGCCGGATGATTGACGCGGCGCGTCCACCGCGTGGGAAGGTGCGTGGGTTGCGTCTGGCGGTGCGGGGGCATCGCCGGTGCGGGCCGCGGGTGACGGCTCGGGTGCATTGTCCGCGACGAGGTCAGAGGGCAGCGCGGCAGGCGGGTGCGCGACGCCGATGCCAAGGGCTTCGCCGAACCACTCGCCCAGCGCGGAGTAATCGCTTGCGCCCGGGGATGTGGGGGAGTACTCCACGACAGGCTGGCCGAAACTCGCCGCCTCGCGAAGGGCGGAGTCTCGCCTGATGCAGATCGGGGTGACGCGCTCGGTGTAGCGGCGCCGGAGTTCGTCGAGCAGGTCCTTCGCAAGGGGGCTGTCCGCCTCGTGGATGGTGGGGAGGAGCCAATAGGGCATGCGCTTGTTCAGCCGCCGGCACATCGTGCGGACTGCCGAAACCTGCTTGGTGGCGCCCTGCAGCGAGAAGAAACTGGTTTCTACCGGGATGAGCACCGCATCGGCCGCGCTCAGGGCGTTGAACGTCAACAGGCCGATGGAAGGGCTGCAGTCGATCAGGCACACGTCGTAGTCGCCCCGCAGCCGGTCGAGCAGCTTTCGCAGCTTCTGTTCGCGGTCGGGCGCTTCGGCGAGCCCGCCCCGGAGCGCCTCGAGCCCGGCGAGCTTGGTGCGGCTGGGGATGAGGTCGAGATTCCGGCTGGCGCGCCAGAGCAGCCGCGAGGTATCGAGTTTGCGACGCTCCTCCAGGAGCATGGCGTCGCCCACGTCCAGATCGATGCGCTGCTCCGGAATCGCCAGCCCCGCGGCGCAGTGCGACTGCGGGTCCATGTCCACGAGCAGGGTGCGCCACCCGCGGCGAGCAAACACGCCGGAAAGGCTGATCGCCGTGGTGGTCTTCCCGCATCCGCCCTTTTGATTGACAACCGCAATCGTGCGCACGCCGCTAGCCCCTTCACGCCGGCGCGGGCGTCACGCAATCCACCCGGATCGCCCGGTCCGGCATTCCGGTTATCGGGCGGGTTCAGACCACATCGCCAGATTTCGACGCAGCCTTTGCGCAGCGCTCGCCAACCATGAATATTCAAGTTTCTTTCGCGCGGATGGCGCGCAGCGCCTGGCGGAGCGCGACCTCGGGGACATCCAAACGAACCTCGCTTCGACCCCCCGGAACAGGGAGGATGAGCCGAAGTCGCTCTCCGAGCATCTTCTTGTCATGGCGCATCCGGTCGAGAATCACGTCGTCGCTTGGCAGGCCCCGGGCGTGTGCGGGGAGTCCGGCCGCGTGCAGGGCCGCGCACACATCTTGGACGAGCATCGCGGCTGGGCCGGCGTCGGGCGAACAGGCCGCTGCGCAGACGGCAGCCGCGTGAAGGCCGATGGCGACAGCCTCGCCGTGAAGCATGGCCGGCAGGGGGGGCGTCGGCTGCTTGGGCGGGGGCGCTAGGCCACCCGGGGCCTCCGGCGTGACCCCGGGAAGCGTTTCGATCGCGTGCCCGAAGGTGTGCCCGAGGTTGAGCAAGGCGCGCCCGGCGCTGGGGTGCAGCTCACGCTCGTCGTTGCCGACCACCGTCGCCTTGATCCGAACATTGCGCTCAATGAGTTCGGCGAGAATCGCGGGCTCTCGGATGCGCGGCAGTCTGGCAAGCGTCCAGGTCCACAGGCCGGGGTCGCCGAAGTCGGCCGCGAGGAGCCCGTGTTTCAGGCACTCCGCGAGACCGGACCGGAACTGACGCTCCGGGAGAGAGTCAAGCGCGGCGAGGTCCGCGAGCACGAGCCGAGGCTGGTGGAAGGCCCCGGCCATGTTCTTGAGGAGGCCGTGGGGGGAGGGCAGGTTTACGCCGGTCTTGCCCCCGACGGAGGCGTCAACCATGGCGAGGAGCGTCGTGGGGCACTGAATGACGTTGACGCCCCGCATGTACGTCGAGGCAACGAAGCCGGCGAGGTCTCCGGTCAGCCCTCCGCCGAGGACGACGATCAGGTCGGCGCGATCCAGGGCATGTGCGGAGGCGGCGAGGAGCAGCCGCTCGGCTGCGGCCAGGCTCTTGTCGCGTTCGTCAGCATTGACGAGCGCGACCGCGCACGAGCACCCCTCGCTGCCCAGCGAGGCGAGGGCGAGATCAATCGTGGCCTGCGGCACACCTCGGTCGGCGACGAGCAGGACGCGCCGGGGAAGAGTGCCCAGCGCACGAGAGGCGCGAGGCCCGAGTTCGGCGAGGAGCCTCGGGCCCACGACGACTTCGTAGTCGCCCGAAGAGGCGGACACAGGGATGACCCGGGGCGCTGGCATCGGCGCGGAGCACTCCCCTCGCCCGGGTTACGCGCCGGGGCCGGCGGGGGAAGGGCCGGCGCCTCGTCCCCATGCGACCTGGGGTGCATCGCCCCAGAGCATCTCCAGGTCGTAGTACGCCCGCGTGTTGGGTTCAAAAACGTGGACCACCACATCGACAAAGTCGCACACGAGCCAGAGTGAGCGGTCGTCCGCGCTGCACCGGAAGACCGGGGAGCCTCGCTCGGCGCCCATGTCCTGCACGTGCTGGAGGGCTGCGTTCATCTGGCGGTTGGACGTGCCGCTGGCAATGACCATGTAGTCGGTGACGCTGCTGAGAGCGCGGACATCGAAGAGCAGGATGTTGTCGCACTTGTTATCGTGCAGCACTCGGGCGGCTTCGATCGCCAGCGCGAGGGCGCCCGGCGTGTCCGTTCGCGCAGCATCCGGCAGACTCGGCGGAACTTCGGTCATTCAGACAACACTAGGCGGGGCGTTCGGCAGGAGGGATGCCCGGGCCTTGCTCGGGCCGGCGGAAGAGGACGAGGCGCGGCGCCGGAGAGGGTCGATCGATCGCGCTTCCGAGGGCGCCTGCCTCGGGCAAGGCCGCACGCAATGACTGTGCGCCCTCGTCGCCGGTGAGCAGCCAGCCGCCGGGCCCGACCACCCGCCAGGCTTCGAGCGCGCGCGCGCCGGCCCGGAGCGTGACGACACCGGAGAATGACCCGTCGAGTTCGCCGCTGAGTCCGTCCAGATCGCCGATTTCGTAGGAGATGTTTGAGGCCGGATAGCGACGGCGGGCGAAGCGAACGCTTTCGCCGTCGCGCTCCAGCGCGACCACGGCGCCTGCGGCGCCCGCGCAGAGCGCCGCCCACGCGCCGGGCTGCCCGGTCCCGGCGTCGAGCAGGGCGATGCGCATGCCCGGGCGAACCAGCTGCTCGATAAGCCGCCCGAGGGGCGGCATCCGCATCGCGACCAGGTCGGGGTAGAAGCGGTCGCGGGCGGCCCGGATGCGCATGCGCTCGCCGGAAGGAAATTGAACGTCGTATTCCTTGAACCCGTGCCCTCGTTCGCCGAGCGCCCGGCGAAGGGGTTCGGCCCGGCGCTCCCGGTACTGCACTCCGTCCACGGTGAATACCGGGGCGATGCCGACAAGCCGCGCAAGCCGGCGCCCCATCGAGTCGTCGGGTTCGCGGGCTGCCGTCCACCACTCGGGAGGGACGATCACGGGGAGGCGTCTCCGATTCCGGCAAAGAGCGAGGGCGCGGCCACTCGGGCGGGCACACGCACGGCGGCGGGGCGGGCGGGCGAACCCGTGAGTTCGATCCAGGGCGTGGGCTCGTTCTGGCTGCTGAGCAGGAGCTCGTACGACGCCCCGGCGTGCGGCGCGCGGGCGAGTTCGGGCCGGTTGCACTCGCGCGAGAGGTGCAGCAGCACCACCGAGGCACGGGGTTCGGTCCGGCGCACGGCATCGGCGCACTGCGCGTTGCTCAGGTGTCCCGACCCGCCCATGATGCGGTTCTTCAGGAACGCCGGCCGGGGCGACGCGGCCTGCATCCGCGGGCAGTAGTTGCTCTCGATCGCCAGCAGGTCGACGCCCGCCAAGTGCGACACGAGGTCGTTGGTCATGTGCCCGAGATCGGTGGCAAAGCCGATGCTCACGCCGGGGAACTCGAATCGCAGCGCGGCGCTCCCCCTCTGGTCGTGGGCGGCGAGCGCCGCGCGGAGCTCGATGCCCGGGGCCAGCATGAACGAATCGTCAAAGACCTCGGACCGGCGGGTGAGGGCGCCGCACTTGTCCGCCCACTTCACGTGGCGCCGATGCAGGCGCAGCGTGGGCCCCTCCCAGGGGCGGGGGTTCCAGGCGGGGCGCCAGTGATCCTGATCGAAGTGGGTGATGACGATGTCGGTGATGTGCTGGAGGCCGAGGCCCCGCGCGTGCAAGAGGCGCTTGGTCCGCTGCGGGGAGAAACCGAGGTCGATGAGGATGACGCGCCGGACCCCCGGGCCGCGGACATCCAGCACCGAGCAGTTGCCCCCCGAACCGCTGCCCAGGACGCAGAACCTGGCCGAGAATGTCGAGGCTGCGTGCACGCGGGGCAGGGTAGCCGGGTCGGTCGGCGCGGGTGCAGTTTGGGGCCGCACTCGTACAACCGGCCGCGGCCGGTGTCGTCGGCGTGCCGAGCGGTCAGGCCGAGGAGGAAACGCCGAGTCCGGGGCGGCGTGCCCGCCATTCTGCACTCCGGGGCCCGGTCCGGCGGTACACTCGCCGTGACCCTGGAGTGCCCCCGCATGACCGAGAGTTACCGGGCCTGGTGCACCGATGTGTACGTGAACAGCCGCCTGAACGTGCGGATGGAATTGCCGCGCGGCCGAGACACGCTGCTCGAGTTCTTCGAGCGCGTCCGCAAGGGTTTCCCGGACATGACGCAGTTCCGGCGCTTCCGCGAAGAACTGGTGCTTGAGGCCGAACCGAGCGCGCCGGTGCATCGCTGGGTGGCGGTTCGGGGCACGCACGTGCGTGCCGGGGTGGTCAATGCGCCCTCCACGGAGGAGTTTCTGGCGCTTCATGCGTTCCTGCTTGAAGCAGCGCCGTTCTACCTCGGAATTCGCCCGCTCGATGTCGAGTCGCTCGAACTGATGTACGGGTTTGACATGGAGTGCCGGGGCAACCACGACGCGGTGATCGCCGAAGCGCTGCTGTCGGGTTCGCCGCTGGGCCGCCTGATGACGGGGCCGGGGTTTGTGCCCGGCGCCTGCCAGCCGACGATCGGGCTTGCGGTGGAAGGCGAGCCCGACCTTGATATCACCGTTGAGGTCAAGAGCAAGACGGGCCAGGAATCCGGGAGGGACGACGAAGCGCCAGATCCCATCGGCGTTCATGTCAACTTCCGGAGCCAGGTTTCGGGCCTGGAGATCAAGGCCATCTCAGGGCTGATGTTTGACCTCGCCGGGCGGGCCGAGGCCTTTGTCGAGAGCCGCATCGTGTCTGGCGTTCTCGCGCCGCTTCACGAGGCGATCGCGTTCGGGCGTTCCGGGGGCGAATGATCCATGCCAGGCGGCTTGCTCTGTCGCGTGCTTGTCATGCCCCGCCCGGGGCTGCTCGCGCAGATGGGCGAGGCTTCGGGGCGGATTCTGCTCTGGATCGGAATCCTCATCGCGATGGCACTCGCCGGCGGCGTGCTCTGGTTGAGACTTCGCAAGCGCGTCTTTGATGAAGACCCACCCGATGACCCCGCCAGCCTCATTGAACAGCTCCGCGACGCCCGTCGGCGGGGCGTGATCTCGGAAGAAGAGTTTCAGGCCTCGCGCGATTCGCTGCTGGGGCGTCGCCCACAGGCGCGCCGCGTCGTGCGGGGCGAGATTTTTGACGACGGCACGATCCGCGCCCGGCCGGGGTTTGACCTGACCGGCACTCCGCTGCCCGACCCATCTCAACCTGACGGGCCGGGCGGGCCGGGGTAGCACGCGGGGTTCTCGGGCCATCGGCAATAACGTGCGAGGGACGTGGGCGCCCTGTGCACGGCGGCGTGCAACGCCCAAGGGTCGCCTATCCTGAAATGCTTTGCCGGAAGCGTCCAAGCAAACCGGGCGGGCGAACCGATGGAACGGTGTTCTGACGCCCTGCGTCACCACGGGCGGGCCCGCGACAATGGCGGGAGGGAGTGCATTCATATGGCCAAAGGCAGGGAAGGCGACCAATCCACCATGAACGACTCCGGATCAGGCGGGGGGGGCGGCGGCTTCCGCGGGCGCAAGGTCACGACATGCAGTTTCTGCGGCAAGACCAGCCGCGAAGTCGGGCCGATGGTTGAGGGCCCGAACGAGGTGTACGTCTGCTCCAACTGCGTCGATCTCTGCCAGAACATCTTCCGGCAGGAGAAGCGCCGGATCAGTTCGGTCAGCCACTCGCTGAGCGAGGTGCCCAGCCCGCGCGAGATCAAGGAATACATGGACCAGTACGTGATCGGGCAGGAGCTGGCCAAGAAGGCGCTCTCGGTCGCGGTCTACTCACACTACACCCGCCTGCTGCACCGCGAGAGCGACGAGGCCAAGACCGTCGAACTCGACAAGAGCAACATCTTGCTCATCGGGCCCACCGGCAGCGGCAAGACGCTGCTCGCCCGCACGCTGGCCAAGATCCTGAAGGTTCCCTTCGCGATCGGTGACGCGACCACGCTGACCGAGGCGGGGTACGTGGGCGAGGACGTGGAGAACCTGCTGCTCAAGCTCCTCCAGAATGCGGACTTCGACGTGGAAGCAGCGCAGCGCGGCATCATCTACATCGACGAGGTCGACAAGATCGGCAAGACGCACAACAACGTCTCGATCACCCGCGATGTCTCGGGCGAAGGCGTGCAGCAGAGCCTGCTCAAGATGCTCGAAGGCACGGTCGCCAATGTGCCCCCGCAGGGCGGGCGCAAACACCCCGAACAGCAGTACATCCAGTTTGATACCGCAAACGTCCTCTTCATCTGCGGCGGCACGTTCGTGGGGCTGGAGGACATCATCCGGCGCCGGCTGGGCAAGACCCGCATCGGCTTCACGCAGACGGATATCGACCGCTCGGCCAAGGCGCGCGAACTCGAGAAGGCCGAGCTGCTGGCCCAGGTCACCAGCAGCGACGTGGTGGAGTTCGGGATGATCCCGGAGCTGGTGGGGCGTCTGCCCGCGGTGGCGCCGCTGATGCCGCTGACGACGGAGGCGCTGATCCAGATTCTGACCGAGCCCAAGAACGCGATCGTGCGCCAGTATCAGCACATGTTTTCGCTGGAGGGCGCCACGCTGACCTTCACGCCCGAGGCGCTCGAGGCAATCGCCCAGAAGGCCCTTGAGAAGGACACCGGGGCGCGGGCGCTGCGGTCGGTGCTCGAAGACCTGATGATCAACCTCATGTACGAACTGCCCGACCAGGAAAACGAGGGCGCGGAGTACGTGCTGGACCGGGCGGATGTGCTGGCCCGCAGGCCGCGCCTGCTCGACCTGCGCCGCAAGCGCAAAGAATCGGCGTAAGCGGAGCGCCAGTCAGCACCCAGGGCGCGGCCCGGCCGTGTGCACCGCGTCGAGGTGCCCCGTTGACACGGGCGCACCCGGTTGAGGGTGCAGCCGCGTGCTCAGACCTCGACGACCATCGCCACGGCGTTGCCGCCGCCGAGGCAGAGGGCCGCGAGGCCGCGCTTGCCGCCGGTACGGTGCAACTGGTGAATCAACGTGGTGAGCACGCGGGCGCCGCTGGCGCCGATGGGGTGTCCGAGGGCGATGCCCCCGCCGCAGACGTTCAGGCGCTTCTCGTCGATGCCGAGTTCCTTCACGTTGCAGAGCACCTGGGCCGCGAAGGCCTCATTGATCTCGAACAGGTCGATGTCCTTGACGCCGAGGCCGGCTTTCTTGAGGACGCCCGCAATGCCGCCGATGGGGGCCGCGAAGATGTCCTTGGGATCGACGCCGTGGGTGTGGTAGGCGATGATTCGAGCGATGGGCTTGGCGCCGACTTCCGACGCCATTGAGGCCGAGAGGACCGCGACCGCGGCGGCGCCGTCACTGATCTGGCTGGCGTTGGCCGCGGTGATGAACTCGTGCCCCGGCAGGGCCTTGAGCTTGGCAAGCCCCTCCGCGGTGGAATCGGCGCGGATGCCTTCGTCGGCGGAGACGCCCCCCTCGGGCCCGGGGTTCTTTCGGTTGCCGACCTGTTCGCCGGTCAGGGCGACCATCTCGTTCCTGAAGAACCCGGCCTTGGTGGCCTCAGCGGCGCGCTGGTGAGACTGGGCGCTGAAGCGATCCTGGTCGGCGCGCGGGACGCCGAACTCCTTGGCGATGTGGTCGGCGGCGTTGGTCATGCCCCAGCACTCGAAGGCGCATGTCAGGCCGTCGAACTGCATGTGGTCCTTGAACGTCGCATCGCCGAACTTGAAGCCGCCGCGGAGGTGGGCGAAATGGGGCGCGGCGGTCATGTTCTCAAAGCCGCCGGCGATGACGCAGTGGGCGTCGCCGGCCTTGATGGCCTGGGCCGCCAGCATGACCGCTTCGAGGCCGCTGCCGCAGACCTTGTTGATGGTCTTGGCGGAGAGGGTGGAGGGCAGCCCCGCCTTGAGCCCCGCCTGGCGGGCGGGGTTCTGGCCCAGCCCGGCCTGGAGCACGCAGCCCATGATGCACTCGTCCACGTGACCCTTGAGGCCCGGGGCGGCGTCAAGCACGGCCCGGATGGCATAGGAGCCGAGCGTGGGGGAGGGAGTGGAGGCAAGGCCGCCGAAGAATCGTCCGATGGGGGTGCGCTTGGCGGCGACGATGACGGGCTGGTTGGACATGGCAGGGCTCCTGCAGGGAATGGGGGAGGATAGGAAGGACTACACCGAGCCGAAGGCAGATCGGGTGCACCGGCGGTCGCGGGCAATCCGTGTCGACGACGAGGGAGGGCGGCTGAGGCCACGGGCGGAGCGGGCGGAAGGGAGCAGAAGAATTGGCCGAAGCCCTTGCGCTATTCTCCGCCGCATGGGTGAGGCACGTCTGAACCGAATCCGGGGCGAAGGCGAGTCGGAGACCTCGGGCCCGCGCCGCGTGCTGGGGTCCGTGGCGGCGATGTGCATCGTGATCGGGGCGATCATCGGCGTCGGCGTTTTTTTCAACCCGTCGCGCGTCGCCGCGCTCACCGGGAGCATGGGCCTTGCGTTGGCGGCGTGGGGGCTGGCGGGGGTGATCGCGCTGTGCGGGGCGCTCACCTTTGCGGCGCTCGGGCAGCGGTACAACGCCAACGGGGCGCAGTACGAGGTGCTGCGAGACTGCTTCGGCCCGTGCCCGGCGTTTCTGTTCGTGTTCTGCAACGCAACGGCGATCCAGGCGGGGGCGATCGGCGTGATCGCGCTGGTCTGTGCCGCCAACCTCCTCGCCCTCGGCGGCGTCATCGAAGCGGGGCCGGGCGTCTTGCTCGCGGCGGCTCTCGGCCTGATCGCGGTGGTGACGGCAACGAATGCCGCGGGCGTGAAGTGGGGTTCGCGCGTGCAGATTGTGACGGTCGTTGCCAAGGTGCTCGCGCTGGCGTGCATCGTGGGCCTCGCCGTCATCGCAAGGCCGGAGGTGGCGCCCGGCGCGCCGGCGGAGAGCGCCCCGAAGGCCATCGGCGGGTTCGGCGGGGTCATCGCGGCGCTGGTGCCGGCGTTTTTCGCCTACGGCGGGTGGCAGCAGGCGCTGTGGATTTCGGGCGAAGTCCGGGAGCCGCGCCGGACGCTCCCGCGCGCGATTCTGGGGGGCGTGCTGATCGTCGTGGTGGTGTATCTCGCGGCAAACTGGGCCTACTTGGCGTTGCTCGGGCCGCAGGGGGTCTCGACGAGCAAGGCGCTGGCTGCGGACGCGGTGTCGAGGGTGTTTCCGGAATGGGGCAGGCGCGCCATCGCGGCCGCGGTTGCGATCTCGGCGTTCGGGGTGCTCAACGCGCAACTGCTCTCCGGGCCGCGGTTGATCTACGGCATGGCGGCGGACGGGCGATTCTTCAGGCCCTTTGCGCGGATTCACCCCCGCCTCGGCACCCCCGCGCCGGCGATCGTGCTGCTGGGCGCCGTGGGGGCGGGGCTGCTCGTGGCGGCGGGCGGCGCGGACGGCGTCGAAAGGCTGGTCGCGGGGAGCGTGTTCGTCGACGGCGTCTTCTTCGCCCTCACCGGCATCGCCCTGCTCACCCTTCGAGGAACGCCGGAACAGCCCCTGCTGCCCGGCGCGAAGGCGGCGGCGGGGGTGTTCGTGTTCGGAGAACTCGGCGTGATCGTCGGGGCGTTCCTCGCGGCGGACATGCGGGTCGCGGCCATCAGCGGCGCCGCGTGGATCGCGGCTGCAGCGGTGGTGTATGCCGCGTGGTTCAGAGCGAAGCCGCGTTGAACCCAGGCGCGGGGCCGTTCGGCACGCAGAATCGGGGAGTGAAACCGCAAGCGCGCTCGACGCACGCGGAGCGTCCGCCCGGGTCGGTCGGGCGGCTGTGGGCCGGTGCTCGGTGACGCGCGTGTCGCTATATCACCCGCTCCTCGTCCTTGCTCAGGCCGAGGGCCGGGCGAACATCGACCTGGAGGAATTCGCCGGCGCGTTCGCGCTGCAGGCTCTTGGCCGCTTCAGGATCAACGTAATCTGAATGGCACGAGGCCTTCTCACCCTTCGCGCCGCCGACGGCCTTGCGGGTCTTGGCGGCGAGTCTGTGAATCTCGTCGGGCGAGAGCACCCCGCGCTTGGCGAGAATCTCCTGCTGCTCGAGCGTCAGGGCATCGGAACGGACCGGGGCGCCGGGGCGGGCCCCGGCGAGCGCGCCGCGCGAGCCTGCGGCGTTCCGCTCAAAGCCCTCCGCCTTGCCGCTGGCGAACTCCTGGATCTCCTTGCTGATGCGGACGGAGCACCAGTCGTGGCCGCACATCGCGCAGAAGTCGGTATCGACATCGAGGTCTTCATCGTGGTAGGCGCGCGCGGTGTCGGGGTCGAAACTCAGGTCGAAATGCTTCTCCCAGTTCAGCGCCGCGCGGGCCTTGGTGAGTTCATCGTCACGGTCGCGCGTGCCGGGAATGCCCAGGGCCACATCCGCCGCGTGCGCGGCGATCTTGTAGGCGATACACCCCTGCTTCACATCGTCCTTCTTGGGCAGGCCCAGGTGCTCCTTGGGCGTGACGTAGCAGAGCATGGCCGCGCCGTGGTAGGCCATCGCCGTGGCGCCGATGCAGCTCGTGATGTGGTCGTATCCCGGAAACATGTCGGTGACGAGGGGCCCGAGCACGTAGAACGGCGCGCCGTGGCAGAGCGTCCGCTGCACCTTCGCGTTCCATTCGATCTGGTCAAAGGGCACATGCCCCGGCCCCTCGATCATCACCTGCACCCCCTTGCGCCAGGCACGCTCGGTGAGTTCGCCCAGCGTCTCCAGTTCGGCGATCTGCGCCGCGTCCGTGGCGTCGGCGAGCCCCCCGGGGCGAAGCCCGTCGCCGATGGAGAAGGTCACGTCGTACCGGCGGAGGATGTCGCAGATGTCCTCCCAGCGGTCGTACATGATGTTCTCGCGGTTGTGGACCAGCATCCACTTGGCGAGCAGCGATCCGCCCCGCGACACGATGCCGATGAGCCGGTTGCGGACATGCTTGAGGTGCCCGCGGCGCACGCCCGCGTGGATGGTGAAGTAGTCCACTCCCTGCCGGGCCTGATGATGCAGGCTCGCCTCGATGGTCGCCCAGTCGAGGTCTTCGATCTTCTTCCCGATGATCATCGAGTAGATCGGGACGGTGCCGATTGGGACCGTGCTCGCCCGGATGATCGCCTCGCGGCAGGCGTCGAGGTCGCCCCCGGTGCTCAGGTCCATCACGGTGTCCGCGCCCCAGCGTTCCGCCCACTTCAGCTTTTCCACCTCTTCGTCAGTGCCCGAGGACACCGGCGAAGCGCCCATGTTGGCGTTGACCTTGGTCCGGCTGGCGCGCCCGATGCACATCGGGTCAAGCCCGTGCTTCAGGTGGTTGATGTTCGCCGGGATCACCATGCGCCCGGCGGCGACCTCGTCGCGCACCGCTTCGGCTGCGCGCCCGGGAAAGAGCGCCTCAAAGTGCGGCTCGCGCTCGGCCACGCGGCGCATCTGGGGCGTGACGATGCCCAGGCGCGCGTGCTCCAGCTGCGTGACTGGCGCGAAGTCCGCCGGGCGGAAGACCACGCGCATCCCGCCCGTGGCTTCGAGAAAGGCCGAAGCCTTCAGCCCTTCGCCCGCGCAGTGCGCGCGGTCGGTGGCGTCGCACAGGTCGCGGGCGAGCGTCGAGGTCCACCCCTCAGGCAGGAAGTCCCACGCGGTCTTCGTGCTCGGCGGGGGCATGCCCGGCGTGTCGGGCGATGCGAACATGAGCGGCCCGCCCACGTCGGGCGCGAGGGCGAAGGAGCCGGGCGTGGTGACATCGGGCGCGGCGCCGGGGTTGCAGGCGCCGTGGAGGGGGAGGCGGATGGGGTCGGTCGTGCGAGAGGTGGTCATGTCTGCTCCGTCGTCTGGTTCACCACGGCAGGCCCGCAGCGCAGAAGGTCATGGGGTCAAGGTCGGGCACGGGGCTCACGCCGAGCCTCTTGAGCATGTTCACGCACTGCGCCCGGTGCAGCGTTGAATGGTCGAACACCTGCGCCAATGCTGCGGGCGCGGGCAGGCGGCCGTGCTCTGCGTTGGGCCACATCACCCGGTCCGGGAGCCCTCGTTCACAGGCCGGCACGACGGACCCGGCCAGCCGTGCCGACGCGATGGACAGCAGTTCAGCGAGCCCGTCAAGCGTAGCCGAGCAGCGCGACACGTCGGTGTATCGTGCCGGGTCGAAGTCTCGCCCGGCGAAGTTCTCGCCGAAGAACAGCATGGCTTCGACGGTGTGGGCGATGTTCTCGCGGAGCGATCCGGGGCCGATCCCCAGGTTCTCTTCGATCGCCCCGGGCGGGAGCGTGCGCGCGTGGCGGATGATCTCACCGATCGCCCAGGTGCTATGGGCAAGCTGAAACCGGATGAGTTCGGCACAATCCATGCGTCGCTTCCCTCCGCCGGTGCGAACCGGATCAGGTTCTACGGGTGCATCTCAGCGGCGGGAAGGCACCCGCCGCGCCCCGAGCGATGCGTCCATCATAGCCCTCGCCAGAGAACGGCTTGCGGTGGCCTTTGACGGGCCCGGAGGTTCATGACGGGCGCTTTTCAAACGCCGCATCGAACGCGCGACCGCTCGGGGCGAAGTCGAGGCGTTTCACGAAAGACGCCGCTTCGCGAGCCCCGTGCTCGCGGTCCATGCCGCTGTCTTCCCACTCCACGCTCAGCGGTCCGGAATATCGCGCCCGATTGAGCGCCCGCACGACCTCTTCAAAGTCGATGCCGCCTCGACCCGGCGAGCGGAAGTCCCAGGCCCGCCGGGCCTCGCCGAACCCGAGGTGCGAACCGAGGATCGAAGCTTCACCGTTGGGTGTAAGGGCGGCATCCTTGATGTGACAGTGATAGATTCGGTCTGCGAAGGCGTCGATGAATCGGACGCCGTCCACGCCCTGCCAGAAGAGATGGCTGGGGTCGAAATTGAAGCCGAAGGTCGAGCGTCCACCCAGCGCGGCGAGCGCCCTGCGGGCGGTCGGCACGTCGTACGCGATCTCGGTCGGGTGAACTTCCAGGGCGAACCGGACGCCCACCTCGTCAAACACATCGCAGATCGGGTTCCACCGGGCCGCGAAATCCGCATACCCCGCATCGATCTCCGCGCCGGAAGTGGGGGGGAAGAAATAAAGCCGGTGCCAGATGCTCGACCCGGTGAATCCATTGACGACCTTGACCCCGAGCTTTGATGCCGCGCGGGCGGTTCGCTTCATTTCCTCGGCGCAGCGCCGGCGCACGCCCTCGGGGTCACCCTCTCCCCACAGCGGGGCGGGCAGAATGGCCTTGTGACGTGCATCAATCGGGTCGCACACGCACTGGCCGACGAGGTGGTTGCTGATGGCCCACACCTTCAGCCCGTGCCGGGCGAGCAGGTCGTGCCGGGACTGGCAATATCCCGGCTCCGCCAGCGCCCGCCCGACATCAAAATGGTCGCCCCAGCAGGCGAGTTCCAGGCCGTCATACCCCCAGGAAGTCGCCTTGGCGGCAAGGGTTTCCAGGGGCAGGTCGGCCCACTGTCCGGTGAACAAGGTGACGGGTCGCGGCATGGTTCCTTCCTCGGCGGGCTCACGCAAGAATATGACGGACTGGTGAGTAGGGTCCTTCGGCGGCACTTCGCACGCGCCTCGGATTTCGGCTACGCTGCGGGTTCCCGCGTCCGGCGACAGGCGCCGGAGCGGGGTTCTTCGTGGGGGCACCCGCATGGCAGAAGGATCAGTCCCGGCACCCGCGCTCAAGACACGCCTGAGCGTGATGATGTTTCTGCAGTACGCGATCTGGGGCGCGTGGTTGCCGCTGCTGTGGCCCTTCCTCAACGGGCACCTGGGGTTCACCCCCGGGCAGATCGGCGACATGTTCGCGGTTGGGGCGGCCGGAGCGATCTTTGCGCCGTTCATCGCCGGTCAGATCGCTGACCGGTTCTTCTCCACTGAGAAGTTCCTTGCGGTCAGCCACATCGCCGGGGCGGCGCTGGTCTGGCAGTTGTCGCACCTCACGACGTACAACCAGTTTCTCGGCTTCAGCCTGGCCTACTCCCTGGTGTATTCCCCCACGCTGAGCCTCACCAACTCGCTGGCGTTTCACCATCTTCCTGACCGCGACCGCGACTTCGGCAAGGTGCGGCTCTGGGGCACCATCGGCTGGATTTGCGTCGGCATCGGCATCGGGCAGTATCTGCTGCACGCGCACACGCCCGCCACGGGCACCCCGGAGGAGATCACCAAGGCGCAGCAGGCGGGCATGACCGCGGCCTTCAAGCTCAGCGCGGTGCTCGGCGTGGTCATGGGGCTGTTCTGCTTCACGCTGCCCCACACGCCCCCGAGCAAGGAGAAGAGGAACAACGCGACCGCCGAGGCGATCGGCGAAGTGCTCCGCAGCCGCGCGCTCGCGGTCCTCTTCTTGCTGCTTGTGCCCGTCTCCTGCATTCACCAGTTCTACTTTGTGCACACGTCCGAGTTCCTCGGAACGTTCCAGTCCCAGGCTGCGACAGACATCAACAAGATCTTCGGCGTCGGCGGGGGCGGCCTGATGACGATCGGCCAGATGGCCGAGATCACCGTGCTCGCGATCATGCCCTTCGCGCTCAAGCGCTTCAGCCGCAAGGCGCTGCTCGGAGTCGGCCTGCTCGCCTACGGCCTGCGCATGGCGGTCTTTGCGTTCGGGCCCGGCCTCGCCGCCAACGCGGGGGTCAGCCCGATCCCGCTCCTGATGGTCGGGGTGGCGATGCACGGGCTCTGCTTCGGGTGCTTCATCTTCGTGTCGTTCGTGGTGGTCGATGAACTGACGACCAAGGATGTTCGAGCCAGCGCCCAGAGCCTGTTCGCGCTCGTCATTTTCGGCATCGGCATCATCGTCGGCAGCAAGGTCGCGGGCATGTGGGCCGAGTCGTCGAAGCTCGCCACGGGCAAGCTGGACTACGTCAAGCTCTTCGCGATGCCCATGTGGGCCTCGCTCGGGTGCCTGATGGCGCTCCTGCTCTTCTATCCGAACCGGGCTCGAAAGGCCGAGGACGGTCAGTAGGTTTGGCGGGCCGGCGGTGAGTCGTTACGCTGCACACATCCGTCGCGCCGGCAGGCCCGGGCGGCGAAACAGGGAGGATTCAAACATGAACCATCGTTCTTTCGGGGCGCGTCCCCGCTCGCGCCGCGATTTCCTCGGGGGCGCCGCGGCGGTGGCCGGGGCTGCCGCCCTCGGCATGCCTGCCGTCGCCCGCTCCCGCGTGACCAAGTTCTCCGACTTCATCCCGGTGAGACCCCGGGGCGACGGCGAGGCGGTCCGCATCGGCATCATCGGCACCGGCGGCATGGGCACCGGGCACGTCGACGCGTTCACCAACTTCCGCAAGACGAACCGCGACAACGTGGAACTCGTCGGGCTCGCGGACCCGTGGAAGGAGAACCTCAACAACGCTCTCAAGCTCGCCCGCGAGCGCCAGGAGGGCGTGAGCGTCGAGGGGTACGCCGACTACCGCGCGCTGCTCGACCGCAAGGACGTGCAGGGGGTGTTGATCGCCAGCCCGGAGCACTGGCACGCGCAGCACGCCATCGACGCCATCGAAGCAGGCAAGGATGTCTACCTCGAAAAGCCGATGTGCTTCACGCTCGCCGATGCGATGCGCCTGTACAAGGTGGTGAAGGCGCACCCCGAGCGCATCTTCCAGGTGGGCACGCAGCGCATGCGCCTGCCCCGCTACGAAGCGGCCCGCAAACTCGTCGCTGACGGCGCGATCGGCGTGCCCACGATGAGCCAGACGAGCTATTGCCGCAACTCGCCCGGCGGAGAATGGAACTACTACCGGGTGGACGAGTCGTGGAAGCCCGGCGAGACGGTGGACTGGGATTCGTGGTGCGGGCCGATCGGCAAGCAGCCGTGGGACCCGTACCTCCTGAACCGCTGGCGCCGCTACAAGGTCGCCTCGACGGGCATCGTGGGAGACCTCCTGGTCCACATGATGACGCCCATCATGTACGCCCTGCAGCGCGGCTGGCCCACCCGGGTTGTCGCCCAGGGGCAGCACATCGTCGACAAGGCGATGGAGAACCACGACACGGTGAACCTGACGGTGTCGTTCGAGAAAGAACACACGATGATCGTCGCCGGGGCCACCAACAACGAGACCGGCCTCGAAGACCTGATCCGCGGCCACAAGGCCAACCTCTACCTCAACGGGCGGAACTGCGAACTGCGCGCCCAGAGCGCGTTCGTCGATGATGTCGAGAACCAGACCATCGAGTGCCCGGACATCGGCAACGATCAGGACGTGCACCGCCTCGGCTGGCTCGCTTCGATCCGCGACCGTTCCAAGCCGGCCTCCGATGTGGAGCTCGGCACGCAGGTGATGGTGATCGTCGATCTGGCGACCCGCTCGATGTGGGATGGAAAGGCGTGGGTCTTCGATCCCGCCACGATGACCGCGAAGTCTGTGTGACCGTTCGCGAGTGCCGGGTCGCATGACGCCGTTTTCGCACAACGCCGACGCGGGCGGGGGTGAGCCGATCACCCTCGCCCGCGATGCCATGGGAACGCGGTTTGAGCTCCTGATCGCCCCTTGCCCGGGAGGACTGCCCCGCGCAGCGCTGCTCGCCGCGGCGGGTGAAGCGCTCGAAGAAATCGAACGGCTCCACCGGCTCCTCTCACCCTTCGAGCCGGCCTCCCAGGTCGCGGCGATCAACCGTTCGGCGGGCTCAGGCCATTCGGTGCGCGTCGATCTCGACGTGTACGACCTGCTCGACCTTGCGAAACGGGTGTGGAGTGAATCGGGCGGCGCCTTTGACTGTACGGTCGGGCCGCTCATGCGGGCCCTGGGGTTCAGAGGCGAGCCGCGCGGGGCCGTTCCGGAGCCGAGGCGAGACATGGCCGGGGTGGACCTTGCGCGAGATCCGGCCCGCGTGGCCCTCCCGCCGGGAGTGGAGCTTGACCTCGGCGCCATCGCCAAGGGGTGGGCGCTGGATCAGTCTGCCCGCATCCTGCGCGAGGCGGGCGTGTCCGCGGCCCTCCTGCACGGCGGCACCAGTTCGGTCTGCGCCATCGGCGCCCCGCCCGGCGCCCCGGCCTGGCGCGTGGGGCTCCGGGTGCCGGGCACCCCTTCAGGCGGGGTCAGTTCAGTGGCGGTGCTGCGCGACCTTTCCCTGGGTGTGTCGGCCCCGCACGGACGGCACAACGACCTCGGCCAAGGGCACGTGCTCGACCCGCGGGCGCGGGCGAGCGTGCCGTCGGGAGGATTCGCGGCGTGCGTCTCGCCCTCGGGCGCGCTCGCCGACGCCTGGTCGACCGCCGCGCTCGTGCTGGGTGCTCGCGGAGAGTCCGCGGCCTCAACCCGGTTCGATGTCACGACCTACCTTGTGTCGGCGGTTGACGTGCCGCCCACGGTCTGCGGACCGCGCGCCGATGTCTTCGTGCTTCCCGGCGTGCCGGGGGCGCCCGAAAGGACTGACTGATGAGCCCCACTGACCGGCGGACGTTCATGATCCAGAGTGCAGGCGCCCTTTCCGCCATGGCGATCGCGCCCGCCGACCTGTTTGCAGGCTCCGTGTCGCGGGCCGATGTGAGCGTGGGGATCATCGGGGCCGGTCGCCAGGGCCGGGCCATCATGGCGGAGCTCCAGCGCATCGAGGGCGTCACGATCGCGGCGCTGTGCGATGTCGAGGAGTCGCGGCTCAATGCCGCCATGCGCCGGGCCGAGGGTGCCGAGCCATTCCGCGATCACCGCGAGATGCTCGACACGCGCAAGGACATCAGCGCCGTCATCGTCAGCACGCCCTCGCACTTGCACCACGCGCCGTGCGTCGATGCGCTGAGCGCCGGTAAGCACGTGTACTGCGAAACTCCGTTAGCGCACACCATCGAAGACTGCCAGTTCATCGCCCAGGCCGCGGCGGGCTCAAAGTCCATCTTTGCCGTCGGGTGCGAGGGCCGGGCAAACCCGGTCTACAGGCTCGCCCGCACGTTCTTCCGCACCGATGCCATCCGCGATGTGGTGCGGCTGCGGGCCCAGACCAACCGCAAGTCCAACTGGCGCGTACCCGCATCGAACCCGGCGAGTGAGGCAGCGCTGAACTGGCGCCTCGATCCGGACGTCTCCACCGGCCTGGCCGGCGAGCTCGGAGCGGCCCAGTTTGATGTCATGCTCTGGTTCACCGGCCTGATGCCCGAGCGCGTCCGGGGCTGGGGCGTCAACCGGGCGTACCTCGACGAGAACCGGGCTGTCCCGGACACCATCGGCCTTGAGTTCACCATGACCGGCGGCATTCGCCTCCAGTACGAAGCCACCCTCGCCAATTCCTACGAAGGCCGGTACGAAGCGCTCTACGGCGTCAACGGGGCGATGCGCCTCGCCTGGAGCCACGGGTGGATGTTCAAGGAAGCCGACGCCCCCACCCAGGGGTGGGAGGTGTACGCCAATCGCCAGGCGATCTACGGCGATGAGGGCATCACCCTGATCGCCGACGCCACCAAGCTCGCCAGCCAGGGCAAACTGAAGGAAGGGATCGGCCTCCCCTTCCCCGCGCTCTACTACCCGCTCGCCGACTTCCTGAAGTGCATCACCGAGGGGGGAACCCCGGCGTGCGGCGCGGCTGACGGCGCCAGGGCCGCCGCGATGGGCATCCTGGCGAACCAGGCGGTGCGCCTGGGCGAGACCATCGAGTTCGATGCGGGCGCGATGCAAGGGTTCTGACCGGCCCCCGCCCTGCCGATTTGGCAGGCGCTCGGGCCGGCTGGCAGGGGGGCAGCGCATCACGATGTAGCAGTAGGGGGTCCGGTGCATCGCCGGGGCACCCCGAACTGACGCTTCGGGGACACCGGAAGATTTGATTCGGCACGCCGCTTGCCTGTGCCCAATCGTGCTGAGGCTGCGCCTCCATCCCGATGGGACCCCCTCTGGAGATCGGGTCGATCGTTCGGCCCACCCGGTGCCGGCCGACGTTCCGGGCCGTGGATCGTGCGCCGGCGTGCCCTTGGGGGCGCGCCTCAACCTGCTTTTGTCCTACGCCGGGTGGCAGACGGACTCCTGGGCCGACCGACTGCCCTGCCTGCTTGAACCCCTTGGGGTCCACGCGATTCGGGCGGCCTCCGGGCGCCAGGCCTCGCAGGTGATCCAAGCGAACCCGATCCACATCGCGGTGGTCGACCTGGGGCTTCCCCTAGACGACATCGAGAGTTCAGAGATCGCGGACGAGGGGGGTGTGCGGACGCTCGAACTCCTCAGCCGCCTGACGCAGCCGCCCCCGACGGTGGTGGTGAAGCGATCGCGCTCCCACCGGGACGACGCGCGGGAGATGGCGGCGGCGCTGCGGTGCGGTGCGTTCGCGGTCATTGACCGCCCGCGCGACGCATTCGGCATTGAGCGCATGCTGGAAGTTCTGCGCCGGGCTCTTGTGAAGTTTTACCAGGGACGCTGGCCGCGGGCCACGCCCTGATCGTGTGTGTTCATCCGGCGACGGCGCCGGAACAGGCCTCAGACAGGAGAAGTTCGGACATGACCGCGACGAAGACCGCTCCCAAGCCCAAGACCAGCGACAAGCTCGCCGTGCGCCCCCTTCACGACAAGATCATCGTGCGCCGCGATGAGGCGGAGACCAAGACAGCCAGCGGCATCTTCCTGCCCGAGAGCGGGAAGGACAAGCCCAAGAGCGGCGTGGTGCTCGCCGTGGGCGACGGGGCCCTCAACCCTGACACCGGCGAGCGCGTGCCCCTGACAGTGCGTGCCGGCGACCGCGTGATCTTCACCTCCTACGCGGGCACGGAGATCAAGCTCAACGATGAGAACCTGCTCATCATGGGCGAAGACGAAGTGCTTGCCGTGATTGACTGAGAAGGGACTCACATGCATCGCTCAATTGTCGTCGAACTCCTGCAGCAGGCAAAGCAACGCCGAGAGGGGA
This sequence comes from Phycisphaerales bacterium, assembly GCA_020847175.1. Lineage (GTDB taxonomy): Bacteria > Planctomycetota > Phycisphaerae > Phycisphaerales > UBA1924 > JADLCM01. Next base: position 76,720 of record JADLCM010000024.1, read on the forward strand.
TCACGCTCATCATCGAGGGTAACCCGATCACCTTCACGGAAGTTAGTCACATTGTCGAGGAGTTCGAGACGAGCCCCATCGAAGTGTGCGGGCTGACGAGCCATGACTACTACTTCGGTTGCAAGATCCGGGCGTTCATCATGCCGCAGTCTGTGGGTGCGGTGATCCGGAAAGACGACTGGAAAGAGTCGCAATGACTTCAGACCAGCTCCGCAAAGCGCTGCTTGAACTCAACGGCGAGCGCGATGCCTTCTTCGCTTTTTCGCACATGCCCGACCACTACGCTCACCTGCACGTGCACAGCGCCATGCTGATCCCTGACGAGCCCGATCACCTCATCAAGGTCACCGACGGAAAGAGCGTGTACATCATCGAGGCCGAACGGGTCGCCTGGGTGCGCATCGGCCTCAAACCCGTGAACTGAACCGCAACGAGGAGAATCACCACAGAGACACAGAGACACGCAGACTCATCACAATCTCGATTTGCCCATGTGCCGTTTGCTCCGTGTCTCCGTGTCTCTGTGGTGAATCCAAAAAGGAAAACCCCATGCCCGCCAAAGAAATCGCATTCAACACCGACGCCCGCGACCGCATTCTCAAGGGTGTTCAGAAGCTTGCCCACGCCGTCAAGGTCACCCTCGGCCCTTCCGGCCGGGTGGTTGTTCTCCAGAAGTCCTTCGGCGCGCCCACCGTCACCAAAGACGGGGTGACGGTCGCCAAGGAGATCACGCTGGAGGACGCGTACGAGAATCTCGGCGCGCAGATGGTGAAGGAAGTCGCCAGCAAGTGCTCCAAGGACGCGGGCGACGGCACCACCACCGCGACCATTTACGCCGAGGCCATCTACGCCGAAGGCCTCAAGAACATCACCGCCGGGGCCAACCCCAACGAGATCAAGCGCGGCATCGACAAGGCGGTCGAGGCCATCGCGGGCGAACTCAAGAACCTCAGCCGCAGCGTCAAGGACCACAAGGAAATCGCGCAGGTCGGCACTTGCAGCGCCAACCAGGATGCGCAGATCGGCAAGATCATCGCCGAGGCGATGGAGAAGGTGGGCAAGGACGGCGTCATCACTGTTGAAGAGGGCAAGAGCCTGGAGACCGAGGTCGAGCTCGTCGAGGGCATGCAGTTCGACAAGGGCTACCTCTCGCCCCACTTCGTCACCAACAGCGCCACCATGGAGTGCGTGCTCGAGAAGCCGTACATCCTGATCTTCGAGAAGAAGCTCTCCGGCGCCAAGGACATCCTCCCCCTCCTCGGCAAGATCGCCGAGAGCGGCAGCAGCCTCCTCGTCATCGCTGAAGAGGTCGAGGGCGAGGCGCTCGCGACCCTCGTGGTCAACAAGCTGCGCGGCGTGCTCAAGGTCGCCGGGGTCAAGGCCCCGGGCTTCGGTGACCGGCGCAAGGCCATGCTGGAGGACATCGCGGTCCTCACCGGCGGCCAGGCGATCATGGAAGAGCTGGGCATCGACCTTGAGAAGGTCGAACTCTCCGATCTGGGCCGGGCCAAGAAGGTGACCATCGACAAGGACAACTGCACCATCGTCGAGGGCGCCGGAACCTCCGCGTCGATCAAGGGGCGCATTGACATGCTCCGCGCCCAGATCGACCAGACCACCAGCGACTACGACCGCGAGAAGCTCGAAGAGCGCCTCGCCAAGCTCAGCGGCGGCGTCGCCCAGATCAACGTCGGGGCCGCGACCGAAGTTGAGATGAAGGAGAAGAAGGCCCGCGTCGAGGATGCGCTCCACGCCTGCCGCGCCGCGGTGGAAGAGGGCATCCTCCCCGGGGGCGGCGTCGCGGTGCTGCGCGCCCGCAAGGCCATCGACGGCGTGCGCAAGAAGGCCACCGGCGACGAGCGCATCGGCATGGACATCATCGCCCGCGCCGTCACCGCCCCGATCAAGCAGATCGCGGCGAACTGCGGGCTCGACGGCTCGGTGATCGCGAGCAAGGTTGAGGAGAACTCCGCCGCCAACTTCGGCTACAACGCCCTCACGCACGAGTACGGCGACCTGGTCTCCATGGGTGTGATCGTGCCCACGAAGGTGGAACGCATCGCGCTGCAGAACGCCGCGAGCATCGCAGGCCTCCTGCTGACCACCGAAGCGGCGATCGTGGAGAAGAAGGACAAGAAGGCCGCGGCCCCCGTGGGCGGCGGGGAAGATATGGATTATTAGTTCACGAACGGAACGCGGTTCGGGTACGACATCACGGACCCGCCATTGGTAACCATCGAGCCCAGGGACTGCGGTCCCTGGGCTCTTGGAGCCCAACGGGCGGGTGACCCAATTGCCTCACTACTGGGTGCCGCATTCCGTGGGCTCTCACGCGCGACTGCGGCTACTGCGCCTTGAAACCCCGGAGCCGCAGGCTCGCCACGGAGCCGGCGGAATGCGGCACCCGGCCTATGGATTCCCCGACTCAATAATCAACGCGGCAGAGATTTCCTATTACCTCAACATCTTCGTGCTAGACTGCCCGTAGCTTCGTGTTGACGCGACGTCCGACGCCCAGAGGCTTGGGAGGAATGGCATGAAATGTACTTCGTTCTTGGTGGCGTGCGCAACGCTTTCCGCATCCTCAGCGGCCCGGGATGCATATTGGAGTCCCGCTGACGGAGGCAATGGCCACCTCTACCGAGCGATCCCCGCACGCGACGGCATCATCTGGGAAGATGCACGTGACCTCGCACAAGCGCGGGGTGGATACCTCGCGACCTTGACATCCGCGGCAGAGAACGACTTTGTGTTCGATCAGTTGGCGAGTAACGCCTCGCTGTGGACGTTGGGCACATATGGCCCTTGGCTCGGCGGATTCCAAACTCCGGGGATGCGGGACCCTTCGGAAGGTTGGAGTTGGGTCACCGGCGAGTCGTGGTCCTTCACTGCTTGGGGAGTCGGTGAGCCAAACGACGCTCTCGGTGCTGCAGACGAGACCTTTCTGCACTTCGACAACGTGCTTGACACGCCGATTCCCGGACGAATGTGGAACGACTACCAGAACGCCGGAGGGACGCCAGTCACGGCGTTCATCGTCGAGTTCAACACGCCCGCGCCGGGTCCACTCCTGATCAGCACGATCTTGATCGGCGGGTCGGTCTTCTGTCGTCGCCATCAGCGCCGGGAGTGAATGGCGGGCAGCCCGAGTCCCTCTCCTCTGTGCGTCCGCAGTCCGCGTGTTCTGACGCGCGACAGCGGCTGTCCCTTGAAGGTCCGAGCCGCAGTCTCACCGCTGAGTCGGCGGACTGCGGACACCCTGACGTCGACGCGCGGGCGGAAGTCAGCGGGCCGCCCGACGACGGACGCACTCGGGTGATCGGCGCGCGTGTAGTCGGACTGGTTCGGTGCGTTCGCGGTCATACGTGTTTGAGTTTGTTGAGGCCGTTGAACGCCGCCACCTTGTAGCATTCCGCGAGGGTGGGGTAATTGAAGACCGCGTTGACGAAGTACTCGACCGTGGCCTTGAAGGCGATGGCGCACTGCCCGATGTGGATCAGTTCCGTCGCGCCCGTGCCGATGGCGTGCACCCCAAGAATCGCGTGGCTCTCCTGGTGGATGAGCAGCTTGAGCATGCCGATCTCGTCGCGAAGCAACTGGCCCCGCGCGATCTCGCGGTACTGGGCCACGCCGGACTCGTACGGAATCCCCTCCGCCGTCAGGCGTTCCTCGGTCCATCCCACCATGGAGATCTCCGGGATCGCGTAGATGCCATAGGGGAGCAGTTCGGGGATCACGTCGCAGCGCTCGCCGAACATGTGGCACGCCGCCACGCGGCCCTGCTCCATGCTCGTGCTCGCGAGGGCCGGAAACCCGATCACATCGCCGCACGCGTAGATGTGCGGCACGGCGGTCTGGAACGACGCGTTGACCTTGATGCGTCCGCGGTCGTCGGCGCCCAGCCCCGCCGCGGGCAGGTTCAGCCCCTCGGTGGCTCCGTGGCGCCCGATGCAGTAGAGGAGGCAGTCCGCCCGAAGGCACTTGCCGCTCTCCAGGCACGCCTCGGCCATGAAGGGGTTGGTGGAGCGTGCGCCCGGCGGCACCTCAACCCGGTTGATCTTGACGACCTTCTCGTTCAGTCGAAGCGTTACGCCCAGCTGTCGCAGGTGGTACTGCAGGGCTTCGATGATCTCGGCATCGACGAAGTCGAGAAGGCGGGGTCGCCCTTCGATGATGGTGACTTTGACGCCGAGCATCGCGAGCATCGAGGCGTATTCGGTGCCGATCACGCCGCCCCCGACCACGATCATGCTGTGGGGCAGCGCGGGGAGCTGGAGCAGTTCGTCGCTGGTGATGATGTCGTGGGCGTCGAAAGGCACGCCCTGGGGCTTCGCCGGCCGCGTCCCCACGGCGATGAGCACGTGGTCCGCGGTGACCGCGGACCGGGCATGCGGGCCTTCGATATCGACCGTGTGCTCGTCGCGGAAGCTCGCCCGGCCCGTGAAGAGTTCGATGCCATTGCGGTCGAAATGGTCGCGGACCATGTCGATCTCGGTCTTGATGATTTGCTGGCATGATCCCCACAGGCCCGGAAAGGTCGGGCGACGGCAGGTGCCCTCGGCCGGCCCGCCGCCGAGCGTGCGGGCGCCCTCGGCGCTCAGGATCGCCTCGCGCAGGGCCTTGCTGGGGATGGTCCCGGTGTTGATGGCGGCCCCGCCGAGCACCTCCCTGGCTTCGACGACGCAGACGGACCGTCCGAGCTTGGCCGCCTGGATCGCGGCCTTCTGCCCCGCCGGACCGGAACCGATGACGCAGAGGTCGAAGTGGCGCATGGGAGGGGATGGTACCGAACAGTGTGGATAACCGCGCGGGTTCTGGTTCTGTTGGTATTCCGGCCACACTCCGGCAGTATGTCGACGATCACCCGCCAATCGACACGCCTTGCTGGTTCGCCATGCCCCGTGTGAACATTGCAAGTGTGCCTCAACGCAGCCCGTTTCGGTTTCCGGGAGGCAAGACTTGGTTGATTCCGTGGGCACGCGAATGGCTTCGGTTTATGGGGTATCAAAGACCCGTGGAGCCATTCGCCGGAGGGGCCAGCGTGAGTCTGGCGACGGTGATCGAGGGCTTCGTGTTGACCTGCCCCCGTTTTCTGTACCAAGAGCTATCAGAGTCGGGCCATGGTATCGGCGTCCTCCAATACAATCTCTCCGCCGGCGATGCCCGCAGCGCAGCGAGGAGCATCGGCGGCGGGAGTCTCCTCGTTCTGGGCCGGTCGCCCGCACCGGGCCGCGAACACCGCCGGGGGCACGTACCCCCGCGAACTGTGCGTCCGCTGGTGGTTGTACTCGTGCCGCCACGATGCCGCCAGGGCCTTGGCGTCGGTCACATCGGCGAACACGCCCTCGGCCATGAGCGTGTACCCCGGGCTCCGACGACCTCGCGCTCGTGCCGAGCGGTCCTTCCGCCTGTCCCTCTGGGAGCCGGTGGCTCCACCGGCGGTTGCCGAGATCCTCGCTGCCCAGCACAAGCGGCTGCTTCGATCGAATCGTGATGCATTAGCAGGCTGTTGAAGAATCTCCCCGAACACGCGCCGAATCGCGCAACCGCCGCGGTTGGTGGTGCGAAGATGGCGGCATGAGAGGACGCATCACCGGCCAGTCGAACCTGTTCGTGAGGATCGAGC
>JADLCM010000025.1 GCA_020847175.1 Phycisphaerales bacterium
CCGCCGCGAGCGATGCCGCCGCCGCGGATGTCCACACCGGCGCGTTCACTCTTTCGGTGACGCCGACGGAGTGAGCGGGGCACGCCGGTCGACCGGCAAGTCGATCGAGTGCAGAACCGCGGTCGCGCCGCGCGGACAGCGGGCACTCGGCTTCATTCTGGGTGCCCCCAGTCCGCGCAGCGAGACTGCGGCGGATCTGACCCGCGACGTCCAACCGCCGGGCGCCCCCAGTCCGCCGGCTTGGCGGCGAGACTGGGTCTCCTCCGCGAGCCGCGCATCAACCCGCCGCAGTCGCGCGTCAGAGCACGCGGACTGCGGGCACCCGAGCACGGGTTCATCGTGCCGCCCGCCGCAGTCGCGCGTCAGAGCACGCGGACTGCGGGCACCCAGCAATCATCCCAGCGCGTTATCCAGATCGCCGATCAGGTCTGCCTGCTCCTCGATCCCCACGCTGAGGCGGATCAACCCGTCATCGATGCCGAGGGCCCGGCGCGCTTCGGCCGGAATGCTCGAGTGGGTCATGATCGCGGGGTGCTCAATGAGGCTCTCGACGCCCCCAAGGCTTTCGGCGAGGCTGAAGAGCCGCACCCGCTCCAGCACCTTGCGGCTGGCGTCGAGCCCGCCCGTGACGACGCACGAGATCATGCCGCCGAAGCCGCGCATCTGGGCCTTGGCGAGCGTGTGCTGCGGGTGGCTTTCAAGGCCCGGGTAGATGACTCTCTCGATGCGCGGGTGCTGGGAGAGGAACCGGGCAACGGCGGCCGCGTTTTCGCAGTGGCGCTGCATGCGCACGTGCAGCGTCTTGGTGCTGCGGAGCATGAGGAAGCAGTCGAAGGCCCCGGGCACTGCGCCCGCCGCGTTCTGGGCGAAGCGGAGCCGGGCGGCGAGCCCATCGTCGTTCGTCACGAGCGCCCCGGCGACCAGGTCGCTGTGCCCGCCGATGTACTTGGTGCATGAATGCAGCACCACGTCCGCGCCCATGGCGAGCGGGTTCTGGAGCGCGGGCGATGCAAAGGTGTTGTCAACCACGAAGATCGGGCGGGTGAGTGGCGCCCCAAGGGGCCCCAGGGCGGGGTCGCTGAGGCCGTGCGGGGCCATGCCACGGGCGGCGTCATCGACGATGCGGCGTACGCCACGGATGTCGAGCACCTTGAGCATCGGGTTGCTCGGCGTCTCCAGCCACACGAGCCGGGTGCGGGGGCGCAGGGCGCTCTGCACCTGCGGCAGGCTGGTCATGTCCACGCGCGTGCACTCAAGCCCGGCGTGCCGGAAGACCTTGTCGATGAGGCGGAACGACCCGCCGTACACGTCGTCGCTGAGGACGACATGGTCGCCCGCCCGCAGCTGGTGCAGCACACAGTCCATCGCGCCCAGGCCCGAAGAGAAGCACAGACCGTGTCTTCCACCCTCCAGCGACGCGAGGTTCTCCTCCAGCGCCGTGCGGGTGGGGTTCTTGCTGCGCGAGTAGTCGTACCCGTCCTTGAAGACCCCGGGCGAGGCCTGCACGTAAGTGCTGGAGAGGAAGACGGGCGTCATGATCGCGCCGGTCGTGGGGTCGGGGTGCTGGCCGGCATGAACGCAGCGTGTGCCGAATCCGCCCTGGTGGTCCGCCATGGATGAATCCTCAGCCGCCGCGCTCGGGGGCGGTTGCAAAGACCTGGAGTCGGTGTCCCTGGTACTTGACGCCCCGCTGCGCGCACACCTGCTCGCACAGCGCCTTGAGGCCCGGGGGCTCGATGGATTCGACGCGCCCGCCGTCGAGCCGGACGAGCTGGTCCGTCCCGGCGCGCCCGTAGGCGAGCTGGTACCGGGCCTGGTCGCCCACGCTCAGCACGCGCTGCACGATGCCCGCGTCCTGCATGATCTTGAGGGTGCGGTAGACCGTGGCCTTGGAGACGCGGCGGCCCTCGGCCTGGAGCCTTTCCAGCAGGTCTTCGGCCTCGAAGATCCCCTCGATGCGGACGATGGCATCGAGCACCTCGGCGCGCTCCGGGGTGTACTTGGCCCCTTCGCTCTTGAGCCGGCGGCGGAAGACGGCGCAGAGCGGCTCGATGATCTCAAGATCGTCGCCGTCCGGCCTTCGATTCGCGCCCAGGGCCATGGCCTGATCCTATCGCCGTCACCGTCCGGGGCGTTCGGCGGCGAGCATCGCCGCCCCCATGACGCCCGCATCGGCATTGAGTTCTGAGGCGACGACCTGCACGCCCCGGGCAAGGTCGGGGAAGCTGACGCGCCGGACCCACTGCGCGACGAGCTCAACAAAGGGGGCGCCGATCGCCTCGGTAACGCCCCCGCCGAGCACGATCCGCTCCAGGGCGAGCATGGAGTTGATGCTGCCGAGGTGAATCCCCAGAAGTTCCGCGGCGTGGTCCACGACTTCGCGCGTCAGCTCGTCCTCCTGGCGGTAGGCTTCGGCCAAGCGGCTGCTCTTGATCTTCTCGGCGCCGTCCTCAAGGGCGTCGGCAAGCATCGACGCGCGCCCGGCGCGGATCAGCCGCACGATCCGATCGACGATTGCGGTCCGGGAGCAGTTGTGCTCCAGGCTGCGCGACCCCGGCGCGGCGGTGGGCAAGGCCAGCATGTGCCCGATCTCCCCCGCGCTGAGCCAGTGCCCGTAGTACAGCCGCCCCCCAAGGATCAGGCCGCCCCCGACTCCGGTGCCGACCCAGGCCCCCAGCACGAAGTCGCTGCCCCGGGCCGCCCCCTGGCGCCACTCACCGACGACGGCGACGTTCACATCGTTGTCGAGGGTCACGGGACGGCCTAGGCGCGCCTCGAGCATGGGGCCGATGGGCTGGTTGTACCACTTGAGGTTGACGGCGACGACACACTCGCCCTTGGCGGGGTCGATGACGCCCGGGGCGCCCAGCCCGACGCCGCGGAGGTCGGCAAGATTGACCCCCGCCGCCTCGCAGGCGGTGCGGACGCCCTTGTCGACGCGTTCGAGCACGCCTTCGACGCCCTGCTCGCCCTTGGTCTTGCGCTTCTCGCGTCCGATGACGCTGGCAACCCCCGCATCGTCGAGGCGGACGATGCCGATTTGCATGTTGGTGCCGCCGAGGTCGATGCCAGCGTAGAGGCCGGGCGTGCAGTCAGGCATGGGACTCTCCGGCGCGCGGGGGGGGATGGCGCCGCCGGGCCCACTGTAGAAGCCTTGGGTGCATCCTGCGAGACGGGCGCTGCGCGGGGCCTGCCGGGGCGCTGTCGGCATGCCGGGGCAAAAAGACGCGAACGGGCCCGAAGGCCCGTCCGCGCGGGTCGTTGACTGAGCAGGGAGCGATCAGCCGCCCTTGTTCTCGCCGAGGTCCCACCAGGTCTTGACATCGCCCTTGGGCTTGCCGGTCTTGTGGTCGGCCTCGGTGTAGGTCCACTCGATCTTCGAGAAGGTGAAGGAGACTTCTTCGAGGGGAAGGCTCTCGCCGCCGGCGGACGAGCCGCCCGGACGGTAACCGGTGAACATGACGTCGGTGAACTTGTACTCCATGTAGCGGCTCTTGTCGCCGGTGGCGCGGTTGAGATGGAAGAGCACCTCGGGGATGTGATCGCCCTTGGCGCAGGCGAGAGCGATCTTGGGCGAGGCCTTGTCCAGGGCCTTCACGATGCTGAAGTCGTGAATGTCAGCCCGCTGGGCGCTCTGGGCGCCGCCCGAGCTCTTGGAGCCCGAGGCGAGCTGGGACACACCGTGGCTATAGGAGAGGATTTCGATCCAGTCCTTGTGCTTCTCGTCGGTGCACTCGCCGGGAATGGTGCTGATCTTGAGGAATGCGTCGAAAGCCATGGTTCTGCTCCTTTGGGGTTTGCCGGATTCGAATGTTGGCCGGCCCCGTTTCCTTTTCCGGTCAGGTGCCCCCTGACCGTGAAAGAAAGGCGGACGCCGGCTGATCCGGCGCGCTGCGAAACACTACTTCTTCTGCGACGGAAGCTTGGAGACCAGCCGCAGCGTTGCGGTCAGGCCCTCGAGCTGATAATGCGGACGCAGGTAGAACTTGGCGGCGTAATAGCCGGGATTGCCCGCGATTTCTTCGACCTTGACATCCGCGGCGGCGAGCGGATACCGGGCCTTGACTTCCTGCCCGGCGTTGGCGTCGGTGGTCACGTACTGCGTGATCCACTTGTTGAGCCAGGTTTCCATGTCCGCGCGTTCCTTGAACGAGCCGATCTTGTCGCGGACGATGCACTTGAGATAGTGCGCAAAGCGGCAGGTGGCAAAGAGGTAGGGCAGGCGGGCGCCGAGGTTGGCGTTCGCGGTTGCGTCGGGGTCGTCATACTCGGCGGGCTTGTGGAGCGACTGCGCGCCGACGAAGACGGCGTAGTCGGTGTTCTTCCAGTGCGAGAGGGGCATGAAGCCGTTCTTGGCGAGCTCGGCCTCGCGCCGGTCGGTGATGGCGATTTCAGTGGGGCACTTCATGTCCACGCCGCCGTCGTCGGTGGGGAAGGTGTGGACGGGCAGGCCCTCGACCATGCCGCCGCTCTCGACGCCCCGGATGCATGAGCACCAGCCGTAGAGCTTGAAGGAGCGGTTGATGTTGACCGCCATGCCCCAGGCGGCCCCCATCCAGGTGTACTTCTCGTGATCGGCGGCGCCGGTGACTTCCTCAAAGTTGAACTCTTCGACCGGGCTGGTCTTGGCGCCGTAGGGAAGGCGCGAGAGCACCCGGGGCATCGCCAGGCCCACGTAGCGGGAGTCGTCGCTCTCGCGCAGGCTGCGCCAGGCGGCGTACTCGGCGCTCTGGAAGATCTTGGTCAGATCACGCGGGTTGGCGAGTTCCTGCCAGGAGTCCATGTTCATGATCTTGGGATCGGAGTTGGAAATGAAGGGGGCGTGGGCCGCCGCGGCGACCTGGGCCATGCCGGCGAGGAGTTCAACGTCCGGCGGAGAGTGGTCGAAGGAGTAGTCTCCGACGATGCAGCCGTAGGGCTGGCCGCCGGGAGTGCCGTACTCCTCTTCGTAGAGCTTCTTGAAGATGGGGCTCTGGTCCCAGGCGGTGCCCTTGAACCTCCTGACGGTCCTGCCCAGGTCCTTCTTGGAGATGTTGAGCACGCGGATCTTGAGCGTTTCGTCGGTCTCGGTGTTGTTGACGAGGTGGTGCAGGCCGCGCCAGGTCCCTTCGAGCTGCTGGAAGTCGGGGTGGTGCAGGATCGCGTTGAGCTGCTCGGTGAGTTTCTTGTCGATCGCGGCGATGATGCTCTCGATCGTCTTGACCGCGTCGCCGGAGATCACGGCGCTGCCCTTGAGCGCTTCGGCGGCGAACGTCTGCACGGCGGCGGCGATGGCGGTGCTCTGTTCGTCGCTCTTGGGCTTGAACTCCTTCTTGAGGAGAGCGTCGAGCGGCGAGCCTTCGAGCTGGACGGCGCCGAGTTGGGCAAGTCCTTGTCCTTGTGCTTCAGCCATTGGCCTCGCCTCCTTCCTTCTTCATCGAGCCGAGGGCCTGGAGAATCTCGGGGTTCTCCATGACCTTGGCGAGCAGCGCTTCGGCCCCGCTCTTGCCATCCATGTACGAGAGCAGGTTGGAGAGCTGGGTGCGCATCGTCAGCAGCTTGTTGAGCGACTCGACCTTGCGGGCGATGGCGGCGGGCGAGAAGTCGTCCATGCTCTCGAAGGTGATGTCCACCGCGAGGTTGCCCTCGCCGGTCAGGGTGTTGGGCACCTGGAACGCCACGCGGGGCTTCGAGGCCTTGAGGCGCTCATCGAAGTTGTCCACGTCGATCTCGAGAAACTTCCGCTGCGAAACGTCAGGGAGCGCCTCTTCGGGCTTGCCCGAGAGGTCCGCCATGACCCCCATCACGAAGGGCAGGTTGATCTTCTTCTCCGCGCCGTAGAGCTCCAGGTCATACTCGATCTGCACACGCGGCGCTCGGTTGCGGGCGATGAACTTCTGACTGCTGGCCTTGGCCATGATTGCTCCTTCCGACGAGGCGGGCCGACCTTCGCGGGGGCGGCACAGACCTCACCTCAACTGGTTTGCGCCAGGTCGATCCCCGCGAGGATGCTCAAGGCGCTCACGGCGTCGGGCGTCAGGTCCTTGACGGCCTCGACGTAGCTCTTCCCCACCAAACGCCTCGCCCGCTTCACAAGAATCGGGACAGGACTCGACGGCTCGAAGGACTCATAGTACCGGACGATCTTGTCCAGCGCCAACATGACATCCTCACGGCTGCGGACTTCACCCGCGATCCGCGCCCCCGGCTCGCCCTTCCCGCCCCCGGCGTGGCCCCCTCCCGAGGCGTCCTCGGCCCCCTGAACTGGGCCGGCGCGGCGTTCGAGCCGCGCCGCGGCGGCCTTGTGCATGTTGAAGAAGAGCTTGGTGAGGGCCGAAAGGTCCATCGCCCGCGAGGCGCCGACTTTCTCGGTGAACGCCTTGTCAATGCCCTTGGCGTGCCCGAGCCCGAGCGCGAGCGTGTCAACCATCGCTGTGAGGGTTTCGAGCGGGACCGCGTCGAAGGCCGCCTCGATCGCGCTGATCCCGGGAGGCGGCGCCGAACCCTCCGGAAGCGTCATCTCGCCGGTCGCGAGGAGAATGTCGCGGAATGAAAACCGACCGATCTGTGCGGATTCGACGAGCGGGGCCTCGATGAGGCGCGTCTGAAACTTCCACGGATCGCCGAAGGTGTTGGGAGGCTTGACGAAGGCGTCGAGGATATTGACCCGCATGGTCGGGTCGTTGTTGTCGTCGGGGTCGAGCCGGGGGTAGAAGCCCTCCCACTGCTCTTCGAGCAGGCGGCGCATGAGGTGCAGCCCGCGCACGGCGCCTTCGATGCCTTCGAGGCGAAGCTCGGCAAGCGTGAGCAGGCTGGCGAGGCGAAGGTCGCGCGTGCGGGCCCAGAGGTCCACAGCGCGCGTGCGCACGTCGCGCCAGTTGGGCTCCTCGGCGGCGACGAGGGTGCCGCCGATCTCCTGCTCGGGCTTCCCCTCCGCGAGGGTGAAGAGCTCCATGTAGGCGGGGTCGTATTCAAGGTTTTCGCCGCACGGATTGTCGGCGGAGACGGGCTTCATGAAGTCGTCAACGTTGAACCCTGGCATGGGAACTCCTGGCCCCGAAATGGGCGGGGGCCGGGTCCACGCGGGATCCGGCCCCCAAAGAGACCCTCCCGTTTGAGGGGAGGGCCGGTGAGACGAGGGTAGCCGCTACTGCCCGGCCTCGGCGGGAGCGGGGGCCGCGGCGCCTTCCACCAGGGCACTGAAGTCTTCGGTGCTGAGGTCGTCGGGCTTGATGTAGGAGAGGATGGTGTTGCGGGCGTAGGAGAACTCGCGCGGCGAGAGGCCGAGCAGATCGATGAGGTTGAGAAGCTCGCGCAGGAGTTCGAGGTCGTTGGCGGCCTGGGCGGCCTCGGGCGGGCTGGTGCGGATCCAGGCGTCGAAGGCGCCGGCGTCGAAGGCTTCGGCATTGGTCGCCGTGAGCCAGGCGATGAAGGCGTCGGTGAAGCCCTGCTTGATCTCGGCCTGGCGGCTCCCGACGATGGTGCCGTCCGGCCCGGTGACGTTGAAGAGGCGGTTGTAGGTGGAGATCACGCGATCCACCAGCGTGAGGTCGACGCGGTTGCGGGTGATCTTGTTCTCATCGGGCCCGAGGCTGCTGGCGAGGTCGTTGTAGAGGGCCCAGCCGACGAGCGAGTCGAGCAGGGCGTCGGGGCCCACGTCGATGAGCTGGATGCCCATCTGATTGAGCACTTCCTGAGCGCTGGCGCCGACGGAGGTGTCCTGCGGCAGTTCCGCGAGGTCGTCGGCGGCGGCGATGGCGCCGGCCCGCGCGACGGCGGAGTTGCCGGCGACGCCCCGGCCGTCGATGTCCACCGCGAGGTCCTCGATGAACATCTCCTGACGCCCGTACTGCTCCAGCGGCTGGGTGATGACAACCGTGAGGAGGGCATCCTGCGAGGCATCGGCCACGCTGGAGCGGCCCGCGGGCAGGCCGATGAAGAAGTTGCCCGCGACCTCGGAGTCTCCGATGGTCGCATCGACCGTCTCGACCACGACGTCGCCGACGTTGCCGACAACGGTGAGCACATCCTCGGTGAGCGGCTCATCATCAAAGCCCATGTCGGCGTTGACGCCGAGCACGATGAAATCGGCGCCGGCATCCTGAAGCCCGTAGGTGAAGTCGGCGGTGTCCTCACCCGTGATGAAGGCCGAGAGGTAGTTGGCCCGCGGGCGGCGCTGGAACTCGATGCGATCGGCCTGGATGCGGGCCGTGCCCATCACAACCGCGTCGCCGATCTTGAGGACGCCCTCGGCGGCGCCGGCGGGGTCGAGCACCATGTTGAGGTTACCGAAGAACGAGACCTTCTCGAAGAAGCCGACACAGAAGGAATCGGCGAACACGTCGATGGTGGAGACCGGGGTGCCCTCGGGCTCACCGGGCACGCCGATGAGAATGGTCGCGGTGGCGGGGTAGGCCGAGAGGTTGTCGGGGTCTGAGACGCGGGTGCCCTCGACCACGTTGAGGTTGATCTCACCCAGCGGGTCATCCGCGGTGCCCATGCTGCCGCCGATGGCGATGACAGGCATGGCACGCGCCTGATCCTCGGCGGTCTCGGCGAGGAAGACGGGGATGTCCTGGGTGATCTCAAGCGTGAGGTCGCCGGGGGTGTCGGTGCCCAGGATGTCAGCACCGAAGGTGATGGTGTCGAAGGAGCGGACGGTGAGGTCGTCATCGAGGGTGACGTTGGAGGAGAAGGTGGTGCGCCCGCCGCTGGTCATCTCGGTAGCGCCGAGGACGGTCAGGGGGCCGTTGTAGGTCTGGTCGCTGGTGGTGGTGACGTTGTCCCCCACCGTGATCGCGCCGTCGGTCTGGACGAAGACCTGGGCCAGGTCAAAGACGCCGCCGATGGCATCACCGAGGGTGACGGTGCCCGCCGCATCGACCGAGAAGGAGCGCTCCGACGCGTCGGCGGAGTCAATGGTGTTCAAGAAGGCGACGTTGTTGCCGCCCACGTGCATGTTGGTGCCGAGGCGGACTGGCCCGGAGAAGCTCACGTCGCCGGTGGTCACCAGCGCGGCGACGGAGATGTCGTTGAAGGTAGTGAAGCTCGCGATGTTCCAGAACACGGTGCCGGCGCCGAGCTGGACGAAGTCGCCCGTGAGGTTGAGGCGGGCGCCGGGCTCGAAGGTGAGGTCGCCGGAGTTGGTGAAGAGGACGCTTGCGCCGCCGTTGGCGTTGAGCACGGCGCCGAAGTCGATGGTGGTGCCGCTGATGTCGATGAGGCTGGCCTCGCTGGTGAGCGTGCCGCCCTCGAAGGTAACGGTGCCGCCGTTGATGTCGAAGCCGACCGCGGAGTAGGCGAAGGCGCCGAACGTGATGTCGTCGCCGGTGACGACGAGGTCTTCGCCGTCAAGGAGGACGTCGCCGCCGAAACTGACCGCCGCGCCATCTGCGTCGAGGCCGTCGCCGGCGCCGCCGATGATCGCCCCATTGAAGGCGATGTCGTCGCCGGCATTGCCCGCCGTCGAGACCGTGATGTCGTCTTCGAGCGTGACGTCGCCGTTGACGGTGATGTCGCCGGCGGTCATGGACATGAGGTCGCCGCCGAGGGTGGTGGTGCCGGTGTAGGTCTGGCTGCCCGAGGTGGAAACATCGAGCAGGCTGATGGAGGCGGAGGTGATGTCGAGCGTGGCGATCTTGTCCACCGTGCCCACGCCGGCGAGCATGGTCGTGGAGCCCGCGCCGGTGGTGATGAGCACGTCGCCCGCGCCGGGGGCGGCGCTGTCGCCCTGGATGCCGTCGGCGAAGACGAGGTCGCCGCCGGCGGTGTCGAAGGAGGCGCTGTTGCCGCTGCGGAGCAGGAGCCGCCCGTCGTTGAAGGAGACGTCGCCGCCCGGCGTGCGGAAGGCGGTGTCGTCGCGGGCGACGCGGTTCTCATCGCCGGCGGCGATGATCATGGAGCCCGCGAAGTAGCCGACGCCGTTGAAGATGTTGTCGTCGGCGGCGACGAGGGTGAGCGTGCCGAGCACGCCCTGGGCGAGGTCCGTGCCCACGCGGAAGAGCGCGTTGTCAAACCCGTCAAGCGTGAGGTTGGCCAGGGCGGTGGTCGCCCCGATGATGCCGTCGATGGTGACGTTGCCGGACCCCATGCCGCCGAAGCCGTTCAGCGTGAGGCCGGCGGGGCCATTGAGGGCGCCGGTGAGCTGGATATCCCCGCCGTCGGTATCGACGGTGGAGTCCGCGAGCACGTTGACGCCCCCGGTGAACGTGGCGGCATTGCCGGCGGTGGTCACGTCGGCGCTCAGATTGGTCAGCCCGCTGAAGAGCAGGCTGGCGTCATCGGAGCCGGTGACGTCGCCCACGACGTTGATGCTGCCCCCCGCGCCGTTGGCGGAGATGGTCGTCGGATCGAAGAACTCGATGGCGTTGACCGTCACGTCATGCGAGCCGCCGAGCTGCCCGATGCGGATGGTGCTGAAGCCGATGGCGGGCTGCACGGGGGCGAGGAACCCGATCTCGGCGGCGGTCAACGTGAAGATCCCATCACCCGCCGTGCCGTTGTCGGACCCGCCGATGACAATGGCGGCCCCGGCATCGCCGGGCTGGAGCACGATGTTGGTGCCGAAGACGTTGCCGTTGAGATTGACCTCGCCGGCGGTGATGCCGATGTCCCCGATGGTCGGCGTGCTGGCGGGGTCGGTGCCGTCGGGCTGGGTGCCGACTTCCTCAAGGCTGACCTCGCCATTGCCCGCGTTGATGGTCAGGTCCTCAGAGCCCGCGAAGCCGTGGATGGCCCCGACGAAGGTCAGGTCATCGTCGGAGCACGCGAAGAGCGTGTCGGCGTTGAGAAGGATGCCGCTCGCGCCTGCCGCGTAGGTGGCGACATCGGTGTTGTAGACGCCGTCGAAGAGCGAAAGCCCGTCACCGGCGGTCACCACGGTGGCGCCGGTCACGCCCGGATCAGTCTCCGTGCCGATGCCGTTGAGGATGATGTTGCTGCCGGTCAGGCTGAGCCCGGTGAGGGCCGCGGAAGACCCGATCGCGTCGCCGATCGTCACATCGCCCGATGCACCGGCATCGGCGATGAAGACGAACGGCCCGTCAACCCGGCCCGCGACCAGGATGTTGTCGCCCGCAGTGGTGAGCGATGAATCACCCGCGAGAACGACATCGCCGGTGAACTCGATTGGGCCGCTGCCGGCGAGCGCGGTGGAGTGATCGCCATTGATGAAGGTGGTCGTGGCGGCAAAGAGCTGGAAGCGGTTGGTGGCCACGCCGTTGACGCTGATCGAGCTTCCCGTGAAGTCGACTGAGCCGATGATGTTGCCCGCACCGATCGCGCCCGCGACGCTGATGGCGCCGCCGCCGGCGTCGAAGACGACATCGGGGGTGCCGGTGCCGCCGAAGGATGCGTCGATCCCGCCGTCAAGGAAGAGGTTGCCGCCGCCGGTGTTGACCGTCAGGGCATGGCGCCCGAGCAGGAAGACGCCCTGGAAGGCATCGGAGTTACCGACCGGGCCCGCCGCGATGCCGAAGGTGATGTCGGCGCCGTTTGACGTGAACGTGGTATCGACGACGTTCATGCGGTTCTCGTCGCCGGCGTTGTAGACCTGGGCGAAGGCGTTGTAGGTGCCGCCCGAGAAGATGACATCGTCGTGGGCGTTGACAAGGACGGAGCCGGAGACGCCGGCGCTGCCGCCGCCGATGCCGGTCAGGAGCACATCCCAGCCTTCCACGTCGAGGCCGGTGAGCGAGCTGCCGCCGCCGATGACGCCGCGGAAGTTGACGTTGCCGCGATTGACGCCGTCGAAGGCGGAGACGGCGAGCGCGAATCCGCCGTTCACGGTGTCGTTGATGTCAACGTTGCCGCCGAGCGTGGTGATCGAGGAGTCGGCGTTGAGCGTCACGGGGCCGGTGATCGACATGGCGCCGCCGCCGGTGTCGATGTCGGCCGCGAACTGCACATCGACGCCGTCAACGAAGATCCCGAACCCGGAGTTGGAGATGGTGCCGAGCAGTTCGAAGACGCCGCCCAAGGGTGAGCGAAGCGTGACATTGCTGAGGAAGGTCGCGTCCTCAACGACGAAGTTGGTGTGCGCACCGTCCGAGCGACCGATCGTGAGGTCTCCGACGGCGGAGAGCGCCGCGAGGTCGTCATTGCTCACGCTGAAGGCGCCGGCCTGGGCGACGCTGACGTCACCCACGTCGATGGCCTGGCTTGGATCGGACGGCTGGAGCACCAACCCGCCGCCGCCGAGGGTGTCCTTCACCGAGCCCGGCCCGCCGAAGAAGTTGACATCCTGCGCGGTGAGGGTGAGCTCGAAGCCGGCGAGGTCGAGCATGCCGTCGGGGCTCGCCACGAAGGGGTCTCCGAAGGAGATGACGCCGGAGATCACGCTGAACTCAAGGGGCCCGGCGGTGAGCGTCACCACGCTCTGGAAGGTGATGTCGCCGCCGGCGGATGTCAGATTGCCGCCGGCTTCGACCATGCCGGTGCCGCCGCCGCTGACCTGGTTCAAGGATCCGAGGGTGGTGACATCGCCGTTGAACGCGAGTGTGCCATCGTTGTCGAAGGCGAGATCACCGAAACCGGTGATGCCGTCGAAGGCGAAATCGGTTCCCACGAGGTTGATGCCGCCGACCTCGATGTCGTTGCCGCCGGTCGTGAAGAGGCCGGTGAGGCGCGACGTGGAGGAGAGCAGGCCGCCGATCGAGAGGATGTCGTTGAAGGTGATGTTGTTGCCCGACGCGAAGGTGAGGTTGGTGAGGCCGGTGGCATCGGCGAAGCCGCCCGCTCCGGCGACAAGACCCTGGAAGGTGGTGTCGAACATGCCGGAGCCGACGGTCAGGCTCTCGGCGGAGCCGCCGGCGACGCCCTGAACTTCGCCGTCAAAGGTGACGGTGCCGTCAGCGACGGCGGAGGCGGTGCCGGTGACGGTGACGTCGCCCGCGAAGGTGAGTGAGCCGTCGCCGACGGTGATGTTCGCCCCGTCATCGAGGACGATGGCGCTCGTGGGCGAGATGAAGTGCAGCGAACCGTCGAGATCGGTCGCGAGGTTGCGGAGGACGGTGATCGAGCCGCCCGCGGACGCCCAGAAGAACGTGGCATCGTTGAGGGCGCTTGTGCCCGTCACGTCACCGATCTGGATGGTGTTCTGGCCGAGGATCGCGTAGCCGAACCAGACCTGGCTGAATCCGTCGGCGAGCGCGGCGAGATCGCCGATGCCGAACCTCAGCCCGCCGCCCTGCACGCCGCCCGCCGCGAGCACGTTGCCGATGTCCAAGTCGGTGAACTCATCGGCGGGACGGATGTTGATGATGCCCGTGCCGGTGACGGAGTCGGCCCCGCCGTCGAAACTGATCAGGTTGGCGCTGAACGTGCCGTTGAACGCACCGAGGTCGATCGCGCCGTTCCACGCCTGCAGACCCGTGCCGCTTCGGACTTCGAGATCGGAGCCGAAGGTCGCGTCTCCGTTGACGGTGAGGTTGAAGCCGTCGTTGAAGAAGTGGTTGAGGAAGGTGATCGTGCCGCCCGCGGCCGAATGGAAGACCAGGTGATTGCCGGTCTGGTTGTTGATGCCCGCGATCTGCATCGCGTAATTGCCGATCGTCTCCCAGCCGAACTCCACGCTGGCGAAGCCGTCGGCGATCGCCCCGAGGTCGCCGAGGCCGAAGCGCAGGCCCGCGCCCGGCGTGCCGCCCGCGCCGGCAATGTTGCCGACATCGAGATCCGTGTTCTCATCCGCCGGGCGGATGGTGAGGGTGCCGGTGCCCGAGACCGAGTCCGCCCCGC
>JADLCM010000026.1 GCA_020847175.1 Phycisphaerales bacterium
CCCCCCCCCCCCCCCCCGGTTATGCTGAGGCCGTTTCGTCCTCAACACGCACAGGAGCGCCCGCAATGAGAATCAACCGTGACGGACTTCTTGCAACTGCGTTTGGTCTTGTCATCGCCGGGGGAGTAGCCATGGCGACGGAGTGGGAGAACCCGACCGGACCGACGACGCCGGGATGGCAATACGGCCAGCAGCACTGCAACCCCGCGAACAACGACACCAATGATCCGGATGTTTGTACGGAGGTGGACTGTGACTTGTGCTGCCAGCTGGGATATGACAACGAGTGGCTGACCCAGACGGAGCGCGGTCAGTGCTACTCGTACTGCGCGGCAATCTACTGGCCGAACATCGAGTGCGAGAACGAGTCGTGAAGTCGCGGCTGGTGATCGTGCTTGGCGTGGCAGCCGTGGCGACGACCGCCTTCGTGCTATGGCGCGTTTTGCAGCCTCGTGACGCTGGTGATCCGCCGTGGCTTGTTGATCTGAACCAGCACGTGCAGGCGGTACGATCGCGCGGGACTCGCTTCCCCCAAGATGTCTATGACCAGCGCGACCGTGTGTGGAACGAGTTCCTACGGAAGGAAACGTGGACGCGAGAGGATGTCGACTGGATCATCAGCCAGGCAATGCTCGTACCAATCGACTACACGCCGCCGGCAATCGAACCGCCCAATAGTGAGCAGATCAACCCGAACCTTGCCGACAACGCGATGTCGGTGATACGCACGCGGCTGAAATACAAAGGTCCGATTGAAGGTGATGGGGTTGACCGGCTGGCGACACTCATGCTGGCGTGGTCGCATTCGGCTTCGCCGTTCCGCCGCATGGAAATGACGCAGGCGTTGGTGTCCTCGGGGCTCGTTGCCAGACCGGAGATTCGAGCTCGTATGGAAGAAATGAAGAACGACCCGCTTCCCGTCGTCGCCGCGAATGCGAGGCGTCAACTTGCCGGATGGGACGCTGACCGGCGCGCCGCGGAAACTGAAGGGGACGATTGATGGCCAACTTCCGTTCTTTGCTCGGGTGGACGGCTGCGGCAGGCTGCGCGGTGGCGCTTATCGGGGCCTCCATCTGGGGTTCGCGTCGCGACGAGCCACCCTTGGACGCAAGGCCCGCGTCTCTCGCTGCGCAAGAACCCGCGGCTTGCTCGGCGTGCGATGCCGCGAGGCGCTTTCAGGTGTGGGAAGGCTATTCGCCGGCATTCAACGATGCTCGCCGCGAGTTCGCGTTGCTGGCCGATCGCAGCGTCGGCGTCGATGTGACGCTGCTCGAACACATCGCCAGCCTCGCGATGGGTGAGACGACGTACCCGGGCCTTGACGGGCGCGACGAAGCATCCGCCCTCCGTGTACTCGCCCTCGATGCGCTGGCGCTACGGGCCGGAATGCCCGAGTCTGACGATACCGTGACAAGTCGCTGCATCGAGGTTGCCGTCGCCCTGGCCTACAACGGCGATCGTTCGCTCCGCCTCGCCGCCGCGAGCGCGGCGTGGACGCTCATGAGTACCCGACGGTCGCCGAGAGACCGCGCAGGGGACAGCGCCTTGAACGCAATGGTGCGCGATCTCGCAAATGACGAGGACCGGTTCGTTCGGGTCCTCGCTTACGCTGCGAGCCCACGCTCATGAGACGGACGACACACGTGCTCGGCTTCACACTCGTTGAGCTGCTGCTCGTGATCAGCATTGTCGCGCTGCTGGTGTCGCTTGCCTTGCCCGCCCTTGCTGGCGCGCGGGCGGCCGCTCGAAGCAGTGCCTGCCAGCTCAACGTACGGCAGATCGGACTTGGGGTATCAATGTATCGGGACGCTTGGAACGGCCTGCTTCCACTCGCGACGTCAATGCCGAACATTCAGCGGGACCGAATGGACCCTTGGCGCGCCGTCAGCGGGTACCTCGACGCGCCACTTCCCTCCATTGCTCGGGGCGGTGTGATTGTTCCGGCACCATGGCGATGTCCTTCTGATCGCCGGGAACCGACACGCCAGGTGTTCAGCTACGGGTACCTTGCGTTCACCATCATGACCTTCTATGACACCATGGAGCCGCAGCGTCGAGCCACGGCCTGGTTCGAGCAGCACCCGCGCAGTCCGGTCTTCAGCGACGCGGGGCCTTTCCACCGAGAGGGTCGTGGTGGCGGCATCGGCCGACACCTCTGGCGCATCGACGGCTCAGTTGAGCGCGAGTAACCCCTCCCGCTCCACGCACGCGATCGCATCATCTTCCAGACCACGCCCCTCTCCAATGGGTCACGGCTTCACGCCGCCTCTCTGTGTACCTCCGCACTTCCTCTCATCGCTTCTCCGCCCAACAACAACACCGCCGACCCTTGCGAGTCGGCGGCGCGGTTCACGTACGTGCACGAACCAGGGCTCGAAGCCCCTCACTCAAGCGCGGCGACGGCGAGCAGCCGCCAAGCCGAGGATCCCGAAGCCCGCGAGCGAAGCCGGGGCGGGGATGTTCAGGCCAACCACGAGCTTGTACCCGAAGGTCTCGGTGTGGTCGCCGACGAATGCATCGTCACCGAAGCCGGTGACCGCGAGGTAGTACACGCCGGCGGGCACGATCGCCTCGACCGAGCTGTACAGACCGATGTTGTCGTCGTCGTCCACGGTGATCGTGGAGCCGTCGGAGGCGAACAGGCCGAGCAACGAGTCGCCATCCTCGCTGGTAGGACGCCCGTAGACCGCGGCGTTGATCGTCGCGCCCTCGGTCACCTCGAAGCGGTACCAGTCCACGTCGCCGCCGCGACCGCCGAGCCGGCCGTCCACGGCGAACGCATCGCCGGGGCGGTCGTAGCTGCCGACGTCGTCCGCCGTCAGCAGCGTGTTGTTGGGTTCCGATTCAAAGAACAGGGTGGCGTTGGCCAGCCCCGCCGCGCCCGCAACTGCCGCAAGCGCGATGATGACGTTCTTCTTCATTGGTACAACCTCTCTCTTGCCCAAACGAAGTGGGCGAGCAACTTCTCCCCGGCCCCACAATGGGCCTTCCGCCCTACAAGGTGCCTTCAACCGGCACCAATGCCAGCGACTTCGAGAGAAATCGGCATGGAGGGGGGTGAACTTCCCAAATTGGGGAGATTCGCGGACGCCGTGCGTGAGCATCACGGTTTTATCGGACTTATCCGCATTTGATGCATCCCAATCCGACCCCCACAACCCCTAGCGCCCGAGGCTCGGACCGTAGATGATGGCATTCTGAAGGAGTCGGCGCGGAGCCAATGCAAAGCCTCGCGTGGTCAGGGAATCCCCCAGACATATGACCCGCCCACTCCCCAATGAGTGCACCACAATCGCAGCCGCGTTGGCCAGGCGCGATTCATTCCGATCCGAGATCGCCTCCCCGATTGCAGGGGTTACGTAGCGCCCGACCACGGCACTCGCCCGACCAACCCGCTGGCTCGCATCCCGGCTCTTGATCACCGCGATCGACCCGCCCATCCCCGATGTCAGGGGGTGAGTTCGGTCAAGGTCCACCCGCACGTGGACCCCGGGGATTCCGTCTTCAATCGCACGCTCGCGACGTTCCTCTTGCGTCAACTGATTCGGCTCCGGGCGCGCGGGCACGGTCGCGGGGTCTTTGGGCTCTTCGAGTTCGAGCATCGAGCCCGCCGCCCACGACGACGCAGATTCCAGGGCGATCAGCGTGCCCCCGGCCTGCACCCACGCTTTCACCTTGTCCATCGCCGCGCCGGAGACTGACGCGCCATCGGTGAAGATCAACACGTTGAAGTTGCTCAGGTCCGCCGCGCTGAGTCGATCGAGATTCACGAGGGTGTGAGGCATCGGGCAATCGACACCGAGCAGGTGCCACACTTCACCGAAATCAACGGCGGAGACTCCGCTGCCGCGCGCGAGCGCGATGCGCGGCAGCTCCAGTGCCGGATGCTCGCGCGCCCCGAGAACGGCCCCCGAGTCGGTCATCCCCGAGCCGACCCGCGTGGACCGCAGCCCTAGGGCGGAAACCTGCGCCACGAAGCCCTCGAGGTCGATGTGCGTGTTTCGGGCGCGGTACAAGATCAGCGACCCGCGGGAGAACCGGCGCCCTTCGAGTTGAAAGTCCTCGCCGGCGAAGCGGCAGACCGCTTCGGCGCGTGCCGCGAGGCCGACGGCGGCAGGAAAGTCCAGTTGGCGGGCGTCGATCACGACCGCCAGGTCGCCATCCCCGACGATGCTCCCCTGCGGGGGCTGGAACTCAAGCCGGCGCACCGGCCACGGCCCGGACTCACGGGAATACCACGCCTCCAACCCGAAGCTCAGCGGCACGCTCCACGACGAGATGTCGTAGGTCTGTCGATCGGTGACGACGGGCGTCCGCTCGAAGAGCGCCCGAGCAAGACGTCCCATCGCCTGGTCAGTCCGAATCACCCAGGTTCCTTCGCGGAGCATGCGCTCCGTCTGTTCGCGCTGGGGGCTTCCCGGGGCCTCGTCGCCCTTGGGGGGTGAAGGCTGTTTCCAGGGTTCCCCGGTCGAGTAATCCAGCATGCCGCGCATGGGCAGGTCGCGGTCCAGTTCTTCGATGATGATGCCGTGGGTCGCGCAGAGGCGCGCCACGCGGGCGAGCAGGGCCGGATCATTGCCCGGATCGATGAAGTAGGTCTCGGGGCTCGCCTTGGCCGCCTCGATGCTCTCGCGAAAGAACGAGGCGAAGCGCGTAAGTTGCTCCTTGCGGTGGGCGGCAGAATAGGCCAGGCCGCTGAGCCCGGAGAGGGTGTGATTGCGGATGCGCTCGGCGAGGGTGAGGTCGTAGTGCTCGTCGACTTTGATCGACAAGCCCGCGAAGCTGTGTCCAGCCTGCTCGTACAGCAAACCCACCGCGCCGTGGTAGCAGGGCAGCACCTTGCCGTAGCCGGGGTACAGGTAGTCGAAGCGCTCCTTGGTTGAGTAGACCAGGCCGAAGCGGTCAAACGTCGCGGCGCCGTCGGCCCCGTAGCGGCCCACCCAATCCTTCGTTGAATCCGGGATGTTCACGTTGTACGGGTCTTCGCCGAGGCCCAGGAAGTACGGGTTGCGGTACTCCTGCTCGTGGAAGTCGAGGTGCAGTTGCGGCAGCACGGTGCGATACAGCGTCAGCCGCGCTCGGCTCTCGGGCTGAACACACCAGACCCAGTCGCGATTCAGGTCAAAGAGGTAGTGATTCTGACGCCCCCCCGGCCAGGGTTCATGGTGCTCCGACGCCTCGTGCGCGGGGTTGGGTGATCCGCCCATCGTCGCGCGGTACCAGTTGACATACCGATCGTGCCCGTCCGGATTGACGAGCGGGTCGAGCACCACGACGACGTTGTTCAATACCTGGTCGATTTCGGGCCCGTTGGAGGCCGCCAACGTGTAGGCGACATTCATCGCGGCCTCGGCGCACGAGGGTTCGTTGCCATGCACGTTGTACGAGAGCCAGGCGACCATCGGGTTGCGGTCGATGATCGCCTCGCGCTCGGCTTCGGCGAGCACTGGGTCGGCGAGGCGCAGATTTCTGGCGAGAATCGCGTCGAGGTCGCGGAGATTGGCGGCGGACGAGATAAACAGCACCATCAGCGGCCGCCCTTCGACCGTGCGCCCGTACGGCCGGATCATGAGGCGCTCGGAGGCTGCATCGAGCGCCCGCAGGTACGCCACCTGTTCGTCATGGCGGGAGAACTGCTCGCCGAGGCGGAAGCCGAGGACAGATTCCGGCGTGGGGACGGCCGGATTGATTTCGGCGTTCGAAAAGAGCCGCGCGGCGTGCAGTTCCGGCAGCGGCTGAGACAGGGCCGGTGAGCAGGCGATGGTCGAGGCCAGGCACAGGGTTGCGGTCAGTCGCATCGTGGGATTCCCAGGGGGGTGTGCCATTCTCACGGATCGGTCGGCGACACGCCATCGGAGAAGAGGCGGCGGCCAAAAGTTTTTTGCACTTCCGCGCGCCGGAACGCGCCCCCCGGGGCTTGCTCCAGCCGGAGGGGAGCACACACTCCGGGCGGGCGGTTCGAGGCCGGGGCGCACCGGCGGCGACGAGCCCCGCTTCCGGTAGCATGGTCTTCTGACGTCAGGAGGGATGAAGACCATGCAGTCGCGGCGCTAGGCCGCTCGCCCGGAGTGCTTCCCGTGAAAGAGGATGTCTTTCCCGCCACGCTCAACACCTGGATCCGCGACCAGCTGGTCGCGGGCGACTTGGGGCGGAGCGAGGTGAACCGGCACATCATGTCGGTCTACTTCTTCCCGCTGCGCACGTACTTTCTCGGCACGAGCGAGCGCTGGCTGGGCGAGCCCGAGGAAATCGTGCAGGGCTTCTTCGCCGATCGACTCGCCCGCGAGGGGTTCTTCACCGAATGGGAGCGGAGCGGAAAGCGCCTGCGCCGCTGGCTCATCACCGCCTTCAACTTCTATCTCAAGGAAGTCCGCCGGCGCAAGTGGCGCGACGGGCGTGCCGGGCCGGTGAACGAAGAGCCGGTGAGTTTCAAGGGAGACCCCGAGCGAGAGGTGGACCGGGCATTCGTGGTTTCGGTGGTGCAGCAGGCGATGGACCGGGCGACCGAGATGTGCCGGCGCGAGAACCTGGACCGGCACTGGGACATCTTCGAGCGCCACTACTGCCGGGGCGTGTCGTACAACGATATCGCCTCTGACCTGGAGATCGACGCGGCGCGGGCGGCGGTCATGGCCCGCACCGCCGGGCGCAAGTTCAAGTCTGCGCTCCGCGACCTGCTCGAGAAGGACGCCGCCAACGCCGATGTGGATTCCGAGATCATGGCCTTGCTGGAGATCATGTGATGTTCAATCCCCAGCCCCTGCCCAACGAGTCGCTGCAGAACCGCGAGACTGTCAGCCGCCTGCTCCAACTGGGCATCTCCGGCCCGCGTCGCCCGGTGGATGCGCTCGTCGAGCGGCTGAGCGCCGCCGACGGGGTCGCGTACTTCAGGCAGATGATCGGGCGCGCGCCCATCAAGAACCTCGGTGATCCCGAGGTCGCCCTGGTGCATGGGCGCTGCGACGAAGTCGCCGTGGACCGGCTGAAGGAGGCCAGCAAGCGCCTGCTCCAGGATGCGATCAACGACACGGATCGCCTCGCGGGGCTGGCGGGATACTTCTTCGCCGTCGCCGCCGCGCTGGTGCACCAGGACCGCAACATCACCTCGCGCTCGACGCAGGAACTGCACGAGGTGCTGCTCGAACTCGCCTCGGTGAGCCCGCCGGTGTGGGCGCGGTTCCTCGGTGCGGCGGCGGTCAAGGCCCGTGACCTGCCCACGCCGAAGAAGTGAAGGCCGCATCATCGGCGCGGCAGCGCCGCTCTCAGCGCCGGGGCTCCCGCGCCGGCACGCCGACGACGCACGCCCCATCGGGCACGTCCCGGATGACCGTCGCCCCCGCCCCGATCACGCACCCGCGCCCCACCGACACCCCCGGCAGCACCCGCGAGCCGAGGCCCACAAGCGTGTCCGCGCCGACGCGCACGCGCCCGCCGAGCGCGGCCCCGGGCGCAATGTGGGCGTTCTCGCCGATCTCGCACTCGTGCTCGATGATCGCGCCGGAGTTGACAATGGCGTGGGCGCCGACACGGGCGAGCGTGTGGATCACCGCGCCCGGCCCCACCCAGGTTCCGGCTCCGACCTCAGCGCTGGGCGAAACAACGGCACGTGGATGAGCCAGAGACATCGCCCGGTCCGGGCCCCGGCGGGTGAGAATCTCCCTCCGGCGCGCCAGGTCTCCCAGGGCCAGAATCCACCGTGTCCCCGGGCGCGGCGCGAAAGCCCCGAGCGGACCGAGGCGCGCCAGGCCGAGCCGGGTCACGCTGGGCTCCGGGTGGTCGTCCCAAGCCCCGGCGACAGAGAGCCCGAGCAGCAGCGCCGACTCGGCGACGACGAGCGCGTGCCCGCCTCCCCCCAGCAGTTCGATTGATTCCGGAGTGACCGCGGGCGCGCGCATAATCGTGGCCTTTCGGGTGGAGCGTCGAGCCGGAGCATACATCGGCCGGGACCCGGCTTTCCCGGCGATGTTCTACGTGGAACATTCCGCCGTACCATCGGGCATGACACGGGTCGCGTTCGTGCGTTATCTCAACACGCTGCCGCTCGTCGAAGGGCTGCGGAAGGTGGAAGGGCTGGACCTGGTGCCCGCCGCGCCGGCCGAGATCATCGGATTGCTGGAGTCCGGGCGCGCGGATGTCGGGCTGGCCAGCGTGATCGACGCGGCCCGGAGCGCGACCCCCATGGCGCTGCTTCCGTGCGGGATCATCGGGTGCGACGGCCCGACGCTCACCGTCCGGGTTTATTCCCAGGTTCCGTTCAGCGAGGTGCGCCGTCTGCACGCGGACGCCGAGAGCCACTCGTCGGTCGCCCTGGCCCGGATGATCTCGCGCGAACGATACGGGCGAGACCCGGAGATCGCGGACTGGAACGGCTTTGAAGGCGCGTGGCCCGAGGCGCTCCTGCTGATCGGCGACAAGGTGATGCGCGACCCCCCGGCGCGCGGGGTGTACGGACATGAAACGGACCTCGGCGAGGCGTGGCGTGAGATGACCGGGCTGGGGTTTGTCTACGCATGCTGGATGTGCCGCGAGACGGATGCGGAGAACCCGGCGATCCGGCGGTGCGCGGCGCTGCTCGACCGGCAGCGCCGGCACAACCTGACGAGGCTGGAATGGATCGCGCGAACGTACGCGGGGGCGCACGGCTGGAGGCCCGAGGATGCGCTGCACTACCTGGGCGATCTCCTGCGCTTCGAGGCGGGCGCGCGGGAGCGTGCAGGGTTGGCGCGCTTTGTTGAGGCCGCGGCGCAACTTGGCCTCGCGGCGCGATCGAGGGTGGAGTGGGCGCAGCGGGCGCCGGACGTTGACCGGGCGAAGGTCACCGCGGCGAAGTGAAGCGCTGCGCGTCGTTGGAGGCGGAGCGTTCGTCACGCAGGTCACAGAGGCTTTCACCCCGGGGCGTTGAGCGAGCATGCGCATCCTGCACATCTCAACGCGCCTGATCCTCGGCGGGTCGCAGGAGAACACGGTGCTCTCGTGCGAGGGCCAGGCGCGCCTCGGGCATGAAGTTCACCTGGCCTTCGGGCCCATCTTCGGGCCGGAGGGGTCGATGCTGGCCCGGGTGCGGGCGTTTGAGGGAGAAGGAAGGTCGATCGCGTGCCACGAGGTTCCGTCACTCGTGCGCCAGGTGAGCCCGGGACAGGACCGCAGGGCGCTGCGGGCGCTCCAGGCCCTCATCGAGCGGTTGTCCCCGGACATCGTGCACACGCACAGCAGCAAGGCCGGGATCCTCGGACGCCTGGCGGCCTGGCGGAGTCGGCGGCGGGCGACGCACCCGATCGGAATCGTCCACACGATTCACGGGCCCCCCTTCATGCCCCTCGATGGGGGTGTGCTGAAGCGCGCGAAGGTGAGGGCAATCAACCGCGCGTATGCGGTGGCGGAACGCCGGGCGGCCCGCCGGTGCGACGTGATCGTGAGTGTCGCCGATGCCATGACCGCGCAGTTTCTGGCGCGGGGCATCGGGCACGCGGACCTCTACCGGACGGTGCGTTCGGGGATGGAGATCGACGCGTTCGTCAACCCCGGCGCGGGTGAAGACCGGGTGAGCGTGCGGCAGCGCCTGGGCGTGCGCGAGGCCGACGTGGTGATCGGTACGGTCGCCCGGCTCGCGGAGCACAAGGGGCACGAGGATCTGCTTCGGGCCCTCGCGAGCGACCTGCGCGAGAATCCCGGATGGAAGCTGCTCTGGGTGGGCGACGGGTGGTGGCGCTCGCGCCTCATCCGCACCGCCCGCGAGGCGGGTCTGGGCGTGGTCGAACTCGACCGGGCGCACGCCGAGGCATCGTCCCGCGCGCGAAGCACGGACTCCGTCATTCTGACCGGCCTGGTGCCCCCGGAGCGTGTGCCGGGCCTGATGCGAGCGATGGACATTCTCGCCCACCCCAGCCTGCGCGAGGGGCTGCCCCGGACCGTGCCCCAGGCGCTCCTCGCGGGCGCGGCGCCCGTCGCCTACGACTTCGACGGCACCGGGGAAGTGTGCGTGGACGGCGTGACCGGGCTCCTGGTGCGCACGGGCGACGTCGCCGGTCTGGGCGAGGCGATTCGCACGCTGGCCCGAGATGCCGAGTTGCGCCGGCGGCTGGCCGAGGAGGGCCGGGCGAGGGTGATCAAGCCGTTTGACGCGCGAACGATGGTGAGGGAACTTGAGGGGATTTATGCACTGGCTCTCACGCGAGCGCGGCAGGCGGGCAGGAAGGGGTAGTGCCGCGCCCGGACGCGGGGCGCGACGCGGCGGGGACGCTGCGCGAGGCGTAGCGCCGCTCGGGGTGCTGCTGCTCACGTGCGCGCCGACAGCGGGCCAGAGGCTGGACCTCGGCGCCCCCCCGGCGCCGGTGCTGACCCGCCCCAGCGCGCTGGACGAACTGCAAGAGGGGTTGACCGAGCAGGAACGGGGCTTCACCGCGCGGAGCGGCGACCCCAGAGCCCGTGCCTCGGCGGCGCTCCGAAGGCTGGCCCTTGCGCTCGCGGAAGAGCCGGAATCGGGGACGCGCGTGCTGCTGGGCATGACGCTCGCCTCGCGGCTGAGTGCGCTCGACCGGGTCATCGGTGCCGGTGAATTTGACGATGCCTCTGCGATCCTGCTCGCCCGCGATGCGCAGGTGCTTGCGTCGGACCTGCCGGATGAGCAGGAGGAACTTGACCGGCGGATGCGCGAACTGCTGGCCGAACTCAGCCGCGCCTGCGGCGAGCTGCCCGCCGCCGGTTGGGGCGCCCATGCGGGCGACCCGCCAGCGGAAGGCGACGCGGCGCGCTGGGAAGGCGCCTTGGACGAAAGTGAGTCGGAAGCCCTGCACACGCTGATGGCGGCGCTCGAAGCGAGCCGCGCGTGGCCGGTGCTGGATCGCGGGGCCGCGCCGGTGCGGGGGGCGCTCGCGCAAGGGGCGCGCGCGGCCCTGGAAGGCCCGGCCTGGCTCACCGACGACGCCCGAGTTTCGCTTCGGTCTCTGCTTGCGACCGCCCTGCGCGGGCTCACGCAGCCGGAGCTGCGCCGGGGCGCCATCGGCGCGCTGGCGACGTTGGAGGGGGCGTCGCGGGCGATCGCACTCGCGAACCGGCTGCCGGCGGGGGAACCGACCAACGAGGCGCGCGCGCGACTTTCGGAGATGCTCCGGAACGAGCCTGGGCGGGCTGCCGCCACGCTCCCGCTGCTCGCTCTCGCGCTGCGCCGGGAGGGGATGGCGACCGAGCGCGTGCTGGTCCGCCCGCTGCGCCCGGCGTGGCGAGTGCTCGCGCAGCGGGCCCGCGAGAGCGAGGCGGGACTGCTCGCGGTGCTGGGGAGGGCGATTGAAGCGGGCCCGTCGGACCCCGGGGTGGTCGGGGCGATCCGGTCGCATCAGCGATCGGTCGAGGCGCTCGCCGGACTCGAAACGCTGAGCCGGCTGTGTTCCGGGGGTGCGACCGGGGACGACCCTGCGGTGGAGCAGGCGTGGACCAGGCTCGCCCAGGCGGCGCTGGAGGCGAGCCGCCGGATGGAGGAACCGGAGAACGCAGAGCGGATGCTTGCCTTCGAGGCGCTGCTCGAACAGGCGAATCGCATGGAGCGCCTCGGCCAGGCGGGGCGCCTGGACCTGTCGCCCGAGGAGGATTCTCACCTGTGCGGGGGGCGCGCGGGAGATCTTCGAATCGCGCTGGAGACCTGCCGCGCCGAGTGGGCTCGCGCCTGGGCGGAGCAGGGGAGTGCGCCCGGTGAGGTGCTGGCGCGGCTCGGTGTGCTGGAGGGCCTGCTGAGCACAGTTGAGGACGCGCGGACCTGGGGGCAGATGGTTGAAGGCCCGGGGGCCGCGGCGCGGCTGACCGCGTGGGAACTGGCGACCCCGTCGCTGCGCCTGGCGGGCGAAGATGCGAGCGAGCAACTGGCGGAAACGACCCGGCTGGTGCTCGCGGGAGAACTGGCGCGGGCGGACGAGCGGCTTGCCCGGTGGCGCGAGGAGTTTGCTCTGCTCCGGCTGGCGGCGCGCCTGGAGCGCGAGGCCCGGGCACGTGGCCTGACGCCCGGCGAAACCACCGGGGCATCGGCGATCGCTGAACTCGGGGCGGGGGCCCCGGGCGTGGGTGAACCGCTCTTCGCGGAGCGGCGCGGCGAGCTGGCGACGATCTGCCGGTACGCCTCGGAACTGGCCCCGATGCGCAAGGCCGGGGCGAGGGAGCAGGAGCGGCAGTTGCGCCGGTTCGTGCAGTGGAAGGCCGGTGCGATGCTCGAAGCACTCGGCGCGGAGGGCGCGGGTCACGTCTCTTCGAGCGCATCGCGATAGCGCTTGAGCGCGCTGGTGCGCGTGATGAGCGACACCGGCGTGCGAGCATCGGCGCTCTCGGTCACCACGAGGCTGGAGACGTCGAAGCGGGCGAAGACGTCCATCGCGGCTTCGAGCGAGGCGTCGAGAGGCACCACGGGCAGGTCCGTCCGCATCAGTTCGGCGACCAGAAGCAGGGGGACGGCCTCGCGGTCGATGAGCGCGGTGCGAATGTCGCGGGCCGTCACCATGCCCAGGTAGGCGCCGCTCGACTGGTCCACCACCGGGAAGTCGGCAAGGTCGTGCGAAGCGCTGAGCGCGATGAGCTTGCTCAGCGGGTCGGCGGGGTAGATCGGCTCTCTCGGGAGCGGGCTCAGGCGGCAGGACGTGAGGGAGATCCGGCGCATGGCCGCGAGGTCGCCCGTCCACCCCAGCACCACGCCGGCGCGGCGCAGCGTGTGGGTGTAGATCGAGTCGCGCATGAGGAGGCGGGCGCTCAGGGTGGCGATGACTGCCGCGAGCATGATGGGGAGAAGAACCCGGGGCTCGCGGGTGAGTTCAAAAAGGAGAAGGATCGCGGTGAGCGGTGCGAAACTGGCCCCGGCGATCACGGCCCCCATGCCCACCAGGGCGAACGTGGCGGGTGAGGCGCCGTCGGTGAGGAGGCCGAGGTGCGCCAGCGCGTGGCCCACAGCGGCGCCCGCGGCGGCGCCGAGAAAGAGGCTGGGGGCGAAGACGCCGCCGCTGCCGCCCGTCGAGAGGGTGAAGACGGTGCCGAAGAGCTTGCAGACGAGCAGCACGACCGCGAGCCCGAAGCCGAGGGAGAGGCCGGGGAGGGCGGAGGGCCCCTCGGCGGCCTGCCCGGGCGCGCCGAGATATGAGGCGGGATCGATGAGCCAGCGGATAACGTCGTACCCGTTGCCGAAGAACGCGGGAACCTGCGAATCGCCCCCTGCCCGCCGGACGACCAGGGCGTAGGCGATGCCGAGCAGGCCGAGCAGGAACGCGCCGATGACCGGCTTGAACGCGGGATGAACCTTGACGCGGGCGAACAGGTCTTCGGCGAGGTGCAGAAGCCGGCTGAAGGCGACAGAGACCGCGCCGCACGCCAACCCGAGAGCCACGAAGGCGGGGAGTTCGAGTACGCTGAAGGCATACGCCCCGGGCATAGCGGCAAAAATCGCCTCGTCGGCGCCGAGAACCACCTGGGTGGTCGCGGCGCTGAGCACGGAGGCGACCACGATGGGCGTGAACGTGCGCAGGCTGAAGTCGCGGAGGATCACCTCGAGCACGAAGAAGACGCCGGCGATCGGGGCGTTGAAGACCGACGAAATGCCGGCGGCGGCGCCGCAGCCGACAAAGGTGTTCTGGTGTTCGCGAACGGCGCGGGAGAGCCGCCCGATGGCGCTGCCGATGGTGGCGCCGATCTGGACGATGGGCCCCTCTGCGCCGGCGGAGCCGCCGGTGCCCACGGTGCAGATCGAGGCGACGACCTTCGTGATTCCGACGCGCAGCGGGATGATGCCGCCCCCCTTGACCACGGCGCGGATGACCTGGGGCACGCCGTGCCCGCGGGCATCGGAGGCGAAGATGTGAACGAGCAGCCCGGTGGCGAGCGCCCCGGCCATCGGGATGAGGGGCAGGAGCACCAGCGGCCATGCCTGCTGGCCCTCACGGGAGAAGTGCTCAAGCCAGTGCAGCGCCGTGACAAAGCCGATCGCCCCCAGGCCGGTCAGGACTCCGATCACGCCCCCGACGACGATCCAGCGCCAGTCTTCACCCAGGCGCAGCCGGGCCGCGAGCGACCGAGCAGGGGATGTCGGGGAGGTGGTCATGCGCGGCGGGGAAGATCGGGCGGGCACTATAGAGGAAGCGGCTGCGGCGCGGGGGGCACGGATTCGACCGCGTGCTTGAGCGCATCCAGTTGGCGCCCGTCCAGGCGGATCATGGCGCGGCGCATGAGACGGGCGACGAGACAGGCGAGCACGTGGCGCCCGCGCACTTCGGCGACCAGATCGACTCGGGTGCCCCCGGCCTGGGACGAGAACGTGTAGCGATAGATCCCCTCAACCCCGGCGGAGATGGAACGTCCGGCGTGCCGGTACGGGGGCGCGCGCCCCGGCGCGGGGGCGGCATGCTCGATGATCTCGATGGTTGTCGATGCTTCGCGCGAGCCGAACCGTCGGGTTTCCTTCAGGTGCGTGCCGCGCGCGAGGGGCCCGGGAGTCAGGACTTCGATGCGGACGATCGCGGGAAGCCAGAGGCAGAGCCGGGCGGGATTCGTCGCGAAGGCGAAGACTTCTTCGGGCGGTCGGGCGATGATGACGGTGCGGGTGAAGCCCGGCATGGCGGTATTCTGGCAGAACCCGGAGACGCGAGCGCGAAGGGAGCATGAATGGGCAACCCGAGGGCGGCACAGGCGGCGGCGTGGTCGGCGCTGGAGGTCGACCGGCCGATGCACCTGCTCGAACGCAGGCGCATGATCGGAGAGAGGGCGATGATTTCGCACATCACGCTCTTCAAAGGGTGCGATGTCCCCATGCACCAGCACGAGAACGAGCAGTTCTCGGTTGTGATCTCCGGGCGCCTGCGTTTCACGCTGGGGAGGCCGGATGCGCAAGGTCGGAGCGTCGTGGAGATCGGGCCGGGCGAGGTGATTCACCTCCCATCGGGCCTGCCGCACGGCGCACTGGCGGTTGAAGAGACGGTGGTGTTGGATGTCTTCAGCCCGCCGAGCGCCGTGACCGGGATTGATCGCCCTCTGCCGGGCTGAGCGCCGGGCGCGCGGGCGTCTACCCTGCGCCATGATTGATCGCGAGCGGCTGGCAAAGCGGATGGCGGAAGTCTGCGTGCTGCGCGGCACATTCACGCTGCGGAGCGGGCGGACGAGTTCGTATTACCTGGAT
Source organism: Phycisphaerales bacterium (assembly GCA_020847175.1). Classification (GTDB taxonomy): domain Bacteria; phylum Planctomycetota; class Phycisphaerae; order Phycisphaerales; family UBA1924; genus JADLCM01. The sequence goes on from JADLCM010000026.1 coordinate 15,137, forward strand.
AAGTACCGGTTCTCCACGCGACCCGAAGTGTTGCGTGACCTGGGCACGCTCTTCGGGGAGCGCATCGGAGAGATTGTGCGTGTGACCGGGCCCGTGTCCCGCCTGGCCGGGGCCGAACTCGGGGGCATCCCGCTCGTGACCGCGGCCTCGCTCGAAACCGGTCTGCCCTGCCTCTTTGTGCGAAACCAGAAGAAGGACTATGGCACCGCGAAGCGCCTTGAGGGGGAACTGCGCCCGGGAGAGCGCGTCGTGTTCGTCGAGGATGTCGCGACCACGGGGGGCCAGGCGCTTGAAGCGGTGGACGTGCTGCGCGAGGCGGGGGCGGAGGTTGCCGCGGTGATCTGCACCATCGACCGCCAGGAAGGTGCGCGCGAGAACGTCGAGCGAGCCGGAGTTCGGTTTGAGAGCCTGTTCACCAAGCGCGACCTCGGCGTCGACGAGTAGCACCGATGCGGGCGCGGGCAGGGAACCCCTCGGATCAGGCAGGCATCTTTACTCTTGCGTTGCGGACCTGCGGAGCCGGCTTGCGCGCAGGGGCTTGACAACCGGCCGGCCGGGCACCATACTTTTCCTGATTGAACGATCATTCAAGGGCCTGCACGGCGGGAGTCGGCAATGCGAACGTCTGTTGGCGCGAGCGCGATGACTGTTCTGGCGGCGGGTGGGCTGATGTGGGCCGGCACGGGAGTGCACGGAAGCGAGGTGACACGCATGAGTACGAGGGCTCCGATCAACCCCTCGCTCTTCGACGTGTCAGGCATGGACGACAGCGGGTTCTCGGTCTCCCAGCACGTTCGAGGAAGCCGCGCCGACGTCTATCGCATGATGACCACGAGCGAAGGGTTCAAGGCTTTCATGGGCGTTGAGGCAGAGGTTGACCTTGCGATCGGAGGCAAGTTCGAACTCTATTTCGGCAGACCGCTCGGGCTCCCTCTCGGGCAGCAAGGTTCGGAGGGATGCCAGGTGTTGAGTTACGTGCCGAACGAACTGCTCAGTTTTTCGTGGAACGCGCCCCCGACGATCCCGGCCGAACGCGAGCGCCGCTCGTGGGTGGTGGTGACCTTTGCGGACGGCGCAGAGGGAGGCACCGACGTGCGGCTGACCCACCTGGGATTCGGCTCCGGCGGCCGCTGGCCCGAGGTTCGCGAATACTTCTTGAGCGCCTGGCCCAAGGTGCTCGGCGCGCTCGCGGCCCATTTTGAGGGGCAGAAACCCGAGTAGCCGGGCGTGACCACATACGGCCGCTGCTGTGGTCCGTCGCGGGTGATCCTCGCGGGTTGGCGCAGATTCTGAGTGTTCGCCGCGCGTGTGCGCGGCGGGACGGCCGGGTGTCGCTCCCCCCTGGGCAACCCGGCCGTTGTCGTTTTGGGGCGCCTCTGGTGAGGCTTGTGGTCGGGTGCGAGCCGTACCATCGGTCTGGGCGGCAACCCGGGGCGGGATGGAGGGGACATGGGGACTCTGGCTGGGCAACGAAAGTCGCGCGCACCCGTGCAGGTGCCGCCGGTCGTGCCCGGCGGGAGGCCCGAAGGCGAGCAGGATTCGGGCGACCGGCCCGATGGTCGCCGTGCCGGAGGCGTGCAGGACCGGGTGATCCGGGTTCGCGGAGCGCGCGAGCACAATCTCAAGAACATTGATCTCACCATCCCGCGTGACCGCCTGGTGGTGTTCACGGGGCTCAGCGGCTCGGGCAAGAGTTCGCTCGCCTTCGACACGATCTTCGCGGAGGGCCAGCGGAAATACATGGAGAGCCTGTCGGCGTACGCCAGGCAGTTTCTCGACCAGTTGAAGAAGCCGGACGTTGACGAGATCGAGGGCATCCCCCCCACCATCGCGATCGAGCAGCGATCGGCGAGCAGCAACCCGCGATCCACGGTCGCGACGACGACGGAGATTTATGACTACCTGCGGTTGCTGTTCGCGCGGTGCGGCACGCCGCACTCGTGGGCGCCGACCCGAGTGAAGAAGGACGGGACGGTCGAGGCGAGGTCCGGGCGGGCGATCAGCGCGACGAGCGCGACGCAGATCGTGGACGCGGTGATGAAGTGGGGCGAAGCGGGAGAGGCCCGGCTGATGGTGCTCGCCCCGGTGGTGCGCGGGAAGAAGGGGTTTCACCGCGATGTGCTCGATGACCTGCAGCGCCAGGGCTGGGGGCGGGCGCGGGTGAACGGATCGGTGGTGGAACTACGCGAGGCGCTGAAGGACGGGAGCGAGAACCCGCTGGGCCTGGGGAGATTCGAGAAGCACGATATCGAGGCGGTGGTGGACCGGATCGTGCTCAAGCCGGAGGCCCGGCAGCGCCTCGCCGAGAGCGTGGAAGGGGCGCTGCGGCTGGGCGAGGGATCGGTGCTGGTCTGCCGCGAAGACGCGGGAACCTGGAAGGAGCACTGGTTCAGCGAGAAGTACGCGGACCCGGAGCGCCCCGAGTACGCGCTGGACGAACTGGAGCCCCGGCTGTTCAGTTTCAACGCGCCGCGGGGAGCCTGCGCGACCTGTCACGGGCTCGGCGCGATTCTGGAGTTTGACGAGACGCTCGTTGCGCCCGAGCCGGAGAAGGGCCTGCTGGAGGGCGCGGTCGCCCCGTGGAAGCGGAACGGGCCGGGCGGGATGATCTTTCCGAGGCGGCTCAAGTGGTTCTGCCGCCAGTTCGGGGTCTCGCCCGACACGAGCCTGAAGGCACTCCCCGCCGGGCTGCGCGAGACGCTCATGCGGGGCGAGAAGAGCCCGCCCAAGGGCAGGCCTGCCTGGCCGGGCGTGCTGCCCATGCTCAAGGAGTGGTGGGAGAAGACGGAGAGCACCTGGGTGCGCGAGCACCTCCAGCCGTTCATGAGCGAGCGGGAATGCCCCGAATGCCGAGGCGACCGGCTGCGCATCGAGGCGCTGCACGTCTTCGTGCGTTCAAGCCACCGGGCCGACCGGGCGCGTGCCTCCAGCGGGAGCGTGATCGGGCGGCCGGTGAACGACGGGTCGATGCTCAACATCGCCGAGCTTGCGCGGCTCACCATCAACGACGCGATCGCGTTCGTGGAAGGGCTGGACCTGTCGCGCGAGCAGCGCGTGATCGCCGACCCGATCGTGCGCGAGGTGGGGAACAGGCTGCGCTTCCTGACGAGCGTGGGGCTCGAGTACCTGTCGCTGGACCGGCGCACCGGCTCGCTGAGCGGGGGCGAGGCGCAGCGGATCCGGCTGGCGACGCAGGTCGGCTCCGGCCTGGTCGGGGCGTGCTACGTGCTCGATGAGCCGACCATCGGCCTGCACCCCCGGGACAACTCGCGCCTGATCCGCACGCTCCGCCGGCTCGCGGACATCGGCAACACGGTGCTGGTGGTCGAGCATGACGAGGAGATGATCCGGGCCGCGGACCACGTGGTGGACATCGGCCCCGGCGCGGGCGTGCACGGGGGCCGGGTGATCGCGCAGGGCGCGGTGCCGGAGATCGAGGCAGCGCCGGAGTCGCTGACCGGCGACTACCTGGCCGGGCGCCGGAGCGTGCCGGTGCCGCGGACGCGCCGGGTGATGGGCGAGAAGAACGCCATCGTGGTGAAGGGCGCGCGCCAGAACAACCTGAAGCACATCGACGTGACGATCCCGCTCGGCGGGATGGTCTGCGTGACGGGGGTGAGCGGGTCGGGGAAGAGCACCCTCGTCAACGACATCGTGCTCAAGGCCCTGCGCAAGGAGCTGCACCAGGCGCGCGAGGCGCCGGGCCTGCACCAGCGCATCAGCGGGCTCAAGCGGGTGGACCGGGTGATCGAGGTGGACCAGTCGCCGATCGGGCGCACGCCCCGGAGCAACCCCGCGACGTACACGGGCATCTTTGATGACATCCGCTCGCTCTTCGCCCAGACGAAGGAAGCGAAGATCAGGGGGTATGAGAAGGGGCGGTTCAGTTTCAATGTGGCGGCGAAGAACCGGGGCGGACGCTGCGAGGCGTGCCAGGGGCAGGGGCTGAAGACGATCGAGATGCACTTCCTGCCGGACGTGTACGTGGAGTGCGAAGTGTGCCAGGGCAAACGCTACAACCGCGAGACGCTGGAGGTTGCATATCGCGGCAGGAACATCGCCGACGTGCTCGACATGACGGTCGAGGAGTCGTGCGGGTTCTTCGAGTCGCACCCGAAGATTCTGCGGTTTGTCGAATGTCTGCGCGATGTTGGGCTGGGCTACATCAGGCTCGGCCAACCCTCAACCCAGCTCTCGGGGGGCGAGGCGCAGCGCGTCAAGCTCGCGACGGAACTGGGCAAGGGAGGCGGCACAAAGAACAGCCCGGGGGCGTACGCGAACTGCCTGTACATCCTCGATGAACCCACCACCGGGCTGCACTTCGAGGACGTGCGCCGGCTGATCGAGGTGCTGGGGCGGCTCGTGGACGCCGGCAACACGGCGCTCGTCATCGAGCACAACCTCGACGTCGTCAAGTGCGCCGACTGGGTGATCGACCTCGGGCCCGAGGGCGGAGAGGGCGGCGGACAGGTGGTCGCCGCCGGCACGCCGGAGCAGGTCGCGACCGTGGACGGCTCGCACACCGCGCGATACCTGCGTGACGCGCTGGGCCCTGCGACGCGGGACTGATGCGCCGAATACAGTGGGCCCGGGCGGCGAAGGCCGCGGCCCCGGAGCCCCGTTCGCGATGACCAGACTCCCCGCCGCCAAGAGGCGCGAGCAGCTGCTTTCGACCGCCGCACGCCTGTTTGCGGAGGTGGGGTACGCCCGGGCGACGACCTCGGAGATCGCGCGGGCGGCGGGGGTTTCAGAGCCGATCATCTACCGGCACTTCAGGAGCAAGAAGGAACTCTTCGTCGCCCTGATCGACGAATCGGGGCGCGAAACGATCTCTCAGTGGAAGAGGCACCTCAAGGGCAGCGAAGACCCGACGGACCGCCTGCGCCGCATCCTGGGGGACAACCCCATGGTGCAGGCCGCAGGGCGGGATGCCTACCGCGTGATGCTCCAGGCGATCACGATGATCGATGACGAGGAGATCAGGCAGGCCATCAACCGGCACATGCGGGCGCTGCACGAGTTCCTGGCGAGCGAAGTGGTGCGGGCGCAGCAGGCGCACCGATTCACCACGCGATTCCCGGCAGAGGCGGTCGCCTGGCTCCTGCTCGACATCGGCCTGGGATTCGGCGTGCTGGTCGCGCTGGGCGTGCGTGATTCGGGGGCCGAGGCGAAGCAGGTGCGGGACGTGCTGAGCCGGGTGCTCACGGGGCCGCGCCCGGACGCTCGCCAGAATGCGGGGCCGTCGGAGCGTGGCGGCGAGGCGCCCGGCCCGCTCGGAGTGGCCCCTGCGGCGCCTCGCGTCAAAACCTCGGCGCGGGCGCGCGCATCGGAGGGGGCACGCGCCCCCCGAAAGGCCCGACCGTGACGGCTCGCGTCATCGTGACCGAAGACCTAGCCCCGGCGCCGCTGGAGTGGTTGCGGGCCCGGTGCCCCGTGGTGTCCGCGCCGGTCGAGAGCGGCGCGTTTGAATCCTCGGCGGCGCAGGCCGAGGGCCTGATCGTGCGCACGTACACGCGCGTGGACGACGGGCTGCTGGACCGCCTGCCGGCGCTGAAGGTCGTGGGCCGGGCGGGCACCGGGCTCGACTCGATTGATGTCGGTGCCTGCCGCGCCCGGGGCGTGCGGGTGGTGCACACGCCGGAAGCAAACACGCGCGCGGTGGTCGAGTTCGTGCTCGGGGCGTTGCTGCATGTCGAGCGTCCACTGGTCACGTTCGACGGGCCTATGACATTGCCCGCCTGGAACGAGGCCCGCCGGCGCGCGCTCGCCCCGCGCGAACTCGCGGGGCGGACGCTGGGCGTGCTCGGCCTCGGGCGAATCGGGAGCCAGGTGGCCCGTGCGGCGGGGGCGCTCAACATGCGGGTCATCTATCACGATCTGCGCGACATCGCGCTCGCTGATCGCCACGGCGCGGCACCCGCTGGTCTGGATGAGTTGCTCTCGCGAAGCGACGTGCTGAGCGTGCATGTGGACGAACGCCCCGCCAATCGCGGGCTGGTCGGCGCGCGGGCCCTCTCGGCCTTGAAGCCCGACGCGGTCTTCATCAACACCAGCCGCGGCTTTGTGGTGCAGGAGCACGCGCTGGCGGCGCACCTGCGCTCGAACCCCGGCGCGCGGGCGATCGTGGATGTCTTTGACCCCGAGCCCCCGACGCAGGCGTCGGCGCTCCTCGGCCTGCCGGGCGCGATGCTCACGCCGCACATCGCCAGCGCGACGGTGCGGGCGAAGGAGGCGATGAGCTGGGTGGTGCGAGACGTGTGGCGCGTGATCGAAGGGGAGAGGCCGGAGTTTGAGGCGGGGCCGATGCGTCAAGCCGGGCCGCGCGACTTCTCCTGACTGAAGGATTCCGCCGGACGTCGCCCGAACGCGACCTGCGTGCCGGAATCCGCTGCATCGCCCTCACCTCGCAATGTGCTTCGGCCTGACGATGTCGACTCCGAGTTCGACCTCCCCAACGGGCGCCCAGTGTCCGCTCCGGGAGCCTGCTCCCGGCGGCCTCGGCGTTCCACTTGTCAAGCTTCCCCCCCAATCGAGGAGCACACGAACGCCTGCGGCGCCGCAGTCTCCTCGATCCCGATGGGCCGCTCGCGTTCGGGCGGCGCGGACCGGCGCCTCCAACCCGGAGGAATTCCCGCCGCATTCGCCCGGAGTCACGTACGGCGAACTCCCTGATATCCAATCCGGCATTCCTCGGTGTCGCAGGATTGAGATCGAAACCGGCACTTCAAGTGGATTGAGTTGTCCCGATTTCCGATGACGGGTGAGTTTGTTCCCCATTCCCTCGTTCCCTTTGGCAGGCTGTGGAGCTCGATCATGCGGATTCGCGAACAACTGATGATTCTGGTGGCGATTCCTCTGCTTGGCCTGATCGGCATGGGTGCGGCCGGCATCTGGCAGCGGGCAAACACCAAGCGGGACACCAACGCGACATTGAACCTGACAGAGTTGGCCATTCGGTCCAGCGGACTCGTGCATGAGCTCCAGAAGGAGCGGGCGTACAGCACGGGATTCCTCAACGGCGACGGCGTCGCCTTCTCCTCCGAAACCAGGACACAGACCGCTGCGACGGATGCGGCGCGCCGGGCATTCTTGGAGTACCTCGAACAAGCGGGCACCAAGGTGCAGCAGGGACCGCTCGCCTCCGCCCTGCGAAACGTCACGGACAGGCTCTCTCGGCTGGACGCCCTGCGTGAGCGGATCAACAACCGAACGGTGCCTGCGGCGGAGGAGATCGCGTATTTCACGGACACCAACGCTGCGTTCCTTGACCTCGTTGACGAACTGGCCACGGTCGGGAATCAGGCCGAGGTGGCCCGGGCGATCGTGGCGTATGTGGCCCTCCTTCGAGCCAAGGAGTGCGCGGGGATCGAGCGTGCAGTGGTCGCCAACGCGCTGGGTCAGGGGTCGTATGCTCCGGGGGCCTACGCGAAGGCCATCGGGGCCGTGAACTCACAGGAGGTCTACTCGCGTCTCTTTCTGTCGCTCGCGTCCGAACAGCAACAGGGGGCGTTTCAGACTCGGATGAGGGCGCCCGTCGCCGTCGAAGTCGAGCGGATGCGGGCCACGGCCGGCGAAACCGCTCAGGGCGTTCCTGTGGCGGCCTGGATCCAGGCGACCACCGACCGCATCAACCTCCTCCGTGAAGTCGAGGTGGAGTTGTCGGCGTCGCTTCAGACACTCGCGTCGGGGATCGGATCCCGGGCGAGCACGTCGCTCATGCTGTACGCGGGGATCACCGTCTCGATCACTGCCGCCGCTGTCGCACTCGGCGTGCTTCTTGTTCGCCGCATCGCACGCCGTCTGCGCGATGTGGTGGCCCGGGCTCGCCGGATTGCCGACGCCGATCTTTCCGGCGACAAGCTCGTAGTGCAGGGGCGCGACGAGATCTCCGATCTCACGACCGCCGTCAACAACATGTCTGAATCGCTCCGGTCCATCGTGACCGGCGTGGCCTCGACGACCTCCACCGTTGTCTCCGCCGCCACCGAGATCTCGGCCTCCGCCGAGGAGATGGCGGGAACCCTCAAGTCTCAGGAGCAGGCCGCCGCGCAGGTCGCCGCAGCCATTGCGGAGATGTCCGCCAGCGTCGGCGAGATTGCCTCCAAGAGCGGGGAAGCCGCCGCCCACGCAAAGACGGCGGGCGAGCGGGCGGCATCCGGAGGTGAGGTCGTCACCCGCGCCACCACCGAGATGCTGGGAATCCGCGACGAGGTAACCTCGACGGCCCAGAACGTCCAGTCCCTCGCCCAGAACGCGGAGGCCACCGGAAAGGTGCTCTCCGTGATCAGCGACATCGCAGACCAAACGAACCTCCTCGCCCTCAACGCCGCCATCGAAGCTGCTCGCGCCGGCGAACACGGTCGTGGGTTCGCGGTCGTCGCCGATGAGGTGCGCAAGCTCGCCGAGCGCACGCAGCAGGCCACACGGGAGGTCGCGTCCAGCATCAACGGAATCCAGGCCGGCACCTCAGACGCCGTCGCCCAGATCGGGGCCTGCACCGCCAAGGCGACTGCGGGCGCCACGCTGGCCGAGGATGCGGCTAAGATGCTCAAGCAGATCGTGGATGGTTCTTCAACGGTGCAAGTCGCCGTCGAATCGATCTCCGCGACCGTCACCCAGCAGGCCTCGGCAGCCGAAGAAATCGCGCGGTCCATCGAGAGCATCAGCTCGGCGACGAAGGAGTCGTACCAGGCGGCTTCGCAGTCGGCAGAGGCCGCGACGAGCCTCTCACGCGACTCCGAGCACCTCCAGACGCTGGTGAAGCGCTTCGTGCTCTGATGGATGGGCCCGCAGCCCCCCGTGACCACCGGGTCACGGGGGCCGAGGCCATCGAAGGGCTCCGGAGCGAGCCGCGAGGCCTGCGAGACGAGAGGCATCTCGCTCGATGCGGAAGGTCTGGCGGCGGCCCGAGTCCTCCGCAGAAGGCCCGTTCAGCTCGGCGCGAACTCGCGGCCATGTTCGGGACCCGGACGGGGCGCCGCCCCCGAACTACCATGCTCCGTGCCCAACCTGCCCGACGGCTTTGAGCTCGAATCGCGGTTCTCGCCCAAAGGTGACCAGCCCGAAGCGATCGAGGCCCTGGTGGCGCGCCTGAACGCGGGCGAGCGCTTCGCGTGCCTGCTGGGCGCGACGGGGACGGGCAAGACCTTCACGATGGCCAACGTGATCCAGCGTCTCGGGAAGCCGACGCTCATCGTCAGCCACAACAAGACCCTGGCGGCCCAGCTCTTTGAGGAGCTGCGCGAGTTCTTCCCGCGCAACAGCGTCAACTACTTCGTGAGCTACTACGACTACTACCAGCCCGAGGCGTATATCCCCGCGCGGGATATCTATATCGAAAAGGACGCCAGCCGCAATGAGGACCTCGACCAGATGCGGCTCGCCTCGACCAGCAACCTGCTCTCGCGGCGCGACACGGTCGTGGTCGCGAGCGTTTCGTGCATCTACGGCCTGGGTTCGCCCAAGGCCTACGGCGAGCGGGTGCTGACGCTGACGCGGGGCGCCGAGATCGCGAGGCGGGAGGTCTTCCTGGCCCTCTCCGCGATGCAGTACAAGCGCGCCGACGTGGAGTTCGCCCGCGGCTCCTTCCGCGCCCGGGGCGACGCCATCGAGATCTACCCCGCGTACGAGCGATACGCGATCCGGGTTGAACTCTTCGGCGACGAGATCGACCGCATCGAGCTGATCAACCCGGTCAGCGGCGAACTCCTCGCCGAAGAGCGCCAGGTGTTCATCTTTCCCGCCGTCCACTACGTCATGCCGGAGGAGGAACTGGGCCCGCTGCTGGGCGTGATCCGCGCCGACCTCGACGCCCGCGTGACCGCGCTGCGGAGCGAAGGCAAGCTGCTCGAAGCGCAGCGCCTGCTGGCGCGCACGAAGTATGACCTCGAAATGATCCAGGAGGTGGGGTATTGCCCGGGCGTGGAGAACTACTCCCGGTACTTTGACGGGCGCGCCCCCGGCGAGCGCCCGTACACGCTGCTCGACTACTTCGATTTCGCGCCCCCGGCGGCGGGGGCGCCCTCCGGCGACCACGCGCGCCGTCCCGCGGCGCCCTCGGCGCGCCCCAACCTCGGCGACTGGCTGGTGATCATCGATGAGAGCCACGTGACGCTGCCGCAGATCCGAGCGATGTTCAACGGCGACCGTGCGCGCAAGCAGGTGCTCGTCGATCACGGGTTCCGGCTCCCCGCAGCGCTGGACAACCGCCCCCTCACGTTCGAGGAGTTTGAGTCGATCGTGCCCCGGATTCTCTTTGTCAGCGCGACGCCCGGCCCCTATGAACTGGAGCGCGTGGGAGGCGAGATCGCGGAGCAGGTGATCCGCCCTACGGGCCTGCTCGACCCCACGGTCGAGGTGCGGCCGGCGGACGGGCAGGTGCCTGATCTCCTGCGCCGCTGCCGCGAACGCGCCGAACGGGGAGAGCGGGTGCTGGTCACCGCGCTCACCAAGCGACTGTGCGAGGACCTGACCGAGTACCTCGATGAGCAGGGCCTGCGGGTGCGGTACCTGCACTCCGACATCGACACGCTGGAACGAATCGCGATTCTGACCGACCTGCGCCGGGGTGAGTTTGACGTGCTCGTGGGCGTCAACCTGCTGCGCGAGGGGCTGGACCTGCCCGAAGTCAGCCTCGTGTGCATCCTGGACGCGGACAAGGAAGGATTCCTGCGCTCGCCGACCAGCCTCATCCAGACCATGGGGCGGGCCGCCCGCAACGCTTCGTCCGAAGTTGTGATGTACGCCGACACGATAACGCCCGCGATGCAGGCGGCGATCGGTGAGACAGAGCGACGGCGCGCCAAGCAGGAGGCATACAACGCGCGCCATGGCATCACGCCGCGCACCATCAGCAAGCCGATCCGGCGCGGGATCGAGACCGAGATCCGGGCCCGGCGCACCGCCCGCGAGGCGGTCAAAGGGGCGGAGGAGGCCTACGCCGCGGGCGAACTCATGCGCACGCTGGAGGAGGAAATGCTGCGGGCGGCCGAAGATCTGGAGTTTGAGCGGGCGGCGGAACTCCGCGACCAGGCCCGCGTGCTGCGCGGCATCATCGAGCAGGCGGGGCAAGAGGCCCGGATCACGATGAGCGAACTCGAGGAGGCGCTCAAGGGCGGGGCACGCCGCGGCGGACCGCCGGGCTCGAAGGCGGGCAAGCGCCGGCGCACCGGGCCGGCTCGCTGACGCGCCGCAATGAATACGGGCCCGGCACTCTCGCGCCGGGCCCGCCGAAGCGTCTCGTTCCCCTAGGGGGTCTCAACTTCGATCACGGGCAACCCTGCACGAAGAGGTCGAGGTAGTAGAAGAAGTCGCTGGCGTCGATGGTCCCGTCGGGGTTGCCGTAGGCCGGATCGTTGGGGTCGCTGCTGCCCGAGAGGTCGGCCTCGGCGAGGTTGTTGGCCACGAACTGGTCGAGGTAGTAGAAGAAGTCGGCGGAATCCACGGTGCCGTCGGGATTGCCGTACGCCGGGTCGTTCGGGTCGCTGCTGCCCGAGAGGTCGGCGGCGCACAGCATCTGCTGGGCTTCGTAGGCGCCGAGATCGACAACGGGCGCTCCGCCGAGGCCGGTGTCGGCGACGCCGGGCATGTCGGTGCGCCGAGGCTGCCCGGCGATGTCCACCGGCAGGTCTTCGAAGGTGTCGGCGTCACCGTCGATGTCCGTCCAGTCGTCGGCGAGGAAGGCCAGGTTGCCGCGGTCCGCGGCGGGGGCGTTGGTCGTCAGGCGGAGATCGGTGTAACCGCCCGCGGGGCTGGAGTCGATGAAGCCGGGGGCCACGTCCACGCAGTTCACGTCCGTCGTGAAGACCGAGGCGGATTGGAGGATGCAGGTATCGAAGCGGACGATGGAGCCGGTCCCGTTCCACGCCGCCTGCTCGCAGGCCCCGATGCAGGAACCCGAGGTGGAGCGGTTGTCCCAGACGATGGAGTTGCGGACGTTGATCTCGGCCTCGATGCCCGCGAGGATCGCCCCGCCGGTCATGTCGCAGGTGTTGTCGATGATGGTGCAGTTGTCGAGGTAGATGTCCACACCGTTGTTGGGGCCGGTGCCGTAGAACGCGCCGCCGTGCGTCGCGGCGGAGTTGCGGTTGAACACGCACCCGGAGAAGTACCCGTCGCCGGCGACCACGTTGACCGCGCCGCCGGCCGTCGCGGAGTAGTTGTCGGTGAAATCGCAGTTCTGCACGGTGAGGAACGGGGGGATGAAACCCGTGGTGGAGCCGAGGTGGTAGATCGCGCCTCCCGCATCGCTCCCGTTGCTTCCGAACGTGCACCCGCCGAACCGGGCATACGAAAGGTCGGAGTGCGCAGCGCCGCCGTAGACACCGAAGTTGGAGAAGAAGTGACAGTTGCGGACGATGGGTCCGGCGAGCTGGCCGATGAACATGCCGCCGCCCTGGCCGTTGGTCCCCGACCCGTTTGCATTGCCCCCGACGATGGTGAAGCCGTCGATGATGTTCGCGCTGGAGCCCGCGGGCACGGTCACGACGTGGTAGGAGTTGTCGTCGTCCTCGCGATCTCCGATGTTCCCCGAGAGATAGGTCGGGGCCATGGTGCGCTGGTCGAGGCTGGTTTCGCCGCCCTCGAACCCGCCGTAGACCTTGACACCGGAGGGAATGGAGAAGGTCTTGGTGCGATCGCTGCCGGCGGTGGGCTCGTAGGTGCCGTTGGCAACCCAGATCTCGGTGATCGAGCCCTGCGAGGTGGACGCGACGGCGAGGGCCTGCTGGAGGTCGGTGAAGGCGTTGGCCCAGCTCACCCCGGTCTTGGCGCCGGTGGCGCCGGCATCGACGAAGATGCGGCTGCCGTACTTGATGATCTGCACGCCGTTGATCGCGGCGTGGGGGATGGGTGCGTTCGCATCCGTGGACGCGGTGATGGTGAGATACCCGCCGGCCGGGATTCGGACCACGCCCGAGTAGTGCGTCACCCCTTCGGCGAACTGGTTCACCACCAACGGCCCGCCCGCGCTGCCCAGGGCCTGCACCACGCTGTTGACGCTCAGGGCGATGCCCGAGCGGTAGTACCACGTGCCGAACCCGTCGGTGTACTGGCCGCTGCTGCCGGGCATGTTCGTGTACACGATGACCCGATAGGTGCCCTCGCTCAGGTTGTTGAGGCGCATCCCCACGCTGTTATTGATGCCCGAGGCGTAGGCGTAGTCGTACATGAGGGTCGCGAAGTCGGTGCTTGCCCCGCCCTGGCTGCTGCCGGAGTTGATCCACTGCCCGGTCGCCTGGAAGGTGACCGGCGAGAGGTCGGCGTTCAGGTCGCGCAGTTGGCACGCGCCGCAGCTGCTCGCCACGGCCTGCCAGTACCCGCCCTGCCCGCCCGCAGCGCCGTACGTGTTCCCGGGCTCGCCCCACCCGGGCGTGCCGAAGACGCTCACGTCGAGGTTGAGGGATTGCCCGTGCGCGGCCCCGGCGCACGCGAGAAGAGAAACAATGGCGAACGTGCGGTTCATGTCTGACTGCTCCTTGGCTCTCTCGCGTGCTCGTTGCGCGCGGACCGCGTCCGGCGGGGGCGACTCGCCCCTTCCCTGGTTCGCGGTGACTGTGTGGTGGTGAAGCCGGAAGCCGCGTTCCGGCACCATCCATGCGTCACGACCCGGGAAGGTGGCTAGCCATCAGCCAGAATTTCTCGCAGGGCGCCCGCGGCGGGTGTACGGTTCGCCGTCGCCCCGCAACCGCCTACGCGAAGGATTCCCGTGTCCGGCTCCGTACCTACCTCCCGGGAACAGCCCGTGCCTCCTCCCAGCGCTCCAGTCGCGCCGGCGACGACCTCTCTCGGCCCGGCGGAGGTGGTTGACGCCCTGGACCGAGCGGCGCGCCGGGGAAGGCTTTCCGGGTTTCGGGCCGTACCCGAAGGGTTTGTGCTGGATGTGTTCGGCGCTCCGTTCGACGAACGCCTGGAGTGCGCCGTGCGGGCGAACGGGCCCGGAGCATCGATCGTGCCGACGCGCCGACGTGCCTTGAAGGTGCCCGTGGTCTTCGCGGTCGTGCTCCTTCTCACGGTCGAGCCGGGGCGCTATTTCATGGACCAGCTGATCCCTGGCGAATGGGGCTGGATCGACACCCGCTGGTGGTATTACCCCCTCACGATCCTCCCCATCCCTTTCATGTGGCGCACTCTGATGCGCCGCTCGAAGTCGGCAGCGGACGAGCACGCGGGCGAGCAGTGGGCCAAGGTGCTGGCCTTGACGCACAGCGCTGAGGCCCCCCCACCGGCCCCGGCGCGCCTTGAATGAACCCGTGTGGTCGACGCGCGACATCCTGGACTGCACCCTCGCGTCCCTCAGCGCCCGCGAAGCCATGCTCCGCGCCGAGCAGGCGGTGCGGGGGCTGGACGCCCTCCGCGAGATCGAACTTCACCCCCTGCTCGCCGGCTCGCTGCGGGCGACGGGCCTCGGCGTCTTCGCCGAGCAGCCCTACCCCGTACCACCGACGCGCCGGGCGCGGCGGTCGGAGCGCGAGCGGTGCGACCTTGTGCTGACCCCGGGCCCCGACCTGCACGTGCGCGACGAAGTGGATGCCGCCAAGACGCTGGATGCCGCGGTCGGCACGCTCTTTGGGCCGATCGCCCCGGCGATCTCCCGCCCGCCGGGGGAGATCGACCCCGGCGACGCGTTCTGGTTGGAGATCAAGACCGTCGGGCAGTTCACGTACACGCAGGGCGTGCCGGGTCCGAACGGCGCCTACGGCACCGAACTTCGTGCCGCCTTGAGCGATCTCAGCAAACTGGAAGAGGACGCGATGATCCGCACCGGCGCGCTGCTGCTCGTGCTGTTTGTCGCTGCGCCCGAGGTTGCCTCGCACGATGCCGGAGTGGTCGCATCGCGGGCGCTCGAGAGGGGCCTTCCCGTGGCCTCACGCATCGAGGGGGGGTTTCCGATTCTCGACCGGATCGGCAATCGGTGGTGTTCGGTGCAGGTCTTCGAGGTGCGGTGCACGCGATGGATTGAGCGGGTCAGCGAACGGTGACCGCCCCCACTACATCCGCACCCACCATCCACCATGCGCCGAAGCTTGTTCCCCCGGGTGAGTGAACGCCAAGGGGAACTCGGGGGGCATGGCGAGCAACCCCGGTGCTACATCCCCTTGCTGGCAATCGCTCCGCGACACAGTTTCGCGAGGCACGGCTCTGCCGTCGTGCTTCATCTCGTGTGGGGGGAGACGGCGACCGGGGCGGCGGGAACAACCCTGGAGCAGCCGCGCACGGAACCCACCGCCCCTTTGCGCGGCACGCGAAGTCGCGTTTCGGGGCAACCCCGGCGCTGGGCGCGCTCCCGGCCGCGGGAGTGCTCGGCTACGGGCAGCCGGCGACGAACAGGTCGAGGTAATAGAAGAAATCCGCGG
>JADLCM010000027.1 GCA_020847175.1 Phycisphaerales bacterium
ACCTTCGACGAGTACCGCAAGTACATCGAGAAGGACGCGGCCCTGGCCCGGCGCTTCCAGGCCATCACCGTGGAGCCGCCGAGCAACGAGCAGACCGTCGAGATTCTCAAGGGCCTGCGCGACCGCTACGAGCAGCACCACCGGGTGACGATCACCGACGCGGCGATCAAGTCCGCGGTGGAGCTCTCCGGGCGGTACATCACCGGGCGGGTGCAGCCGGACAAGAGCATCGACGTGATCGACGAGGCGGGCGCCCGGGTGCGCATCCGCAGCATGACCAAGCCCCCGAATCTCGCGGACATCGAGGCGGACATCGAGCGCCTGGCCGTGGAGAAGGACGAGGCCGTGAAGGCGGCGGATTACGAGAAGGCCGCCGAAGTGCGCGACCGGGCCGAGCAGCTGCGCAAGAAGAAGGAGCAGTTGCAGCAGGAGTGGAAGAACCGCTCGCAGTCGGTGGACGGCGTGGTGGACGAGGAGGTCGTCGCCGAGGTGGTCAGCAAGATGACGGGCGTGCCCCTCCAGCGCATGGAGAAGGAAGAGGCGGCCCGGCTGCTCCAGCTCGAGGGCGAACTGCACAAGAAGGTCATCAGCCAGGACGAGGCCATCAAGGCCGTGGCGAAGGCGATCCGGCGGGCCCGCGCGGGGCTCAAGGACCCCAAGCGCCCGATGGGTTCGTTCATCTTCGTGGGGCCGAGCGGCGTGGGCAAGACCCTGCTCTCCAAGGCGCTTGCCGAGTTCATGTTCGGCAGCGAAGACACGCTCATCCACCTGGACATGAGCGAGTACATGGAGAAGCACAACGTCAGCCGCCTCGTGGGCGCGCCCCCCGGCTACGTCGGGTACGAGGAGGGCGGCCAGCTCACCGAGCAGATCCGGCGCAAGCCCTACGCCGTGGTGCTGCTGGACGAGGTGGAGAAGGCCCACCCGGACGTCTTCAACATGCTCCTGCAGATCATGGAGGAAGGACGCCTCACCGACTCGTTCGGGCGGCACGTCGACTTCCGCAACACCATCATCATCATGACCAGCAACATCGGGGCGGACCTGATCAAGGGCGGCGGGGGGTTCGGCTTCCAGCGCCGCGACACGCAGGCCGACTACGGCAATATCAAGTCCATCCTCATGAAGGAGATCGAGCGGTTCTTCCGGCCCGAGTTCATCAACCGCCTCGATGACATCATCGTCTTCCACCCGCTCACCCGGGCGGACCTGGTGCAGATCATCGATTACGAGGTGGGCAAGCTCTCCAAGCGCCTCAAGGCGCAGAGCCTGGAGTTGAGCCTGGACCAGACGGCGCGCGACTTCCTCATCGAGAAGGGCTACAACCCCGACTACGGCGCCCGACCCCTGCGCCGGGCGCTCGGGCAGTTCATCGAAGACCCGCTCTCGGAGATGCTGCTCTCGGGCGACCTTCACGGCAAGAATCACGTGACCGTGAAGCACCGGGAGGGTGATGAAGCGTTGTTCTTCGATGCCACGAGCGCGCCGGCAGAGTCAGAGCCCACGCCTCCCGCGGTCGGAGCGGGCTCGCAGAGCACGTGAGATATCAGATCATTCTGAGTGAGTAGGGCACCTGGGCATCTCCCCGGGTGCCTTGCTTTTGTTCGGATGAGTTCAAGTGTTCGTCATTCCTCGAATCCGAAACACTCAAAAACTCTTGGGAAATTAGTCATGGCTGTCTTGAATGGAACTTCGGCTTGATATAGGCTGGACTGCATGGGGGGTGGAGAGGTGGACCGGATGCGTTCTCGCATCTGATAAGCCACCGACAACTTGGCTGCGTCGCTTCCGAGGGTTTCGCCCCCCGGGGGTGGTTGGTGAGTTCGTCTTGTGTAGGACGAACGCAGGCCGACGTGCGGCAGCGCGAGCGCCGGACAACGGCGGTGAGAAACGCGGGAGAAGACCCGCAAGACGGTGGACAATGGTCCATTCAAGAGGAGATTGAGCCATGAAGAGCGTGCTTGGGATTCTGGCTGTGGCAGGGATCGCGGCGGCGGCCGGCGCGAGCTCCAGCTCGGCGGTTGTCATCGGGACGGCGTCGTTCGTGAGCAAAGCCTCGATGGACCCCGCCGGCGATGCGGACAACATCACGGATTCCTGGATTGCCACGGGATCCGGCTTGGTCAACGCGATCCGCGTCACCGGGCAGCTGACCGAGGTCGCGACCGGCACGTATGCGAGCGAGGCGAAGGTGCGCGTGTCGGCGGGCGCTGGTCACGCGTTTTCGTCGGTGGATGCGACGGGAACGACCACCGGCAACTACACCGGCACGATCGCCGTGGGGCCCACCATCACCAACGTGACGCCGTTCAACCTGAACAGCGGCGGAACGATCAACTTTGAGTGGTTCGAGAGCTTTGACGACAGCGCCAACGCCGCGGACCAGACCTGGGACTTCGTGAACTACGAGTTCGTTTCCAACACGATCACCAACGGCGGCGCGGCCCTTGGCACGATCGGGCTCGGAAGCCAGATCGTTTCGCAGAGCCAGCATGTCGCGGGCGGCCTCGATTTCTTCACGTTCGATTTCGCGGGCGTGTCGGGAAACAACTACCTGAACCTCCGCACGATCCCCGGCGCTTCGGGCGGATCGATGGACACCGAGATGGCGATCTACGACAGCAATGGCCTGCTCGTCGTGCTCGACGATGACGGCGGCGCCGGGCTCATGAGCCAACTCTCGTTCGGAGCCACGGACCCCCTCGCCAGCCCCGACAAGACCCCCGGCATTGACGGCGTGCTCGCGGCGGGCAGCTACACCATCGTGACCGGAGGCTACAACACCACCTTCGGAGCCACGCTCAACGACATCGTCGCGGGGACGGCGTCGGGCGATTATGCCCTCCAGGTGACCTACGCCCCGGCACCCGGCGCGCTCGGCACCCTGGGTCTGGCGGGCCTGGTGGCGGCCCGTCGTCGCCGCGCTTGAGTTCGGTCTCTTCAGCAGGCCCGTCGGGCCTGAAGCGAACTGCCGCGGGTCCGGGAGTCTCCCGGGCCCGCGGTTTTTTGCGCTGCCACGTAGAAGGCGAATGTCAGGCACGCTCCGCAATGAGGTAGCCCACGTCGTACGAGCGATCCGCCGCCTCTGGTTCGGCGCGGGACAGGCATCGGGATCTGGGGTCCCGCGTTCCAGGACGTGGGCGAGCGAACGCACCGTCGTGCAGCGGCACAGGGCGAACCACCTTGGTCCCATAATTCGACGACCTCGGACCATCGTGACGGGTACAGGACGCGCGGGCAGGGCACGGATGGCCTGTACGCCCGGGGTTCTTCAAAAACCAAGGAATTCCGTTGCGCCGGGGTTGAACGGACTTTGCTCCGCCTGTATTCTCTCATCCGTAGGAATGGAGAGGTGGGAGAAGGCTCTGCCTTCGAAGGACCACCGACAATCTGCGGCTGCGGAACGGCAACCCGGCCCCGACCAGGGTTGGCGTAAATGGAGGCGTCGGCAAGCAAGGGAAATCCTGGCCGCGAAAGCGTCCAGTGTGTTGGTGCTGTGAGGTCGTTTCGGTTGGTTCCGATGGGGTTCACAGCGAAGGTCCGAGGGGAATCCAAGCCCCGACACATGAGGAGTCACAGAGATGAAGAAAGCATTTGCACTGGGTCTCGTGGGTGCGGCGGCTGCCGCTTCGGCGCAGCCGGGGTCGTTCATCGACCTTGGCACGATCGGGCCCGCGGGTAACTACACGTTTGACACCATCGGCTCGACCGACGTGATCGGCGGCTTCAACGCGGACACGGAGATCGGCCTGTGGGATGCGGCGGGCACGCTGATCGACGAGGACGACGACGGCGGGGGCTTCCCGTTCAGCCTCGTCTCCGCTCCCCTCACCGCGGGCGTGTACTACCTCGGCATCAGCGAGTTCAACTCCGACTTTGAGAACGGCTTCACCAACATCGGCAGCGCGTTCGACGGCAACGATGACATGAACGCCGTGCTGAACGTCAACACGGTCTTCGCGGGCGGCGGCGTCGCCGGCGCGAGCCTCGCCCAGGAGACCCTGTTCTTCAAGGTCACCGTCACTCCGGCTCCGGCGTCCGCGGCCCTCCTCGGCCTCGGCGGCCTGGTCGCGACGCGCCGTCGCCGCGCCTGAGTTCGGTCTCTCCAGCGGGCCCATCGGGCCTGAAGCGAACTGCCGCGGGTCCGGGAGCCTCCCGGGCCCGCGCTGTTTTTGGGCGCCACACCCGGAAATCACGGGCAGCCGGCGACGAAGAGATCGAGGTAATAGAAGAAGTCGGCGGCATCGATGATGCCGTCGGGCGTGCCGTACCCCGGGTCGCTGGGGTCGCTCGTCGTCGTCAGGTCGGCGACGGCGACGTTGGAGGCGACGAACTGGTCGAGGTAGTAGAAGAAATCCGCGGCGTCCAGAGCGCCGTCGGGCACGCCGTAAGCGGGATCATTGGGGTCGCTCGCGCCGGAAAGGTCCGCGACGCAGGGAACGACCTGCGGGAGGGCAAAGAAGACGCGGACGCTGGTGTTGCCGGAGTATCCGACGACGAGATCGTCCCACCCGTCGCCGTTGAGGTCGCCCAGCGCGATCGCGTTGCCGACTTCGGATGCGTCGAAGGTCCAGTCCGGCGCGGGGCCCACGACGCCGGCATCGTTGAGGTACAGGTGGGCCCGGCCGTCGCCGAAGTGCACTTCGAGCACGTCGAGATCGCCGTCCTGGTCGACATCGTTGAGGGCGATCTCCTGGGCACTGAAGAACGGGGGCGTGGTGGTCGAGCCCGGGCTCAGACCCTGGGGCGTGTTCTCGTAGATGCGCGTGCCCACGTTGCCGAGGTACAGCGCGAGATCGGTGTCGCCGTCGTCGTCCACGTCGCCGGCGGCGGCGCCGCGGTCGGTGCCGGTCGTGCCGACCCCCCACGCCATCGTGGTTTCCAGCGTGCCCCCGTCATTGCGGTAGATGCCGCTCTCGAAGTTCACCCACTTGGCCACCGCAACATCGAGGTCGCCGTCGTTGTCGTAGTCCACTGGGGCGGCGGTGTTCTGGATGCTGATCTCGGCCGAGAGCCAGGAGGGCGAGGTCTCGAACATGCCCCCGACATTGCGGAAGAAGTGCATCGGGCGCCATGCGTCCTCGGGGCGTACTCCCGCGACACCTTGGTTGGTGGTGAAGAGATCGAGGTCGTCATCCCGGTCGATGTCGAAGAGCATGCCGCCCGTGGGCCACCCGGCCTGGGGCGGAGTGGCGACCCACGCGGGCGTGGTCGCCGGGCCGCCCGGCGCGCCGAGGTACATGCGCACCGGGTTGAACGCGGTGCCGCCGGTGATCGCCACGATGTCGAGGGCGCCGTCCCCGTTGATGTCGCCGAGTTGTCCATCGCCGGTGTGGAGTTCCTCGGCGCAGATCCAGCTGGGGGTCGCGGGCAGGGGTGCGCCGGGGTCTCCGGTGTTGTAGAAGATCATGTCGTGCCAGTCGTCATACGGGGGGAAGCTGTTGCTGGTGTAGCACCCGACGAAGAGGTCATTGCGATCGTCGCCGTTGAGGTCGCCCACGCGGACCACGCCGACCTGGCGCCGGAGGTTGAGCGTCCACCCGGGCGTAAGCGGGAAAGGCACGCTGGACTCGATGCTCCAGCCGCAGTTATCGGTCGCTGCGGGCGCCACGACCACGCGGTCGCGTCCGTCCTCGGTCTCTTCGACAACCTGCCCCAGGGCCGAAGGTGCGGCGAGAACGCCCGCCATGCACGGAACGATCACATATCGCATGAAATGCCTCCGATCGGTCCTCGCCTGTCCCAGCCTAGCGTCGAATCGGGCCCCGGCCAAGCCCTTTGCGCGGCACGCGAAGTCGCGTTTCGGGGCAACCCCGGCGCTGGGCGCGCTCCCGGCCGCGGGAGTGCTCGGCTACGGGCAGCCGGCGACGAACAGGTCGAGGTAATAGAAGAAATCCGCGG
>JADLCM010000028.1 GCA_020847175.1 Phycisphaerales bacterium
ACCCATCCATCATCGCGTCCAGCAGCCCACGCCCCGCGTTCGTCCGTTCCGACATGACGAGCCTCCGTGCTTGCCCACGCACTCTACTCGATCACGCGAAATGCTGGGTTGTTCAGAGATCCCTGTGGAAGTGACGCGGTTCCAATCGACGTTGTCCTTGTCGAGACCCGCCGTGACGCGCCACCGGGCGGGGTTGGTGGTCGAAGGCGAGCCCGGGATGTACCACTCGAGCTCGACATCGTCCGGATCTTCTTGTGCGTTCTCGATCACCGCGATGCGACGACCAAGGTCGTCGTAGCGGTACTCCGTGGCCTTGCCTGCCGTGTCATAGGCGCGGTGCGTGAGGCCCCGCGAGTTGTACTCCACGACGGACATGAGCGAGCCGGATGGCGCACTGCCCGGCAGGGTGTCGGGAACGGTCGGCTCGTCGCCACCGGCCTCGAAGATCGTGCCGCCGGTGTTGACGCCATAGTTGACGGTGGCGACCATCCGATCCGCCGCATCGTAGATATACCCCACGTAGGTACTGATCCCGGACTCTTCGTCAAGGGCGCCGGTGATGGAGTCGGAGATCGAGTGGATGCGCTGCGTGCGTGTAGAGAGGATCAGGTTGCCGGAATCGTCGTATTTTGAGGTGGACTGCTCGATGACGCGGTCATCAGTCAGGTTGACGCCGCGGACGCGATCGAGCGACTCGGCGACTTCGACGATGTCGGCGACATCATCGTAGTTCCCGCTCGCGCCTGGTGCCGCATCACCGTTGCGGTCGGTGATGTAATCGGCAGTGACCCGCCCGAGTCCGTCGTAGGCTCGCTTGGAGTGAGGGCCATTGGGTTGAAGCGTGCCGATCATTCTGCCGTTCTCATCGAACCAGGAATGGGAAGACAGGTAGTCGGGAGTACTGTCCGTCGCATCGATGGCGATTCGCGTCGAGTACGCGAGGCCGCGCTGGCTGTAGAATGTCTCGGAGAGCATGCCGCGATCGGCTAGAGGAGCATTGATCGCCGTCGGAAAATTGGTGTCGCCGTTGAAGACGGCACGGGCGGTCACGCGGTCGAGGTTGTCGTAGGTGACCCACTCGTACGGGGGGAGAGGGGTCTTCGCGGAGACGCGCCGATCTCGATCATCGTAAAGGAAGCGGGTGCGGCGAATCTCCGAACCCTCCCCGGTGTATTCCTCGACCCAACTCAATGTGCCGTTGCCGACACCCTGCTCCTGGTCGGAGTCAGTGGGGGTGAAACCATCGGGATCGTCGTAGAACATCTTTTGTACGGTGCTGAGCCCGCTTGCCGTGCCGGACTGAACCTCAAGGACACGCCCCAAGACGTCGTACGCGGCGTTCTTGGTGATGTGTCCGGTTGGGCTCGTTGTCTCGCTGGGTCGGCCCAGCTCGTCGTACTCGTACGTTGTCCGGCGCTTCTCAGCGTTGTAATCGTACTGATACGCCAGGCCGCCGGAGGTCTCGAGGGTGACCGAGGGGAACGTTGATGGACTGGCGGAGTACGGGGTGTACGAAGCGATTGCTGAGGGCGTGTAGTGCTTCAACATCGTGCGAGTGCCGCCCGTGGTGTCGTACACGTAGTGATTCGCCCACGTACGCCCCGAGATCGGGTCGTGGAGCGCCTCGATCACCTTGTACGGAACCGCGCCGGTGCCGTAGCGACGTTGGTCAACGTACCGGATGCGGTAGTCTTCCCACGAGTCACCGTCGTAGGTCTGTTCCTGGATGCGTGTACTGAGGCCGTTCGTGTCGTAGGGTCCCGAGTATGTGAAGACCTGCCGAAGACCCTGGGCCGCGGACCCGCCGCAACCACACGACGACTGCAGGTACTGAACCGACACTCGGCCCGTGTCGTAACCGACTACTTTGGCAGCCAGATCGACCGGAGAGAGCCCGTCCTCCTCATCTCCGTCCGCCATGCTGAGGAGTTCGGCCGCAGCCATCGCAACGGCCTCCTCCGGATCCCAGCCCGTGCTCGTGCGCGCATTGGCGTAGTATTCGATCTGCTCGGGCAAGATGACGAGTTTGAGTGCGCCATCTTCGCCTTCGGTGTCGAACGCACCCTCAGCCGTCGCCCCATCGTGGTACCGATACTGCGTGTACCGCGTCCACACAGGATCAACGCCCAGCGGCGCGGCGTCGACCTGAACCGAGTGCGCCACCTGAACAAGCATGGCGTCATCGCCCACGTCGTCGTCTACCGTCGAGCCTTCGGCGTAGGTGTAGGCCACCGTCTGCTCAACAGCAGTGGATGTTGTGTTGCCCACGAATCGCTCAATGTCGACGCGCGCGAGCTTGCCTTCGCGCGAATCGTTATCGCCCCAGTACCAGTGAAACCGCGCCAGAGCCCGTGCACCGATGGTGCTGAGCGATGCATCAAGGGCCGAAAAGCCAGCATTCCCCGACAGTGCTGGGTTGAGGTAAACACAGCACAGGCGTGGCATTCCTGCCGCGCCGTTCAACGAGAGATATGTATACACCCAGGTGTTTCGTCCGGTTGGGTCTACCTCCGCGAGGAGCAACCCTTCCATGTCTGTCGAGATATTCTCGCCGGGCACCGCGAAGTAGCCGCTGTAGCTGTCGCCCTCACCTTCTTCCGGAATCCGGTAATAGTACTTCGTCCACTGGCCCGGTTCCTTCAGTGCGTAGACGGTATAGATGGAATCGAGTTCATTGGGATTAGCCGTGTGTGTGATTCGTATCGCGGTCGCTTCCACGCGCTGCTTTGAGGGTCCGTGTGGCTCCCACGTGCGAGGATCGGACGACGCGACTTCAAAGAACTTCCGAATGTAGTTCATCGGCGGGCCGCTGAGCGCGAGAACATCATCCGCCTGCTCTGTTCCGGCCGGAGTTAGACACTGGAACACATTCGCAGACCACCCCTGCCCAACAAGATTGCCGCTCGATGATGACCTGTAGGAGCCTCGGCTCGTGTACTCGCGGCTCAGTGCAAAATCTCGACCGCGCAGGCGAACGGTTACGTCCGTGACACGCTCGTGCTTCTCGCCAGTCGAGAGCATCACCGGATCTTCCGACTCAGCCTGGCTGTTTGAGCCGCAGTCGTCATCTTCGCCGTTCTCATCCGACTGCTCACCCTTCGGGTCAAGGTCGGTCGAGTCTGCGCAGTCAGATGGGCAGACATCAAGGTGGCCAAAGAAGGGCTCAAACACCGCGATCACCCCGCCTGGCGCGCCGACTGAGGGCGGCAACAGACTTCTCCATCCATACCGTACATAAGCATCTTCTGCATCTTCAAACTCATCAAGCGGCGCCGTGTCGCAGGTCCATGGATAGCGAGGACGGTCCCCTGCGACATACGTTCCCGCGATCTCTTGATCCGACGTGAGGGAGTATTGCTTCTCAAAATAGTGGTACATCTCGTCGGGTTCGACTGGCGGTGGTGGAAACTCTAGAATATCATCTTCGTACACCTCCAAGGCGAGATAGAAGTGGGTGATTCCCGCGAAAGGTGCGATGGCCGTTGGCGACCCCCCGTTGCTTACATAGTTGATGGGGCTCGACCATTCCCAGGTTGCGGGATCTGCCGTGGGCCTTCCTGTCCATGTCGCCCAAGCACTCACGCCTTCGCAACTCGAATCTTGCGTATGAACGACATTGATGACATCAGCTTCGGCAATGAAATGGTCTAGGCCACAAGAAGTATCGCCCGCACAACCCGGCGACACACATGAGTCCTCACTATTGTTCGTCACGGCTAAGTTACAGGCGGTGAAGGTCGCCGACAGGGGGAGATGAGTCAGGTGGGCTTGGCAATAGTCAATAACGGACTCCACGACTGCCTCGAAATTGTCGGCGTCGACCTGGTTGTAAACATACAGCGGCCCCGACAAATCAGTGCCCGAGAACGCGACAAAGTCGGACCATGTGTGGTCACGGTCTTGGTCGTCCCATTCACTTTGAGTCATGCCCTCCGGGTCTTGCCAGGTGCTCTTGAGATATCCCTCACCCTCTCCATACCCATCGCCATCCTCTCCGAGAATCTTGTAGAGACATCCCAATACATGCTCTGCGAGCTCGTAGCGCTGCTCGTCCGTGACCCCACTGTCAAACCACTGGTCGTAGTACCCGTCCGGTGGAAACGCCGGTCCGCCACCATCACCCTCCGGGTCACAGGGCGGCCAGTACCGAGGCGGAGAGCTGGACGCGTAGTAGAACGGAGCTCCTGAAAGAAGAGCTTGGTGCCTTGCCTGGACCTCTCTCATCGCCGCCTCAATCGGCGGCCTGGTCTGGGCGGTGGCCTTTCCTCCGGTAACGACAATCACAAAGAGCCACGCCACGACGAACACAAAGCAATCCGTTCGCCGCGCAGAATTCCGCATGTCGGTTCTCCCGATGAGCAGGGATGCCAGAGACCGAGAACCTAGCACGAAGGGAAAGTCTTTGTCAAGATTAATTTCGGGAACCCGGGTCGTGGGCAAGCGCCGGTGCGGGGGTTGGAATCGGGCATTTTTTCCGCTTTGCTGCCCTGGCGGTACCAACAGACGTGACGAAGCTCCAAGCCTCTCAGGCACAAAATTGGTCCCTGGACGAGGCCGGAGTTCAAAGAACACTGGCCATTTGTCAGGCTGGTGTTATTGTCGGGAGGTGGTGCACGCTCGCTCGACGCGGCAGTCGAGCTTGGACCGCTGCTTGGAACACTGGTCGGGCAATCACGCTGCGCGCAAAGTCGACCCGACGCTTTTTTTCGTTGACAGGAGAGTCCATCATGGTGGCAAGGAATCCTCGGCAGAGCGAAAGGGCGTCGAGCCTGCGATTTCGCCTTCGGGCCGCCGGGCTTGTTTCTGCGGCTGCGCTGGGGCTTGGAGCCGGTCTGGCCGCCGCTGAACCGGTCGCGTTCTACGGCTTGGGCGACCTGCCGGGCGGGGATTTCGAGTCGGTCATGCGGGGCATGTCCCGCGATGGCCGGACGATTGTGGGTTCTTCGAAGGTGCCCGGGCTTGTCGTCAGCCGCACACAGGCCTTTCGCTGGTCGTTGGACACCGGAATTCAGCCGCTGCCCTATCGTACCGACTCGCCGAGTGGTACGTCCCGCGCCGTCGACGTGTCCGACGACTCCCTTGAGATTCTTGGGTACAACGATCCGAGATTTGCGGTCAAGTGGGCCGCGGGCGCAGACCGTCCGATCGATTATCCCATGCCGCCTGGCCAATTCGCTAGTCCAGTGGCGATGTCTGGTGATGGCCGGGTCGCCGTTGGGCGACTTGGCCCATCACTGAACTTCCGGCCCGTGCGTTGGAACGAAGATGAGCAGCCGCTGGTGATGGAGGGATCAAGTAACGCGTTTGTGCGCGGGCTTTCGCGCGACGGGTCGTTTGCAGTGGGAAGCGACCAGTTTGGAACCGTGTCGGATACTCACGCCGTTGTTTGGGATGCTCAAGGCAGGATGTCTCGCTTGCCTGAAGCCGATCCAAGCCGGTCCAGCCAGGCTTTCAACGTCAGTTCTGACGACGCGTTCATCGTCGGGACATACAGCCTGCCCGGGGGCAGCGGCTTTAATCGCGCGGCGGTCTGGAGCCTCGACGGGTCACTCCCCGAACTGCTCTCAGGCCCCGCAGCGAACAGCAGCACTTGGGCTTGGGCTGCCAGCAACGGCGCAACGATTGTGCTCGGGCGTGATACCTCTTTGCAAGGTTCAAGTGTCGTTTTTTGGGACGGGAACCGCCAGTATCACGAACTGCACTCGTTCCTGACCGCCCGCGGCATCGACTTGACCGGCTGGAGGTTGACCGATGCGGTAGGCATCTCCGCCGACGGACGCGTGATCGCTGGCAATGGCCGCAACCCCGACGGCCACAACGAGGCTTGGGTCGCGTACATCCCCACGCCCGGCACCGCCCTTGTTCTCGCGGCAGTCCCTGCCATCGCTGCACGCCGACGCCGCACCGCGTGACCGCACACAGTCTTTGCGCTCGCGGCCGGGCTTTCCCCGTTTCTGCCCGTACCGCGCATTGGTCAACGATTTTCTCGGTCCTTGACGGCGCGCCATGGTATGCTGGAGGCGACTCAGTTCAGGAGCCCCCCATGCTCGGCAAACTCATCGTCGGTGCAGCAGGTACCGGCCTCGGACTCGGCTACTACGCGATGCGCAGCGCCCCCGCGCCGCACCGGATGGAGTCTCCCACGGTTGAACTCGCACGTTTTGCGGGCATCGATGCCGAAGTGCTGGCCGCTTCGGGTTGCGACGCCGCAGCGGCAAGCGCCGTCATGGAGGAACTCGGCGATGCCCAGGCGGCGCAGGCCGAACTCGAATCACTTCGTGCAGCGGGTAACACCCTCGTGCAGCGCATCGACGATGCGCAAGCCGCTATGGAAGCCGGGGGACGGACGCCCGAAGCGCGGGCCGAGGTCGAGCATCTCCGCGCCCAACTCAAGGCGGTGAACGCCGACCTCTCAATACTGCGCGATTCGGTCGTTGCGCGTGCGACCGGCGCGATCGAAGGGTCTGGCGCGCCGAAGCTGCTTCACCAGATCCGACTGGCGGGCTCCGGGTTGTCCGTGGAGTTCGTCGCGGCGGCGACGGATGCTGATCACGCCCACGACATCAGGGTCGCGTTGATCGCCAGAGCTCGCGCGCAGCGTTTGGGAACACAAGTGCCGAACTCAGTCAACGCGCTGCTCCAGGCGGCGGAAGGATCGCGTCCGTACGCACAGGCCGCTTCCGATGCCTCCACGCGGATAGGGCTCATCAACGCCGCCGTGCCCGAGGATCTTCGGCGATAGTCTCCTGCCATTCTCGTAAAGGCGGCCGCGCATGTTGGCGAGTGTCATTGGCGCCGTGCTTGCGATTCTCCAGCCTGATGGCCGGACGACGTCGCTTGCGAACACCATGGATCTTGCCCGGTTGGTCGACCTCGCCGCGGAGCGGCTGCGAGTTTCCGTCGAGTATGACCCCGGCGCCGTCAAGGGATCGGTCACGCTGCGTCTCGCGGGGCCGGTAGACGATGCGGGGCTATGGGAGGTTGTGAACCGGCAACTAGCCACCCGGGGCCTCACCACCATTGTCCTTCCCGGCGCCGACGCGTATTCTGTCGTGCAGGTGCAAGCGGCAGCGGGTCTCGCACGGATCGAGTGGGAGTACGATGCGTCTGCAGACCTGTCGCCTAGCGAAGTGCGAGCTTCAGGACTTCGAGCCGACCTGCGCCCAGGGTTCGTGACGATTGCATTCCGTCCACGTCCGACCGCCTTGGTGAGTGAACTGATCGAAGTAGGACGACAGATCGCGAGCAAGCCGGGCGGGCAAGTCACGGCCCTCGGAAGTTCCAACACGCTGATCATTTCAGATTTCTCGGCGCGGGTCGATCAAATCATCGCGGCGCTCGTGCGGGTGGATCAGCAGGCGGAGCCCGTCGTGACCGAGTCGGTTCCCCTCAAGTTTGTGTCACCCCTGCAGGCCTCCGCGCTGGCCATGCAGATGAGGCTCAAGCGCGAGGCGGCGGGCGCTCTCACACTACGCGGGGAGGTCATCCCGGCCCCGGGTGGCCGCAACGTCATGATCCTCGCCCCAGTGTCGGACGTCGCCGGCTGGCGGGACATCCTCGGGTCGATCGACCAATTGGAACCCGTCATCCGTCGCACTTACCCGATGACATCGCACTCCTCCGCGGAGGCAGCGTCGCTGATCGATTTGACCATTCGACAAGATCCGAACGAAGAGCCGGATCCTCGTTTTCGGGTTGTCACCGATCTGCTGACCGAATCCCTCATCATCACGGCGACAGCGAGCCAGCACGCGCAGATCGAAGGGATCCTCGCGCGGCTCGCCGACATCCCCGCCTCCGAACGCCGCCAGATGCGTTCGATCCCGGTGAAGCACCGGCCCGCGGCGGATGTTCTCAGCATCGTCGATGCCCTGATTGATGCCGGGGCTGTGAGCCTGGAGCCGAACACCGAAGGTCAACAGGCCAGCGCCGATGACCGCGCTGGGATCACCCGCAACCCCGGGGGACTCGAGTCGGCCGACGCGCAAAGCCCCAATCGCGGACAACCCGATGCTGCCAGGGCCGAGTCGCGCCCGGCCCGACGCAGCGAGACCTCCGACCTCTCCCTGACCCTCGACTCTGGAACGAGCACCATCCTGGCCATCGGCCCCCCGCGGATCCTGGATCAGGTCGAAGCGCTTATCGCCGCCCTCGATGTCCGCCAGCGCCAGGTCGAACTCCAAGTGCTGCTCGTCAGCCTCTCCGAGAGCCAGACCCGCGCGCTCGGCGCAGAGATCCGCGGCGAGGTCGGCCTCGGCGAGATCGACCTCAAGCTCGCCTCCCTCTTCGGGCTCAGCAGCGCCGCGGGCGATGCCGTCCCGGGTCTGGGGTCCGCCGCTGGCCTCTCCGGCCTCGTCCTGAGCCCCGGCGAGTTCTCCGTGCTTCTGCGAGCGCTCGAGACCGTCAACCAGGGACGCTCCCTCTCCATGCCCCGCGTGATCGTCGCGAGTAGCCAGCTGGCCACGATTGACGCCGTGCTCCAGCAGCCGTTCAGCAGTATCAACGCCGGGGACACCGTCTCGACGACGAGTTTTGGGGGGACGCAGGATGCCGGCACCCAGGTCACGCTCGCGCCCCAGGTCTCTTCCGCCGATCACATCATCCTCGAGTACAGCATTTCCCTGAGCGCGTTCGTCGGCGAGAGCCCCGCCGAAGGACTCCCGCCCCCGCGCCAGCAGAACCGCCTCCAAAGCATCGTCACCATCCCCGATGGCTCCACCATCGCGATCGGCGGCATCGAACTCAACACCGAATCCAGAGCCGTCAGCCAGATTCCCTTCTTTGGCGACCTGCCACTGGTCGGGGAACTTCTCAAGAACCGCTCGCGTACGGAAGGGAGGCAACGCTTCTACGCCTTCATCCGCCCCACGATTCTCCGCGCAGACGATTTCTCCGATCTCAAGTATCTCTCCCGGCAGTCCGCCGACGACGCCGGAGTCGACGATGAACCCGTTCTCGTCCCGCGAGTCATTCGGTGAACGAAGTGCCAGCCCAGTCTCCCGCGGCATGGGGGCAGCCGAACCTGCGGCCCGACGACGCGGCGCCGCGCGACCTGTCGCATCATCCGGTGTCAGCGCACGACGAAGCGGCGGGCGCGGCCCCTCGCCCGGCACAGATGTCAACGCCGGATGCGCCGAGCCTTGATTTCCTCACGCTCATCCCTCGCGCCTACGCCCGCCGTCACCTCATCCTGAGCCAAGGGTTCGATGGCACCAGCGAACACCTGCGCATCAGCGACACGACCGACCCTTTGGCGCTCTTCAACATGACCGTCCGGCTCAAGCGGTCCATCATCACGCGCATCGAAGATGCCGAGTCCCTCGCCGCCGCGATCGATGCCGCCTACGAGGCAGGACGTTCGGCTTCACCCGTCCGCGACGATCCTGCAGTCACCATCGATGGCTCTGAGGATGTTGAGCACGACCTTCAACAGACCCTGCGGGCCTTGGACCGTGATCTCCTGGTCGTCGAAGGCAAGGCTCCTGCCGTCCGGCTCGTCGACCTCATCCTCTTCGAGGCCCTCACCCGCGCGGCCAGCGATGTCCACATCCAACCCCTGGCCGACACCACGCTGGTCCGTTACCGCCTCGACGGGGCCATGCACACCGTGCGCCGGCTCCCGGTAGCCCTCGCCTCTGCCGTCGTCAGCCGCATCAAGATCATGGCCCGGCTCGACGTGGCGGAGCGCCGCGCTCCTCAAGATGGCCGCGCCGGAATCACCATTGGCGGATCGGCGGGAACCCACACGGGCCGAACCGTGGACCTGCGGGTGAGCACGCTCCCGAGCACCTACGGCGAACGCATCGTCCTCCGTCTTCTCGACCCAGCCCGTTCGGCCCAGCTGCTCACCCTCGCCGGGCTCGGCATGCCCCCCAAGACCGAGTCCGCATTCACGGACCAACTCAATCGCACCAGCGGGATCGTCCTCGTCACCGGCCCCACCGGCAGCGGCAAGACGACCACGCTCTACGCCGCCCTCAACTGGATCAACGCCGCCAACGCGGGAACCCAGGCCAGAGGCTGCGAACTGAACATCATGACCGTCGAGGATCCCGTGGAGTACGACCTCACCGGTCCCGGGCTCGCCGTCAGCCAGACCCAGGTCGATCCCAAGAAGAACGTGACGTTCGCGTCCGGCCTGCGGCACATCCTCCGACAGGATCCCGATGTGATCATGGTGGGCGAGATCCGCGATGACGAGACGGCCCGCATGGCGGTGCAGGCCTCACTCACCGGGCACCTCGTCCTCTCCACCCTCCACACCAGCGATGCCGCGAGCGCCCTCCCCCGGCTCATGGACCTCGGGGTCGAGCCCTTCCTCGTCGCTTCGTCACTCTCGGGCGTGCTGGCCCAGAGGCTCGTCCGGCGCACTCACGCCGCCTGCGGCGGTGAGGGCTGCCCAGAGTGCTTCGCGACCGGGTACAAGGGACGCACCGGCATCTTCGAACTGTTGCTCATCGACCACGAGATCCGCGAACTCATCGCCGCCCGCACCCCGGCGCTGCAACTTCGCTCCGCAGCCCGCAAGGCCGGCATGGTGACGATGCGCGAATTGGGCGAGGCCCTGGTGACCGCCGGGACCACCACGATGCAGGAACTCGCCCGCGCCATCGAGGTGCATGAGGAGGAGCTCGCATGATCGGCAGAGCCCTTTCAGCCACGGCGCTTCTCGCTCTCACCCTCTGGGCGTGCTGGCCGCTCCCGCCTGCTCGCAGCGCAGAGCTCGCCGGGGCCGATGCGGCATCCCCCGCCCCCGAGCCGGCGCTGGAACTCGACCGCGCCCCCTTCGCCGCCCCGATCTGGGTCGAGCCTCCCGCACCCCCGCCCCCGCCGGCCCCGGAACCCGAGCCCCCGGCCCCGACCGCTCCCAATATCCAGTTCCTTGGGATCGCAACCGAGGAAGGCCGGCGCTGCGCCCTGGTTTTTGATGAGGCGGCTGACCGCATCAGCACCGTGCGTGAGGGTGATCCGGTCGCGGGATGCACCATCACGCGCATCAGCGAGAGCCGTCTCGAAGTGCGGAACGACCAGGGCAACACATTCACCTTCGAACTCAAGCGGCCGGAGGGGAAGCGGTGACGCCTTCGGTCTCCCATGCCGCAGTCTGCTGGCCCGCCGAGCGCTTCTACTGGGCGCGGCTTGACACCCCCGGGCCGCGCCATCCCGGCCCCATTCCGCCCGGATTCCTCCCCGACCTCGAAGAACTCATCCCAGCGCCCCTCGATGACCTCCACATCATCGCCGCGGATGCGCGTGACGGCACCCTGGTCTGCGCCATCCCCGCCGCGGAACTCGACTCGGCCCGCGACCTCATGAGCCTCACGCCGGCCTCCCTTCCCCCGGGGCTGGCGGGAGTCGATCCGTTGCGGCTCAACTTCCTCGTCGGCCGGTTCGAACCCCAGGCCCGGCGCGCCCGGCGGAGCCGCTCACGCTCGCTCGCGATCCTGGGCATGGGCATTGGGTTCCTGACCCTCGCCCTCGGACTTCACCGCCGCACAGTGCACGCGAACGCCTCCGCACGCGATGCCCACGCAGCGCTTCATGAGCTCCAGTCCAAGGTCGGCCCGTTCCCCCACGCTGGGGCACTCGAAGCCGAGAACACGCGTCTGCGCGGGCTCGCCGAGTCCCGTGCCCGCCAGTCCCTCCCGCCGGATGCCCGGCCCGTCCTCGCCGAAGTCCTCGCGCGATGGCCCACCTCCCTCGGAGCCGATGTCCTGAGCATGACCGTCACCGGCGAAGAGGCGATCCTCTCGACCCGGGTCAAGGGTGATCCCGCCGCCCTCGCCGCGGCAATCGAAGCCCCCGAGGGCTGGCGGAGACTCGAACCCAGGTTCTCCGGAGTAGGCGACGCCGCCCGGGCCGTCGTCACCCTTCGCAAGGAGGGCAGGCCATGAGCCGGATGTTCCGAACCGCCTCCAT
>JADLCM010000029.1 GCA_020847175.1 Phycisphaerales bacterium
ACCCATCCATCATCGCGTCCAGCAGCCCACGCCCCGCGTTCGTCCGTTCCGACATGACGAGCCTCCGTGCTTGCCCACGCACTCTACTCGATCACGCGAAATGCTGGGTTGTTCAGAGATCCCTACAAGAAGTCGAGCAGCGAGAACATCATCAACCAGGGCCTTTTCTACTTGAACTGGCTTCTGGACCACCAGGCCGAGTTCACGTTGCTTGTCATGAAGAAGATCTCACCGGACGCTGCGAAAGAGATTGACTTCGCCAACGCGCGCGTCCTGTGCATCGCCAGTGACTTCACGCGATATGACGAGCACGCAATCGGCGTGATGGGTCGGAGCATCGAACTCATCCGCTATCGCATGTACCTGCCAGACCTCGTGCTCCTCGAAGCAGCCAGCCTGCCGGCTGCGTTCGAGCCCGGACCCGGATCATCGGCTTCATCGCCCTCGCTGCCCAACGCACCTGGGGGCCAGTCCGAAGTGCCCTCGCAGATGTCCAAGCTCAACGCGGCAACCCTCGCACGGCTCGACGAGCTGCGGGGGTTCACCCGTTCGCTGGGCGACGACGTTGAAGAGAAGATGCTGAAGTGGTACTTTCGCTATCGGCGGCTGCGCAACTTCGCGTCCATCGAACTCGGAACGAAGAAGCAGGCGATCTCCCTGTACCTTGTTCTCGATCCGCAGATGTTCGCAGACCGAATCGCACATGATCCAGGTCAAAGATACCGCGACGTGAGTGCGATCGGTCACATGGGCACCGGGGACTTGGAGTTCACGATCCGAGCAGACGCGGACCTCGACGACGCCAAGAAGCTCATCGAAGCGGCTTACCGAGGATGACGGCGGCGCGCCGGGCCGATGTGCGCGGTGCTCAGCAATGCCTCGGAAGTGGCGTTCGGCCTTGCACCGCAGGTCGCGCGATTCGAGAAGCGCTCGCATCCGACGGCGCGGCGCAATGCCGTCCCTGCTCGTGAGAGCGGGAGTGGCGGGGGGGGGCTTGCGGCTTCGCCTGAGATCGGCATCTGTCTCCAGGAATGTGACCAACCCCGGCTCGCGGCTCGGATAGGCTTCTACGATTGAGCGTGGCAGATGACAGTCAGTTCCGGATTGATGTCCTCCAGCGCATGGTCGATGCTGTGGAACAGGTTCGTCAACGACTCGTCAAAGCCTGCAACGCGCTCGCCCGCGCCGGCGTGCCGTACGCCGTCGCGGGAGGCAACGCGGTCGCCGCGTGGGTCGCGACCATCGACACGGCCGCCGTGAGAAACACCCAGGACGTGGACGTGCTGATCCGGCGCTCGGACTTCGATGCGGTTCTGCGCGCGATGGAGTCGGCGGGGTTCGTCCATCGCAAGGCGGCGGGAATCGACCTCTTTCTCGACCATGCCGGAGCCGGCCCGCGCGATGCTGTGCATATCATCTACGCCGGGGAGGTGGTTCGTGCCGGAGAGCCCGCGCCCAAACCCGAAATCTCGGAAGCAATCGATCTGGCGGGCGTTCGATTCCTATCACTCGAAGCGCTTGTCCGCACCAAGCTCACGGCCTTTCGCCGTCAGGACCAGGTCCACCTGCTCGACCTGCTCGGCGTCGGGTTGATCGATGTGACCTGGCCCTCCCGTTCAGCCCGGTTCTTGGCGCGCGGCTTCAGGAACTCCTCGACAATCCGGACGTGTAAGTCGCAATCAAGGGCGGCGGCACACCCTCGGATCGGCGCTGCTCTCGCCGCTCAGGGCGCAGGCCCTGCGAGCGTCCTACCCCCGTCGGCTCGCCAGAGTGTCTTGCGGTTACGTAGACCCCCAGCGCGGACCAGTACTTCCGCGCCCTGCAAGTCCTCCCAGGTTCCACTGGAACTCCGCGGGTGGCTCGATTCGAGGTCCGGTTCTAGGTTCCCTCCTTTGGGTCTCTGAGCGTTCCGACGCGCGGCGGTCGCCCTCGCCCCAGTCAACAACCCGACATACCTTACATACACCGATCCTATACCGGCACAACATTGTGGCCGTCGAAGCACGAAACCTGCGACGTTCGCCGGCAAG
Source organism: Phycisphaerales bacterium (assembly GCA_020847175.1). Classification (GTDB taxonomy): domain Bacteria; phylum Planctomycetota; class Phycisphaerae; order Phycisphaerales; family UBA1924; genus JADLCM01. Next base: position 2,031 of record JADLCM010000029.1, read on the forward strand.
CCCTCCCGCGTTTATACCGGGTCGCTTTGCCGGGTTCGCAGGTGTGCGCTCCAGCCGCGAGCGTATAATCACCCGACGCGGCCTGCATCTTGTAGAGCAGGCGCGTGAACCCGAGGCCGATCCCGCCCGAGAGTGATCGTCGTCGGTAAGCACTGCACTCTCGGATTCTGGATCGTGTTCCATGCGGATTTACGTCGGCAATCTCCCTTTCAGCGTTTCGGATGACGAACTCAACCAGCTCTTCAGCCAGTATGGCGCGGTCGTGTCGGCCCGCGTCATCACTGACCGCGAGACGGGCCGCTCCCGCGGCTTTGGTTTCGTCGAGATGGGCGATGCCGAAGGCAACGCCGCAATCACCGCCCTCAACGGCCAGGAAATGGGCGGGCGTGGCCTCGTTGTGAATGAAGCCCGCGAGCGCCAGGCGGGCGGCGGCTTCGGCGGCGGCGGTGGTGGTGGTCGCGGCGGCTTCGGCGGCGGCGGCGGTGGTCGCGGCGGCTTCGGTGGCGGCCGGGGTGGCGGCGGCGGCGGTGGCCGCGGCGGCTACGGCGGCGGCGGCGGCGGTGGTGGCCGCGGCGGCTACGGCGGCGGCAGCGGCGGCAGCGGCGGCGGCTGGTAACCCGGCTCGTCCAACCCAAGCACTTCTGCGTGGCCCGGGCATCCCCCCGGGCCACAGCACTTTTGCCCCCGACCCTGGACGCCGCGCAAACCCCATCGGCCCGCTGTGCCCCCCGCCGCGACTATTCCTCCAACGTGCGTTTGCGGCGAAGAACGCCGTGATAGTGCTGCGCAAAGCGATGCGCCTCGTCGCGCACCTGCTGCAGGAGCCGCAGTCCCGGGTTCTCTCGCCCGACGCGGACGGGTTCGCTGCGGCGCTGCACGAAGACCAGTTCCTCTTTCTTCGCCAGCGCGATGACCATGGGAGGCTTGACGCCCAGCGTGTCGAACGCCTCCAACGCCGCGTGCAGTTGCCCGAGCCCGCCGTCGATCAGGATCACATCGGGGTAGAGCTCCGCGCCCGCGCCGGCCTCGCGGTAACGCCGGCTGACGACTTCGCGGATCGCCATGTAGTCATCGTTGCGGACGCTGCGGATCCGGAAGCGCCGGTACTCGTCCTTGAACGGGCGCCCGTCGATGAACGACACCTTGCTGCCGACCGTCTCTCCGCCCTGGAGATGCGCGATGTCGATCCCCTCGATGCAGCGGATCGGCGACTCAGTGCCCAGCATGCGCTGCAGCGCCTTCAGGCCCTTTCCAGGGTCGATGTACGAGATTTCCTGCTCGGGCTGCCATCCGTCGCCGGTGGTCGCCCGTTCGTGCAGGCGTTCGAGCGCGCGCGCCTGGTCGCGCAGGGCCGCCGCCCGTTCGTACTCGCGTGCCTCGCTCGCGGCCTGCATGTCGGCCCGCATCTCGCGGAGGACTTCCGACCGCCTGACATTGAGCACGCGCATGAACCGATCCACGTCGCGCCGGTAGGCTTCCTTGCCGATCCGATCGGCGCACGGCGCCGAGCAGCGCCCGATCGCGTGCAGCAGGCAGGGCCGGAAACGCCTGTTCTTCTCCTCGCCCTCGATGATGTCCAGCGCGCAGGTGCGGTACTTGAAGACTCGCTGCAGCACATCAACCGCGATGTGCAGGGCGGCGGGCGCCGTGAAGGGCCCGAAGACCCTGGCCCCGCGATACTCCTCGCTCATCGGTTCGCGCGTCACGATCACCCGCGGAAAGTCCTCGCGCTGCGTCACCACGAGGTACGGAAAGCTCTTGCCGTCCGTCATGCGCTGGTTGTACTTCGGTGCGATGTCTTTGATCAGCCGGTTCTCGGCCAGCAGCGCCTCCCACGGCGAGTCGCAGACCAGCGTATCGAAATCATGCACGGCCTCCAGCATCGGCTGCTTGGCGGGGCCGAGATCGGCGCTGGGCACGAAGTAGCTGGAGACCCGGTCGGGCAGGTTCTGGGCCTTGCCCACGTACAGCACCACCCCGGCGTGGTCCTTCATCAGGTAGACGCCGGGTCGGGCCGGTAGTTCGCGGGACTTCCGCAGCAGGCGCAGGATGCGCTCCTCACGCGACTCCGTGCCCCATGCCGGCGGGGCGTCCGCGGGCAGAAAGCCCTCATCGTCGGGCATCGGCGGGCCGGGGTCTTCACGCACGGTCGATGGTATGGACATGCCCGCCGCTTGCTTTCCTCAGTGCGCCGGGCCGCCCCTTCCGGCCCTCGTGTGCAGCCTCGTTCCGCGCGCCATGTTCACGCCGCCCTTCCGGTCCCCCACTCCTCCCGCTTCAGCACTCCCGCACTCGTTCACTGCTTCACTTCCCTAATGAAAGTCCCTCGACTCCGACTCCAGCCCCCCCAGCATGTGATCGATCGCGCCGGCGTGCTCCACCTGCACATGCACCACCGCCCCGGCGCGTTCAACGCGCCCGCTGACCAGGAGCGTCGAGGCGTGGCGCACCGCCGCCTTGAATCGCTCGAACACGCGCGGGCGCACGATGAGGTTCGCAATCCCCGTCTCGTCCTCGATGGTGACAAAGACGATGCCGGAGGCCGTGCCCGGCCTCTGTCGCACCAGCACCATGCCCGCCACCCGCACCCGCGTGCCGTGGGCACACATGTCCTCGTCGGCAAGTTGCCGGGCCGGCATCACCCGGCGCCGATCCAGTTCGGCGCGGATAAATGACACCGGGTGCGCCCTGAGCGAGAGCCCCGTCGCCTGGTAGTCCTGCGCAACCACGGAAGCCGGCGCGAGCACCGGCAGCACGGCCGGGGGCTCCACGGGGTTGAGCCGGTCGAGCAGAGGCGCCCCTTCCGGCGGCTGCACCTGCACCGACCACAGCGCGTGCTGCCGGTCAAGATTGAGCGAGGTCAGCGCATCGGCCCGCGCCAGGGCCCGCAGGGCATGGTCCGGCATCCCGATGCGACGGCGCAGATCATCCACCGAGGCGTACGGCCCGGCCCGGTCACGCTCCGCCGCGACGGCTTCACCATGATCCTGCGCGAGCCCGCGCACCAGGCGCATGCCCAGGCGCAGCGCCGACGCGCCCGCGGCCCCGGGCTCCAGCGTGCAGTCCCAGCGGCTGGCGTTCATGTCGATGGCCCGCACCTCCACCCCGTGCTCCTGCGCATCACGCACGATCTGCGCCGGCTGATAGAAGCCCATCGGCTGGCTGTTGAGCAGCGCCGCCGCGAACGCGCACGGGTAGTGGTGCTTCAACCAGCACGACACGTACACCAGCAGCGCGAACGACGCGGCGTGCGACTCCGGAAACCCGTACTCGCTGAAACCCTTGATCTGCTCAAAGCAGCGCGAGGCAAAGTCTTCGTCATACCCGCGCGCCGCCATGCCCCGCATCAGTTTCTCCCCGAAGCGCTCGATGAGGTCGCCCTTTCGCTTCCACGCGGCCATCGCGCGACGCAGCTGGTCCGCCTCGCCCGGCGTGAACCCCGCCGCCACGATCGCGAGCTGCATCGCCTGCTCCTGGAAGAGCGGCACGCCCAGCGTTCGGCCCAGCACCGCGCGCACCGCCTCGTTGGGATAGGCCACCGCCTCCTCCCCGTTCCGCCGGCGCAGGTACGGGTGCACCATCTTTCCCTGGATCGGCCCCGGACGCACGATCGCGACCTCGATCACCAGGTCATAGAAGCACCGCGGACGCAGGCGCGGCAGCATGGCCATCTGCGCCCGGCTCTCGATCTGGAACACCCCCACCGTATCCGCGCGGCAGATCATGTCATACACCGGCGCATCCTCCGCAGGCACGCTCGCCAGCGTGAGCGCACGCCCGTGATGTTCGCGCACCAGTTCAAACGCCTTGCGGATGCACGTGAGCATGCCCAGCCCGAGGCAATCCACCTTGAGCATCCCCACCGCGTCGATATCGTCCTTGTCCCACTCGATCACCGTGCGGTCGGGCATCGCCGCGTTCTCGATGGGCACGAGTTCGCAGAGCGCCTCGTGCGCCATCACGAAGCCTCCGACGTGCTGCGAGCGATGACGCGGAAAACCGATGATCTGGCGGCACAAGTGCAGCGTGAGCCGGATGGTGCGGTCGCGGGGGTCCAGCCCGGCCGCCGCCAGCGCGCCTTCGTCCACCGCGCCCCCGTCCCACCAACTCAGGGTCTTGGCGAGCCGGTCCACGCAGTCGAGCGAGAGCCCCATCGCCTTGCCCACGTCGCGAATGGCCGAGCGACCGCGGTACGAAATGATCTCCGAGGTCAGCGCGGCACGCTGACGCCCGTACTTGCGATAGATGTACTGGATCACCTCCTCCCGGCGCTCGTGCTCAAAGTCGATGTCGATGTCCGGGGGCTCGTTGCGCTCGCGGCTGATGAATCGCTCAAAGAGCAGGCTGGCCCGGTCGGGATCAACCGAGGTCACTCCCAGGCAGTAGCAGACCGCCGAGTTCGCCGCCGCCCCGCGCCCCTGGCAGAGAATCTCCCGCCATGCTCCGGCGGGGGGTGTGCCCGGGGTCTCCTCGCCCGTGCGGGCGTAGCGCACCAGGTCATGCACCGTCAGAAAGTACGGGGCGTAGTTCAGCTCGTCGATCAGCGCGAGTTCGTGCTCCAGGGAATCGTGCACCTTTTGGGGCACGCCCCCGGGGTAGCGCGAGCCCGCGCCGAGCCTCACGAGGTCACGCAGGTGCCCGATCGGCGTCGCCCCCTCGGGCACGATCTCGTGCGGATATTCGTAGCGCACCTGGTCGAGAGAAAACCCCCGGCAGCGCCGCGCGATCTCCGCAGACCGCTCCAGCGCCCCCGCTTGACCTGCAAAGAGGCGGAACATCTCCTCGGGGGCCTTGAGATGACGCTCCGCATTGGGCGCAAGCGCGTACCCCGCCCCGTCGATCCGCACTCCACGCCTGATGCACGTGAGCACATCCTGCAGCGGGCGACGCTCAGGCGCGTGGTAGAGCACGGCATTGGTTGCTGCAAGCGGCACGCGGCACGCCGCGCTCCACTCGAGCGCCCGCCCGGTGTGGGCGTGATCGAGCCCGTCGTAACGTCGCCGGATCGCCAACGACAGCCCTTCACCAAACGCCTCACGCAGGCGATGCAGATGCTCGCCGAAGCGGGGGTCGGGCCGGTCGGGGGGCAGGGCGAGCGCCATCAGGCCCTTGGCATGGTCCAGCAGATCCACCAGCCCGAGGTCACACTCCCCCTTCTCTGCCCGGCGCTTGCCCGACGTGAGCAGTCGGCAGAGACGCGCGTACGAGGCCCGGTCTGTGGGGTACACAAGCACCTCCCGCCCCGGCGGGTCCCGCATCACGATGCGGCAGCCGACCACGAGGCGCACCCCGTGCTCCCGGGCCGCCACGTGCGCCCGCACAATGCCCCCCAGCGTGTTGGTGTCGGTGAGGGCGATCGCCTCGAGGCCGAGCTCGCCCGCGCGGAGGACAAGCTCCTCGGGGTGGCTGGCCCCGTGCAGGAACGTAAAGTTGCTTGTCACGTCAAGTTCGGCATACGGCACGCCACCCCGCGCCGATCCGACAGGCCCCGGATCGGCCCCGGTCGCGGGCTCGGGCCCGGCCCGGAATGGATGCGGTCGCGGCTTGGGAGGCGGTTGTCCCGGCATGCTCACCCCCACACCCCGTGCACGCACCAATCACCCGAGTCGAGGTCTCGAAAGACCCACAACCACAGGCCCTGCTCGTTCTGCACCCTGAAGTAGTCGCGCTGGGCCTCACGCGAAACCCACCACTCGCCGCCGATCCGCTCCGGCCCCAGGCACGCGATGATGCCGTGCGACCCATCGCGCCACGCCAGGCGAAGCACCGGCCCCTCTGGGCAGAGCGCCATCACCTCCGCAGGTTCGGGCGGATCAAACATGCGCGAGGGGCGCGGCGGAAACGCACCGGGCACCCCCGGTCCATCCCCCGCCGGGGCGAGCGCCCGCTCTGTGCTCCAGGCACGCTCGGGGCGATGGCTCGCACGGTGTGCGAACCGGCGCACGCGCTCCGCACCCAGCCGGCTCGCGACAATCTCAAGCGCCTGGGCCACCTCGAAACTCGGCTTCTCCCGGGCCGAGCCCGGCGCCAGGCCGGGAATGGTCTCCTGCTCGTGCGTGATGGGCATCACTTCAAGCGCCCGCAACTCAATGAACTCGATGCCCGCCCCGAGATGCAGGCGCTCCAGGTGCGGACGCAGCAGGCTCCACAGGTGCGTCCGCGACCGCGTGGGGCGCGACAGGCCCAGGCATATGCTCGCGGGTGAAGCCCCAAGGCGCGTAAAGCGAGCCTCCAGGCGCGTCACGCCGCACTCGCGTCCCTGAAGCTGCACCGTGAGCCCCGCCAGCAGGTGCTTCACGCCCTCGGCGACCGACTCCCACCGCGTCGTGCCCCCGGGCATCTCCAGAACCGCGACGGGTGAATCCGCCGGGGCTGTCCCATGCACCGACTCGGGCATATCCCCCAGCGCCTGGTCAATCCGTCGCACGATCTCGGGCCCGTAGCGCCCCGGGAGCGCGATGCGCGGCAGGTCGAGCACCTGCCCGATCGTCCGCACGCCGATCTCCTCCAGCGCCCCCACGACCTCCGGCTCGATACGGAGCGCCCACGGCGGCAGCGCCCCGATCGCCTCACGCTCCCCCCCGGGCTCGACGCATGTCACGCCCTCCGGGCCGGCGTGCGCCACGCCCCACGCCGCTCCCACCGTGCCGGCCACGGCGACACGGGCAGTCAGGCCGAAGCGGCGCATCGCCCCCGCCAGCCCCGACGCCAAGCCCCGTTCTCCGCCGGGGTGCAGATGTTCGCACCCGCTGATATCGAGGAGCACGCACGTCGGCGGGTCGGCCCGCGACCGCGGCGACCAGCGCAGGCACCATCGGGCCAGGGCCCCGAGCGCCGCCTCATCGCCCGCCGGGTCGTGCGGGATCGTGATGCAGGCCATGCCCCCCAGCAGGGCCCGCGCGTGCGCCAGCGTCATCCCGCAGCGCACTCCCGAAGCGCACGCCGCCGCGCACGCGTGGACAACCACCTGCCCGCGCACGCCCGTCTCCACCACCAGCGCCGCGCCGCCCACGCCTTCACGACGCCGCCGCCTCACGGTTCGTTCCACCGGCCACAGCGGCAGGTACAGGCACAAGACCCGACGCATCGTCCCACTCCACCACCGCCCTGGACTCCAACCCCGGGCGATGCTTGTTGCGTATCGCGACCACGCTCCATCGCGGACGCTCCGACTCACCGGGGCAACTCGCGACCACCCACCGCGTCGCTGCCGCGCTCAGCTCCCCGCGTTCTCCCAAGGTCCGCAGCAGCAGGCCCATGCCACCGCCCGCCGCCGCCGCGAGCTGCAGCCGACGTGTGTGCTCCAGCGAAAAGCCGCGCCCGTCCCCGATGACGACCAGGCGCGACGATGACCGCAGCAAGACGTCCATCGCCCACACGCGCGACGGCTCATCCGGGGCATCAACCAGCACGCTCGCCCCCAGCACCGCCGGCTGCCTGTTCAGCAGCAGCGGGCACGGCCAGCAGCAGCGCCCGACCCACACGACCTGATGCGCATGACCCGAGGCCAGCGCCCCCAGCACCACCCCGGCAACCGGCGCGAGCGCCGGCGTCCACTCCGGCTCGGTGCTCCCGGCCGGCACGCCCCCGATCCATTCATGGACCTCGCCCATCGGCAACCCGACACCCAGTGCGGTCCGAATCGACGGCGCGCAAGGCCCCGGGCCTGGGGCGGCAATCCGTTCTCGAAGCGCGGCAATGATGGGCGATCGGTCCACGACCATACCCTATCATACACCGATCAACAATACAATCATTATCCGAACAAAGTTCCTGTATCCCCTTGTGATTCAACAGGTTGAATCAGCGTGGAATCGTCTGCCTTCGGGCTGTTCACCCGTCGAGAGACCTCATGAGCCGCCAGCGCCCCTTCAGGCCCGGGGCGCAGCAACCCCGCGATGTGATCCGGGCCCGAGCCCGGGTCCAGCCAGCACCCGGCGTCCCGCGTATTGAGCATCAGCGGCATCCGATCGTGCATTGCGCGCATGAACGCATTGGGAGGCGTGGTGATGATGCAGAACACTCCATCCCCGCCCGGAGCATGCTCCCAGAGCCCCCCCAGCAGCAGAACCGCCGGCTCACCCGGTGCCGCGCGAGGCGTGATGTACATCGGACGCCGCGATGCGGGCGAATCCCCCGTCCACTCATAGAACCCGCTGACCGGCACGATGCAGCGCCGCGAGCGGAACGCCTCGCGAAACGTCGGGCGCGTCGCCACGGTCTCAGCGCGGGCGTTGATGAGCACTGATGCTGACGGCGCCGCGCGCGCCGCCGCGGCGCGTGTGCCCGGCGCCGCGAACCCCCAGCGCAGCATCGCCAGCGCGTGCCCCGGAGCGTCCCCGGGGCCCGCACGCACGACCGGCGCATGCTGGGTGGGCGCGACGTTGAACCGCAGCGGAAGATCAACCGACGGAGACGTCAGCGAAAGCAGGCGATGCAGTTCGCTCCAGGTGAACCGATGCGTAAACCTGCCGCACATGCAGGAGGATACTCCCCCCCTCGCGGGCGCCATCGCCACGCGCGCTCCGCGACATCGCACGTCTACCTGTCCTTGTGGTTCCCGCCGAACAGGTCCCAGAGCAGGCGGATCGATCGCACGCGCCAGACGCCGTCCTGCTCGCGGTCCCAGTCCAGTTCCCACCAGGTCGGTGTGCCCGGGCCTTCGTCGGCCCGGCCCGTGACGTTGACCTGGGTCTTGGCGATGGTCGGCGTCTCGACGTGGGCCCGGACCTCCCGGATCGCGTACTCCGCCACGCGGAACGTCGCCCCGCCCACGCTGTACTGCCCGCCGCGCGCCGCGGCCTCCTCGATCATCGCGATGAATGCCTCTCGCTCCCAGCGCCCATAAGCCCGGGCGTAGCCCCCTTCGGCGGTGAGTTCGCGCACGGTCCGGTGATCGGCGCTCGCCACGGCCCCGATCAGGCGCCGGGTCTGTGCCGCGAGCATCTCCCGGGTGGTCACGACCCGCGAAGCGAGCAGCACGACCGCTCCCCCGAGCCCCGTCAGCAGGCCGACCGCCGGCCAGCGCTGCGTACGGCCCCGCAGCCAGTGCCAGCACACCAGCGCGGCCGCGACAAGCACCCCCGCCACCGGCCAGGGGTTTTCAAGAAACAGGTGCGGCAGCATCGGCGCCCGGGGCAGGCGATTGAATGACGGGCCGTGTCCGAGCTGCGCGAGCATGAACGATCATTGGCGGCACCCGAACGCAGAACACAGGCACCCACCCCGTTGCCGGGGTACAAGCGCTGCGACCGAATGAACCCGGCACGGCCCGCCTCGCGGCGCGCGAGTTACTCCCCGCCGCCCTCGGGCGTGGCCCGGCGGCTCACACGCAGACGCACGAACCTGCTCGGCGCATCCCACGAGATTCCGGGCGGAAGGAACCGGCGGAGCTCGACCTGGCGGGTCAAGACCGCGGAATCGGTCCCTCCCGCCAGCGCCGCCTCGATCTCGCTCGGCAGCAGCTCAACCTCGGCCACGACCTGATATTGAAAACTCCCGCCAAGCCCCGTCTGGTCCACAAGGTCGCTCGGACCCGTCAGCGTCACCTCATCCACTGTCTCGCTGTCCGGTTCAACCTGGATCTCATAGGTGGAGGCGATGACCGCCGGCAGGCGAATGTGCACCGGCACGGTGGTGAGAACCTTGGAAGACTCCCGCACCCGGCGCGTGATGGTCACACGCACGCTTCGTGGGTCAATGCGAACCCCCGGGGCGACTTCCTGCGGCATGGCGAGTTCTGCCGCCGAAAGCACCAGCGGGGCCGAGGGCGTGATGTCATCCAGCGCATCGGCGGGAACGCGGACCCGCACCTCCGGCGCCGCTGCAAAGCCCTTGAACGACTCGCTCGCGAGCAGACGTTGCGGCACGCTCACGCGCACCGTCGCGGGGTTCGCCTGCGCCGAGAACGCGCTGTCGCCCGGGGGCAGCGGCACCACGACGCGGGCTTCGAGAGAGACCATCCGATCAACCGCCAGCGCAAGGGTCGCGGGCTCAACCTCCTGCACCCGCACGCCGGTGCCGGCGAAGTCCGGATGTCGGCTGAGGACCTCGCGAAGGTTGATCGTGGATTCGCCCGGGTCGCCGGAGACATCGCGCCCGGGCACGATCTCGATCCCGCCTGAAACCCGGTCCAGCACCTTGGCGATCGACGTTGATGGGCCCTGCACCCGGAGCGTGCGGATCACGCCCGTCCATTCCGAACCCGTGAGCGACACGGTGAGGTCCGGGGTCGCCGTCACCCGCAGACGAACATTCTGGCGCGTGTCGCTCCGCAGGCTCTCGCCCTCGGCGAACGCCCACACCAGCAGCGTCACCAGCGTGACCAGCACAATGGTCCAGACGCGCGACCCGGTCACCCTTGGCCTCCTTCACCCGAAGGCGTTTCCGCGCCGTTCGGCGGGGGCGGAAGCCCTGCCCCCGTCCGACGGTGCTCCAGGCGCAGCCGGAACGACAGTTCGCGCCGAAGTTCCTCGGGTGCAAGCGGCTTGGACAGCCTCATCCGCTCCGCGATGCGGATGTAGCCCGTTTCCTCGCTCACCACCACCACCAGGGCGTCCGTCTCTTTCGTCACCCCCACCGCCGCCCGGTGCCGCGAGCCGAGCTCGGCGCTGGGCATGTCCTGCGGTTCGGCCAGCGGCAGCTGCACCCCCGCAGCCCGGACCGTCGCACCACGGATGACCACCGCGAGGTCATGCAGGGCCGAGCCGGGGTAGAAAATGGTCTTGAGGAGCGACGCCGAGACCTTGCCGTCAATCCGCGTCCCCTCGCCGCCGAGCCCGCCGAGGCCCACCTGGCGCTCGATCACCATGATCGCGCCGGTGCGCGACGCGCTGAACTCCTTGGCCGCGTCCGTAATCGCATTGACCGTGTCCTCGATCTCCCCGGGGGTCGTGCGGAAGAACGTCCCCTCGCCGAGCCGGATCAGTGCCCGCCGGAGTTCGGGCTGAAACACCACCACCAGGCCGATGGCGACGATGGCAAGAAACCGATCTGAGAGAAAGTTGATGCGCTGGAAGGCCGCGTCGCCCCCCAGCACCCGAAGCAGGATCGTGCCGAAGACCAGGATGAAGATCAGCACCGCGACGCCCCGAAGCGCCCCCGCCGCCCGCGTGCCTTTCACGAACCGCGTGATGCCGAAAATCACCAGCCAGATGAGCACCAGCTCGACCACCACCTCGCGCGGGTCGTAGCTGCGCACTCGCTCCAGCAGGGCTTGGATTCGGGAAAGAAAGTTCACCGGACGGGTCACTCCGAGCGCCCCCTCCATCCGGGCGGTCCGCGAGTGTATCGGCGCGCCCGGGGCCGCAGCGGTACCATCGCGCGCATGACCTACACCATCCGGCGGGTGGATGCCACCCCCAACCCCAACGCCTTGAAGTTCGTCGTCGAACCCTCCCCCGGCCCGACGCCCCGCAGCTACCGATCCGCCCCGCCGGCGGGCAGCGACCCCCTTGCCGAGGCGATCTTCGCGCTGCCGGGTGTCGTCAACCTGCTGATTCACGACGGATGGATCACCGTGAGCAAGTCCGCCGAAACACCCTGGCCGGCGCTGCGGCGCGCGGTCGAAGGTGTGCTGGCCCGCGAGAGGGCGCCGTGACCCCGGCCCGTTCGGCGCGCGCCTCTGCTGCCGGCGCTTCACGCGCGGGCTCCGGACGATCGGCCGCACGCGCTGCCGACCTCTGCCGGCGCATCGCCTCGTGGTTCACGCACGCGGCCCGCCCCCTCCCGTGGCGTGTGACGCCGCGCGACCCCTACCTCTCTCTCCTCTCCGAGTTCATGCTCCAGCAGACTCAGGTTGCCCGCGTACTCCAGAAATGGCCCGCCTTCGTCGCCCGTTTCCCCACGCTCCGCGACCTTGCCGAGGCCGATGAGCAGGACGTGCTCGCCGCGTGGTCGGGGCTCGGCTACTACCGGCGTGCCAGGCTGCTCCACGGTGCATCGCGCGAGATCTTCTCTCGATACGCGGCCCGGGTCCCCTGCGGGCTCGCCGACCTTCGCTCGCTGCCCGGGGTGGGGCGCTACACGGCGGGCGCCATCGCATCCATCGTCTACAGCCGGCCCGCGCCCATCGTGGACGGCAACGTCAGGCGCGTCCTGCTCCGCGTCGAGGGAAGGGACCTCTCCCCAGCCTCCGCCGACCGCTGGGCCTGGGTTCGAGCCGACGAACTCGCCCAGATCGCGCACGCGCGGGCCGACGTCGGCGCTTTCAACGAAGGCCTCATGGAGCTCGGCGCGACGATCTGCACGCCTCGCGCCCCGCGCTGCGCCGAATGCCCCCTCCGATCCATGTGCCGTGCCCGGTCCTCGGGCCGGATCAACCGCATCCCTCGACCGGCGCGGCGCGTGCCGGTTCAGACGATCCACGTCACGTCGCTCGTGATGACAAAGGCGGACCAGGTGCTGCTCTGTCGGCGTCCCCCCACCGGGCTCTGGGCAGACTTGTGGCAGCCCCCTTCTCTCGAACTCGACGGTCGCTTCGCCCGGGAGTCAGAGATCGCCGCCCGGGCCCGCGAACTGGCGCCGGGCGCGCCCCCCCCGCGACTCCTGCGCGCAGGAACCTTTGACCACCAGACGACGCACCGGCGCGTCCGCTTTGAGGTGTGGCACGCCTCCGCTCCCGCATCGGCACGCGCCCCGCGAGGCATGAGATACGTAGCCTCCGGAGAACGGTCCGCCTTCGGCCTCTCCAACGCGCACGCCCGAGCCCTCGCGCTCGCGGCCCGCGCCTCGGCGGTTCAGGGGACTCCCTCCGCCGCGCACACACAGACGCCGAAGGCCCGTCGCCATCGGTAATGGGAGGCTGCCGTGCGGGGGCGCGCACGCATCGCGGCGAACCCTGAAAGGCCCGAACCTCGCCTTCGCGGGCTTCCCTCCGGAGCGTGCGGCCTCCGGGGCTGAACGCGCTGATATCGTCCGCAGTCCAGCCAAGGAGGACTCGTGCCCAGAACCCCCGCCGCCAAGCCGGAACGCCGCGCAGCAGCCCCCCCCGCGCCGGCGCGGCGGCTCGGCCCCCACGACCTGTACGAACTCTGTGCCCAGTATCCGCCCCGCGACGTCGCCCTGCTCCGCGCCATCCACGGGCGCAGTCCGCGCACCCTCGGAGAAGATTTCTCCGCAGGGGCCGCCCTCAGCCGCGCCTGGGTCGAATCCGGGGGCCGCGCCGTCGCCTGCGACCACGACGCTTCGGTGCTCGACCGGGCGTCCGGCCTTCCGGGTCTCGTCACGCGCCGCTGCGATGTCCTCAGGGCACGCGACCCCGTCGATGTTCTCTTCGTGGGCAACTTCACCATCGGCGAGTTTCACGAGCGCTCTCGCCTGCTCGCCTACCTGAGGCACGCCCGCGCGCGCCTTCAGCCCGGCGGCATCTTCGCCTGCGATCTGTACGGGGGCGTCGACGCCTACCAGACCGGCACGCTCGACGAAGACCGCCTCGGCCCCGGCGGCGAGCGCATTCGCTACACCTGGGAGCAGGTCACCGCCTGCCCCCTCAGCGCGCGCGTCGTCAACGCCATGCACTTTCGCGTGCGCCCCTCCCGCGGCAGGGCGTACGCGCTGCCCCGCGCGTTTGAGTACGACTGGCGGCTCTGGAGCCCCCCGGAACTCCGCGATGCACTGCTCGAGGCGGGCTTTCGGCATGTCGCGTTCTACCACCGATTCCACCACGCCGAGGACGACGCCGGGGGCGTCCACGTGCGACCGCTTGAACCGGGTGAGCCGATCGAGGAAGCCTGGTTTCTCTTTGTCGTCGGGCGCCTTGGAAGACGCCGGGGAACCGCCCGACGCTCCGGGGTTCCAACCGGATGATGCCCGTCAGCACCGCCCGGCCTTTACGTCCCTCGCCGACCTCCCGCAGCCTCCGTCCGTGGCACCTGTGGCTTGCCTGGCTCCTGCTCGCCGCCGGCGACGCCTCCGGCCAGGCCTCCCGCCGCCCTCCCGAGGAGATCATCCGCAGCGAGAACTACACCCTTCGCGCCCGGATCGACCGCGCTGAGGCCGAGCGACTGGGTGCCGAACTCGAAGCCGCGCACCGGGCGTTTCTGCATGTCTTCCCGGCCTATCGCACCCCCGCGCCGGTGCCGATGAACGTCTACGTGTTCGAGGCGCGCGAGCCCTTCGCCGACTTCGTCTCCAGCCAGGGTTTCAGCGCCGCCAACGCCTCGGGCATCTTCTTCGAGCGCAACGGACGCGCCGGCGTCACCACGTACACCCGCGGCCAGCCCGACGCCAAGGTCGTCGAGACCCTGCGCCACGAGGGGTTTCACCTCTTCGCCTTCCTGCGCATTCACCGTGACCTGCCCATGTGGATCGACGAAGGGCTGGCGGAGTACTTCGGTGCGTCGCGCCGCGCAGGTGATGAACTCATCCTCGGCATCGCCCTCCCGGGGGCCGTGGCCAACCTCCGTTCCGCGATCGAGGAGGGGCGACTCATCCCTCTCGAAGACCTCATGGCCTCGCGTGCGTCCACCTGGAACCGGGGCGTCGTCCGCGCCGACCCGCGCGTGAACCTCATGTACGACGAGAGCTGGTCATTCGTCCACTTCCTGCTCCACCACGAAGGAGGCAGGCACGCCCAGCGCCTCCGCGTCTACCTTGACGCCCTCCACGCGAACGCCGCCGAGAAACGTGCCCGCCAGGCGGCCTTTCCGAGGGACGAACTCGCCCGGCTGGAAGCAGCCTGGAAAGACGCCCTCCTCACTATGCCGATGGATCCGCTCCTTCTCGCCGCCGAGCGCCTCGACTTCCTCGCCTCCGGCTGCGAATCGCTCCGGCGCGCCGGGCTCACGCCTTCGAACCTCGCCGAACTGCAGCGCCTGCTCGCCGATTCACACTTCCGACACTGGACCGAGGCGGGCGCCCGTGTCGCCTCGCTTTCGGCCACCGACCCCGCCGCCTTCACCGCCCCGGAGGGTGCAAACCTGATCTACACCCCCGCGCCCGACCCATCCGCAGGCTCGACACTGGAAGTGCAGGGCCTCCACGCCACCGTGCGCGTCGCCTGGCGCCCCGCGCCCGGCGGCACCCTGGCGCACACCATCGAGTTCTCACTCCCCGAAAACTAGTTGCTCTCCTCGGCCCTGTGATCCAACGTCGCGGCCAGCGCATTCAGCCGGGTGTGTCCTTCCTTGCCGTCCGCTTTCAATCGCTCGACCATGCATGCGAGCACCCGCTTTTCATACGCGATGCCGCCCCCGGAGGACTTTCCCGCGCAGTGTTCGAGCAGTTGATTGAAGTACCCCTTGTCGTGGTGATAGGCATCAAGCTCCTCCATCACCCGCCGGATATCGGCGACCGCTTCTTCGCGAGACGCGTTCATACGCCCTTTGCCGTACACCCACGCCCCGGCCGACAGCACCAGGCCCAGCGCCGAAAGGATGATCACGCGGACCAGCACGCGGGTGTTGTTCTTCGCTTCGCCCATGGCCGGGAGCATACCCGCCCCTCGCCGACCTTCGGCGCGCCCGGGCTGGGCGCCCCGAGGCCCCTCCCATAAACTCGCTCAGCCCCGGAGGTCCACCATGCCCGCCTTCTCCGCGCTCCTGTGCGCCGTCAACCTGTTCGCGCAGCCCGGCGCGGCCGCTCAGCCGCCCGTCTCACCTACCACCGACGCCGAGAAGTCGCTGCTTGAGATCCCGACCCCTGCCTCTCTCCGCTCGTGGCACGACTTCATCGCCTCCGAGCCTCACATCGCCGGCACCCCCGGCGACTGGCGGACCATCGACAGCCTCGAAGGCGCCTTCCGCGAGATGGGCCTCGAAGTCAACCGTCACGAGTTCTGGGCCCTCCTCTCCCGCCCGGTCACGGCAGAAGTCGAAGTGGTCGCTCCCGAACGCATCGCTCTGCCCGTCAAAGAGACACCGACCCCGGGCGACCCCGCCACCGCACACCCTGACCAGTGGCCCGGCTTTGCGGCGTACTCCGGCTCGGGCGAGGCGACGGGCGAAGTCGTCTACGCCAATCAGGGCCGCAAGGAGGATTTCGAGAAACTCGCCGAACTCGGCATCGACTGCACCGGCAAGGTCGTGATCTGCCGCTACGGGGGCAACTACCGGGGGTTCAAGGCGAAGTTCGCCCAGGCCGCCGGCGCTGCCGCCCTGCTTGTCTACACCGACCCCGGCGATTCCGGCTACATGCACGGGATCGAGTATCCCGAGGGCACCTTTGCGGGGCCCGAGCACATCCAGCGCGGCAGTTACCTCACCCTCCCCTATCCCGGCGATCCCCTCACTCCCGGACGCGAAGCCGCCGAAGACGCCGACCGCCTCTCGATGCGACTCGTGGAAGCCCAGCTCCCGCGCATCCCCGTGCAGCCCATCGGATACGCGGCGGCAACGCAGGTGATGGGACGCATGAAGGGCCCGGCAGTCCCCCAGGGCTGGCAGGGGGGGCTTCCCTTCGCCTACCGACTGACCGGCGGCCCAGACCTGCGTGTCCGCGTGAAGGTTGAACAGAATCGCGAGATCACCAAGAGCGCCAACGTCGTCGCCACCCTGCGCGGCAGCGCCGAACCCGATCGCTGGATCATCATCGGCGCGCACCACGACGCCTGGAACTGCGGCGCCGCCGACCCGACCTCAGGCACAATCTGCATGGTGGAGGCCGCGCGGGCCTTCGCGGCGGAAGCCCGCGCCGGGCGCCCGCCCCGGCGCACACTGGTCTTCTGCGCGTGGGGGGCCGAGGAATGGGGCATCATCGGCTCGACCGAGTGGGTCGAAGGTCCGGGCGCCGCCGCTCGCGAGAAGGGCGTCGCGTACATCAACCTCGACATGGCGACGACCGGTCCAGATTTCGGCGCGAGCGCGACCCCCAGCCTCAAGGCCCTGATCGCCGAGGCCGCCCGCGTGGTCCCGCAGGCCCGCCAGCCCGAGCGCTCCGTCTACGACGCCTGGCTCTCCCGCAGCCGCGATGCCGACTTCCCCGCCGAGCCCGCGATCGGCGATCTCGGGGGCGGCAGCGATCACATCGGCTTCTGCTGCCACCTGGGCATTCCGAGCGCCGCACTCTCTGCGGGGGGCGCCAAGGGCACGTCGTACCACGGCATCGCCGACACCCTCACCTGGTACCGCAAGACCGTGGGCGATGACTACGAGCCGGCCCTCATGGTGACGCGCATGACGCTCGCGGTCGCGTCGCGCCTGGCCAACGCCCCCCTCATCCCCACCGACCCCACACGGGTCACGAGCGACTTCCGACGGCACCTGGCCTCGATCTCGGCCCGGGGCGTCAAGATCGGAGCCCCGCTCACCATGCTCCCGGGCAGCCCGGTCGCGGCCGAGTTCGCCCCCTTGGACGGCGCCAGCCGCGCCGCTCAGGCGGTGCTCGCACGCCGACTCTCCGAGGTCCGCGCCCGGGCCGAAGCAGGCACGCTTGCGGGTGCAGAGCTCGATGCCGCGAACGACTGGCTCCTCCGCCTTGAACGCCATTGGACGGGCTCGGGTGCTCCGGGGCGCGACTGGTTCCGCAGTCTCTTCGTCGCGACCGATGAGACCAGCGGCTACGACTCGTGGATGCTCCCCGCGCTCCGCCACATCGTCGAAAACCACGGCGAGTACGCCTGGCCCGGCGGCGCACCGGGCGCCCTTCCCGGCGGAGGCGGATCCCCGCCCGGTCGAACCGTCCAGAGCGTCGAAGACGAGTATCTCCGCGTGCTCCGGGCCCTCATCGACGAAACACCCGGAATCCGCTGACTCCGGCCGCCCCCCCCCCCCCGAGAGCCACGGCATCAAATGAAGAGGGCCCCGGCATCGCCGGAGCCCCGAGTCTGTTCCGCACGTCAGGGGTGCGTCGTCGCGGCGCGCCATCGGGCGCGTCGGCTCACACCATCGCCTTGAGCGCCTTCAAGGGGCGAATCTTGATCGCCGTGCTCGCGGGCTTGGCCTTGAACATCTTCTCGGTCTTGGTGAAGGGGTCGATTCCCTTGCGCGCAGCGACCGCGGGCTTGAACCGGCTGGTGACCTTCATCAGCCCGGGCACGACAAAGGTCTTGGGCTTGTCCTTCGCCGGCTTGGCGAGGTCCGCCGCCATGATGGCCGAAAGCGTCTCAAAGACGCCCGAGACCTGCTTGCGGGCCAGGCCGTTGTGCTCCGCGATGATCGTGAAGATCTCCGTCTTCTTGCGCGGTTTGGCCGAGGCCGTGATCTTGGCGGGTTTCGCCGCCGCCTTTTTTGCCGTCTTCTTCGCCATGGAAACTTCTCCTGAACGCGGGCGATCCTTCGCCCGCTGGTCCTTACGCGGCGGGTTGTAACCGCCCGCGCTCGGTTCGGCAAGGTCCATCGGGCCCCAGAGCCCGTTTTCCCGCTATTTTTCTCACTTTTCCGCGCCGGGCATCCTAAAACAGGCTGTTTTCCACATCATCCGGAGCACTCTCCCCCCGCTCCGCAGCCTCGGTCTCCCCCCCATCGGCACGCGCGCCCGGCCCCGTCTCTAGCCGCACCACCAGCGCCGAGTGATCGCTCTGGCGCGACTCACGCACGCCGTGCCCGTAGAACGCCTCGCGCAGCGCCGGCGCCAGCGCCGGCGAAAGCAGCACGTGATCGATCCGGAATCCGTGCCCCAGGTGGCTGTACCACGAGTACTCCCGCCCTTCCGGGTGCAGTTCCCGCCACGCGTCCCGGAACCCCATCGTCCACAGCCGTCCCATGAACGCCGAGCACGTGAGCATCGGCGTCTCTTCATCCTGCCCGGTCCGCCCGGTGTTCAAGTCCCCGATCAAGACGAAGGGCCGCCCGACATTCGCCCGGCAGCGCTCCATCGCGAACTCCCACGAGGCGACCTTGCGCGTCCCCTCCCGAACTTCAGGGATGTGCGCCGCCGCCAAGCCCAACCCCAGCACCGGCGCCTCCACCTCCAGCCACTTCGGACCCAGCGCTGACGGTGGCGCCGGCGCCTCGCTTCGCCGCAGCGGCGTCCGCCCCGCGACCAGAATCCCGTTCCGCTTCGCCCCCGCGTCGGTCACCACCTGGTGCTCCCACCCGTGGTCCGCCAGCACGCCCCGGACCTGGCCCCCCATCGCCGCCCGATACTCGGTGATCACCATCACGTCGGGGGCAAACTCCAGCAGCGACAGCACGATCTGGGGCGTGCGCCTGCTTCCGCCGCCGTGCAGGATGTTCCAGGTGAGCAGCGTCAACATCGTTTCAGCGTACGCCTCGCACCAAGATTGGCACGAACGCAAGCCGGACAACCATTGAGCCCGCCCACCCCCTCTGGTACCATGCACGTTCATTCGCGCGCCGGGCCCGGGCGCTCCGCGCGCCATACCGCTCCAGCGCAGGAAGTCGCGACATGAGTCAGGCGGCGTACGGATCCGAGACCACCCAGGGCTTCGCGCCTCCGACCGTGACCCAGTTCAGCGTCTTTCTCGCCAACAAGGTCGGCAAACTGCACGATCTCGTCGACGCCTTCGACCACTCCCCCTGCCAGATCTGCGCGCTCTCCGTACATGACTCCTCCGACCACGCCGTCATCCGCATGATCACCAACCGCGCGTCGGTCGCCCGGGCCGTGCTTCGAGAGCAGCGCTTGCCCTTCTCCGAGATGGACGTGCTCGTCGTCGAACTCTCGAAAGGACACACGCTCTCGAGCCTGTGCCTTTCACTCCTCGGCGCCGAACTCAACATCCACTTCGCCTACCCCCTCATGCTCCGCCCCAACGGCACCCCGACCATCGCCATGGCCGTGGACGATGCAACCCTTGCAGGCCAGATCCTGCGCCGGAAGGAGTTCCGGCTCTTCGGCGAGCAGGACCTCGTCGCCCAGTAAACCATCGGTTGTTCTTCAGTTCGATTCTTCCGCACGTTTCGCCGCACGTCCCGCCTCAAGCGGTTCGCACGCCGGTCGCCGCCTCTTTACTTCATTCCCGGCGGCTCGATCACCACCGGCAGAAGCGCCCGGGTCTTCCACTCGCTCGCCGGCCGCGTCCACCACAGCAGTTCGTCCGCCGCGGGGCGCGCCCCGGGCAGGGGCATTGGTTCGGCGACTTCCTCGAGCACCGCATCAAAGCCGGTGCGCGCCTTGAAGGCCCGCAGCGCCGCCTCCAGCGTCTGCGATTCGGCGTTCACTTCGAGCATGAGCACCACGGGCTCAAACCGCGTCACCAGCGCCCCGCTCGTCCGCTCGCGCAGGTCGATCCGGTCCGGCCCCTCGCCTTCGCTCGCCATCGCGATCGGCGCCGGCCCGCGCCCCGGTGCTCCGCCATCGGGCGCGCCGGGCTCCGGGGTCAAGAGCGCATGGGCCACTTCACCGGGCACAAACTCGCACAGGCGCACCGAGCCGCCCCGCTCGTCGATGCGCGCGAGCCACGAGCGCAGGTCTTCGACGTTGGTCGCCTTCGCCCGCAGCACCAGGCGCCGTTCCCCAAGGAGCCGCGCCGCCTGCGCCAGCGTCAACTCCGGCTTCGCGCCCGGGTCAGCCATCGATGGCGCCGGCTCCAGCGCGAGGTCGCGGTGCGCTGGCCCGGGCTCAAACCCGGACGCCGGAATCTCAGTCGGCACGGGCGGGTCAAGCAGTGCCAGGTCCCGCTCGCCTTCAGGACGCGGCGCGAGCACGAGCGGCCCCGGCCCGCTCCGGCCGGGCCCGCCTCGCATCAGCGTCGGAAGCACGAGTGCCCCGCCTCCGACCAGCAGCGCCAGCACCGCCGCCAGCGCAGCCTGGCGCGACCGCATTGCGTGCCCGAACTTTCCGCCCAGCGCCGGCCCGTGCCGGGTGCGCCGACGCCCCGCGGGCACGCCGCCTAGGTCCTCGCCCTCGTCGCGCATGTTCAGCAGCAGGTCGCGCTCGATCGCATCGGCGACACCCGCGAGCAGGCCCGCCGGCGCCGCGACCTCTCCCATCGAGCGCAGGGTCTGGGCATCAGCGCGCATCGCCAGCAGCGAGGCCATCCCCTCGCGCGACACCTGCCGCTCCACCCGGAGCTCATCCTCGGGCGTGAGGTCACCCTCGACGTACCCCGCGAGGAGCGCCTCATCAACCGTCCCGAACTGCGCGAGCTCCGACTTCACGTCAACGTTTCCTCGTGCCCGGCCGCGCCCGTGATCCTGGTGCGCCGCCCGAACTCATCTCGCCTCGTCACGATCCGAACCCGTCCTCTTCGTCCGGCCTTCGGCCCAAGGCATCGGCATCCGGCACAACCGCCCCGAGGCTTTCTATCGCCTGCCGAAGCGCCGCCCGCGCCCTGAAGATGCGGCTCTTGACCGTGCCGCCCGGAACTCCCATCACCTCGGCAATCTGCTCGTAATCCAACCCCCGCGCGTCCCGGAGAATCAGGATCGCCCTCTGTTCGGGGCTGACCCGGTCGAGTGCCCGGGCCAGCAGCCGCTGCTGTTCGTTCTGTTCGACGCCCACGTCAACGTCGGGTTCCTTGGCGTGGGCACCCCCGGCCAGCCGCAGCTGGAACCCGCCCCCCGCCCCCATGGTCGAGCCTTCCTTGCTCGTCGCCTTGGCGTACGCCTCCAGGCTCGCGTGCTTGCGCAGTTTCTCCGCCCGCAGGCGGCTGAGGCACACGTTCATCGTGATCCGGATCACCCACGTCGACAGCTTCGACCGCCCGTCGTACGTATCAATGTGCTGAATGACCTTGATCAGGGCGTCCTGGGTCAGGTCCGCCGCCAGTTCTCGGTGGTGAACCATCCGAAAGCAGACGGCGAACAACCGGTCCTGGTAGCGTGCGAGAAGGTCCGATAACGCTTCTTGATCTCCAGCCTTCGCACGCCGCGCCAGATCCAACTCGTGCGCGGCGTCCTCGGGCGTCTGCCCGGCACGCCCGGACCGAGGCTGGTGAGGAAGCGAACCCATGCGCTGCGCGGCAGCATATCCACCCTGCCGCCAGACTCCATTCGCACGCCGGGCCGAAGGGATGCCCGCAGCCCCCGCTCTCCGATCACAGGCGCTGCACATGCAGCTCGTCGAGAATCTCCCGCACGGTGATCAGCGTGATCTTGCGCCGGGTCCGCTTCCAGAAGGCGACGGCCTCGGCCTCAGCGTCGGCAGTGTACGAGAACGCGACGAAGAACCCGCGGGAACGGTCCTCGCGCTCCATCACCGCCTCAAACGCATCGATGTCCGGGCGCCCCACCCGCTCCGACTGCTTCACCTGAATCGGGAACCAGTCCCCCGCGAACATGCTCGCGGTCTCGCCCTTGCGGGTCGCGGCGTCGGCGGGCTTGGTGCCCACGGGAAAAATCCGCCCGTCAATGCCCATGTCGCCCACCTGCACCTTGTTGGGCACGCCGCCGAGCGCGATCACCGCCCAGTTCTCAAACTCGAAGTGCGGGATGGCGCGGAGCTTGTCGATGGTCCACGGCAAGTCACGCACGATGAAGGAGTTCGCGTCCTTGGCGCGGTGCCCCGGCTCGCTCTCGCGCATGCCGCAGACATCCTTGAGGCGCTTCGCCATCACGCGGCAGGCGGTGGGCGAGATGTCGATGCCCACCCACTGACGCCCGAGGTTCTGCGCGGCGACCAGGGCCGTGCCGCACCCGCAGAAGGCGTCGAGAACGATGTCGTTGGGGTTGGAGGAGGCACGGATGATGCGTTCGAGGAGGGCAAGGGGCTTTTGAGTCGGGTAGCCGAGCCGCTCCTTGGCGGATTGATTGATCCGGTCGATATCCGTCCAGACGCTTCCAATCTGCACGGCACGCGCTTTCGGCTCGAAAGGCGTGTCGTCCAGCAAGCGAGGAAACCCACCAGCGGCACCCTTCTTCTTTGGCCAGTGGATTCGGCCAGCTCGATCCCACTCATCCATCGTTGCGTGCGAATATCCCCAATGGCGCCCGAATGTCTTCGGGTTGTACCCGTGCCACGGCTGACCGCTCTCCCCGGTCTTGGTGACCCCGGGACCGGTAAGGTCCTTTGAGTTGTACTTCTCTCCGTCTACTCCGGTGATCAGCGTGTGGGGTTGCTTGGCAATCTCACCTTCAACCATTGTCGGGTGAAACGTCCACCTCTGACCCCCGCCGGTGTAGAGAAAAACGCAGTCGTGAAGTCGAGGCCACTGGTGGGATTCAGTCCGCGAGTTTGTACGTCGCCATACGATCTCGTTCAGGAGGTTGTTCTCGCCGAAGATTTGATCCAGCATCACCTTGACGTAGTGGCTCGCGTGCCAGTCGCAGTGGTAGTAGAAACTCCCCGTCTTTTTCAGCACGCGCGCCAGTTGCACGCAGCGCGGGCGCATGTAGTCGATGTACGCCTGCGTGCTGGCGTGCCGGTCCTCGAAACTCCGCTTCTCCTTCGTCTCGCCCCAGAAGACCTCGTAGTTGCGGTTGCTGTTGAAGGGCGGGTCGATGTAGATCAGGTCCACGCAGGCGTCGGGCAGCCGGGCGAGTTGTTCGAGGTTGTCGCCGCAGTAGATGACGCGGGTGTCAATAAGCGAACTCGGGCGCCCGGGCCCGGGTGAAGCCGAAGGCCCGGCGCGCTTCGCGCCGGCTCTCCCTGAACTGCGCGCGCTCTTCCGCCGCTCTCCGCCGTCGCTCGGCTCTTTGCACTTGGCCATCAGCCCAACAATACCCGCCCGACGAGGCGCCTGCACCGCGCGTGCCCCGCGTGCTGGTGCGTGCCCAAAGAACGCGCCCGCGACACGGGCTGCGGGCGACGCTGTCATTGCATCTCAGATGTCGAACGCTTCGGGCTCGAATCCGCCCCGAGCCAATCGTTCAGTTCGCGCCCGCGAGCACGCGGGGCCGGGGGGCCGCCGGGTCGGCGGGGTTCACGTGCACTTTGCGGCCCTGGAAGACCACCGTGCCGTCGGTCAGGGCGAAGAGTGTGTTGTCCTTGCCCATGCCCACCTGGAAGCCCGCCATGAACGGCGTGCCCACCTGGCGGACGATGATCGAGCCCGCCTTGGCGAACTCCCCGCCGTACAACTTCACACCCCGGTACTGGGGGTTGGAATCGCGCCCGTTCTTGGTCGAGCCCTGGCCCTTTTTATGCGCCATGACAGATACCACCTTCGATGCCCCAGGAATCTCCGGGGCGGCCATCACTCACTCGCGCCGCATGCACTGCCTGCGCTCCCAATCCGGCGTGCCTCGTGGTCGAAATGTCCCCGGGCACCCTTAGCGAAGCACCCCGAGAATCCCGAGCCCGCCCCCCTGGGCGTCCCCATCCGCGCTTCCGGGGGTCGCGATGATAGTCTCGGGCTTGCGGAGAATCCAACGGGTTTCGGTGCGGGGCAGGGCCTTGCCCCCCTCGGTTCCGGCTCCGGGCAGCAGGTCGCCCGGCACACTGTGCCGAAGCATCAGGCTCTTGCGGAGAACTACGTCCTCCACGGTCCCGGCGTCGAAGTTCCGCAATTGGATCGTGCGTGTCTCGCCGCTGAACCCGAACAAGTAGACGTTGATGTCCTTGACCTGCGTGTTCCCCACCGGCCACATCACCAGACCTTCACGGGCATTCTCCGGGCCTTGCAGCACCTGGCCGATCATCGAAATCTGGTCTTCCAGAAACTCGCGCCGCAGACGCCGGAGCATCTCCCGCGTCGCCTCGGGCGGCACGTTCCGCCCGCTCAGCATCACCTCGCCCTGGTCGGTCACCAACTCAAACATCGGGGCAAAGAACTGGTCCTTCCCCGTGGTGTTGGTCACCGTGTAGGTCAGGTAGTAATACGCCCCGGTCGTCCCGTCCGCATGGTCAAGAATGACGACGTTCAGGTCGCTTGGGCGGACATCCAGCTGCCACGACCGGGGCACGGGGCTGGGCTCCGGGGCGGGCAAGGCCGCCCCTGAGGCCGCGCCGAAGCCGCACACGGGAAGCGCGCAGGCAAGCATCGCGGCGCCGACTGTCGCCCGGGTGGTCCGGGCGAAGATGCTGCGTGAGCCCGGGGTTCGCCGATGGGTACTCGTCATGGACCATCCTCCGCAGGTTCGTAGTGTAGAGACTGCCCGGGGTGGGTCAAAGGCCCCAACAATCCCTCGCGTGACGACGCTCGACTCCAACTCCGCCTGGCGACCGCCCGTCCGCGTGGCGCCCCCGCAGCGACTTCCCGCGGCCATGCGCCTCATGGCCCTCGCTCCAGGAGATAAGCGCGAGGCGGCCCGGCGGTTCCTTCTCGCGGCTCCCGGCCTGGGGGTTGACCCCTCCCATTTCTGGATCACCACCGACGAGCGCGGCGTGATCCGCGAACTCTGCCTGGGAGCCAAGGGCTCGGGGCGGACCGTTACGCTCATGCTCGCCCCGGAAGTGCCGGGCGGCTTCCCCGGCCCCGGAGAGGACGAACGGGCTGCGGTGATTCAGGCCGCCGTCGCGGGCCTGAGCCTTGAACTCGGTCGCCAGGTCGGGCTGTTTCAGGCGCTTCTGAGCCACACCGAGGCGGGCGCGTTCGAGGCGTTCTCCCGGGCCGGCTTCGCCCTGATCGGCGACCTCGCATACCTCCGCGTGCTCCTCGCCGGAAGGCCCGCGGGCCCGAAGGTTCCGGAAAGTCCGTTGATCCGTCCGCTGAGTGAACTCGGCCCGGTTGCGCAATGGCGCGCCATGCTGACCGAGCTCCTCGACGCGACGTACGTGGACACCCTGGATTGCCCCGGACTCTGCGGGCTGAGGGAAACCCCGGACATTCTCGACTCGCACCTCGCCGCGGGACGGTGGGAACCCCGGTTCTGGTGGCTTGTGTATTCGGGGGCAAAGCCGGTTGGGTGCGCGCTTGTCAACCCCTCCATCGAGGGGACTGCCGCAGAGCTGGTCTACTTGGGCCTCGCGCCCGAGGCCCGGGGGCGGGGCATCGGGAGTGTGCTCCTGGAGCACGCGCTCGCCGCGCTCCCAACCCGCACGGTGCGCGAAGTGACGTGCGCTGTGGACCGCGCCAACACCCCGGCGCTCCGGCTCTACGCCCGCGCAGGTTTCACCGAGTTCGGCGCACGCCGGGCGTTGGTGCGCGCGCCCGACCGCGCCACGTAGCCCCCGGCGCGCCAGGGCCTTGCGCCGGGAGCAGCGCGTTCTGCACATTTTGTGCGCAGCGCTGCGGGCACGGCGTGGACAAGTATTTTTGCGCTCGCGCAAGTCTCTGCGCCAGCGACTCCGCTGCGGTGTGTGCGCCCCGTGTGCGCGCCCCGGGGCATTGCGAACTTCGCCGCGCTGCGCTACGTTGTGCTCCCCCGAAGCCAAGGGACGGCGACGCGGGAGGCGACCGGAGAATCGCTCCGGGTTCCGCCAAGCAGCGGGAAAGGACTCTGCATGTCAGTCGTGCGCGCCCGGGTGTGTGGCCCGGGACGGTCAGGGTGCGCGCCGGCGACGGCGCGCCGGCAAGGAAGGCGGGACCGTCGTGTCAACCCTCTCCACGAGCGAGTTTCGGGCCGCACAGCCGCGGACCGGCGATGTACGTCCAGCCCGCAATTGGAAGTTTCCCTCGCGCGACGGCGCGCCGCCCGCCGGCACACCGGCGCCCGAGTCGCTCGCGCCGACGGCACGCAGGGCAACCACGGGGGCGATGGCAAGTCAGACCGCGACCTTGCGCGCGAGCCTTGATGCCGCAGCGGGCGAGGACGCCCGGGTCCGCTACTTCGGGTCGCTCGACGGGGTGCGCGTCGAGAATGGCGAACTGGTCGTGCCTGTGACTTCCGCCTTCGCCGCCGGGCTGGCGGAGCGGCGCTTCGGGTCACTGCTGCGGAGCGCAGCGCACGATCTCTTCGGCGCCGAATCGATGCGCCTGGACATTCTCCCGGTCCCAGACGCACGCCCGCCCACCCCTGAACCCCCGCGCAGCACCGCGCCGGGCGAATCGACCCAGGGGCGTCCTTCAACCTCGCTTGTGCTGGTCGGCGACCCGGCGCCCGGTCGCGCGGCGCCCGCGGCCCGCCCCGGGTTGCCCGAGGCCCCGTCGCGCGTTGCAGCGCCGCGCATGCTCGACAACGGGCGGGCGCGACACACCTTCGAGACGTTCATCGAGGGAGCCAGCAATGCCCTCGCCCTCCACGCGGCCCGGGGCCTCGCATCGGGTGATGTCCGCCTGAGCCCTCTCTTCATCCACGGTCCGTGCGGTACCGGCAAGACCCACCTCCTGCAGGCGGTCGCGCACTCCTTCCGCGGCAGCGAACTGCGGGTCCGGTGTCTCACAGGGGAAGCCTTCACCAACGAGTTCATCAGCGCCATGCGGGCCCAGCGCCTCGATGACTTCCGGCGCGACTTCCGGCGGGTCGATCTCCTCTGCCTCGACGATGTCCACTTCATCGCCGACAAGAAGGCGACGCAGGCCGAACTTCTCCACACCTTCGACGCGGTAGACCTCAAGGGCAAGCTCGTCGTCCTCGCCTCCGACGAGCACCCCGACCGCATCGCGCGCCTGGGCAATGCCCTCGCATCGCGGTTCGTCTCCGGGGCCGTGGCGGCCCTTGCCGCGCCCGATGATGATCTCTGCCGACGCCTGCTCACCATCTTCGCGGCGCGGCGCGAGGCCGAACTCGAGCCGGGGGCCGCCTCGCTCCTCCTCGATCGCTTCGAGGCCCTGCGCGCCGAATCGCGCCTGAGCGTGCGCGATGTCGAGGCGTCGGTCACGCAGGTCGTCGCCATGAGCCGCCTCACGGGCGAACGCGGGCCCGTCTCGGCGACGCTCGCCGCTCGGGCGCTCGGCATCTCCGACCGGGGGCCTGCCTCGCGGGCCCGCCGCCCGGTGCCCGTCGACCGGCTCCTCCACGCGACCTGCGAGGCTCTGGCCGTCGATCGCGCCGAGTTCACCGGGCGCTCGCGGGCGGCCCGCGTGGTGCTCGCCCGCGGGCTCGCGGCCTTGCTCGCCCGTGAACTGACCCACCTCAGCTTCCCCGAGATCGCTCGAGCCATGGGCCGCCCCAACCACTCCACGGTCATCACCGCGATGAACCGGATGAAATCTCAGTTGGAGGGGGCGGGGCCGCCGGTGGGCATCGAGGGCGGGCGCGCGGCCCTGCGGGCCCTCGCCGAAAAGGTGCGGCGCGAACTGGTGAAGGCGGCGGGCGGCCCAATCGGAGCATGACGCCCGGCGGACGGGCTCCCTGGGGGCTGGAGTGCCCCCCCGCCGCCTTCCCTTTTCCGCTACCCTGTGCCCGTCGCATGGGCACGCTGGCGCAAAACTTCCGGGCCTGGGCCCGGTCTTCGCCGGTGCGGGCCGGCGCGCGGAGCCGAAGGCATGTCCGAGCATGAGATTCCGCTCAGCCGCCCCGATCTTTCGAGCGTCGAAGAAGAACTCGTGGTGCGGGTGCTGCGCTCCGGGCGCCTCAGCCTCGGACCGATGCAGGAGGAGTTTGAGCAGGCGGTCACAAAGCGCGCGGGCCGACGCCACGGCGTGGCGGTCTCGAACGGCACCTGCGGGCTGCACCTTGCCCTGCTGGCCCTCGGCGTGGGCCCGGGCGACGAGGTTATCACCACACCCTTCAGTTTCATCGCCTCGTCCAACGTGATCCTTCACGTGGGCGCGACCCCCGTGTTCGTGGACATCTGCCCGCGCACGCTGAATCTCGATCCGACCAGGCTCGACGCCGCGATCACCCCCCGCACCAAGGCCATGCTCGCCGTCGAGTGCTTCGGCAACCCGGCGTACATGGAACAGTACGAGGCCTTCGCCGCACGCCACGAGATTCCGCTCATCGAGGATTGCTGCGAGGCCCTCGGGTGCAGTCTCAGGCAGCGCCCGTGCGGAGGGTTCGGGCGGGTCGGCGTCTTCGGGTTCTACCCCAACAAGCAGGCGACGACGGGCGAGGGCGGGGTCATCGTGACCGACGACGACGCCCTCGCCGACCACTGCCGGGCGCTTCGGAACCAGGGGCGTGCGCCGGGCGCTGCGTCCGCGGGCGGCGCCAGCACGGGCTCGTGGCTCAGCCACCCGTACCTCGGATACAACTACCGCCTGAGCGAACTGCAGGCCGCGGTGGGCGCGGCCCAGATGCGCCGCTTCGACGAGATCGTGCAGCGCCGCCAGCATGTCGCCCGGCTCTACGTCGAACGCCTCCGCGGGCACCCCGAGATCATCGTGCCCACGGTGGACGAAGAGACCACGCAGAGCTGGTTCCTCTTCGTGGTGCGCCTCTCGACACGCTTCGGCGCCGAAGAACGCGACCGGATCATCCGCGGCATGCGCACGCACGACATCGGGTGCGCCCCGTACTTCCCGTGCATCCATCTCCAGCCGCCCTACCGGCGCCTGGGCAAGGGGCCGGGGAGCTTCCCGATCGCCGAGAGCGTGAGCGGGCGGACCATCGCGCTGCCCTTCTTCGGCCGGCTCTCGGGGCGCGAGGTCGATCTGGTCGCGCAGACGCTGGAACTGATGATCCAGCGGGAGAGTTTCTCGCGCCGCGACGGATGAACGCGCTCCGGGCCTGTCTCAACCCACGATGAGTTCCCGGGGCGCCCTCGGGGGTCACCTGTTCCGGTTCCGCGCCAGGCGCGGAACTCGGCGACCTCGGCGCAAAGGCACGTGCGCGGCGAACGAGTCTCTCACTTCACTCGCTCGCAGCATAAAGAACGCCCGGGCGGAATGGTCCGCCCGGGCGCGAGTGAAGCACGTGGAGTGATGTGAAGGGCCACGCACCTGAGCCTGGAGGCTCAGGCGGGATCAGTTGACGACGGAGACGCCGAAGCCGATGCCGAACTCGCCGTCATCCGCGTCGCCGAGGATGTTGAAGCGGCTGAACCCGCTGGAAGCGCCGACGCTGCCGACGTTGCTGAGGAAGTCGCCGCTGTTGTCGAGGGAGTAGATGCCCTCAACGGTGAAGCGGACGGCGGGGCCGCCGAAGGGGAAGTAGTTGGCGCCGACGACGATGAAGTTCTGGTTGTCTTCGCTGGTGAAGTCGTCATCCCAGAAGAAGAGGTCGCCGCCGCCGTAGATCTCGACCTCGTTGGAGACGAAGTAACCGAGGGTGGCGCTGAAGGCGTAATCGGTGCGGTCGGTGCCGCTGTCCGGATCGACGTTGCTGATATAGCCGTAGCCGCGGGCGGAGAAGCCGCTGGCGTTGCGGTACTCGAGGCCGCCGTTGACCTGCCAGGCGTCGTACTCGGAGGTGCCGATGCCGGTCGAGCCGCTGGTCTCGAAGGAGGCGTTCAGCCCGCCGCGGAAGGCCTCAGGGCCGCCCTTGAAGGCGCTCTGGCTGACCGCGTTGGGGGCGCCGTTCCAGGCGCTGCCCGGGAAGTCCGCGGCGGTGCCCGTGAAGTAGAAGATCACGGCGCCGTTGACGTTGATGTCGGCCTCGGAGCTGCTGAAGAAGTCAGCGCCGCCCGTGCCGGCGCCGTCGTTGAAGCCGACCTGCCAGTTCACCGAGCCGGCCGAGCCGCCGACGGCGACGAAGTGGGTGCGCATCGTGCCGAACAGCGAGCCGGGGAGCGACCGGTTGAGGCGCTGCTGGTAGGCCTCGTGGGTGTTCTGCTCCATGCCCTGGAGCGGCTTGCCCTGGCCCATGCGGACGTAGGTGCTGCCGTCATCGAAGAGCCAGGTGAAGAACATGTCATCGACGCCGAGCCCGAGCGACTCGGAGTCGCTGGATTCGTCCTCTTCCACCACTCCGCCGGTGCCGCTCGCCCCAAACCGCACAAAGTAACCAAAGTTCTTGCTGGCCACGGTACCGTGCGTGATGAACTGAACGTCAGCGGTCTGCCCACCGTGCGCAAAGTCGTTGTCGCCGCCGCCGAAACGGTCGTCGTCACCGAAGTTGAAGAACCAGCGGAAGCTGCCGTAGCCCATGAAGTTCAGGCTGTTGTTGCCGGTGGCATCGGTGAACCCGAAGTTGCCGTTGTTGTGCTGGGCGCTGGCGCCGGCGGCGAGCAGGCTGCTGCGACCCTGGACGTCGGCCTGCAGTTCAGCGCGATACGCATCGCTGCTCTGGGCCAGGCTCGCGCCGGTGGAGATGCTCATCGCCGCACCCGCGAGCAACACAAAGCTCTTGATCCGACTCATCTCAGGAGACTCCTTGAATGCGGCAAGCCGGTTCGCGGCATGCCTGACTCCTTCATCTTCTACCGCCCGCGCGGTGCCCCAGTGGCTGCGTCGCGGGTGCTTGATCAAACGCTCGACGGGCACACGCGCCGTCGGAAGAAACTCCTGCCTTCGCCCAAGTACCCGGCGTCTTTCGCCGAAACTTGGAGCCTTCACGCTTTGGGTGCGATCAACGACGCGCTGAATCGAACCCCGCACGACCTCACGCACTCGCCCGATCTCCGGGCTTGCAGAGGAGGGCATCCTATGCCCACTTGCTAGCGAACGCAAACTCGCCGGTCGTGCATCGGCGCTCGGATCGCCCCCACGCCAGCTTTTTCCACGCGGGATTTTCCATTCCACCCCTACTTCAGGGGGCAACGCAAACCTTAGCGCAAGCCAAACGCACGCCCTGCCTCCTTTGCCCGCAGGCACGTTACCCTCTTTCAGCACGACGCGGATTGCTTGGCCCGCGTCTGGGGGTCTCCACGGCGCGGCCTCGCGCCAACCCTTTCCTTCAGTTTCGTAACCCATTGCGGAACAAAGTGATGGCGAGCGCGCCGCAGCACATTCTGGTGGTGGACGATGAGCCCGATCTGCTCGAGTTACTCACGCTCAACCTTGCCGCCTCCGGGTACAGAGTGTCCACAGCATCGCGCGGACGTCAGGCCCTGACCTCGCTACAGAAGGAAAGACCGGACCTCGTGATCCTTGATGTGATGATGCCCGAGATGAGCGGCGTCGAGGTGACGCGCCGGCTCCGCGCCACGCCCGGCCTCGCCGATCTTCCGGTCATGCTCCTCACGGCCAAGGCCGAAGAGACGGACCAGCTGGTCGGGCTCTCGGTCGGCGCCGACGACTACATCACCAAGCCGTTCTCCGTGAAGGTCCTTCTCGCGCGGGTCGCAGCGATGCTCCGGCGCAGCCACGCCGAGGGCGAAGCCGCCCGCCCGGGCGACACGCTCACGTTTGGGCCCGTCACGATCGACCTCTCGGTGCACGAGGTGCGGGCCGGGGGCGACCGCATCGATCTCACGCTCACGGAGTTCCGCGTGCTCGCGGCACTCGTCTCGGCCGGGGGAAGGGTCCTCGGCCGCGCATCGCTCATCGACAAGGCGATCGGCCCGGGCATCACGGTCACCGAGCGAACCATCGATGTGCACATGACGGCGCTCCGCAAGAAGTTGGGGCGCGCTTCGGGCATCATCCAGACGGTGCGGGGGTTGGGGTATCAGTGCTCGCTCTCCCCCCAAGGCGCCGAAACGGACGGTTGAAATCGCGGGGGTTGTCGATACTCAGCGCGCGACCTGCGCCGGGGCGCGAGGCATCTCGCGGAAAACACCCGCGTCGTGCGCACCCAACAATGTCCAGGCGACCGCTGTCCGCAGGCCCGGGAGCGCTGCTTCTGAACGTCAGGACTTCCAACCCCCTCACTCGCCTTTCGATCGCGGCGCTTTGGATGCCGGCCGGCCTCGCGTGGGTCCTGGCCTTCGCAGGGGCCGGCGCATGGCTCGTGGTTCTGGGTGTCGTGGTGGGTGCGTCGAGCTTTACGGTGCTGCTTGCTGTTCAACTCCGAGAAGCGCGCGAGCAGCGCCGGCGTGCGCTCGAGGCCTGGCGCCGGGGGCGTGCCCGCACCCGCCAGGCCCAATTTGCGCAATTTTCGGCGGCCCGGGGGGCCATCGAAGCCTTGGATGCACCGCTGCTCGGCACCGACGCGGCGGGCATGATCGACCTGGCCAACAGCGCGGCCCGCCGCTGGCTCGGGGTCGGGAACCCCGTGGGCGCCCGGCTGGAAGACCTCCTGCCGCACGCCGAAGTGCTGGACCTGCACCAGAGGGCGGCGGGGGGCACGCCCGAGCGGGCGCGGGTGCGTGTGGGGCGCGATGGTGTGCCCCGGGTCTTCGATGTCGCGGCTTCCCCCGGCCCCGGGGGGCGGGTCTTTGTCCTGCTGCGCGATGTCACGGACCTCGCGCAGGCGCTCCAGCTCAAGACGGACTTCGTCGCCAACGCTTCGCACGAGCTGCGCACACCCCTTGCCTCGATCCGCGGCGCGGTCGAGACGCTGGGTGCGCTCGACGACCAGCCGGAACTGCGGGCCCGCATGACACGCATGATCGAGGAGAACGCCGCCCGCCTCGAAGACCTCGTCAACGACCTGCTCGACCTTTCGAGGTTGGAGTCTCCCGAGGCGGCGGTGCGCCTGGCCCCCGTGGACCTCATTGAGACAATCAGCGAAGTCGAAGTGATGTTCCGGCCCGCGCTGTCGGCGAAGCGGCTCAACCTGCGCGTTGAAATTCCCGACCCGCTCCGCCGGGTCGAGACCGACAGGCACCTCATCACCCTCGCGCTGCGGAACCTGATCGACAACGCGATCAAGTTCACCCGCGACGGAACGACCATCCGCGTGAGCGCGATCGAGATGCCCGGGCCGCGCCCGGGCGTGCGCCTGGAGGTCGCCGACCAGGGCGTGGGCATCCCCATGGAGCAGCAGTCACGCATCTTCGAGCGGTTCTACCAGTTGGACGGCGCGCGCACGGGCTCGTCGGTGCACCGGGGCACGGGCCTCGGCCTGGCGATCGTCAAGCACGCGGTGCGCCTCCTCCGGGGCGGCGTCGGCGTGCGCTCCGCCTGGCAACAGGGCGCCACGGTGTGGTTCGAGCTTCCCGACTGCGTGCTCACGGGGCACGCAAGCCCCGCCGAGCGCGAAAGCGGGACGGCGTAGCAGCGCATCGGTACACTCGGGCATGAGCCGTGCAATCTTCTTCGATGACGGACGCGGGCTGCTCGCCCCGCTCACCGATCTCCGCGCATCCTTCGACGTCCGCATCGGGGCGCTGAGCAACGTCGAGCGCGTCTCGGCGGCATTGCACCTCACGACCGTGGCCGTGCGCGTGCCCGGCGACAAGGCCGCCCTGGTGCGCGATCAGCACGACGTGCCCGTCAACCGACCCCCCGAAGGCCCGGAGCCCTGCCTCGCGATCAACGGGCGATGCCCCTTCCCGCTCCGCGAGATCGACGAGCTCGCCCCGGGCGAGTCACTGGTTGAAGAGGCGACCGGGGATCTCATCGCCGCCCGGCTTCGCGAGGCGGACGTGCGCGCGTTCATGGAGGGGGCCGCGCCGCCTGTTCAGGCCAGACCGTTTGACCGCAAGGTGCTGATGAGCCGCCCCTGGGACGCGCGGGCCGCCCGCGACCTCGCGCTGGACACCGACCTGCGGATGCTCACCGGGGCCCGCGGAAGGGACATCCCCGCGGGGGTCACGGTGGTGGGCACCTTTCCGGTGGTGATCGATCCGGAAGCCACGGTCTATCCGGGCGTGGTGATCGTCGCCGAGGATGGGCCGGTCGTGATCGCGGCCCGGGCCGCGGTGCGCCCGGCCTCGGT
Organism: Phycisphaerales bacterium; assembly: GCA_020847175.1. Taxonomy (GTDB): domain Bacteria; phylum Planctomycetota; class Phycisphaerae; order Phycisphaerales; family UBA1924; genus JADLCM01. The sequence continues at coordinate 36,278 of JADLCM010000029.1, forward strand.
GGTCCTGGGCCCGGCCTACATCGGCCCGCGCAGCACGGTGCTGGAACGCGCCGTGATCCGCCCGCACACCGCGATCGGGCCCGTCTGCAAGGTGGCGGGCGAGATCGGCGGCACCGTCTTCCAGGGCTACGCAAACAAGGCCCACGACGGCTACCTCGGCGATTCGTGGGTGGGTGAGTGGGTGAACCTCGGGGCAGGCACCACCAACTCAAACCTGCTCAACACCTACACCGAGATCGTGGCCCAGGCGGCCCCCGGAGAACGCCGCGAAAACACGGGTGAGGTTTTCTTCGGCGCGGTGATCGGGGATCACGTCAAGACCGCGATCTGCACGCGCCTGATGACCGGCAGCGTGCTGCACATCGGATCCATGTTCGCCCGCACCCGCCCGGTCTCGGGCTGCGTGCCTCCGTTCACCTGGGCAACCGACGAGGGCGAGCGGTTCTATCGCCTCAGCAAGTTCCTGGACGTGATGCGCACCGTGATGGGAAGGCGGGAGCTCGAACCCAGCGAGGCGTACCTCGCCCGCGTCAGCGGGCTGCACGCCCGTGCCGCGGCCCAGCATGACGACCCAACTTGAAACTTCACCGGAAACCCCGGACAGATACGGGGAGGCGTCGCCTCATTTGCCGGATTCGCGCAAAGCGCTTGCATCGCGGCGCAGTTTGATGTAGTCTCCGCGTTGGCCGGGCGGAAACGCCGGGCTGATTGGGGGGTTTCTTGAGTACGTGAGACGCATCAGGCGTGGACGCTTCCGCGTGGGGGCGGGCACGTTGTTGTTCGTTCATGTGCTGCCGGGGGTTGCGACATCAGGTGCGGTTGCCTGGTCGCCGCGCGTGCGGCGAGGCGTTCCGAAATCTCCCTGCGGGGGGCCTTCGGGCGTGCCATTTCGGGCCATCGCGTGTGTTTGGGGTGACAAGGCGCACTGTCGTGCGCCCGGCGCGATAGGTTTGCGCCGAGAGATTGGGGGAAACTGAAATGAACCGGAAAATGATCGTGTCGTGCGCGGCGCTCGCAGCTCTCTCCGGGGCCGCGTCCGCTCAGCTCAGCGAGAACTTCGACGGCTACACCGCCGGCAGCACCATCGCCGGACAGGGCGGCTGGGAAGTCTGGTACTCGGGCGGCACCGACGCCACCGTGAGCACCGCGCAGGCCCACAGCGGCGCCAACTCGCTCTTCATCGTGCCCGGCTCAGACATCGTCCACCGTTTCGCCATCACCGGCGGCAAGTGGACGTTGACGGCCTGGGTCTACAGCCCCTCGACCGCCTTCGGCGATGCCTACTTCATCTGCATGAACCAATACGAGATCCCCGCCGACAACTGGTCGGTGCAGGTCAAGTTTGACAACACGCTGCTCGTGGTCGAGAGCCAGTTCGACGATGCCCAGCTGCCGATCGTCCTGGACCAGTGGGTCGAACTCCGCGTTGAGGTCAACCTCGACTGCGATCAGCACGACATCTACTACAACGGCCAGCTCCTCGCCTCCAACCTCGACTGGACCGGCAACGTCAGCACCAACGGCACTCAGACCATTGCCTGCTACGACCTGTACAACGCGGCTCACGACGGCCTCTATTACGATGACGTCTCCCTCCAGCCCGGCCTCCGCGGCTGCTGCCCGGGTGACCTCACGGGCTCCAGCGATCCCAACGACCCCGCCTACGGCGTGCGCGACGGCCTGGTGGACGCGGCGGACTTCTTCTACTTCCTCGACCAGTTCGTGGCCCAGAACTTCGCCGTCGCCGACCTGACCGGCTCGAGCGACCCCAACGACCCGCTCTACGGCGTGCCGGACGGCTTCGTCGATGCCGCCGACTTCTTCTACTACCTCGACCTCTTCGTGCAGGGCTGCGTCTAACTCAAGCCGCACGTCCGTCGCCCCCGCGCGGGGCGGTATGAACACTCACTCCGGGACCGGGGGCGGGCATTCACTGCCCGCCCCCTATCCATCAGGAAATTGGTTGCCCGGCATCGGGCGACACAGTAGATTTCACATTGCGCCGCGCGGCATAGGCCCTCATCGCTCGTCCGAACGCTCTTGTGTTGGAGAGAATCATGAAGACTTGGCGTCCTGCCTTTGTTGCTCTCACGGCCCTCTGCGGCGTGGCCATGGGCCAGCCCAAAGAGCCGCCCAAGGAAGTCTCCGAAGTCGAACTCCGCCGCGAGGCGACACGCGAGGTCTTCCTCCAGCAGCGGGCGACGCAGCCCCCGACTCCCGAAGTCGTCTACGGCTCCGACGACCGCAAGGACGTCTACCAGGTCAGCGACCCGCAGCTCCTCCAGCTGGCCCAGGCCGCCTGTGTCGTCGTGTTCGTCAGCGAACTCACCGACAACGGCAAT
>JADLCM010000030.1 GCA_020847175.1 Phycisphaerales bacterium
CCCCGGGGGTTCAGTGGCCCGGCATTGAAGGTCGAGGCGGTCCCGCCACAAAGGACACGACATGTCGCACGCGAGATCTCGACGAGCAGATCGAATCACGATCGGGATGTGCATCGGTGTGCTTGCGCTCAGCGCAGCGGCTTTCGCACAAGACCCGGGTCCGGGTGACCCGGGATGGGAATACGGAAGGCTGAACTGCGGGCCGCTGGCGACTCCTCCGGTTTTGACCTACGCGGAGTGCATCGCGTGTTGCACGTCTGCAGAAGAACAGCAGGTTCCGCTCCCGCCCGCGAGCTGGGTTGTGGAATGCAAGGCATACTGCGAAATCGTGGCATGGGAGAACTGGGGCGAGTAAGCTTTCGCTGCCGGCGCCATCCGAGCCGGATGCAGCCCGCGACGAATGGTCCGGTCGGAGACGATGTCACGCTCTTGAGCATGCGCGCGATTCGCCTGGGAGGCGACGCGACCGTCGAACCGGAAGTGCGTACAAATCCGTTGTGCGCCGGACCGAACCAAGACCCGAAGGGCAAGAACATGAGATGGTGGGTCGCAACGTTGTGTGCGGGGACTCTCGTCGTCGGCGGGGCCGCGCTGTGGCGCATGCGCCAGAAGAGCACGGCTCTGCCGGAATGGCAACGAACGCTCGCCGCGTACCCGACACCGCCTTTGGACGGACACGTGCCGTACAACGACTACGCGCAAAGGCGCTTCCTGTGGGCGGATGTGCTCCGGCGGGAATCATGGGGCGCTGAAGAGGTGCGAACGCTCGCGGCAGTCGTCGATCGCCAGCCCATTGACTTCATGTTTCGGGATGATGCCCCATTGGAACAGATCAAGGCGCATCGCGCAGCGAGTGAGGCTATCGACGTCATCCAGGCCCGATTCGTGAGCAGAGCGCCGATCGATGTCGATGCACAGGACGCGCTGGTTGACGTGATGCTCGGTCATTCCAAGAAGGCGGACGTCTGGTCCCGGCTTCAGAGTACGTCCGCGCTCGTGTATTCGGGCCTGGTTGAGATCCCGCGCGTGCGCGCAAGGCTCGAAGTCATGTGTACGGACCCGCATCCGGATGTCGCGGCCAACGCACGCCGGCAACTTCACGCATATGACGAACGGAAGGCGCGTCGTGACGAATGAGGCGACGCTTGAATCCTCCGGTGTGCGCCGGTCGTCGCACACCATCGCTCCGCGCGTCGCCACGGCCGCCGCACTGCTGGGCTGCGCCGCGGCGCTGGTTGCGAGCCTGGCGCGCGACCGACGGCGCTCCTCGTCGGACGGGTCCCAGCACGCTGCGGCTGAAGTCGCGCCTCCACCGTGCTCGACCTGCGGACGATGGTCCGCTGAGTTCACGCCCGACCCCCTCGATTCACCGGCTCTGCAACTCATCGCACGAGAGCTCCACGGCCTCGCCTTTGACGTTGACGACTGGGGCGCGCGGGACGTATCCTGGGTCTCTTCCATCGTTGAGGATCCGCTCCGGAGTGTTCCGGGCTTGCCTGCGGGAGAAGCCGACCGAGCGAGCGCCCTCGGGCTCCGAACCGTGACAAAGCGGCTGCGCGACAATGTGCCGGGAGAGACATGGTCGCCGATGATGGCCGAACATGTCAGCCAGTGGCTCGCGTCGCCGCGCGACGTCGTGCGCTATGGGGCGCTGCTGGTGTATTTTGAAGCGCGCCACGGCAAGCCGGAGCCCGACTCCCTGGCCGAGTTGAAGCAGGCATCCGACCCATTGATCGCGGCGACGGCGAGGGCGGTGGAGCGTGCACCGTGATGGATCGGGCGTTCACGCTCGTGGAGCTCATTGTCACGCTCGCCGTGATCGGCGTGTTGATCTCGATCACGCTTCCGTTTCTCGGGGGCGCACGCGAGGCAGCTCGGCGCTCCGAGTGCATGTCGAACATGCGCTCGCTGTCGACCGCTGCGGGTCTGTATCGAAACTCCCGCGACGACGTCCTTCCGTGGGCAACGCGTCCGGTTCGTATCGCGAAGAACAGGCGGGCTCCGCTTGATCAGCTCGCGCAGTTCCTGGATGTGCCCGCCCCCGTCCCGCGGGAGGTCGCATCGCACCCCTCCGCCCCTTGGCGTTGCCCCTCCGACTTGACGATCGCGGTCATTCACGGCTGGAGTTACGTCTATCTTCCCATGGACATCATGAACTACTACGAGTTTCGGACCTCCGCGCCCGGACATCACGCGACGCGATACTTCGATGAACGTCCCGACGAGCCAGTGTTCGCCGAGGCGGAGGCGTTTCACGCGCGCTCGCGCCGGGACGCGCGGCGACTGGTCTCCACGCTGGATGGCGCGGTCAGTGAGGCGGCTCGATAGACCCGTACCCGCACCCCATCGGTCCTTGCCTCCAGCGCCATCGATAGCGCTCATGCCCTCTCGTCAGCCCCGGCGAAGCGCCCAGGCACGCGAACGGCGCGCGCATTGCGCTACCGGCACCGGCGCGCCGCCAGCAGCGCCGCGCACACCAGCACGCCCGGCACCCCGGGCGAAGGCACGAACGTCAGCACCAGGCGCGGCTCGACCATGTGCGGCGAGGGAATGTCGCTGTACCCGAAGATCAGCTCATCGGGAGAGGTGCCGTCCAGCGTGGAGACCAGGCCCCCGATCACGAACGCCGATCCCAGGCTCACGTTGATCGTTCCCACCGCTGCCGGGGTGAGCGATATCACGACGTCCTCTCCGGGACCGGCCGCCGGAGACACGTCCGCCGAGCCGTACAGCTCGCCCGATCCGAGCGTCGCCCAGATCGAGAGCGCCTCCGGGGTGGTGTGCGGGGCGGCGATGAACGGCGCCGCAAAGGGTGTGTCTGAGATGCGGAACGTCTCCGAAACGTCGTCGGAGAAATAGCCGGGCGCGCCCCCGCTCCCGTCCGGGAAGGGCACCCAGGGATTGCGCAGCTCCAGTCGCGCCGAAATCACGGGGCCGGGGAGCATCGCCGGGATTCCGAAGATGTAGAACGATCTCCGGTCGGGCTGGGGCCCGGTCGCCGTCGAGCCCGTGAAGTAGTTCTGAAAGGCAAGCGTGTTGGAATATCCGCCGAGGGAATCAAACCCGCCGACCAGTGACGACGAGATCGACATCTCTGTGCCGAGGCACGGCAAGGCAAGGCCCGCCGCGCAGGTCGCGGCGACAATGAGATCACGCACGCTGGTCATGTCCGGCTCCTCTCGGCTCCTGGCCGGCTTTCGCCGGCCTCCGCCGAGTCTACTTCAAGGCGCGGGCGTCGCGCGCACGTGAACCTGCAAAGTTTCCTTCAAAACTGCCCTCGCCCCGGAGTTCTGCCGGGGGGCCCACCCTGATTTCGCCCGCGAACGACGACCACGCCGGATCACCGGCCCGTGCGCCACCTATTCCGGAGCGCACCGTCCGTTCACGCGCGCCCCGGCGCGAGCTGGCGGTACACCTGGACGCACCGGTTCGCGGCGCCGTCCCACGTCAGCGCTCGCACCTCGAACGAACCGTACTCGCGGAGCGTGCGCGCGAGCGGCGGGTACTTCAGCACGGCGACGATCTTGTTGGCCATCTCGTCGGTGTCCCAGAAATCGACCTTGAGCGCGCTGGTGAGCACCTCCGCCACGCCGCTCGTCTTGCTGATGATGACCGGCGTGTCGTTGTGCAGGGCCTCGAGGGCGGCGATGCCGAAGGGCTCGCTCACGCTGGGCATCACGTAGCAGTCCGCCATCTGGAAGACCCGCTCGACATCCGCCCCGCGCAGAAAGCCCGTGAAGAGCACGCGCTGCCCGATGCCCAGCTCCGCGGCCATCTCGATCATCCGCAGCGCCAGGTCTCCCGAGCCCGCGACCACGAACTTCACGTTCTGCACCTTCTCCAGCACGCGCTTGGCGGCCTGGATGAAATACTCCGGCCCTTTCTGCATCGTGATTCGCCCGAGGAAGAGCACGATCTTGTCGCCCGCGGCGATGCCCTGGGCGGGCACGGGCTGCTGCCGCTCCTGCTCCACGCCGTTGTAAACGACCTCGAGCTTGCGCGGGCTCACGCCGTAACGCCGTTCGCAGACGTTCCGCGTGAGCATGCTCACCGCGAGCACGCGATCGGCGGCGTGCATGCCCGCGCGCTCCACGTCGTACACGCCCTGGTTCACGTTCTCGCCCGAGCGGTCAAACTCCGTCGCGTGGACGTGGACGACCAGCGGCTTGCCCGTCATGGCGCGCACCGCCATGCCCGCGGGGTAGGTCAGCCAGTCGTGGGCATGGATGACGTCAAACTCCTCGCTGCGCGCCAGCGCGACCGCGAGTCGGGCGTAGCGCTGAGCATCGCCGAAGAGATCGGTGCCGTAGTTGGCCGAGCCGGGGGCGATCTCGCCGATCTCCTCGAACTCGTCAACCTGGGTCTCGGTGCGCAGCCCCAGGGTGCGAAGGGCCTCCGCCGCCCCGGCGTCTCCCCGGCGGGCCCGGATCATCATCTCCGCGACGGTCTGGTAGGTGACGCCCGCCGGCAGCACGCCCCCGAAGTCCGGGCCTCCGGGATAGGGGCTGGAGAAACCGGCGGGGATCGCGCGGAACACCACGTTGGCAAACTCGCGGGCGAGCAGCTCGGCGCTCCCGGGCACCCCCGGCGAGGCGGCCCCGGGCAGCACGTCGGCGATGGACCGCTCGGTCACACGCCGCACCATCCGCCGCTCGCGCAGCGACGCGGGCGACCGCAGTTCCACGTGCGAGGTCGTGTCGGCGCTCACCGGCTTGGGCAGCACGAAGGTGACGCGCTGACCCATGCGGTCAAGGGCCTTGGTCAGGCCGTAGCAGGCGGTGCCGAGGCCCCCGGCGATGAAGGGCGGAAACTCCCAGCCCAGCATGAAGATCCGCATCGACCACTCCTCGCGCCCCGACCTGCCGGCCCCGCACGTGGCCGGAGGGGGGCGCGATCCCGCCGGTCACGAACTCTCTACGCCGCCGACATGTCCCCGAGGTGGGAGAAGCACGCCTCGAAGGCGAGCATGAACCGGGCGAGGCGATCCGGCGTCACCTGTCCTGGCACTCGTGCCCGGAATGTAAAAAGCCTGGCCTCTGACCTGAAGTGCTCGACCTTGGGCGCGGGGTCGTCGAGGTCGAGCTCGACCAGTTCGTCCTCAAGAAGTTCGGTGATCGAGTCGCCCGACTGAACCAGGTCTGTCTCGATCGACTCGCTGAGCCAGCGGTCAGCCATCGCCAGGCTCGCCCACCACGCGCCCCCCTCGTGCGCGAGCGTGTAGTGGGCCGGCTCGGCCGAGGCCCGGGCCCGGGCGACCAGCGCCTCCCCGCGCCGCTCCAGGTCGCCGAACACGTCCGCCGCCTCAAGGCGGCGGTGGACGTCGGCAAGGAGAGCATCGGGGGCGAGGGCCACGGCAGGACTCCGAAGTCAGGGGGTCCAAGGGTATGCCCCGAAGCCCTCAAAGTGGAGCGAGCGCGGGAGTCGACCCCTTGATCGAGCCGACCTAGCATCCCTTCGCTTTGCTCCCACCTGCCCAGGTGGCGGAATTGGCAGACGCACTACCTTGAGGTGGTAGCGCCCACAAGGCGTGGAGGTTCGAATCCTCTCCTGGGCATTTTTTGCGCTGCGTTCGGCATCTGGATCCGTGCCGTCGCATTCCCGCGTTTTCGTCTCTAAAACGGGTTTCTCCCGAATCGCCGGGCTGAAGTGGCCTTCCGATCATTCCGATGCTCCCCCCCAGAGGCCCGCCTGCCTGGGCCCTTGATGAGGGGAGTACCCGGTGCGAGTGCTTGTCGTCGATGACTCGTCTTTCATGCGCCGCGCGCTCACCCGCATGCTGGCCTCAGACCGCGACATCATCGTTGTGGGTCAGGCCAAGAACGGTAAGGAGGGCCTGGACCTCGCGCTCGATCTCAAGCCCGATGTCATCACCTTGGACATCGAGATGCCCGAAATGGACGGCCTGACGACTCTGCGGATGATCCGGGCCCGCTGCCCCGAACCACGCCCCAAGGTCATTATGTGTTCGAGCCTCACGCACGCGGGCTCGCACGAAGCGCTCAGAGCGCTCCGACTCGGGGCCGCCGACGTGATCGGGAAGGAATCGAGCGACTACGTGTCCATCGAACGGATGCGGGACGAATTACTCTCGAAAGTGCGTGCCCTCGCACCGAACCCCGCCGCGCCGCCTGTGGAGCCCGCTCGCGCACCGAATCGCCTGGAGCCCCTGCTGGGGTCGCCCTGCGAAGTGATCGCGATCGGATCGTCGACCGGCGGCCCACCGGTCCTCGAGACAATCCTGACGGCGCTCCCCGCCGAAGTCAGCGTGCCCGTGGTCGTTGCACAGCACATGCCGGCTCTTTTTACCAAGAGCCTTGCCGAGCGCCTGCACGAGGTATGCGCGCTTGAAGTGGTCCACGCCGAGGCGGGGCGCCGCACGCTCGAACCCGGGCGCATTTACTTCATTCAGGGGGGCAAACACGGTGCCGTGCATCGCCGCGCCGGCGGACCGCTGGAGCTTGTCGTGGGCGACGAGCCGGCGAGGGCGATCTACCGGCCCAGCGTGAATGCCCTGTTCCAGTCGGTGGGAGAAACATGCGGCGAGGCCGCCGTGGGCGTGATGCTCACGGGAATGGGCGAGGACGGCAAAGAGGGGAGCAAGGTTCTCCGTCGCGCAGGGGGGCGACTTGTCGCCCAGTCCGCGCCGACCTGCGTTGTCTATGGAATGCCCCGGGCGGTGACCGAGGCCGGCCTGACATTGGCCAGCCTGAGCCCCGCGGAGATCGGGGCGTGGCTGGCTGCGGGTTGGGGCGCGGTGCTCGCTCGCGCCGGCTGATTCTTCAGAATGGCCTGAACCGCAACGGGTGTTACGCCGATTGATGAACGATTCATCCAACGTCCGGGAGACGCCATGGCCACAAACACGCAAACGGCAGTCGTCGCGTCCAACGCTCGATCCACGGAAGAGCAGCTTCAGTTGGTGACGTTCCAGGTCGCCGGCGAAGAGTTCGCGGTCGATATTCTCGCGGTGCAGGAAATCAATCGCATGATGAGCCTCACCCGGGTGCCCCAGAGCCCCCCGGAGATCGAGGGGGTCATCAACCTGCGGGGCAAGATCATCCCGGTGCTGGATCTCCGCAGCCGATTCGGACTGCCGCGCTCGGACCGCAATGAGCACAACCGCATCATCGTGGTGGAGGTGCACGGTCGGGTGATCGGGTTCATCGTGGACCGCGTGCACGAGGTGCTGCGAATCGACGGCTCGATCGTCGAGCCTGCGCCGCAGATGGTCTGCTCCCTTGATTCGGACTTCATCCTGGGCGTGGGCAAGCTGAACGATCGATTGCTGATCCTGCTTGATCTGGTGAAGCTCTTTGACGCGGACATGGTCCGCGTCGCGGAGCGGACCGCGGCGGCATAAGCCTCGACTGTGCTGCTTGCATCACATCCTCCTGCGTGCTCAAAAGGATGATTATGACCGCGCACCCACCCGCATTCAACTTCACGCCCGCGCCCAAGCCGGTGATTACCCCCCCCCCCGAAGCGGCGTCCGGCGCGCCTGCGATCGGGCTGTCGGGGCCGAAGATCCTGATGACGGACGAGCAGTTCGATGATCTGCGTAAGGTGGTCTACGCGCGCTCGGGCATTCACTTTCCTGACGGCAAGAAATACGTCCTGGAGTCGCGTCTGGGTCAGCGTCTGGTTGAACTGGAGATGGAGTCTTACGATCAGTACCTTGCCTTTCTCACGATGGGCCCGTACCAGGCGGACGAGTTCCAGGAGATGTTCAACCGGATCACCATCAACGAGACCTCGTTTTTCCGCAACGAACCGCAGCTTGACGTGTTCGAGCGTCAGTGCCTGCCACAGCTGCTCGAAGCACGCAAGGGCTGCAAGCGCCTCCGCATCTGGTCTGCGGCCTGCTCCAGCGGCGAGGAACCATTCACGCTCGCCATCATCGTGCATCGCGCCCTGGGTGTGCGCCTGCCCGACTGGCACATCGAGATTCTCGGCACCGACATCAGCGAGAAAGCCCTCTCGACGGCCCAGCGCGGATGCTATACGTCGTATGCCATCCGCACCACGTCCGAACTCATCAAGAAGCGATACTTCAAGCAGGTGGGGCTCCACTTCGAGCTCGACCCCACCATTCGCTCGATGGTGAGCTTTGAGGTTCATAACCTCAGAGAGCGACTCGCCGCGAAGCGTCACGGCACGTGGGATGTCATCTTCTGCCGCAATGTCATGATCTACTTCGATGACGCAATGAAGCGGCAAGTCGTGCATACATTCGGCGAGGTCCTGGCCAACGACGGCACGCTGTTCATCGGTCACAGCGAGACCCTGCGCGGGCTGGACGCCCCCTTCGAGGTCATGCCTGTCGCCCAGGGCTTCTGCTATCGGCACATCAACGCATCCTCCAGAGCAGCGTGACCGCAAGGCACAACGAAGGGGACACGCCCGTGACAACAGGTTCGTTCGATCCAGAGATCATGCAGGACTTCCTGACGGAGTCAGGCGAGCTGCTCGAACGTCTCGAGGTTGACCTCGTGGCGCTGGAGGCCACTCCGACCGAACCGGAACTGCTCAACACGGTGTTCCGCGCGCTGCACACAATCAAGGGCAGCGCGTCGTTCCTGTCCCTCACGCACCTCGTCGCCATCGCCCACGTCGCGGAGAGCGTACTCAACTCAGCCAGGTCCGGAAGCGTCGTGATCGACGCCCGTGCGATGAACCAGCTGCTGGCGGCGGTGGACCTCATCAAAGAGCACATGGCCCAGATCCGCGCCGGCGAGTCGCTCTCGAGCCCTGATCCGCGGTTGGTGGATTCGCTCCGAGCGATCGGCGAAGGTCGCGGCGAGTTGTCTGATCCGCGCCCCGCCGGCCTCGCGACGTCAACGGTCACGCCGCACACAGATGGTTCAACCAGCCGGCCGCTGGCGCTTGGTGAAGGAAAACGGGACCTGCTCGAGTTCCTGCTCAGCGATCTCGACGAGACGATCGGACGCATCGCGGGGTGCGCCGGCGCACTTGGAGCGGACGCCTCGGCACATCACTCGGCGGAGGAGTTGAGCGAGCTTGCCGAGTCGCTCGCGCGTAGCGTGGACTACTTCGAGATGCCGGGCCTCACTCGCCTGGCGCGTTCACTGGGTGAGGCCAGCACAGGCGTCAACGCGAGTGTGGACCCCGCGGTTCTGGCCCACCTGATTCGGCGTATCGACTCCATCGTCGACCTGCTGCGCCGAACGTCTGAAGGCCTTCGCCGTGGTGTCGTCCTCGAGTGGCCCATCGACACGCTGTGCGCCCGCATCTCGGCGCTCGCCCGGGGTGAACTGCCCGACACGCTGGGTGCTCCTCCCGGCAGCGCCGAGGACGCATCGCGCATGGACGGCGTGTTCGGCGCCGCCGGACCCAGCGCATCGGCGGGAACGGGCACGCCGGCGACCGACAAAGCGGCCCCCGTGATGTCGGAAGGCGGCCCCGGTGAGGCGGCCGCAGGACACGCGACCGACGTGTCGCCCAGCGCGACGGCCTCGACACCCGCCGAAAGCCCGCCGCAAAGCGAATCAGGCACGCGCGCAGATGCCGCTCCAGGACACAACCGTGCCAAGGGGAACGCGGCAGGCAAGCCCGGCGACGCGAGCGTCCACGGTGACCAGACGATCCGAGTCGAAGTCGGTCGCCTCGAAGCGCTGATGAACCTCGTGGGCGAACTGGTGTTGCAGAAGAACCGCGTGAATGCGCTTGCACGCCGGGTGTCGCTGCACAGCTCCCTCGACCCCGATCTGCGCGACGGCATGGGCCTGGCCGCGTGCGATCTCGACCGGGTGACCGGGGACATTCAGGTGGCGGTGATGCGTACGCGCATGCAGCCCCTGGACAAGATCTTCGGGCGCTATCCCCGCCTCATCCGCGACCTCGCGGGCAAGACCGGGAAGAAGATCCACCTCGTGATCGAAGGAGGCGAGACGGAGGTGGACAAGAGCGTGATCGAGGAGCTCGGCGATCCGCTCGTCCATCTCATGCGGAACAGCGCCGACCACGGTCTTGAACCACCGGAGGAGCGACAGGCCGCAGGCAAGGGCGACACCGGCACGATCCGGCTGCGCGCTTCGCACGAGGGCAGTCATGTGCGCATCGAGGTGGGCGACGACGGACGGGGCCTGATCCGTGAGAAGATCGCCCGCAAGGCCCTCGAACGGGGCCTCGTCACCGAGGCCGAGCTCCCCGGACTGTCCGATCGCGAGGTCTTCCGGTTCATCTTTGAGGCCGGCTTCTCCACCGCCTCGCAAGTCAGTGACCTCTCCGGTCGCGGCGTGGGGCTCGACGTCGTCCGCACCAACGTCCTCAAGCTCAAGGGCTCGGTCGATCTCGACTCGGCGCCCGGCACGGGCACCACCTTCGTCATCACCATCCCCCTCACCGTGGCGATCATGACCGCGATGATGGTGGGCGTGGGCCAGGAGATATACGCCGTGCCTCTGGACAGCATCATCGAGATCGTGCGCCCGCGCCCGGAGGAGATGAGCACGATCCGCAGCGCCCCGGTGATGCGCCTTCGCGACGCGGTGTTGCCGCTGATCGACGCGGGCGAAGCGTTTCACCAGCCCGCCGAGCAACGCAAGGCAAACCCCTTCGCGGTCGTGCTGGCCAACGGTGACCGGCGCGTGGGGCTCATGGTGAGCCGGCTGATCGGGCAACAGGAGATCGTGATCAAACCTCTGGACGGCGCCGGCCAAGACGGACCTCTCAGCGGCGCCACGGTGCGCGACGACGGCGGCGTAAGCCTCATCGTGGATGTTCCACGGCTGATCAAACTCGGCGAGGATCGTGTCGCAGCGTAGTGAAGCCAGAACGCCGGGTCCGGCCCGGCGCAAGCCCAGGAAGGATCATGCATGGACCCGGCATTCATCGTCCCCTTCATCACGAGCATCCAGAACGTCTTTTCCACGATGCTCCAGCTTCCCGTCGAGATCGGGGAACCCGCCGTCAAGGTCGACAGGCAGCCCACCTTCGACGTCTCAGGCATCATCGGCATGAGCGGCGACGTCACGGGTACGATTATTCTCTCGTTCCCGCGAGCGACCGCCGAACGCGTCGTTCAACTCTTCGCGGGCATGAGCATGAGCGCTGACTCCGCTGACTTCGCCGACGCCATCGGTGAACTGGTCAACATGGTGAGCGGCAACGCCAAGGCCCTCTTCCCCACCAAGGCGGTCTCCATCTCCTGCCCCAGCGTCGTCGTCGGAACCGGCCACACGGTCGCCATTCCTTCCGATACGCCGGTGGTGTGCGTGCCCTGCTCCACTGACTGCGGCAACGTAATGATCGAGGTCGCCCTCAAAGTCAATGCTGACAGTGCCCGCCCCGTCGTTCGTGCCTGAACACACCACGCTCACCCTCGATGCTAGAGGATTACGCCATGCGCATCATGCTCATCGATGATTCTAAGACCATGCGGAACATCCAGCGCTCGGTTCTCGGCCAACTCGGCTACACCGAGATTGAAGAGGCGTGCGACGGTGAGGACGCACTCTCAAAGGTCGGCGCCTACAAGCCCCAGCTCCTGCTCGTCGACTGGAACATGCCCAAAATGGACGGCCTGTCTTTCGTCAAGGCCTACCGCCAGTCAGATAGGACCACCCCCGTCATCATGGTGACGACCGAAGCCGAGAAGAGCCGTGTCATCGAGGCCATCAAGGCAGGCGTCAACAACTACGTCATCAAGCCGTTCACCCCCGACCTGCTCTACCAACGCATCAACGAAACGCTCGCCAAGTGCGGCATGGCCGCGACCTGACCGACGCCGTCTCCGTCGAACCGGAATCTGCGGTCCTGCGCCGGTCGATGCGACGCGCGTGCCTCAGGCGGCGCTCCCGCAGGCGTGGCCGCTCCGATCCCGGACCCGATCACGCGCGCGAGAGGCATGCAGGACCGCGGAGGAGACCCGGCCGGCCGGAGGGCGAAGGGCCAAGGGGGGCACGCTCGCGAACCGGCGAACCCTGAACGCGCGTTCGACGGGCGCCGCGCTGGTCGGGGCCTGATTGGCGTCGTGCGCCCGCCGGCCGCGCCTCCGCCCCAGGCTGAAGTGTCGTTCGTCCGCGTCATGGCACATCGGTACGACGGCTCGAACGCCCCGCCGCGCGATGTCGTCCCGAGAGCCTCTCAAGCGTCACGCGCCGCGTGGGGCGTGACGCGGCGCCGCCGATGAGAGACCCGCGCGACCATGGATCACGTTCCCACCCGTCCTGAAAACCGGGCAAGAACAGGAAGACCGTGCCATCGCGCGCCGGGTGTGCCGTTCTCGGGCTATCTTGTGATGCGGGCCGCGCCCGCGCTGCCCTCACCCCTTGCCCGAAAGGCCCGCCATGCCCGTCACAAGCGCCGTTGCGAGCGCCGTGTCGACCGGAACCGCCTCCGGTGACCGGCTCGAACTCACCATCGCCGTGACGGAAGACACCGGCGCGAAGCACCAGTTTCTGCTTCACACCTCCTACCGCAAGCACATCGTGGACACGTACAAGACGGACGGCGGCTATGTCCCCGCGTATTCCTCCGAGAACACCATCACCAGCCTGTCGTTCGCCCATTTCACCGCCGCGTTCAAGGAATACGGCGACGCGATCGCGGCGCGCATTCTCTCCCAGGGCATTGCGCTGGTGCCCAAAGATCCAGCCAACGTCATCAGCACGTCCTACCACATCCACTTCGGCTCCGATGCCCAGAGCCTCGGCAATTCGGTGCACTGCTTTCCGTGTGTGCCCGCCGGCCAGACCTCAACCAAGGCGGTCGTGCTCGACAGCGAGGGGCTCAAGGGCCTCGTCAAGGTCTGCAAGTTCCTCTTCCACACCCCGGGCTTTGCGAGCGGCACGCCCGAGGCCATCCTGGCCGCGCAGACCACGAAGCCGACGGGCAAGCCTGATCCCTCGCAACTCGCGGTGATCCAGAGCGTCAGCAAGACGAGCAAGACCTGGGCCGGCAACCGCTCGCAGGCCAAGAGCGTGTACGACGTGACCGCCAATCAGCTCTGGCTCGCGGCCCTGCTCGGGGCCAGCGACTATTCCGCCCTCGTCGCCAAGCTCGCCCACGACAAGCCCACGATCACCTGATCGAGCCCGGCGCCCCGCGCGCGGAGCGTCGATGCACGCCGCCCGGGAGTCATCAGCGACCCCGTCTCAGCCGGGCTGAGAAGGCATCGCCGCGCGCCCGGCGCGCGCAGCGCACCGAGCCTTCGCTTACCATGCGGGCGTCCACGACAGGGAGCCGCGCCCGCGCATGACGCCTCCACCCCCCCAGCGCCCCGCCGGGCTTCGACCGTGGCGCGAACTGCACCTGTGGCAGATCCAGCCCCTGCGCGATGTGCTGGTCATCGTCATCATCGTGCTGCTCTTCAGGCTGGGCTACACCCTTCGCCTCGTCACCGTGCCCATCCTGCTCGCCCTGCTCCTCGCCTACCTCTTTGAGCCCCTCGTCCAGCGCCTCACCCGCATCCGCCGGGTCAACCGGAGCATCGCGGCGGGGGGCATCATCATCGGCGCGGGCCTGCTCGTGGTCGTGCCCATCGTCGTTGCCACGGTCTTCGCCGCGGGCCAGGGCGTGCGCTACGCCCAGTTCCTCTCCCGCAACGTGGACCTCGTCATCGCCTCCAGCCAGACGCCCGGCGAAACCGAACTCCGCCAGCAGCTCCCCAACGATTCCTGGGTCTGGATCCGCGACCAGCTCGCGGATATCCGCGAGAAGGAACGCCTGGAGGCCGAGGCCCGCGCCCAGCGCCAGCGCGAGGACGCCCTCGAACGCGAGGCCCGCGAGGCCCGCGAGCGCGGCGAGGAGCCCGCCGCCGGCGACGTGCCCCCCGCGCAGCCCGCCGCCGCTCCCCCGGCTTCTCCGCAGGCCAACCCCGCCCCCACCAGCATGTCCGAGGTTGTGCTCCGGTGGGTGCGCGACAACGCCGAACGCATCGGCAAGCGCGTGCTCAGTTCGGGCACAGATGCGCTGGGCATCGCCTTCGACGTGTTCAAGGGCTTCGGGCTCCTGGTCTTCACATGCTTCCTCACCGCGTTCTTCTTCTTTTTCTTCTCCACCGGCTGGGGCAGGGTGCAGCGGGTGTGGCGCGACGCCATCCCCGAGCGTCACCGCGCCCGAACACTCGAACTCCTCTCCAAGATGGACCGGGTCGTGAGCGGCTTCGTCCGCGGCCGGCTCACCATCTCCCTCATCCAGTGCATCATCTTCTCCATCGGGTACTGGCTGGTCGGGGTGCCCATGCCTCTCATCATCGGGCCCATCGTCGGCATCCTCGCCATCGTGCCGTACGTCGGGCTCATCGGCATCCCGATCAGCGTGGTCGCCATGTGGCTGGACCCCCAGCCTCTCTTCGGCTGGCAGGAGGCGTTCTGGTGGAGCATCGCGGGCCCCTTCATCGTCTACCAGGTGGGCCAGATTCTCGATGACTACCTGCTCACCCCGCTCATCCAGGGCAAGGCCACCGACATGGACACGCCCGCGATCCTCTTCGCATCGATCTCCGGCGGCATCCTCGCCGGCGTCTACGGCCTGCTGCTGGCGATCCCCGTCGCCGCGTGCCTCAAGATCTTCCTCCGCGAGGTCGCCATCCCCCGGTTCCGCGAATGGACGCGCGGCGAGGCCTCCGACCCGCTGCCCTTCGGCGTCGATCCCGTCTCACGCATCGTCCCGCGCGACCCGCCCCCCGCGAGCGAATGACCCGCGCTCCGGCGCGAGCCGTGCCGAACCGCCGAACGATTCACACGAGGTCTGGCGCCTCGAAATGAAGGCACGAGCCCGATCCGCGCGCTCCGCCGAACGCGCCTGGCCCACGACCTCACCCCCGACCCTCACTCCGCCTTCGTCGCGATCACCTCGAACACCGTCGGCAGGGCGATCCAGGCCGCCGGGTCCGCGCTCGCCCTGGCCCAGTGCGCATCGAACTCGGCCTTGTCCGCGGCGCTCAGGTGTCCGCTCTCGACGAGGCGAGGCAGAAAACTCTTCCAGAAGATCGTCGGCCATGTCCACATCGTGTCCGTCGGGCGGGCGCACCGCTGCAGCGCGCCCCAGTGATCGATGCGGAAGCCGGCGCCGAGCAGCCACCCCGGCACGCGCCCCATGACGTCGGTATCACCCCCGGAATCGCGCCACGACCGCGACACCGCCTCGATCGTGCGGTCGAACACCGGCGCGCGCGGCGCCAGGCATGTCGAACCCTGGTAGTTGAAATAGTCCTGGATGATGATCCGCCCGCCCGGCCGGAGCGCCGACGCGATGCCCCGGATCACCCGCTCCGTATCACGCGTGAAGCACAGCACCCACCGGATGTACGCCGCGTCGAAGGGCGCGTGCCCCCGGAGCAGGTCGGGCAGGTGGTGAACGTCTCCTTCGAGCGCACGCACATGATCCAGGTGCTGGCTCGCCGCCTCGCGGGTGAAGTGCGCGACAAACCGCGCACTCTCGTCCACGCCCACCACCGCGCCCGCAGGGCCGACCAGCGCGGCGAGATCGCGCGAGGCGAACCCCGGCCCGCACCCCACGTCCAGCACGCGCTCGCCGGGCCGAATCGCCGCCCGCTCCCAGAGCCGCAGCGCCGACTCGGCCCACAACCGATGCTGCGTGCCCAGCCGCAGCAGTTCTTCCTGGTCGGTGCCCAGCACATACGCCCGTTCGCTGCTCGTCATGCCCAAGCGTAGCGGCGGCGATGAACACCACCCGGCGCGGTCCCCCTTCCGCCGGGTGCGCACCATCCCCGGCCCGGCGCACCCGCTTCAGACCGCCCGCCTCGCCTCCCGCTCGCCCCCGGCCCGCCGCGCCGGTCCTCGCAGTATCATGCCCGCGCTGTGGTGGGGGCCGCCCTGACAACGGTGCTGCTTCCCGGCGCGATCGCGCTGGGCGTGATGCTTGTCTCCCGCGTGTCGCTCACCCTGCGCCGGGCCGCGCCGGCCCTCACCCTGGGCGTGACCGGCGGCCTCGGCACCTGTCTCGTGCTGGGGCGCGTGCCCCCGGTCCCCGGGCGCGTGGGCGAAGACTGGCTGCCCCTGCTCTTTGCAATCGCCGGGCTGCTCGGTTCGTACGCGGCCCTCGCACGGCGCCCCGGCCCCTCGCGCCTGTTGCCGCTCGTGCTCGCCGCCCTGCTGCTTGCGATGCCCCTGGCCAATGCGTGGAAGGGCTGGCCGGCCCTCTCGATTGCCTTTGCCTGGGTTGCCGGCATGGCGATCGCGGGCCTGCCCGCGTGGGCCCTGGGCCTTCTCGCCCGGCGCGAGCGCACCCGCCTTGCCTCCGAGTGGTGCATGCTCGCGTCCTCCCTCGCGGGCGCGGCGGGGCTCTTCCTCGCCTACACCGGCAAGTACGCCCAGATCAGCCTCCTCCTTGCCATGGTCGCAGGGGCCTCGATCCTCACCCGCGCCAAGCGCCCCATCGGCGGCGGCGGCACCCACCTGCCCCGGCGAGAGGGCTCCGCCAGCACGCCCGCCGTGCTCGCCCCCTTTCATGCGTGCCTGGTGCTCATGGGCTGCTTCTACGCCGACCTGTACTGGGGGGCGGCGGGGCTGCTTTTGCTCGCGCCCCTTGGCGCGGCGACCGGCCCCCGGCGCGGCATCCTGGTGAGCACCCTCGCCTGCCTCGCCGCGAACGGCGTGCAGTGGGCGGCGCGGTAGTCACACACAGGCTGCTTTGACCCACCGTGGGCCGACTCGCAACCTCAACGATCGCTGGCGCGACAAAGACTCATGAAGACGCGGCGATCTGAAAGGGTCACCGCCACGCACAGCCGGCGCCGACCATTCGCAACTCGAACCCTTTTGATCTCTGCAATGTGAATGGAGTGAGTGCCCTGGAGCCGATAGCTGTGGTATGAGGATCAAGGGCACTCCGGCGGAGCTGGAGGCCCGGCGGCGGCGGGCGGCCGTCCTGCTGGGCCAGGGCAAGGGCGTGAACGAGGTGGCGCGGCTGGTTGGAGCGTCGAGCTCATCGGTCAGCCGCTGGAAGACGGCGTTGCGTAAGCGTGGGCCGGAGGGGCTGAAGTCCCGCCCGCACCCGGGACGCAGGCCGCGACTGAGCAAGGCCGACAAGCGGCGGCTGGTGTCACTGCTCAAGCGCGGCGCGCTGGCCGCGGGGTACCCCAACGACCTGTGGACCTGTCGGCGGGTGACCGACCTGATCGGCAAGACCTTCAACGTCTGGTACGACCTCAACCACGTCGGGCGGATCCTGCACTCGATGGGCCTGAGCGTGCAGAAGCCCGAGGCCCGCGCTCGCGAGCGGGACGAGGCGGCCATCGAACGCTGGCGGAAGCAGGCGTGGCCGCGCATCAAAAAAACGCGCGCCGGCTGAACGCCACCACCGTCTTTCTCGACGAATCCGGCTTCATGCTCCAGCCCCTGGTGCGGCGCTCGTGGGCCCCGCGCGGCCAGACTCCGATCCTGCGCTGCTGGGACCGACGCGACCGGCTGAGCGTGATCGGCGGCATCGTCGTGCCCCCCTCGCGGGAGCGCCACCGGCTCTCGGTGGTCTTCCGCATCCACACCGGGAACATCAAGACGCCCCAAGCAACCGAGTTTCTGCGTGTGCTGGACACGCACGTGCGAGGCCCGATGGTCGTCGTGCAGGACAAGCTCAACGTCCACAGGGCCGCCGTGAAGCGCTGGCTGGCCCAGCGTCCGGCGGATGCTCCGTGGGTCATGGTCGAGTGGCTCCCGCCCTACGCCCCCGACCTCATCTGCCGGCGAATCTCCGCCACCGCGGTCCCGCTCTCCGATTGCGCGACCGCGTATGCGATCTGCTCCACGCTGAACCGCATCCTCTTCATCGTCGGCCTCCAGATCAGAGGCCAGCATCATCCCCGAAAGCTCTTCCTCATTCTGGACCAGCTTTCGGGGTCAAGACCAAAGAACCGGTTGAAGCCCGGGTCAGTTCCTGAGGTCGAAGCCTCCCACCGAAGTGGCGCCCGCATCGTCTTCGATCTCGACCCACACCTTGGAGCCGGCGGGAAGGGGGCTCGGAATCTCGACGTGGACGTGCCAGTGGTCGGGGTGCTCGGCGTTCTCGATCTCGGCCTTGGCCTTGACCGATCCCCTGGCATCCTCGGCGCCGATCCAGATGCGGACTGCCGCGACCTTGGCCGCGGACCCCGCCGCGGGCGTGACGATGACATCGACGGGCGCATCCTTGCCCGCGATGATCTCGCCCTGATCGCGGGTGACCTTGGCGCCGAAGGCGCCGATCGCCTGCTCGCCCAGATCGATGACGGGGCCGGCGTGGTCCTCTTCGTGCTCGCCGTGTTCCTCGCCGGGTCCGTGATCGTGGTCGTCGGCCTTGGCGGGCGCGGGGGGCGCGGGCTTCTTCTTGTCACACCCCGCCAGGGCGCCGAGGGTTGTGAGGGGGGCGAGCATGAGGGCGGCGATCAACAGCGAATGGGTGCGCATCGGAGTCTCCTGTGGTGAGGCGGGCGCGATTCGACTCAGAATCCTTGGGTTCAGCGATCGCCGGGGCGACCGCGACGGAACACGCGGCGGGCGACGCGCCCGACCAGCGAATGCCTCGGGGAACTGTCAGGACCGGCGGGGGGGACCACCCGGACGCGGTGCACGAGGGCGTAGCCGACGGGCACGACAAAGAGGTTGAGGAAAGTCGATGTGAGCAGGCCGCCGAGGACCACGACAGCGAGGGGGGAAAGGAGTTCGCTGCCGGGCTTGCCCGAGGCGAGCGCGAGCGGGAGGAGCCCCAGGGCCGCCGCGAGCGCGGTCATGAGGATGGGGACGAGTCGCTCCATGGAGCCCTGGACGATCGCGTCAGGGAGAGCTTTGTGCTCCTCCTCGATGAGATGCCGGTAGTGGTTGACGAGGAGGATGCCGTTGCGCACCGCGATGCCGAAGAGCGAGATGAAGCCGACGAGGCTGGCGATGGAGAGCACCGGGGCCTGGAACCTGGAGGCGCCGAGGCCGATGAGGGCGAGCGTGTTGCGGACGAGGCCGGCGTGCATGAGGGAGTCGGTGACGAACACAGCCGCGATGCCGCCGATCGTCGCGAGGGGCAGGTTGATCATCACCAGGGCCGCGACCTTGAGCGACCCGGTGGAAAGCTGGAGCAGGAAGAGCATCACGACGGCGATGCCCGCGCCCGCGATGAGCAGGGTGCGGCTGGCGGATTGCTGGGCCTCGAACTGCCCCCCGAACTCGACGAGGTAACCCTCGCGCGCGACGATGGGCTCGACGCGGGCCTTGACCTGGTTCACCAGGTCGCCGAGGTTGTACCCGTCGGCGACGTTGCACGAGATGACGGCCTTGCGCTGGGCGTTCTCACGGGCGATGATGTTGGGGGTCTTTTCCGGGCCGATGTCGGCCACGTCGCGCAGGCGCACCGTGGGGCCCGGCCTGCCGTCCTCGGCGGTGCCGCGGAGCATGAGGTCCTTCACCTGCTCGATGCGTTCGCGTTCCGAGGCGTCGAGGCGCACCACCATGGCGTAGCGGCGTACCCCCTGGTTCACCTCGGCGACCTCCGCGCCGTAGAGGGCCACCTGGACCTGCTCGGCCGCGTCGGCGGGCGTCAGGCCCGCCGCGGCGAGGTCCTGGTGCCGGTACCGGATCGGCACGCTCGTGATGAGCACTTCGCGGTTCGCGGTGACATCGCGCGCGCCCGGCAGGGCCCGCAGCTCGGACTCAATGCGGCCCGCGAGCCGGCGGAGGGTGCCGAGGTCCTGCCCGTACACATTGATCGCGATGGCGGCGGGGGTGCCCGAAAGAATGTGCGAGAGCCGGTGCTCGATGGGCTGGCCGATCTGCACCGTGACGCCCGGCACGGCCTGCGCGATCTCGGCGATCGCGGCACGGATGTGGCTCTGCGTGCCCCCCGGCGCGATGAGGATGTCGAGCTCGCTGTTGGAGACCGGCTCGGCGTGCTCGTCGCGCTCGGCGCGCCCGGTGCGGCGCGTCACGCTGAGCACCCCGTCGATGGTGATGAGCCGGGCCTCGATCGCCTGCGCCACGCGGTTGCTCTCGCCCAGCGATGTGCCGGGCGGCGACGACACGAAGACCGTGAAGGACCCCTCGTTGAACTCGGGAAGAAACGACGTGCCGAAGGTGCGGGCCAGCAGGAGCGCCAGGCCCGTGGCGGCCATGGCCCCGCCGATGACGAGCTTCCGATGCCGCAGCGACCAGCGAAGGGAGGGGTCATAGCGGCGCTTGAGCCACCGGACCAGGAAACCGTCGCGGGCGTGGTCATGGCGAGCCCCCTCCGCCCGTGGCGCGGCCTTCCGGGGCCGGAGCAGCAGCTTGCACATGGCCGGCGTCACCGTCATGGCGACCACCAGCGAGGCCATGATCGACACGACGCACGTCACGGCGAGGGGCTTGAAGAAGCGGCCCTCGATGCCCTCGAGGAACATCAGCGGCAGAAACACGATGCAGATCAGCACAGTCGCGTAGATGACCGAGGGACTGATCTCGGCGCTTGCTTCCAGGATCACCTGCACGAAGCCCCTGCGATCCGCCTCGGCGAGCCGCTGGTTCTCCTCCAGCCGCCGGTGCACGTTCTCGACGTAGATGATCGCGTCGTCCACCAGCTCGCCGATCGCGACCGCCAGCCCGCCCAGGGTCATGACGTTGAGCGTGAGTCCGAAGCCGTCGAGCGTGAAGAGCGCCGCCGCGAGCGAGAGCGGCAGGGCGGTGAGCGTGATGATCGTGGTCCGCACGTTGAGGAGAAAGAGGACCAGGATGACACCCACGATGACCGTCGCCTCGACGAGCACCTTGAAGACGTTATCCACGGACCGCTGGATGAAATGGCTCTGGCGCACGACGTTGCGGTTGATCACGATGCCGTCAGGAACACTCGACGCCAACTGGTCCAGGGCCGCGTCGATGCGGCGCGTCAGGGTGAGCGTGTTGGTGCCGGGGGCCTTCTGGATCGTGAGCACCACGGCGGGGACGCCCTGGTTGGCGGCGGTGCCGCGCTTGGGCGCCCCGCCCAGCGAGACATCCGCCACCTCGCCGATGGTGATGGGCAGCCCGTCCTTCATCGTCACCATGGTCGAGGCGATGTTGCGTTCGCTCGTGACCCGCGCCGCCTGGCGCATGGGCAGTTCCGCGCGGTCCACGTCGCTGAGGTACCCCGCGCTGGCGGTGCTGTGCGCCTTGCGGGCGGCCTCGACGACATCCTGCATGGTGAGGCCGTAGAGCGCCAGCCGGTCCTGCTTCACGTTGATCTGGTACTCGGGCAGTTCGCCCCCGATCGCCGACACCTGCGAGATGCCGGGAATCGCGAGCAGCTTGTTCCGCAGGTCGAACTCGGCATAAGCCCGGAGATCGAGGTCGCGGACCGTGCGATCAGGCGAGGAGACCGCAAGCAGCATGATCTCGCCGGTGATGCTCGAGATGGGCGTCATCACCGGCTCCACCCCGGGGGGCAGGCTCTCCCGCGCTTCGGCCATGCGCTCGCCCACCAGCTGCCGGGCGCGGTAGATGTCCGTGCCCCAGTCAAACTCCACCCACACCAGCGAGAGTGAGATCGCCGATGCCGAGCGCACGCGGCGCACGCCGGGCAGGCCGTTCACCGCAGACTCCAGCGGGAAAGTGACGTACTGCTCGACCTCATCGGCAGCCAGGCCGCCGGCCTCGGTCAGGATCACGACCGTGGGCGCGTTGAGCTCGGGAAAGACATCCACGGGCATCCGGGGCAGACGTGCCACGGTGTAGACCAGCAGCGCCCCCGCGATGAGCAGCACGAGGGATGACTGTCGGAGAGAGAGTGCGATCAGGTGCTTGAGCATGTCAATGTCTTCCGGAAGTCAGACGGGCCAGCGAACGGCGGGTCGAGTGTGCAAGCGGCGCGTCACTCTTCACCTTCGTGGAAGGTTCCATCGGGGTGAAAGTGCCCGCCCTTGGTGATCGAGCCGCTGGTGGCGACCATGAGCTGGTACACGCCGTCGAGCACGATCTCGTTGCCTTCTGCGACGCCGCTCCTGATGACGACCCAGCGCCCGTCATCGATGCCGAGGTCGGCCTCCATGCGGATGGCCTTGTTCGGGTCGGCGGGGTCGCGCCGGAAGATGATCGCCGACGTTCCGTCGTGCGCCACGCACTTGAGCGGGATGGCGAGCTGCGCGCCGTCGTCCCCGCCCCGTCCGGCCGGGGCCTGGCTGGTGACGACCTCCAGGATCGCCGACACCCCCGCCCGGGCCCACGCCGGAGGCGAGGCGCCCGGGCCAGGACTCACGATCAGGTCAACGGTGCGATGCTCCGCATCGGCGGTGGGCGCCAGCTTGAGCGTGCCGGGCATCGACGCGAACGCCCCGGCGCCCGTCTCGCCTCGCGCGGCGGGCGGCGCGGGCTGGGCCGCGACGACCGTCGCGGGCTGACCGTCGGCGAGGCGCGGCAGGTCGCTCTGGAGACCCACGGCCCGGAAGCGCACCTGCTCGGGCTGCACCGTGCTGAGCACCTGGGCGTTCTGGTCGATCACCGCGCCCGAGGCCACATTGACCACATCCACCACGCCCGGGGCCAGCGCCCGCACCTCGATACTGTTGATCGTCCGCCACCGCGGGATGGCCGCCTCGCCCGGCGCGGGTGCGCGGAGGTCCGCCGCGCTCACCCCGGCCAGCGTGGCCGCGGCCTCGTAGAGAAATTCAAGCCGCGATGTCGCGGCGCCGAGCTGCGCGTCGCATTCGCCGGCGCGGACGATCAGTTCGGCTTCCTTTTCGAGCGTCTCGGCGAGTTCTGAACGGGAGGAAGCGAGCGAGGCCCGCGCCTGGGTCACTTCGTCGCCGCGTGCCCCGCCCGCGGCCTGGAGGCGTTCCAGCGTCGCGACCTGCGAAGTCCAGAGATCGACCGCCTCCTGGATTTCGGCGCGGTGATTCTTGTGGGCCTCCACGAGCGGCCCGGTGCCGTCCACCGCCGCCCGGGCGAGGCTGACCGCCGCCTCCGCGTCGGCCAGGTCCTTCTGCATCTCGCGCCAGCGCGGCGAATCGATGCGGTACAGGGGCGTGCCCGCGCCGACAACCGCGTACTGCGACACGAGCAGTTCGACCGTGCCCGGTACCGCCGCCCGGTACTCGCGCAGCGCCGAGGGCAGGAGCTCGAACCGCCCCGGCACGCGGAGCGTGCGGGCGACGTTGCGCAGTTCGACCTTGGCGAAGGTGATGCCGAGGTTCTGCCGCACCGTGGGAGTGATGTCGACGCGGTTGGTCTGGGCGGGAGCCTGCTCGGCGGGGCCCGGCGCCGCGGTCGGCTCGGCCTTCCGGTTGCAGCCGCAGAGCACGAGCGCGAGGAGAAGGGCCGATGGAATGCGCGTGGCGTTCATGGATGGTGACCTTCAGCGGGCGCCGGTGAGCCGGCGTCCGAACGGGTGGACGGGGCGGGTGCGGATTCGTTCGCGGGCTCCGGGCGCGCCGGGGCGGGCCCGATCAGTTCGTGCAGCCGGACGGCCCCGATCGACTCGGCGGCCCGGGCCTCAACCAGCCTGACCTTCGCATCGTGCTGAGACTTGAGCGATTCCAGCAGGAGCAGCGCGTCGACGCGCCCGAGCGAGGCGACGCGGCGCACGTCCGCCTCCTGCTCGTCGGCCAGCGGCACAACCCCGGACTCAACCAGGGCCCGCTGCGCCTGTGCGGCCTCGAACCGCGCGATCGCGAGCGCCAGCCGGGATGAGAGCCGTTCGTAGGTGGTCTCGAACCGCCCGCGCGCGACTTCGCGCTGTGCCGTCGCCTCGGCCACCCCCTGGCGATTGCGGTTCCAGAGCGGGATCGGCAGCGACAGGCCGAAGAGCACGCGGTCGTCTTCCTGCTCGGTGCCGTAGCCGGGGCCGATGGTCAGGTCGGGGTACTGCGCGCGCACCTCGGCGCGCAGCGACCGCTCGGCGGTTTCGTACTCCGCCCGCGCCGCGGCGAGCTCGGGGTTCGACGCCTCCATCCGGCGCCGGAGCTCATCCTCGTCAGCCGCGGGCGGCGTGAACGCGACCGTCGGCACGAGCGCGAGCGCCGCGTTCGGCGAGAGGCCGAGCATCGCCCGCAACTGAAGTTCGAGCTCCTTCACCCGGGCCGAGGCGGCGACCGCATCGGCCTCGTTCCCCGCAATCTCGACGCGGAACAACCGGGCATCGACACGGGTCATCGCGCCGGCCTGTTCCTGCCGCTCGGCGAGGGTGGCGACATCCCGGAGCCGCGCCAGCAACTCCTCCGTGACCGCCAGCCGCAGCTGCGCCGCGGACCACTCGACCCACAACTCCCGGAGTGCCGACCGGGTGGCCCACTCCTGCGCCGCGAGCCGGTCAAGCTCCGCCGCGAGTTCGGCCCCCGCCCGGGCCTTCTCGGCCTCCAGCCTTCCGGAGATCGGAATGGTGATGCCGATCGTGGAACTTGCCACCCAGGGGCTTGCACCCCCGGCGCCGGAGACGATGCGCTCCAGGTCTATGCCGAGGTCCGGGTCGTCCCAGCGTCCGGCGTGCGCGGCGGTCGCCCGGGTGACATCGCCCTCCAGGCGCGCGAGCCGAAGCTCGGGGTTGAAAACCAGCGCCACGATTTCGGCCTCGCCGAGCGTCAGCCCATCTTCGGGATCGAAGCCCCCGGCGGAATCGCCGGGCGGGCCTGCGGCCGGTTGGCCCGGCTCCAGCGCGGCCGCGAAGGCGCGGACCGAGGGGTCGGCGGGCGACCGCGTGAGCCACGCCGCCCGCGTCGCGTCAAGGTCCAGGGGTCTGCGCGCGTACGGCTGGCAGCCCGCCAGCGCGAGTGCGGAGGCAGCGAGGAACGCACGCGAACGGTCGGAGAGCACAGCGCGACTGGCACGCGCCGGCGGCGCGATGCGCGGAGAACTGTTCAAGGGAAAGTCCTGCTTCGGGTCACGCCCCGGTCATTGGTCGGGCGCGCGAGGTTGACGGACCCATACTCCGCGTCGCGGCGCTCGCGCTGGGGCGGAGCACCGGCACGCGACACGATGAGCGGGTACGAACCTAGAGCAGGAGTGCGCCGTCGATGCGCATGAGCCGCGCCACGGTGGTCAGGGCACCCAGGCGCGGGCGCGCGTCGAACGAAGCCCCGCCCGGGGAGCCGGGTTCTTCACAGATCTCCGGGGGCATCCACAGGGGCGCACACGCACCCTGAACGCCGGGCGCGGCGAGGATCACGTCCGTGACGTCGAGGCCCCGAGGCACGAGCGGCTCAAAGTCGGGAATGGTGATGACGAGCCCATCGGTCTCGCCGGGCGCCGCGGGGAAGTCCGCAATAGCCGACGCCACGGCAGGGTCTTCGCCGGACGCTGCTGGCCTCATGCTGCCCCGGTCAGCCGCGCCGCACGAATCCGACCCGGACGCGTGGGCGAACTGGTGCTGCTCGGCCAGAGACCGCGCCTTCGCGACGGAGGACGAAGCGTGCAGGTGCGCGCCGTGCCCTTCGACCGTGTGCGACACAAAGGTCGTGCCCCTGAACGCGCCGAGCACCAGGACCGGGATCAGCACCAACGCAAGCACGCCACGAAGCCACAGCGACCGGATGGGCCGGTTCTGCGGGGTATGTCGGCGGAGCGGGCGGACGGGCATGACGGTGGATCGTATCGGTCGCCCCGCGGGTCGTCCACGGCGGGCGACGGACGCCGTGCACGCATGCGCCCGGGGGCGGCGCGGGCGATCAGTGCTGCTTGCGCAGGCGCGCGGCGGGAATGTTGAGCTGCGTGCGGTACTTCGCGATCGTCCGCCGGGCGATGTCGATGCCCCGGGCCTGCACGGCCTCGGCCAGCGCTTCGTCTGAGAGTGGGTTTGACTTGTCCTCGCCCGCGACGATGTCGAGGAGCGCCGCCCGCACCGCGTCGTAGGACATCTCCTCGCCGCTCTCGGTCGACAACCCCCCGCTGAAGAAGCGCCGGAGGGGCACGACCCCCCTCGGGGTCATGATGTGCTTCTCGGCCACGGCGCGGCTGACGGTCGCCACATGCACGCCGATCTTCTGCGCGACCTCGGTCATGGGCAGCGGCTTGAGGGCCTGCGGCCCCAGGTCGAAGAAGTCGCGCTGCGCCTCGATCACCACCTGGAGCACCCGCAGCAGCGTGCTGCGGCGCTGTTCGATCGCCTCCAGCAGCCACTGCGCGTTCGCGAGATTGGTCTTGATGAAATCGCGGTCTTTCTTCTCCAGCGACTTGTCCTTGCTCAGCAGGGCGTACTCGCGGTTCACCTGCACGTTGGCGACGCGCCGGTCGTTCAGGTACGCGACGTAGCGGTCGTGGTCCGCGTCGTACTCCACGATGGCGTCGGGCACGATGGGGCGGGCCGACTCGTCCACGAGCCGCCGGGCGGGCGCCAGGCTCAGGCGCTTCATCAGCGCCAGCGCACGTCGGATCGAGTCCATGTCCAGCTTGGCCCGCTCGGCGATGCGCGGCAGGCGGTTGTTCTTGAGGTCGTCAAGATGATCGGAGATGAGCACCCGCGCCACCCGAAGCGTCTCGGCCTTGTCTTCGGCGTCATCCCACCCGGGGTCGTCCTCCAGCGCATCGAGCTGGAGCAGCAGGCATTCCCGGTGATCTCGTGCCGCCACCCCGGGGGGTTCGAGCATCACCTGGAGCGCCTGCAGCGCCCGTTCCAGTTCCGCGACCTCCACCGGGGCGAGGCTCGCGGGGGCGTCCGCCGCGATGCGAGGAAGTTCAGCCCGCAGGAAGCCGGATTCGTCGAGCTTCTCGATGAGGTGGGCCCCGAGCGCGTGCGTCCGCGCATCGACCTCCACCAGCCCCCACTGCCCCAGCAACTGCTCCGCCAGCGATTCTCCCCGGGCCGGGGCGGCGTTCATTGCGTCAAACTTCGCGTCGCCGTCGTCCGAGACCCGGGCCGGTCCCGGCTCCAGGCGCTCGCGGATCGGTGCTTCAAGCGTGTTCTCGGCGCCCTCGGGGTCGTCCTGCTCGAAATCGTCGAGGCGGTCGAAGTCCTCGCGGGCTTCGCCCGGGGCGCTCTCGGCGGGGTCGGGGTTCGCGCCCTCGGCCGCCTCCGGTGCCGCGGCGGTGCCGTCTCCCTCGACGCGCTCGAGGGCCACGTTGCTCTCGAGCTCCTGCTCGATCCGCTCCTCGAGCTCGGCGAGGGCCATCTGCAGAATCTCCATCGACTGGATCATCCGCGGGGCCAGTTTCATCGACTGGCCGAGCTTCATGGATTGGGAGGCTTCAAAACGCATTGATCGGAGGAGTCTAGGGATGACCGCAAGCGCTTGTGCGGCACCCCGCAGCACGCATTGGACCTCAGTGCCCGCCGAACGGGTCCACGGGGCGCGGCAGCCCGGCGGCATCCTGATCTCCAAGCCGGCCCCGGGCGATGCTCTATTCCACCCCTTGCCGCCCCTCCAGCGCATCGGCAAGCACCGCCGCGCTCGCGTATTCGAGGCTCGACCCGGTGGGGAGCCCGCGGGCCAGACGGGTCAGTTTCACGCCCCGCGTCCTGATCTGCTCGGCGAGGTAGAGCGCCGTGCCGTCGCCTTCGAGGTTCGGGTTCA
The DNA here is from genome assembly GCA_020847175.1 of Phycisphaerales bacterium. Lineage (GTDB taxonomy): Bacteria > Planctomycetota > Phycisphaerae > Phycisphaerales > UBA1924 > JADLCM01. The sequence goes on from JADLCM010000030.1 coordinate 27,398, forward strand.
GGCCCAGGATCACCTCCGCGATGCGCACGCCCCCCGGGTTCGTCTCGGGCCGGTCAAGACGCGACAGGAGCGCCCCGATCGTCAGTTCCCCCGGGCCGATGTCATCGAGCGGCGAGAGACGCCCCATCAGCACGTGGTACAGGCCCCGGTACATCCCCACCTGCTCAATCGCCAGAAGGTCTTTGGGCTGCTCGACGACGAGCACCTGGTCGCGCCGGCGCGACACGTCGTCGCAGATCGGGCACGTCTGCTCGCACAGATGAAAGCACGTCGCGCAGTGACGCACCTGCTTCTTGACGTCGATGATCGCCTGCGCGAGGGCCAGGGCCTCGCCCTCGTCGCTCTTCAAGAGGTGAAACGCGAGGCGCTCGGCGCTGCGCCGGCCGATTCCCGGCAGGTTCGCCAGCTCGCCGATCAGCCGATCCATCACCTTCGGGTAGGCGCTCGTTCGCTTGGCCGGGCTGTCTGCCATCGCGCAATCCTACCCCCCGCGTCCCGCGCTCACGCCTCCGCATTCGCGCCGTTTCTCCGGCTCGATTCTTCCGCAGCGGGAGCGCCCAGGGCCGCGGCCTCCACCCGCCGGATGAACTCCAGCCCGCCCGGCGTCAGCCGCAGCGAAACGCCGAGCCCCGCCCCCGGCCCCTTCGCCCCCGGGCCGAGGTCCGAGACCCAGTGTGTGCCCGGGGGCAGGACACTCAATGTCCGGGCCCGTTCATTGACCCGCACCCGGGCCGACGTGAGGTCATACGCCGTGACTCGTGCCTTTCCTCTCCCCAGCAAGCCGTGCGTGCGGGTTTCAAGCCGTCCGGGCGTGAGCACGAGGTACACGGGCACGAGCCAGTCGCTCGCGATGCCGCCGGCCGCGAAGGCGAGCGCGAACTGGAAGAAGTTGGGGAAGTACGACCGAGGAAAGATCGACCGCCCCGGCATTCTCGCGTCGAAGAGCACCGCCAGCGTGACGACGACCATCGAGATCACGATCCACGGCACGACCGCCGCCCTGCCCTTGGAGAGGCCGAGCACCGGGCGGATGAGTTCGGGGTCAAAGCACAGGCCGCGCTCGCGCGCCAAACGCTCCTCCGTGCCGGCAATGTGCTCCGAGGGCACCAGCACGCCCACGCGGGCGGCGTGATCGACCAGCGTCTCCTTCGCGATCGGCGCCATCCACTTCGTCCAGGCGAGAGGCAGCACCCGAAGCAGGACCCACACCAGCACGCCCGCACCGACCGCCGCCAGGGCGATCCAGGTCGTGCCCGGGGGCAGAAACCGGGTGAAAAGCCCGCACAGCCAGATGGCCCCCATGAGCCCGTAGACCCACACCAGGTTCGGCAGCGTGCCGATGCCCGGGAACGGCTCGCGCGTGGCGCCTCCGACGGCGAGTTCAGGCCCGCCTTCGTGCGGAGGCGGCGGGCCCATGCGCCCCCTCCGGGTGCGCCGGCCCGGGGGTGTTTCAGGCTGCTCTCGACGGGGAGAAATTGGCACCGGACCCCTCACGTGAGGCACCGCTGCGCGGGCGACGATCCTATACTTTTGGCCGCGCCAGCCGCCGCGTTTGCGGGAGTTCCGTGGCGCCGGCTTCCTCTCGGGCGCCCGGCCCGGCAAAGGGTGCGTGCGACATGCCCGAACCTGTCCTCGCCAACCCGAAAACACCCCCCCACATGCCCGACGAGCCGACCCCCAACTCCAAGGTCACCGCGAACCACAACGCCTACGGCGCGGAGCAGATCAAGGTCCTGGAAGGTCTCGAAGCCGTCCGCAAGCGTCCGGGCATGTACATCGGCGGCACCGGCCTGAGCGCCCTCCATCACCTGGTGTACGAGGTCGTCGATAACTCGATCGACGAGGCGATGGCGGGGCACGCGACCACGGTGATCGTCAGCGTGCTCGCCGACGGCTCCTGCCGCGTCATCGACGACGGGCGGGGCATCCCGGTGGAGCCGATCCGGCACGACGACCCCGCGCTCGACGGCAAGTCGGCGATCGAGGTGGTGCTCACCAAGCTCCACGCGGGCGGCAAGTTCGGCCAGGAGGGCAGCGCGTACAAGGTCTCTGGCGGGCTCCACGGCGTGGGGGTGTCGTGCGTCAACGCGCTGAGCTCGCACCTGGAGTGCGAGGTCTACCGCGACGGCAAGGTGTGGCGCATCGCCTTCGAGCGCGGGCGGGTGTCTGAAGCGCTCGAGCTCGTGGGCCCCCTGCCCCAGGGCGCGGCGCGCAGGACGGGCACGAGCGTCACCTTCCGCCCCGACGACACGATCTTCCCCGACACGACCTTTGATTCCCAGGTGCTCGCCAACCGCCTGCGCGAACTCGCCTTCCTCAATCCCGGCGTCACCATCCGCCTCACCGACGAGCGCGTGGGCGCCGACGGCAAGCCCCGGTCCGAGGTCTTCCGGGCCGAGGTCGGGCTCGTCGAGTTTGTCGAACACCTGATGAGCGGGCGCAGCGCGGTGTCGGGCCCCGTGTACATCCGGCGCGAAGACCCGGCCCGAAGTTTCGTGTGCGAGGTCGCGCTGCAGTATCACGACGGCTACAACGAGACCCTGCTCACGTTCGCGAACAACATCAACAACGTCGATGGCGGCACCCACGCGCAGGGCTTCAAGGTCGCCCTTACCCGCACGCTCAACGCCTACGCCAAGCGCGCCGGCATCATCAAGGACAAAGACCCGGTTCCCACGGGCGAAGATCTCCGCGAGGGCCTGATCGCGATTGTCAGCGTCAAGCTGCCCGACCCGACCTTCAACAACCAGCCCAAGGAAAAACTCCTCAACCCCGAGATCGAGCAGTACGTCTCGCAGTGCGTGGGCGAAGCCCTCGATGCGTGGCTGGAAGAGCACCCCGCCGAGGCCAAGCGCCTGTGCCTCAAGGGCATTGTCGCCGCCCAGGCCCGCGAGGCCGCGCGCAAGGCCCGCGAACTGACCCGCCGGAAGAGCGCGCTCGACTCGGGCTCGATGCCCCACAAGCTGCGCGACTGCAAGAGCCGCGATGTCGATGCCTGCGAGATCTTCATCGTCGAAGGCGACTCCGCGGGCGGGAGCGCCACCCAGGGGCGCGATGTCGAGACCCAGGCCATCCTGCCCCTCAAGGGCAAGATCCTCAACGTCGAAAAGGCCCGCATCGACAAGATTCTCGGCTTCGAGGAGATCCGCACGCTCATCGGCGCGCTGCGCGTGGGCATCGGGGCCGAGTTCGACATCTCGCGCCTCCGCTACGGCAAGGTCATCATCATGACCGACGCCGACGTGGACGGCAGCCACATCCGCACCCTCCTGCTCACCTTCTTCTTCAGGCAGATGCCCGAACTCATCCGGCGCGGGCACGTCTTCATCGCCCAGCCGCCCCTGTACCAGCTCACCCGCCAGAAGAAGAGCCGCTACGTGCTCAACGACAAGGTGCTGGGCGACACGCTCTCTACCCTCGGCCTCGAAGGTGCATCGCTTATCGTCCGCGACCTCTCGCGGGTCAGCGATCGGAGTCTCGCCGCACCCGAGGCGCGCCGCATCGAGGGCCAGGCGCTGCGCCGGGCCGTCCAGCTCCTGCGCCGGCTCGGCGAACTCGTGGAGATCGCCGAGCGCCGAGGCGTGCGCTTCGTCACCCTCCTCGAAGCCCGCGCCAAAGACCCCCTCAACCAGCGCCGCCTGCCGACCCACCGCGTCTCCTGGCGCAAGGGCGAGGCGGCGGGCGAACGCGATGCCTGGAGCGAAGCCCAGGCCCACGAAACCATCGCGTCGCTCGGCCTGCGCCTCGCCGACGAGGCCGGCGCCAACGGCAACGGGGCCGACGCGACCATCCGCGAACTCCACGAGAACAAGGAACTCGACCGCCTCTTCTCCCAGCTCGCCGAGGTCGGGCTCGACATCGATGACTTCGCCCTTTCGCGCGAAGAGAGCGTCACGGGCGAGAAACTTCCCGCCAGGTTCTGCTGGGTCACCCCTCACGCGCGGCGCGACGACCGCGCGCCGGCCGCCCCCGCGCCGGAAGATGACAGCGCCGAACCGGCGCGCCCGTCAGCCCGCCCCGACGCGCGCGAAGTCGAGGCCGCCAATCTCCCCGACATCCTCTCCACCCTTCTCGACATCGGGCGCCGGGGCCTTGAAATCAAGCGCTTCAAGGGGCTGGGCGAGATGGACGCCGAGCAGCTCTGGGAGACCACCATGGACTTCTCCAGGCGCACGCTCATGCGCGTGACGTGGGACATGGGCCAGGAAGCCGAATACCTCTTCACCACGCTCATGGGCGAGCAGGTCGAACCGCGCCGCAAGTTCATCGAAGATCACGCGCTCGAAGTCAAGAACCTCGACGTGTGACACGCCCCCGATCGCGTCGCCGACCGCACGCTGCCCCCAAGCCGCCGGATGCAGTCCGCCTCCGTGATGGTGCGCGTTCGCGCTGCGCCCTGCCCGCGGCGCCCCGGCACGAAACATCCGCAAAGAAGGAGACGGTCGGGCCCGAAGGCACCGACCGTCCGGAGGGGAGAAAGCCTGTTCAGCGCGCAGCCGTATCGTCGGCCCCGCGAGACAAAAGCGTACTCGAATCCGTTCTGCGAATCAACAGCGATTCCGGCGTGCCGCCGCCGGTTCCGGCCAACCCCACCCCCAGGCATCCGGCTCTCTGAACTCTCGTTCATTCCCGCGCCGAATAATCGTGCAGGGTGTCAATCTGGGTCGTTCGGACGCCCCGCTCCCCACCCTGTTTCGCTTCGGCTAGTATCGCTGCTCCGCACCCCGATTGAGGATCTCGCCATGAGTTCTCCCGCCGACCGCAAGTACACCTCCAGCCACGAATGGATCCAGGTCGCCGGCGATGCCGGCACGCTCGGGCTCACCCGCTTCGCCGTCGAGCAACTCACCGACGTGACGTTCGTTGAAATGAAGAAGGTCGGAACCGCTTTCAAGGCGGGCGATTCCCTCGGCGAGGTCGAAAGCGTCAAGACCACCAGCGACGTGTACGCCCCCGTGGACGGCGTCATCACCGAGGTCAACAAGGCCGCATCCGATGACCCGAGCCTGCTCAACTCCGACCCGTTCGGCACGGGCTGGCTCGTCAAGTTCAAGGTTTCGTCGGGTGCCGGCCTCGCCAAGTGCGTGGACGCGGCGACCTACGACCGGGATATCGCCCACTAGATTCCCAACAACCCGGGCGGATACTCGGGGGGAGGCATCGCCCGGGCATGACGACAATTGCGGTTCAGGATGTCCACAAGTCGTACCAGGCGGGTCCGAGAACCGTATTCGCCCTGCGTGGCCTCTCGCTGCGGATCGACGCACCGGGGTTCTACGGCATCATGGGGCAGTCGGGCAGCGGCAAGTCCACCCTCATGCACCTGCTCGCCGCCCTCGATCGCCCGGACCAGGGCACCATCCGGGTCGCGGGGACCGCGCTGGAGAATCTCGACGAGCGCGAGGCGACTGAGTTCCGGCGTTCGCGGGTCGGCATCGTGTTCCAGCAGTTCAACCTCATTCCCACCATGACCGCCGCGGACAATGTCGAACTGCCCGGCATGCTCGCGGGCAAGGATCGCGCCTGGCTCAGCGAGCGCAGCGCGTCGCTCCTGGGCGAACTCGGCCTGGCCGACCGCAGGCACCACCGGCCCGAGGCCCTGAGCGGCGGAGAACAACAGCGCGTCGCCATCGCCCGCGCCCTCCTCTTCGCCCCGCCCGTCATCCTCGCCGACGAGCCCACCGGCAACCTCGACTCGGCCAACGCCCAGAAACTCTGGCGCCTCCTCGCCGGACTTGCCCGCGAGAAGGACATCGTGGTGGTGATGGTCACGCACGAGCCGGCGGCGGCGGCCCACTGCCAGCGCGTCTTCGTCATCCAGGACGGACGCCTCGCGGGAACCATGGAAACGGAGGGACTTGATGCGGCCGGCGTGGCGGCTCGCTATCAACAGTGCGTGGGCGCGACGTAGCCGCTCGCTGCTGCTGCTGGGCGCGGTCGTGCTCTCCGCCGCGCTCATCTCCGCGGTGGCGACCAGCCTCAACTCGCTCAACGCCGCGATCTCCGCCCGCACCCAGGCCACCGTGGGGGTGGGCGACGTCTCGATCGAACCCTCGGGCTCGGGGGGCGACCTCGACGCGGCGCTCCTCGCCCGCGCCCGCGCCTGGGAGGGCGTCACGCGCGCCGTCCCGCGCATCGAGTCCACTCTCGCCACCCTCGCCCTCTCCCGCGAGGTCTACGTCCCCGGTCCGGGGGGCGAGTACGTCCTGAAGCCCGTCATCCTCTCGGCCGCCGGCGCGGCGGCCAACGGCATCGATCCCGCCCTGGAGCCGCTCGTCCGTCCGGTACGACTGCTCGCCGGGCGCCTCCCGGCAGCGCCGAACGAGATCGTCGTCGATGCCCTCCTGGCCGACCGACTGAGCGCTCGGGCCGCGCTCTCGCCCGAAGACGAAGAGGGCTTCGACGTGATCTCATCCAAGGTGGTGCGGGCGCGCCTCGCCGAACCAGAACCCCTGGCCGGCCCCGTCACCAAGGTCCGGGCCGAGAAGTTCAACGAGCGCCAAGGGGTGCGTCTGGGCGATCAACTCTCCCTGGTGCCTGATGCCAAGGGCGTGCTGCAGATGCTCTCCATCCTGCCGCGCCTGCCGCAGGGCCCCAACATGCTGCTCGCGCTCTTCGCCGACGCGCGCCCCTTCAGCAGCGGGTTCCAGGAGATCATGCTGCGGGCCTCGAACCCCGCGCGCCTCGTCGAGCAGATCGCGCGGCTCCGTTCTCCCCGGTCGTTCCGGGTGGTGGGCATTGCCGAGCAGCCGCCCCTCGGGGCGCGCCCGCAGGCTTACCTCACGCTGGAGAGCCTCCGGGCGCTCACGGGTGAAGGTGGCCGCCTCAGCCGCATCGACCTCGTGATCGACGATGCCCACGACCCCGGGGCGCTCGCCGACGCCCGGCGCGACGAACTCGGCCCGGGCGTGGTGATCCAGACCACCGAGAAGGTCACATCGTCGCTCAAGCAGAACATCAAGTCGAGCCAGCTCGGCTTCCTGCTCGCGAGCGTGCTCGCGTTCCTCTCCGCCGCGTTCATCATCATGACCGGCCTGACCACCGATGTCGCCCAGCGCCAGCGCGAACTCGCGGTCGTGCGGTGCGTGGGGGGCAGCCGCGCGCAGCTCGCGGGGGCGCAACTCTTTACGGGGCTGCTCCTCGGGGGCCTGGGCGCGCTCATCGGTCTGCCCCTGGGCATCGCGGTCGCCGCCCTGCTCGCGTGGCTGCGCCCCGAGAACCTGCCGGTCGGCGTGGTCGTTCCGGTTGAAGGGGTGGTGCTCACGCTGGCGGGGTGCCTGCTGGCGGGTCTCGCCGGGGCGGCCTTCCCCGCCATCCGCGCCGCCAACCAGTCGCCCATCGAGGCCCTGCGCTCCCGGGCCCACGCACCCAGCCGGCGCGCGATCAACCTCGCCCTCGCCTGCGGGCTCGCGGGCGTCCTCATCCACCTCGCGATCATCATCTTTATCCGTGACGGGCAGCGGGTCTTCTGGGCGTATGTCACCCTCGGCCTGCCGGGCATGTTCATCGGCTACTTCCTGCTCTCCGTGCCCGTCATGCTGCTCGTCGTGCGCTTCGCCTCCCCGCTCCTCTCCCGCCTGCTCGGCCTGCCGCGCTCGCTCCTGCAGCGCGGCGTGCGGGGCACACCGTACCGCTACGGCTTCACCGCCGGCGCCATGATGACGGGCCTCGCGCTCATGGTCGCCATCTGGACCAACGGCGGCGCCGTGCTGCGCGACTGGATCGGGCGCATCGAGTTTCCCGACGCCTTCGTCTCCGGCCTCCCGCTCGCGCCGGGCGCCGAGGCCGCGCTCCGCGCCCTGCCCGAGGTCGAGCGCACCTGCGCCATCACCCGCGAGTTCGTCGATGTCGATGCCTCCGCCGCCCTGGGCGTGCGCGGGCTGCAGCGATACGCCACGAGTTTCATCGCCTTCGACCCCGCCAGCTTCTTCGACATCACCACCCTCACGTGGGTGCAGGGCTCGCGCGAGGAGGCGCAGCCCCAGCTCGAGGCCGGCGGCGCGGTGCTGATCGCCAGGGAGTTCCACACCGCCCGCGGGCTCGGCGTGGGCGACACCTTCGTCTGCTCGCGCCACGGCACGCGCCAGGAGTTCAAGATCGTCGGCGTCGTCACCAGCCCCGGGCTCGACATCGCCAGCCGGTTCTTCAACATCGGCGAGGAGTACACCCACCAGGCCGTCCACTCCGTCTTCGGCACGCAGCGCGACCTGCGCGAGCGCTTCGGATCGGATGAAGTGCACATCATCCAGGTTGACTTCCGCGATGACGTGGATGAAGCACGCGCCATGCGCGCCGTGCGCGCGGCGCTCATCCCCTTCGGCCTGCTCGACGCGGGCAGCGGGCGCCAGATCAAGGACCGCATCCGCAGGTTCGCGCGGGGCACGCTCCTGATCTTCACCTCCGTCGCGGTCATCGCCATGCTCGTGGCCAGTTTCGGCGTGGCCAACCTCATCGCCGCCGCGGTGGAGATGAGGCGCTTCGAGTTCGGCGTGCTGCGCGCGATCGGCGCGCGCCGAGGCATGCTCACACGCCTGGTCATCGGCGAGGCCGTGCTCATCGCGCTCGTCGCGGGCCTCGTGGGCACCGTCATGGGGTTGCAGGGGGCGTTCGGCGGCCGGCGCCTTTACGAGGCCCTCCTCGGCATCCAGTTCCAGATCGAGCCTCCCGCACGGCCCATTCTCGTCGGCTGGGCCTTCGTCGCGGCGCTCACCATCCTCGCCGCCGCGCCCGGGGCGGCGCGGATCAACCGGCGCTCCCCCCGCGACCTGCTCGCCAGCCCCAAGTGAGCCCCAATTCTCCGCCTGAAACGCAATGCCGCGCACCGATCCGGCGTTACACTCTCGTTGCCCGCCGCGCCCCGAGTGAGGCGCAGACAGGCAGGATTCGAGCCAAGGGGACCTGGCCGTGAGCGATCATTCGCCCATTCGACGCGGACACGCACTCGCCACGGGCGCCATCGTGGCGCTCCCGCTGCTGGCCGGCAGCGCCGTCGCCGCGGGCTTCCTGTTCTTTGACCTGCCCCCGGTCGAGGCCCCCGTCGAGAACCCAATCACCGAAGAAAAGCGGGTGCTCGGCAAGATTCTCTTCTGGGATGAACAACTGTCGTCTGATAACACCGTTTCCTGCGGCACCTGCCACATCCCGGGCAGCGCGGGCACCGACCCCCGCATCGCGATCCATCCCGGGCTCGACAATGTCGCGCCCTCTCCCGACGACGTGCGCGGCTCCCCGGGAGTGATCTCCTGCGACGAGTTCGATCAATACCTCCCCGCGAGCGGCTTCGGGCTCAACCGTCAGGTGACCCCGCGCAGCGCCAACGCGGCGATCCAGGCCATGTACGCCCCCGAACTCTTCTGGGACGGGCGCGCCGCAAGCCGGTTCATCAACCCAGATACAGGCGCCGTCAGCATCGACTCGGGCGGCGCACTCGAGAGCCAGGCCGTCGGGCCGCCCCTCAGCAGCGTTGAAATGGCCCACGCCGCGCGGGACTGGGGCCAGATCACGCGCAAGCTCGCCGGTGCCCGCCCCCTCGCCCTCGCCGAAGACCTGCCCCCGGACATCGCCGGCGCCATCCCCGGCGGCACCTCCTACCCCGATCTCTTCGAAGCGGCCTTCGGAGACGGGCAGATCACCGCCGAGCGCATCGCCTTCGCCATCGCGACCTATGAACGCACCCTTGTGCCCGACCAGACGGACTGGGACCGCTTCATCGCCGGCAACCCCGGTGCGCTCAATGCCGCCGAGCAGCGCGGCTGGGCGGCCTTCCAGGGGCCCGCGGCACGCTGCAACGTCTGCCACACCGCGCCCCAGTTCACCGACCACTCCTTCCGAAACCTCGGCCTCCGCCCCATCGCAGAAGACTCGGGACGACAGGTGGTCACCGGCGAGTTTGAAGACCGCGGGCGCTTCAAGGTGCCCACGCTCCGCAACGTCGCACTCAAGTCCACCTTCATGCACAACGGGCAGTTCAACGCCCTGCCCGGAGTGCTCGGCTTCTACGCAGGCGGGGGCGGACCATTCCCCGACAATCGTGACCCGCTGCTCGCGGGCATCGCGCTGCCGCCCCCCGTCGCGGCGGACATCGTCGCGTTCCTCCAGGGCGGACTGGTGGACCCGCGCGTGGAGAACGAAGAGTTCCCCTTCGACCGGCCCACGCTCCGCACCGAACTGCCCCCCAACCCCGCGCTCATCGGCCCCGGTGTGCCCGGAGCGGGGGGCCGCACGCCGCGCATGATCGCCCTGCGCCCCCCGAACCTCGGCTTCCGCGAGTTTTCGGTGGGCCTTGAGAACGTCAGCCCCGGGCTGAACGTCACGCTCGCGATCTCGACTTCGCCGCCGGTTGCCGGGCGCATCACCGCTGACGCAGTCGCCGGGCCGTTGGTCACCGGCGCGCCCGGGCAGGCGACATTCCGCTATCCGATCCCGCGCGATGGCGCCTTGGACGGGCAGCAGGTCTACTTCCAGTGGCTCGTGCCCGATGCCGGCGCGCCGGGTGGCGTCGCCCGATCACCCGTTGCCCGTCTCACGTTCTTCTGCGGCAACGGCCTCTGCCCGACCACCTGCCTCGCGGATCTCACGGGTTCGAGCGACCCGCTCTCCCCGGCCTACGGCACGCCTGACGGCGCCGTGGACGCCGGAGACCTTTTCTACTTCCTCGACCAGTTCGTCGCGGGCAATCGCGACGAAGCCGATCTCACGGGCGACAGCGATCCGCTCCAGCCTCTCTACGGAATCCCCGACGCTTCGCTCGACGCCTCGGATTTCTTCTACTTCCTCGATCTGTTCGCGGCCGGGTGCTGAGCGGGCTGCGACCGCGCCGGGTCATCCGCCCAGCCGCGCGACGAGCTCGTCCAGGTTCGCCTGCATCATGGCGAACCAGTCGCCCTGGCCGATCGGGTCCAGCCGTCCCAGCGCCACCCCCGCCGCCTCGGCGATCCGCGCCACGCCGCGGTCCGCGTACTGGGGCTCGGCGAAGATGGCCCTGACGCCCTCGCGCCGCACCGCCTCGATCACCCGCTCGATCTGGGCCGGCGTCGGCTCCATCCCCTCCACGACGCGGATCACTTCGACCACCCTCAGCCCGTACCGCTCCGCGAGCCGTTCGAAAGCCGCGTGATGCGTGACGATCGCCATGCCCTTGAACGGTTCCAGCCGACGCCGATACTCCGCGTCCAGCGCCTCGAGGCGCGCGTCAACTTCTTCCGCCCGGGGGGCGATCCGGTCGCACTCCCCGCTCCCCGCGCGCACGCACGCCGCGCTCACCCTCGGCGCCAATCCCTTCACAAACGCGCGGCAGAGGATCGGGTCAAGCCACAGGTGCGGATCAAGCCCGCGATGGTCGTGCGCCTCTTCGTCCGCGCCGGCAGAATCCTCGCCCGGCGCGTGGTCGTGTCCGGCGTGCTCGTCCGACGTGCCCTCAAGCCCGACGACGGCCGCGAAACTCACGTCCTCCCGGCGCGCCGACTTGAGCGCCCGGGCCGCCCGTTCCACGCCCGCGTCCAGCCCGAGGCCCACCGTGACCAGCAAGTCCGCATTCGCGAGGGTCCTGAGGTCTCCCGGGCTCGGCTCCCAGCCGTGCTCGCTGCGACCCGGCGGCACCAGGATCGTCACCGCGGCATCGCGCGGCAGCAGCGGCTCGACCAACCCCTTCAGCGGCGCGATGCTGACCACAACCCGCATCGGCCCCGGTTGGCGCGGCGCGCCTCTGGAGCAGCCCCCGAGCGCCAGCGATACCCCGGCCCACGCCAGTACGCCCAGGCATCTCCGCCGCGTCGCCATGCTCCTGCTCCCGCGCGCCGCCGAGAGGCCCCGGCGCAATCCCAACCGTACGACTCCTTCCGCGGCGAGTTCGTCCCCCTGCGCCGGGAGTGCGGCCTGGGGCGGATGGGCAACCCTCCACCCCGATTGAGTGCCCCGATTCCCTCAAGAACTTGCCCCCCGCCCGCCGATGCTCCGCGCATGAGCGGCTTTGCGTCCAGCGCGGCCCAGAACCTCTCGGGCGTTCCGCGCGCCGACCGGGCGACGACCCGCGAGATCGAACGCAAGCAGCGAAAGACGGCGAGCGAACGCGACTCCTCCAGCACTCGCGCCCAGGACGAGGTGATGGTCGCACCCGAGCATGTCGAGCGCGTTGAGCACCTTCGCTCGCTCAAGGACAACGCCCAGGAGGAGTCGCACGAGGACCGACTCGGTTCCTACAGCGCCCAGGGAGCCCGCCCCGGCGAGCAGGGCGCCAAGGTTGACCTCAACGGATAGAACATCTCCCGACGTATCATCGCCCATGACCAGCCCCGAGCGGCGGGACCAGGCCGCCGTCTCGTTCGAGCACGTCTCCTTTCGCTGGCCCGCCGGCCCGCGCCCGGCCCTCGAAGACATCACCTTCGACGTGCGCCCCGGCGAGCGCCTCGGCGTGCTGGGCCCCAACGGGGGCGGCAAGTCCACCCTGCTCAAACTCATGCTCGGCCTCATCAGCCCGGATTCCGGGCGCGTACGGGTCTGCGGGCTCGCCCCCCGCGACGCGTGCGCTGCCGGATATGTGGGCTACCTCCCCCAGCGCATCGAGGCCGAACTCCGCTTCCCGGTCTCCGCGCTCGGGGCCGTGACCATGCCCCTGCTGCTCCGCGCCAAGGGCGGACGGGCGGGCGCCCGCGCCGCAAGGCAGCAGGCCCGGAGCGCGCTCGAGCTCGTGGGGGCGGGCGAGCTGGCCGATCGGCCCGTGGGCTCGCTGAGCGGGGGGCAGCTTCAGCGCGTCATGATCGCCCGAGCCGCCGCGGGTCACCCCCGGGTGCTCCTGCTCGATGAGCCCATGGTCGGCGTGGACGTGGTGGGCCAGGAACGCTTCGCGGGCATGATCGCGCGCCTGCACGAGCGCCTCGGCCTCACGATCATCACCGTGAGCCACGATCTGCGCGCCGTCGCCGCGGGCAGCGATCGCATCGCCTGCCTCAACCGCACCCTGCACGCCCACACCTCGCCCGGGGGCCTCACCCCCCAGGTGCTTGCCGAGGTCTTCAGACACGACGTGGCGGGCATCTTCGGCGACATCCACATCGATGCCCACAAGGCCAGCGACTGCGCCGACCCTTCGCACGGGCCGGCCCCCGGCGCCGGAGCCGCCGGGGCACTCTCCGATGCCCTCCGCCCCTACGTCTATCCGGGGTCGCCGGGCGGGAACCAGGGGCCACGCGAGCGCCCGGGCACAACAACCGAAGCGTGACGCCGGCGCGGGAGGCCCTTCGTGCGCACCCTTGAATACCTCACCAACCCCAGTCTCGGCCCCTTCGTCCGGCCCGCCCTCGTCGGTGCGGTCGGCGCCTCGCTCATGTGCGGCCTGCTCAGCCCGCTCGTCGTCCTCAAGCGAATGTCCTTCATCGGCCAGGGCGTCAGCCACGCGGCCTTCGGGGGCGTCGGCCTCGCCTTCGCCATCGGCGTGACCGGCGTGGTGCCGCTGGACGCGAGCGCCGGCGCCGCGGCCCGCGCGGACCTCGCGCTCATGGCCCTCGTGCTCGCGTACTGCGCGGTCACGGCCCTCGGCATGGCGCGCCTCGGACGGCGCGGCGAGGCGGAGGCCGACACCGCCATCGGCATCGTGCTGGTGGGCTCGATGGCCCTGGGGTCGGTCGCGGTCGCCCTCGCCGCGGCGCGGGCCTCGCGCCTGGGCCTGCCCCCGCCCCCGAGCATCGACAGCGTGCTCTTCGGATCGTTCACCACCGTGTCCTGGGCCGGGGCCGTCGGCACGTGGGTGGGGCTCGCCCTCATCATCGGCGTGCTCTTCGCCCTGCGCCGGCCCATGCTGTTCTGGGCGTTTGATGAGCCCGTGGCCGTCGCCTCGGGCGTGCGCGCGGGGCTGATGCGACATGTCCTGCACATCCTGCTTGCACTGGCGATCGTGCTGACCATGCGCCTCGCCGGGGTCATTCTCGCCACCGCCCTGCTGGTGCTGCCCGGGGCCGCGGCCCTGCGCCTCAGCCGGTCGCTCCCCCGGGTCATCGCGATCAGCCTCGGGCTCGGGCTGCTGGGCGTGCTGGGCGGGCTGGTGGCGAGCATCGAGTTCGACCTGCCCCCGGGCGCGTGCATCGTCTTCGTCGAGATGGCGATCCTCTCGGTCGCTACGCTCGCATCGCACACCCGCGCGAGGAGCGCCCCATGAAAGCCGAAACCATGATCGCCGAGCTCAACCGGCTGCGCAAGGACATCGGCGAAGACCAGAGCGACATCGAATGGCTCGCCGTGCATCACGCCTTCTGCTTCATCTCCTACAAGATGGGTGAGTTCCAGAAATACCTCGACGACCAGGCCTCCAAGGGGGCGTTTGACAGGCTCAAGGATTGACCCGGCCCGGCGCCGGCCCCCGCGCCGCGCCCCCGCCGCCCGACACGGAGCACCCATGTCCCGCGCAGACGCTCTTGCCCACGCCCTCGAAAGCACCCGTCCGCTGCTCGCCCGGTACCTCGCCGGGTTCGATGAAACGAACCGCACGCGCCAGGCCACCAACCTGCCCAACCACCTCGTGTGGACCCTCGGGCACCTCGCGCTCACCATGCTGCGCACGGCCGATCGGGTGCGCGGCTTCGATGCCCCGCAGCCGCTCGCCCCTTCGGACTGGATCACCGGCGACGGCGCCAAGGGCGACGTGATGCGGTTCGACACCGAGAGCGTGGGCTTCAAGAGCCGCCCCAAGGACACGCCCCTCAACTACCCGAGCCTCGCGCGCGCCGTCGAGATCTACGAGGGCGCCTTCGACAGGCTTGTCAAGACCGTGCGCAGCGCCAGCGATGCGGCGTTGAGCCGCGAGACCAAGTGGGGCGGCACGTCGATCCCCGTCGCCGACCTGATCCCCCGCATGATCTTCCACAACGGCACCCACACCGGGCAGATCGTCGATCTGCGCCGGGCGCTCTCGATGCCCCCGGTGCTCGGGTAGCGCACGCCGCCGGGGCTCCGTCATGCCGCGTGGCGGGTTCGCGTTCGGCCCTACTCCCCCGGGATGTACGAAATCGTGCCCTCCCACGGGCTGCTGGCGCTGGCGTACAAGCGCCGCGGGATCCGCCCCGCGAGGTACCCATCGCGCCCGGCCAGGCACGCGGCGCGCATGGCGCGGGCCATGCGCACGGGGTCTCCGGCCTGCGCCACGGCGGTGTTGAGCAGCACGCCGTCGGCCCCCAGTTCCATCGCCCGGGCCACGTCCGACGGCACGCCCACGCCCGCATCGACGATCACCGGGTACTCGCCGTCGCCCCGCTTGAGCGCCTCGAGGCAGAGCACGATGTTGGCCTCATTGAGCACGCCCTGCCCGGAGCCGATCGGGCTCCCCGCGGGCATCACGCTGGACGCGCCCGCGTCCTTGATGCGCGACGCCGTCACCGGGTCGTCGCTGGCGTAGGCGAGCACGGTGAACCCGTCCCTGACGAGTTCGCGCGTCGCCTCGAGCGTGCCCACGGGGTCGGGGAGCAGCGTCTTGCGGTCGCCCAGCACTTCGAGTTTGACCCATCCGCTTCCCGGGTTCCCGATCTGCTCCAGGAGTTCGCGCCCCAGCCGCGCCACGCGCACGGCGTCCTCGGCGCTGAAGCACCCGGCGGTGTTGGGCAGAATCGCGTAGCGCGCGGGGTCCAGGTACTCCAGCAGGCTGCGCCCCTCGCTGTTGAAGAGGCGCTCCCGCCGGACCGCGACCGTCACCACGCCCGTTCCGCTCGCATCGAGCGCTTCGCGCATGAGGTCCATCGTCGCGTACTTGCCCGTGCCCACGATCAGGCGCGATGCGATCTCGCGCCCCCCGACGCGGAGCGGACGATCCGGGATCACGTTCGGACGGGTGGCGCTGGACATCGGCCCACTGTAGGAAAGGCAGGGGCGCTATCGCTCGTTGAGGCGCCCCACCCAGCGTTGCATCGCGCCGCGCCGGGTGAGGTCGTACGTCAGCGGCGTGACGGTGATGTGCCGCGAGAAGAGAAGGTCCACGTCGCTCCCGGGTTCGGTGCCGTGGAAGGCCATGCCGTCGCCCGCGGACCAGTAGTAGACGTCGCCGCTCGGGCTGACGCGCCGCTCGTAGCGATCCACCAGGCCGTGTGTGTTCATGGTGCACACCCGCACCGGGAGGGGGGCGCGCGGGTCGTAGCCCTCGCTGGGCGGGCGCCCCACGTCCCACCCGGCGGGTTTCTGGCGCGTGCCGAGGTCATCGCCCGGCGCGCGCGGGCGGGGCGATTCGGTGCGCGGGATGTTGATGTTCAGGCATTCGTGCCGTTCGATGGGGCCGGAGGCGAGGATGCGTTCGACGGCGCGCCGGGCGTGCCCCGCCGCCGCGTCGAAGAGGGGCGTGCCCCCGCCGAGGTGCAGGCTCACGGCGATGCTGGGCACGCCGAGGAAGGCGGCCTCGATGGCCGCGGCGACCGTGCCCGAGTAGATCACGTTGACGCCGCAGTTCGCGCCCGCGTTCATGCCGCTGATGACCAGGTCAGGGGCGGACCCGGGGCCGTGGATCTCGGGCCAGATCGCGGAGAGCGCGAGTTTCACGCAGTCCGCCGGGCGCCCTTCGACGGCGACGCCCTTCATGCGGTCGTTGACGGTCACCTCGCGGGTCATCAGCGGCTCGTGAAACGTCACACCGTGGCTCGTCGCCGACTGCACCGTCTCGGGGGCGACGACGAAAACTTCGGCGGGCGCGCCGGTGCGCGGGTCGCGCAGAGCCCCGCCGAACCCGAGGTGCGCGTCGGTCAGCGCGTCGTAGAGCGCGACGATGCCGGGGGCGCGGATGCCGTCGTCGTTGGTGAGCAGGATGCGCATGAGGGAGGATAGAACGCGCGGGCGGCGCGCCGCATCCTACCCTCGTGCGCATGGCGCCGCGTTTTCCTCCCGAAATCTGCTGGATATTTTCGCTCGCGCGCTGCGGGTCTTCGGTCATTGCCTATGCCGCGGCGGCGCCGTGGGCGCTCCCCGTGGCCGACGAACCCTTCGGCCCCTGGGACCGGACCGGCCCGCCCTACCACTACCCGCCCGAGCAGAAGGTGCTGAAGGAGCGCTTCTGGGAGAGCGGCGAGCACCTGACGCCCGAGGTGCTGGGGCTCGCGGAGCGCGTGTTCGACGGGATTGCGAAAGACTCAGCGCGCCTGATCGTCAAGCATCCGCACGACATGATCCGCCCCGAGGAGTTTCGCACCGAGCTCCCCCACCACCGGAGCGTCTTTCTGCTGCGTCACCCGCTCAAGCGCCTCAACAGCCTGTACGCGCGCGGGTGGCACAAGTCGATCGGGCCCAACTTCGACCTTGACCGTTTCTCGCTCGTGGCGCGCCGCTGGCTGGAGCATCCGCACCGGCTGACCTTCGAGCAGTTTCGGGCCGATCCGCGGGCGTTCTTCGCGCGCCTGTGGATCGCTTTCGGCTGGGCCTTCGACGAGAGCCACCTGGACGTCGCGGTGGCGTATCAGCAGTCGCACTACCACGATTCCTCGGCGAAACTCAGCGACGAGCGACCCGACGCGGTGGTCTCGGAAGGACGCTGGTGCGTGCCCCCGGAGGCCGAGGCGGCCTACGCCGCGGACCCGTTCGTGCAGGAGGTCATGCGCCGCGCCGGGTGGAGCGACACAGCGCAGAGCCCGTGACCGCGGGTCGGCCCGCACGAATGTTCCACGTGGAACATTGCGGACACCTGCGCGCGCGCGCCGGCGGTCGATCCGCGCCGGATCGCGCCTCACCCGGGAGCAGGCGTACGTTTCGGCATGGCCTCATCAACGCCGGCATCCCGTGCCGTGGTGCTGCTCAGCGGCGGGCTGGACAGCGCCGTGACGCTGGGGGAAGCGCTGCGGGCGGGGTTCGAGTGCATCGCCCTGAGTTTCGACTACGGCCAGCGCCATAAGGTGGAACTTGACGCGGCCCGGGGCATCGTGCGGGCGATGGGCGTCTCGCGCCACGTGGAGGTGCCCATCGGGCTGAGGCGACTGGGCGGTTCGGCGCTCACGAGCGATATCGAGGTGCCCAAGGACCGGCAGGAGATCGGCGGGGCCGAGGACATCCCGGTGACGTACGTGCCGGCACGCAACCTGGTGTTCCTGTCGATCGGCGCAGCGCTGTGCGAGGTGGTGGGCGCCCGCGACCTGTACATCGGGGTCAATGCGCTCGACTATTCGGGGTACCCGGACTGCCGCGAGGAGTTCATCCGCGCCTTCGAGGGGGCGGCGAACCTCGGCACGCGGGCCGGGGTGCACGGCGAAGGGGTGCGGGTGCGCACGCCGCTGGCGGCGATGACCAAGTGCGACATCGTGCGGCGCGGCGTGGCGCTGGGGGTGCCCCTGGCCCTGACGCGATCGTGCTACGACCCGGGTGCGGATGGCCGGGCCTGCGGGCACTGCGACAGTTGCGTGCTGCGGGCGCGGGGTTTTGCGCAAGCGGGCGAACGCGACCCCGCGCTCGGCTCGGGCGCGCTTTGATGCGGGCGCCGAATCGGGGACGGGGCGAGAGTCCTAACCTCCGGGCATGGCACTGGTCGTCACCGGCACCGTGAGCATCGACACGATTTACACGCCCCATGCCGCCCCGCGCGAGGGGGTGCTGGGGGGGAGCTGCACGTACTTCGCCGCGGCGGCGTCGTTCTTCACCCCGGTGCGGATGGTCGCCGTGGTGGGCGAGGACTTTCCGCCCGGTCTTCGGTCGACGCTGGCGCATTTTCGCGCCATCGATACGGAGGGGTTGGAAGCGCGGGCGGGGGCGAAGTCGTTTCGATGGGGGGGGCGGTACCACAAGAACATGGATCACCGCGACTCGGTGTTCACCGAGCTCAACGTGATCGCCGAGCGGCCCCCGGTGGTGCCCGGGTCATATCGCGATTCGCGCCTGGTCTTCCTGGCCAACACGCACCCCGGGGTGCAGATGGGGATGCTGGAGCAGTTTCCGCGTCCGGCGCTCACGGTGGCGGACACGATGGACCTGTGGATTGACGGGGAGCGCGACGCGCTGCTGTCGCTGCTGCGGCGGATCGACGGCCTGGTGCTCAACTATGACGAGGCGGAGCAGCTCTCGGGCAAGGCGAACACGGTGGCGGCGGCGCGGTCGCTGCTGGCGCTCGGGCCGCGCTTCGTGGTGGTGAAGAAGGGCGAGCACGGGTGCATCCTGGCGCACCGCGACGGGCTGGCGGCGCTGCCGGCCTATCCGTCGGAGACGGTGGTGGACCCCACGGGCGCGGGCGATTCGTTCGCGGGGGGCATGATGGGCGCGCTGGCGATGATGGCGGAGCGCGGCGAGGACGTGCGCTCGTTCGAGAACATCCGCCGGGCGCTGGCGAGCGGCACGGTGATCGCGAGTTTCACCATCGAGGATTTCAGCCTGGACCGGCTCGTCCGCCTGTCGCGGGCGGAGATCGACTGGCGCGCGGGCGAGTTTGCCCGGATGCTGCGCGTGGGGTAGGGCTCCCTACGCTGGGCTCATGGCTCGTCACCGGCCCGCGCTGGGCTTCATCTTTCTCACGCTGTTTCTCGATGTGCTCGGCTTCGGGCTGCTGATCCCGGTCGCCCCGAGCCTGGTGCGTGATGTCTCGAACACGGTCACTGAGCAGGCGGCGGTGCTGGTGGGGCTCCTGTCGTCGCTCTACGCGCTGATGCAGTTCATGTTTGCGCCGATCATCGGGGCGCTCTCCGACCATTTCGGGCGCCGCCCGGTGCTGCTGGTGTCGGTGGCGGGTTCGGGTCTGGACTACTTCGCGATGGCGCTGGCGCCGAGCATGCCCTGGCTCTTCATCACGCGGGCGATCAACGGCATCTCGGGCGGGAGCATGACCGCCGCCAACGCCTACATCGCGGACATCACGCCCCCGGAGAAGCGAGCGGCGGCCTTCGGGATGGTGGGCGCGGCGTTCGGGCTGGGGTTCATCGTCGGGCCGCTCGCGGGGGGCCTGCTGGGGAGCGTGGACATCCGCCTGCCGTTCTACGTTGCGGGGGGGCTAACGTGCCTGAACTGGTGCTACGGGCTGTTCGTGCTTCCCGAGAGCCTTCCCCATGAACGACGGCGCCCCGTGAACATGAAGCGGGCGAACCCGCTCGGTTCGCTGCGCCACATCACGGAGTACCCGCTGATCCTGGGGCTGGGGGCGGCGCTGTTCCTTTCCAACGTGGCGCAGTTCGCGCTGCACAGCACGTGGGCGCTCTATACCGAGCACCGGTACCAGTGGTCGCCGACGATGATCGGGCTCTCGCTGGGGGCGGTGGGGCTGGGGGCCGCGTTCGTGCAGGCGGGGCTGGCGGGGAAGATCATTCGGCGCATCGGCGAGGCGCGGGCGCTCGTGGTCGCGTACGTGATGGGAACCCTCGCGTTCAGCGGGTACGGGGGGGCGACGCACGGGTGGATGATCTTCGTGGTGATCTGCATCGGGTCGTTCGCGGGCGTGGGGATGCCCGCGGCCCAGTCGATGATCACGCGGAGCGCGCGCCTCGATGAACAGGGTTCGATCCAGGGGGCGCTGATGGGGCTCCAGAGCATCGCGGCGGTGCTCGGGCCGCAGGCGGGGTCGCGGGTCTTCGCGTGGTCGATCTCGCCGGGCGCGGCCAGGGCGGCGCCGGGGATTGCGGGCCTGCTGCCCGGGTCGGTGTATTTCTTGAGTGCCGCGCTCTCGGTCGTGGGGCTGGGGATCGTGGTGCTGACGCTGCGCCGGCACAAGCCTCCGGCGGTCGGGACGCAGGCGGGGGTGTGAGCCGCTCCGCGCGGGCCGAGGGGGTGCACCGACCTGTGGTAGGCTTGGGCGATGTCGTTGCCGCTGCTGACGCTTGGAGTGATGGCCGCCCTCGCGGCGGGGTACCTGGTGTACGGGCGGTTCATCGCGCGTCAGTACCAGTTGAGCGACGGCAACGAGACCCCGGCGGAGCGGCTGAACGACGGCGTGGACTTCGTGCCCACGCGCCCGTTCTACCTGCTGGGCCAGCACTTTTCGGCGATCGCGGCGGCGGGGCCGATCGTGGGGCCGATCACGGCGTGCGCGGCGTTCGGCTGGGGCCCGTGCCTGCTGTGGATCCTGCTCGGGGTCATCTTCATCGGCGCGGTCCATGACTTCTCGGCGCTGGTCGCCTCGGTGCGGCACGGGGCGACTTCGATCGCGGAGATCGCGCGCACGAACCTGGGCCCGCGGGCCTGGCTGTGCCTGAGCGCGTTCATCTGGATTGCGCTGCTGTATGTCATCGCCGCGTTCGCGGATGTCACGGCGCAGTCGTTCCTGGGCCGGAGCGAGGAGGTCGAGGGGATCTCGGGCACGTTCAACCGGGGCGGGGCGGTCGCGGCGGCGAGCACGATGTACCTGGGGCTGGCGCTGGTGATGGGCCTGGTGATGCGATTTGTGAAGCCCCCGATGTGGCTGGCGACGCTGATCTTCGTGCCGGCGACACTGCTGGCGATCTGGGGCGGGACGCGCGTGTCCGACGTGCTGGTGCTGCCGGCGAAGACCTGGTACGTGATCATCCTGGGGTATTGCCTGGCGGCGTCGATGCTGCCCATGTGGCTGCTCCAGCAGCCGCGCGGGTACCTGGGCGGGTTCGTGCTGTACCTGGCGATCGGGGTGGGGACACTGGGAATCCTCTTCGGCGGGTTCAGCATCGAGCAGCCGGCCTTTGCCAAGGAGATGGCGACGATCCCGCAGTGGCTGCGCGGCGGGGCGGAGGCGCCGGGCGTCACGCAGCTTCTCTTCCCGTTCCTGTTCGTGACGATCGCATGCGGGGCGTGCTCTGGGTTCCACGGGCTGGTGTGCGGGGGGACAACTTGCCGCCAGATCGCGAAGGAATCGCACTGCAAGCCGGTGGCATTCGGTGGGATGCTGCTGGAGGGGTTCGTCGCGGTGATCGCGCTGGCGACGGTGATGATCGTCGCGCCCGGTTCGGAGGCGTCCAAGACATCGCCGAGCACAACCTACGGCAATGGATTGGCGCGGTTCATGGTCGCGCTCGCGGGGGGCGAGGGGAGCCCGGGGCTCCTGCTCTTCGCGATGACCTTTGGTACCATGGCGGTGGCGACGTTCATCTTCGACACGATTGACGTGGCGACGCGCCTCGGGCGCTACCTGCTGCAGGAAATCACGGGGCGGAAAGGTCCGCTGGGCGGGCTGGCGGCGGCGGGGTTGACGGCGGGGCTGCCGCTTGTCTTCCTGCTCTCGTCGGAAGCGGGATCATGGAGGGCGTTCTGGACGCTGTTCGGCACGAGCAACCAGTTGCTGGCATCGCTGACGCTGCTGGGGGTGACGGTCTGGCTTGTGCGCGAGGGCCGGCGCTGCTGGTACGTGGTGGCGCCGATGGTCTTCGTCATGGCGATCACGGCGGCGGCGCTGGCCCTGCAGATCGGCGACGGGGTGCGTTCGGTGCGGCTGCACGGGGGCCTGGTGTATGAGCCGCGCCAGCTCAACGCCTGGGTCGCCCTGGTGCTGGCGGGGCTGGCGGCGGTGTACGTGGTGGACGCGGTTCTGGCGCTGGGCCGTGCCCTGCGGGCGCGGCGCGGGCGAGGCAAAACCGGGCCCGTATAGTTGGGCCATT
Organism: Phycisphaerales bacterium; assembly: GCA_020847175.1. Classification (GTDB taxonomy): domain Bacteria; phylum Planctomycetota; class Phycisphaerae; order Phycisphaerales; family UBA1924; genus JADLCM01. The sequence continues at coordinate 49,888 of JADLCM010000030.1, forward strand.
CTCCCGGAGCCCGCAGCCCCATGGCTATGTTCACACGCAAGTCGAAGGCGCCTGCGCCTTCGGTCAATCCCGCCTCGCAGGACCGTGTTCTGGAACTCGGGCGCGAGATGCTCAAGCGTGCGGACCGGCACAAGGCAGGGTTTCTCAGCGGCAAGTTCTATTCTGACAAGTTGATGAACTGGACCATGAAGGACCAGAACTTCAAGGTCCAGATGTTCCGGTTCGTCGACTGCTACCCGGCGCTGACCTCGCCGGAGATGATCCACGAGCACCTGAGCGACTACCTCTCGCAGCCGGGGGTGAAACTGCCCCCGGGCTTCGAGCTGGGGCTGCGGGCGGGGGGCATCGCCAAGGGGTTGATGGCGGGGACGATCTCGAGCCAGATCAAGGGGATGGCGGCGAAGTTCATCGCGGGCACCGACGCCGCGGACGCCCTGCCGCAGCTCAAAAAACTTTGGAACGACGGCATCGCCTTCAGCGTGGACCTGCTGGGCGAGGCGTGCGTGAGCGACGAGGAGGCGGACGCGTACCAGAAGAAGTACCTGGACCTGATCGAGAACCTGCCCGGGACGGTGGCGGGGTTCAAGGCGACGGAGCGGCTGGAGCGCGACCACCTGGGGGGCGTGCCGCGGGTGAACGTGTCGATCAAGATCAGTTCGCTCTCGGCCAAGTGCGACCCGATCGACACTGAGGGAAGCATCCGGGAGTTGATGCGCCGCCTGGTGCCCGTGCTGAAGGCGGCCTCGGCCAAGGGCGTGTTCATCAACTTTGACATGGAGCAGTTCAAGTTCAAGGACCTGACGCTGGAGCTCTTCTTCCGGTGCTGCGAGGAGGTTGACTTTCACGCGGGCCTGGCGATGCAGGCGTATCTCAAGAGCGGGCCGGATGATGCGCGCCGAGTGTGCGACTGGGCGAATCGGACGGGTCGGGTCGTCACGGTGCGCCTGGTGAAGGGCGCGTACTGGGATTACGAGACGATCCATGCCGAGGAGCAGGGCTGGCCCTGCCCGGTGTGGAACGAGAAGTGGCAGACGGACAGGTGCTTCGAGGAAATGACGGCGATCTTCCTTGATGCCTGCCCCAGGGCGGCGGAGGGCGCGACGGGAGCGTCCGGCTCGATGGGTCCGACGAAGCGCCGGGCGGGCGCGGGGGGCGTGAAGCTGGCGCTAGGCTCGCACAACGTGCGCTCGATCGGGGCGGCGCTGGCGGGGCTCGAGCAGCGCGGGCTGCCCCGTGAGGCGATCGAACTCCAGATGCTGCACGGGATGGCGGATGAGCTGAAGTACGCCGCGGAGGAGATGGGCCTGCGGGTGCGCGAATACGTGCCGGTGGGAGAGATGATCCCGGGGATGGCGTACCTCGTGCGGCGCCTCCTGGAGAACACGAGCAATGAGTCATGGCTCCGGGCGGGATTCATCGACAACCAGGATGTGAGCCTGCTGCTGGGGGCGCCGGCCCCGAAGTCGGGCGGGAGCGTCGCGGGGAAGCCCGACCTCGTGCAGAGCGCACCGGAGCGGCACCAACTGACCGGCGCCGCGGAGGGCGTGGGCGACGGGCGACCTTTCATCAATGAACCGATGCGGAACTTCGCGGTCAGCGCGCAGCGGGAGGCGTACAAGGCCGCGCTGCAGCAGGCGCGCGTGCCGAGCGTCGCCAACGACCGCACGCCCGGGCAGGGCACGGCGATGATCGACGCGGCGCACGCGGCCTTTCCGGCGTGGCGCGACACCGATCCGGCGGTGAGGGCGAAGGTGCTGGTGGAGGCGGCGCGGCAGATGCGGGCGCGGCGCGACGAGCTCGCCGGGGTGATGATCAAGGAGGCCGGCAAGACATGGCGCGAGGCCGACGCGGACGTGTGCGAGGCGATTGACTTCTGCGAGTTCTATGCGCGGCTCGCCCCCGGACTCTTCCGGCGCGAGCGCATCGGGCGGTTCTACGGCGAACTCGACGAGCAGTGGCACCAGCCCCGGGGGGTGGCGGTGGTCATCAGCCCGTGGAACTTTCCGCTGGCGATCTGCTGCGGCATGACGGTCGCCGCGCTCGTCACGGGCAATACGGTGGTGGTGAAGCCCGCGGAGCAGACGCCGGGCATCGCGCGGCTGATGGCGGACGTGCTGCACGGGGCGCTGGAGAGCGTGGCCGGGCGCGGGTGGACCTCGAAGGGCGGGCGGGTGACTGACGTGCTGCAGTTCTGCGCGGCGCCGGGTGAGACGACGGGGGCGGCGCTGGTGCGCGACCCGCGGGTGGCGCTCGTCGCCTTCACGGGGTCTCGTGACGTGGGGTTGGACATCCTGACCGCCGCGGCGCCGGGCTCGCCGTTCGTCGATGCGGGGGTGCGCGGGCGGGCGACGCACGTGAAGAGGGTGGTCTGCGAGATGGGGGGCAAGAACGCGCTCATCATCGACACCTCGGCGGACATCGACGAGGCGGTGATCGGGGCGCGCCACTCGGCCTTCGGGTTCCAGGGGCAGAAGTGCTCGGCGTGTTCGCGGCTGATCGTGGTGGACGAGGCCGGGCCGGAGGGGCCGCACATCGCGAACTTCAAGCGGCGCTTCGTCGAGGCGACCCGCGCCCTGGTGCTGGGAGACCCCGGCGACCCGGGCACGGACGTGGGCCCGGTGATCGACCGCGAGGCGGCGGAGCGCATCCGTCGGATGATCGACGCGGGCGTGAAGGACGGGGCGCGACTCGACCTGGCGATGGAGACGCCCGCGCACCTGCCCGAGGAGATGAAGGCCCGCTTCGTAGGGCCCCACGTCTTCAGCGGGGTGCAGCCCGCGCACACCATCGCCCGCGAGGAGATTTTCGGGCCGGTGGTGGGCATCATGCACGCCAGTTCATTTGAGCACGCCCTCGAACTCGCCAACGATCACGTGTACAAACTCACGGGGGGCGTCTTCAGCCGCAAGCCATCGCACCTGGAGATGGCGCGCCGGGAGTTCCGCGTGGGCAACCTGTACCTGAACCGGGGGATCACGGGGGCGCTGGTGGCGCGCCAGCCCTTTGGCGGGTTCGGCATGTCTGGGGTGGGGTCCAAGGCGGGCGGGCGGGAGTATCTGCTGCAGTTCGTCGAGCCGCGCTCGTGCTGCGAGAACACCCTGCGACGGGGCTTTGCGCCGGAACTGTGATGGGAATCCATTGGAGTGGGGCCGTGCGAGCGGGACAGGTCGACGCATGCCCGTCGCCCTCGCATCGCGAGCCGATGCGTGGGTCTTCAGCAGTGCGTGACTATCGCGCACGACCAACCTCGTAAGCCCGGCCAAGGCGCGACACATACTGGCCCTCCGAGGGCTTGGGGGTAGAGCGGATCGATCCAGATATTCTGGCTTGACTTGTTCCTTCACTCCAGTTATCTTGCAGACGCGGGGGTAGACGAGGCGAATTGGAGATTACAATCATGGAAATCGAGAAGTTCCTGTCCACCAATGTCCACCAATGTCCACCAATGTCCACCAATGTCCACCAATGTCCACCAATGCGTACGTCAATACGGCGCGGCGCAGCGATTCCGTTGATCTTGAGCTTGTTGTGTGCGATCGTCGCAGCCTTTCCCGTTCGTGCCCAGTCGCAGCTCGAGGAAATTGAGGATCGCCAACAAGCCATTTTCGCCGCGTTGGAACTGACTCGCAGTTCGGGAGATCTGGTACTTGCTGCGGACGCCGAGATCGCCGAAGATTGGGACTCAACGTGGGTGACGACGAGCCTCGAAGATGCGATTCATGTCGAGTTGTTCTTTTTTGCGCCGGTCGATCTCGACGACGAAGATGTGATCGACGAGTTCGAGAGGACGGATCAGCTATCGATCCTAAGTTCGCTTGTGGAGTCAAACGTCGTTCTGGGCATCGGACTCGCGAAGCTCGAAACAACATCATCGCAGGTTGCATACGCGAGTGTTCTCGCCTGTTCAACGGACGGCCCTTCCTCGAGTCGGTTGCATTGGGTGGTCTTTCTGGAACTGCTCGACAGCGAGGATGCCGAGGAAGCACGTGAAACGTTCTACCAGATCGATTTCGAGGCGACGGACACTTCGCCGTGCTCGTCGCTCAATCGCACGGACCTGAATTTTCAAGATCCCGACTTCGTATCGTGTAACAGTCTTGCGGTGACGAACTTCGAGTGTCGCAGAAACAAGGGCAAGGCTGGTGCCGCGATTTGCGTCGTGACGGGCATCGCGGGTGTCGTGGTGTGCTATGCGATCCCGACGAATCCGCTTTGTCTGGTTTTGATCGGCGTAACGTGGGCCTGCGATGCTTGCAGCATCTACGAGATTAATGCGATGCTCTCGGATATCAGGGCGGCCAGAGCGTGCTGTTGCAACAGTCTTGCGTGCCGCACGGACGGCGGGACCTCCTGTCCATCTACTGAGGGTTGCAACTCATCCGGGTGCCCCGGAAACCCATGTCTACCATGACAGTCCTGGTGGCTGCATGGCCGCGTGTGGCGCGGCCCGACGTGCCGGAGTCGAATGCTTCGAACACATGGGGACGGTTGCCTGACCTCGTACGCGACCTGACCGGAGTGATCTGTACCCAAGTATCTTGCTAGCTCAATAATGGTTAGTGTTGTCGCTGAAGTCGCGCCTGCGTTGGTCCTCCTTTGCGGAGTCTGTTATCTGGCATTCAGTGCGACATGGTCTCCCGAGGCTCTTGACGTCGGTGAGATCGAAGCGGATTCCACTCGGGACGAGTGTTGTGACGTTGTTCAGATCGCGGTCAACGTTGAGTTGTTCCACGCGCAGCACGTATTATTGCGATATGAGACCAGCTCTGGTCGGCGCCGGCGCTTATGGGTGGCGGTGAAGTCGTTGCAAGCGCTCGTGCGGTCGGGGCCGAGGGCGATCGGTGAAGAAGCCGACGCGTTGAAGGGGCTGCGCGGGCACGTGGCGATAAGGGCGCTGGGAGTTCCATGGCTCGTTGGGGTCGCGGTACTGATAGCCAAGATAAGTGGTGGACTGCTATGGGGCGTTGAGGTGCCAGGTGCTTCCGCCGCGACATTGGTGGTCATTGCGTCGAGTGGAGGGATGATGGGCATGCCGCTTCTTCAACTACTTGGAGTCGTGCGAATCTGCTGGACGAGGGAATCGTTGTCATGTGACTCCGTGTGGCGACGATCGCCCGACACCTTTGCTTTGAACAGCACCACACTGTCCTTTGGAAGGATGAATGCCTGGGGTTTTCAGCGCGTAGGCGTTCAGGCATCAGATGGCCGCAAGCGAACGATTCGTGTCAACGGTGTTCAGGCGTGCGAGTTGGCGGAAGTGCTTGGAGTGCAGCGTTAGAGCGTTTCCACTCCAAGTTCAGCGCTGTACGGCGCAGGTTCGGTTGCGCTGTGATTGAGATTGGTGTAGGTTTCCTGCTGGCGTCGAGGAAGGCGTCGGAACAGGAGCCAGGATGGCCGCGCCG
>JADLCM010000031.1 GCA_020847175.1 Phycisphaerales bacterium
CGCTGGACTCGCTGCCGCAGGCGTTCTCGATGATGCAGCGCACCAGCCACGTGGTGGACGGCGGGCACGTGGGGTTGCCGGCGTCGATGGTGAGCGCGGGGAGGTTCGTGCCCGAGGCGATGAACGCCGGCTGACCGCACGAGATGTAGGGGCCGGGGCCGAGGTCGGTGAAGTTCAGGGGGTCGTCGCCGGGGGCGATCTGCCAGCGGTACGTGGGGCTGGACCCCGCCCCCGGAGCGAGGAACGAACCCGATGAGCCCTCGCAGATCACCCGAGATCGGGGCGCGAAGGCGACGCGGGCCGGGCAGCAGCCGCCGACGCAGGATCCCTCGACGCGGATGTCGTCATAATCGTGGCGTCCGCCGGAGAAGTCGTAGAGACCGGTGCGTCCGCTGGGGAACATCGCGGTGTTCAGAGTGGTGACCGGCATGCCGAAGCCGGGGAGGAAAGCCCAGTAGTTGTCCCCGCTCACCTGCACGCGGAGTTGAACGTCCGACCCGACCGAGTACAGGCCGCTTGCACTCTGGAGCGGCGGACCGGGGTTGCCGTTGACAACGATGTGCCAGTAGATGTCGCCTCGGGCGAGCACGAGAAGCACGCCGTTCTGCCCCGCGGCATCGGCGTGGAGCCACACCCCGCCGTCATTGACGGTGTGAATGTTGACGTGGGCGATGAGGTCGGTGAAGTCGTAGGTGAGACTCGTGAACGTGAGGGGGCTGTTGTTCGGCGACTGGGCAAAGTATCGCCCGTCGCCGGTGGTCCAGTCGCCGCGCTCATTGCCCCAGAGGATTGAGGCAGGGCCGTCAAAGGCGTCGAAGAACACGGTCTGCGCGCCGGCTGAACCGGCGAACATTGTCAGCGCCGAGAGTACCGACCGTTGAATGCTCGCCATGGTGCGTCCTCCGTTCGGTTCACGGGCATCACGCCCGCCCATGATCGTACTTCTCGTCGCGGTGAACCCAAAGCAAAACCCGCCCCGCGGGAGGGGCGGGCGAGGACTTGCGGGTTCTCGGGTGTTTGCCCTACGCCTTCACCTTGAAATCCGCCTTGAACGTCGTCAGCGCGTCGGTGAGCTTCTTCTCCATGTCGCCGTCGAGGGCGGGCTTGGCGGCGAGGGCATCCCAGATGGGCTTGTTGCGCCCCTGGAAACTGGCCTGGAGCTCGGTCTCGAACTGGCGCACGGCGCTGACCGGCACATCGTCGAGGAAGCCCTTGGTGCCGGCAAAGATCGAGATGATCTGGTCCACGACGTTGAAGGGCGTGTACTGACCCTGCTTGAGCAGTTCGACCATGCGCCGCCCGCGGTCGAGCTGGCGCTGCGTCGCCTTGTCGAGTTCGGTACCGAGCTGGGCAAAGGCCTCGAGCTCGCGGGCCGCGGCGAGGTCGAGCCGGAGCGACCCGGAGATCTTCTTCATGGCCTTGACCTGGGCGTTGCCGCCCACGCGGGAGACCGAGATGCCGACGTTGATGGCGGGGCGGACGCCGGAGAAGAAGAGCTCAGGCTCGAGGTAGATCTGCCCGTCGGTGATCGAGATGACGTTGGTGGGGATGTACGCCGAGACGTCGCCTTCCTGAGTCTCGATGATGGGAAGGGCCGTGAGCGATCCGCCGCCGTTCTCGCTGCTGAGCTTGGTGGCGCGCTCCAGGAGGCGGGAGTGCAAATAGAACACGTCGCCGGGGTACGCCTCGCGGCCCGGGGGCCGGCGGAGGAGGAGCGAAAGCTGGCGGTACGCGACGGCCTGCTTGGAGAGGTCGTCGTAGATGCACAGGGCGTGCTTGGGGGTCTTGCCCTGCTTGCCCAGCCACATGAAGTACTCGCCCATCGCGCACCCGGTGTAGGGGGCGATGTACTGCATCGGGGCGGGGTCGGATGAGGCGGCGTTGACCACGATGGTGTAGTCCATCGCGCCGGCCTTGCGCAGCGTCTCCACGACGCCGGCGACGGTCGATTCCTTCTGCCCCACCGCCACGTAGATGCAGACCACGGCCTCGGGCGTGCCCCAGTACTGCTTCTGGTTGATGATGGTGTCGAGGGCGACGGCGGTCTTGCCGGTCTTGCGGTCGCCGATGATGAGTTCGCGCTGGCCGCGCCCGATCGGGATCATGGCATCGACGCTCTTGATGCCGGTCTGCAGGGGCTCGGTGACGGGCTGGCGCTCGGCGATGCCGGGCGCGATGATGTCCACCTTGCGGTACTCGGTCGCCTGGATCGGCCCCTTGTCGTCCAGCGGCTGCCCCAGCGGGTTCACCACGCGACCGAGCAGGGCTTCGCCGACGGGCACTTCGAGCAGGCGCCCGGTGCTCTTCACCACGTCACCCTCGCGCACCGAGAGGTAGTCGCCGTAGATGACGGCGCCGACGGTGTCGAGTTCGAGGTTGAAGACCTGGCCCATGACCGCGCCTTCCTGGGTCTGGAACTCCAGGAGTTCACCCGCCATGGCCTTGGAGAGGCCGTAGATGCGGGCGATGCCGTCGCCCACCTCCACCACCCGACCGACCTCGGAGACTTCGAGCTCCGTCGCGTACTGCTCGATCTCCTGCTTGATCACGCTCACGATTTCGTCGGTCTTGATCTTCACGGTCGGTTCCTCGGCCGCGCCTGCCGGGGCAGCGGCGAAATCTGGTCACTTCCGGCCCGCCCGCCCCGATGGGGCGCCGGGTCTCGCCGGGCCGTCCGGGCGAGGGAGCGAAGGGTAGCAAACAGAGGCCCCGTTTTCCTCTCCCCGAGGGTTGCCGCCGGACGCGCACCGGCCGGCTTTCGGGGGCTGGTCGGGGCTGCCGGGGCCTGTGCAAGACCGCGTGATCCGGGCAACGCTCAGGTCGCGGGGTCGCCCATCGCACCGCCGGTCCGCAATGCCCCCCGACGCGAGCCCGCCACCGATGGCAAGGCTTCCCGTGGGATGTCCTTGTGTTCCTCGCGGGTGTCGAGGTTCTTGAGGGTGACGCGGTCCGGCGACTCGATGATCGCGGCGAAGCGGGCGCAAGCCGTTTCGGCGTCCTTCAGGAGTTTGCCGAGGTTCCGCGTGCTCCTCGACGACGATCGGGCGTGCAGGCCCGCGTGCCGGAGTTCGCCGAGCAGGGGCCGCACGAGCGCTTCCATCCCTTCGGCGGGGCTGGGCAGCACAAAGACATCGGGCCGCAGATTCGCCCGGCAGACCGGGCTCTCCAATGCCTCCAGCAGCGCCTTGCCGCCCGGCATCAGACCCTTGTCCACGAGCACCAGCGAGAGCACCACGTCGCCCATGCCGAACCCGACCGCGGGCGTCGGCGGGCCCCCGAAGAGTTCGATCAGGTTGTCGTAGCGTCCGCCACCGGCCACCGCGCGCTCGCCGTCCACGACCACCTCAAAGACCATGCCGGTGTAGTACGCGAGACCGCGCACGATGCCGAAGTCAAACCGGCACCAGCGCGCGACTCCCTGCCTCGCCAGTTCTTCGACGAGCGCGAAGAGAGGACGCAGAACGTCATCGCGCGGCTCCGCGGGCGAACGGCCCTGCTCACGATCCCCGAGCGCGGCATTGACCTGATCCTCAAGCCCGCGCAAGGCGGAATCGAGTCGCGCCGCGTCGAAGCCGAGGTCGAGCGCCGCCTGCGCGTACTGGGCCGGGGGCATCTTGGCGCGCCGGTCAAGCAAGCCGAGCACGTCACCCTGGCGCGCATCGGGCACGCCGCACGCGCGCATGACCGCGGCGGTGACGTTTCGGTCGGCAATGCGCACGGTGATGTCGGCGGACTTCAGACCGAGCGCCTCGATCGCCCCCACGCAGCAGGCGACGACCTCGGCATCGGCACGCGCCTTGGCCCGCGTGATCGCCTCGGCGTCCGGCGCCGCGCCCTTGACAGGCAGCCAGTCCACGTCCAGGCCGATCACGTCGCAGTTCCACTGAACGAACTCGCGAAGGCGGCCGCGCTGGGGGCGTTCGGCCCGGAAGAACGGTCCCACCATGAACCACCGCGTGGGACGGGGCAGGCTCCCGGCCTTGGCCGCGTACATGCGGGCGAGCGTGGGCGTGAACTCGGGGCGCAGGGCATAGGGCGCCTGCCCGGTCTCGCGCACGCGCTGGCGTTCTTCGGGGCTCTTGCCGCTGAAGGCCTGAAAGAGTTCGCCGAGAATCCCCTCGCCGCTCTTGACTGCGTACAGGGCACACGTCTCAAACGTGGGCCCGTCGATCTCGTCGAAGCCGTGCCGGATGCTCGCGGCCCGCCACGCCTCGGTCACGTACCGCGAGCGGAGGACATCGTCGGGGTAGAGGTCGCGGGTGCCCGGAGGGCCCTGAAACCCGCCGGGCCCGGGAGCCGAAGAAACAGGATTGTCGGAACCGCTCATGGCGGGTAGGGTAGTGGGCGGGAGGCGCTTCGACGATGCACCTGAACGGGCGAAACTGGGTCCTGCTGATCGCGCTGGGCGCGGGACTGGGCGCCGCCGCGTGGGTGTACGTCAACGCGCCATCGATTGCGGGTTCTGCGTTCCATCGGCCGCGGCGCGGCATCGGGGGCACCGCCGGAGGCTGGGAGAACTATCAGGCATACCCCACCGAGCAACTTGAAGACCTCGTGCGCCGCGAACCCCACAACGGGCTCGCATTGGCGCACCTGTCACGCCAGCTCAACCGGGCGGGGCGGACCGACGAGGCACGAGCCCACGCCGCCGAGGCAATCTCGGTGCTCGAAGAAGTCGCGCAGTTGGCGCAGGCGCAGAACACGGGGACAGACATCGCCCTGGGCATTTCGCTGGAGGTGCTGGGGAACCTCGACGAGGCGATCCTCTGCTATCGTCGCGCCGCCGCGCAGCAGCGGATCATCTGCGAACAGCACGAGAACCCGCAGGCGATCGAGAACAGGCACGGCCAGGGAGGGCGCGGACGGGCAAGCGACCCCCGCACGGACTGGTACAACCTCGCGTGCTACGAGTCCTTGGCCCGGAACGCTGATGCGGCATTCGCGGCCCTGGAAAAATCAATCTCGCTGGGATGGTTCGACATCGAACACATCGAGCGCGATGAGGACTTTGACCCGCTGCGCCACGACCCGCGCTACCGCGAGATTCTGGGCGCGCTGGCGCGGCCCGCCGCGGACGATGCCCAGCCCCTGCTCCCCCCCACGATCACGGGCGGATGACCGCGAGCGCCGGCGAAGGGGCTCTCGTTTCGGCGGCGCGTGGGCGTCTGCCGTTCAATCAGTCTCTTCGGCCATGTCCGTCAGGCGCCGGAAGTCCAGGCGTATGACCTTCCCCACTTCAAGGGGCGGGTCCATCTTGGCCAGGGTGCCGCCCTTGAACTCCAGGGCGTACTGGGCTTCGTAGCGGCTGGAGTACCGCTTCAGGCGGTTCTCGTAGGGGTCCGGCGTGGTTTCGTCGGTCGGCTTGGGCTCGTCAGGCCGGCGAGGAGGCTCGACCTTCATCTCGTGCATCGCGGTGATCCGCCCACGGTCGTCCACGAAGATGATGTCGATATCCACCGGGCAGTCCCGCATCACGAAGTAGAGTCGCGCCTTGCGCGGGAACACGAAGAGCATCCCCCCGTCTTCGGATATCTCCGTTCGGTCGGACAGGCCCTTGATGCGCGTGTCGTTCTTGTACGCCACTTCGAGTTTGAACTCGGATTTGCCCACCACCACGTGCTCGATGGGGAGCCCCGAGGGTGCGATCTCGGGCGACGCCCGTGACACGCCGTTGGCCTCGGAGTTCGGCCCCCCCGAGGCCCGGCCGCATCCCGCGAGTGCGCACGATGCCCCGATGAACCCGGTCCACGCGGCGTGCTTCCAGTTCATGCGCCACCCTTCCTTGCCGGGCCCGAGGCCTGCCCGCTGGTCACCCGCCCCGGAGCCATCGGTCATCCGACTCGCTGAACACGATGTCCGCCCTGGGAATGGTATGAAGATCGAAGTGATCCGCAAAATCCCGGCTTGTGAGGTGGTCGGGGCTGCCCATCCCGCACCAGCGCGCCATGAGCGCGATCAGCCGGCCGGGCTCGACCCCGGCGTTCAGGTATGACTCCACGCGCGTGTCCCCGTGCCGCTTGGCCAGGCGCCGGCCATCCGCGCCCCGCACCAGCGGAAGGTGGAAGTACGTGGGCGACGGGCCGAGCCCGAGGGCCTCGTAGAGCAGCATCTGGCGGGCCGCCGAGGTCAGGAGATCATCGCCCCGCACGATGTCGGTGACACCCTGGCCGGCGTCATCGACCACCACCGCGAGTTGGTAGCTCGGCTGTCCGCGCCGCGTCCACACCACGAAATCGCCGATCAAACGGGCGGGATTCTGGCGCGTGGGCCCTGCGAAGGCATCATCCACGACGACCTCGCGCTCAGGAACGACGAACCGCCAGTTGGCGGCGCCCGGTTCAAACGCGAGCGATCGGCCGGCGCTCGCCGGGCGCAGGGATGAGTCAAACCGCTGCTCGTGATCTCCCTGATTCGGGGCGCTCGTCGCCGCCTCGATCTCTCCGCGCGACAGGTCACACGGATACGCGAGCCCCTCCCGGGCCAGGCGCTGCATCGCACGCTCGTAGGCGGAGAGATCGTGGCTCTGGATATAGGGCCCCTCATCCCAATCAAGGCCCAGGGCGCGGAGCGTGCGCACGATGCCCTCGGCGGCCCCCGACTTGATGCGGGGCGTGTCGAGGTCCTCGATACGGAGGACGATGCGCCAGCCGCTCCGCCGTGCAAGCGCCCAGTTGATGAGGAACGTGCGCGCATTGCCGAGGTGCAGCGCGCCGGTCGGAGATGGGGCAAGCCTGGTGACCCGTGGAGTCATCGCCGGTCCGAAGGTGGTGTGCGAAGGCGGTACACTGCCCTTGGAGAGTACCCATGTCGCGAACACCCCTGGATGAAGCGTCGATTCGCGCCCGCCTCGCCTCGCGTCCCGGATGGGAACTTGAACAGGGGCAGATCGTGCGGACGTTTGTCGCCGCGACGTTCGCGCTCGGCGTGTCACGCGTCGTCGCGGTCGCGTTCGCCGCGGAACGGGCCGACCATCACCCCGATATCACCGTGCGGTACACACGCATCACCTTCGCCCTCTCGACGCACGACGCCAGGGGAATCACGGACAAGGACTTCGCACTCGCGGCGGAGATCGATGCCATCTTCGGGTCGTGACCCATTGACGACGCGCCCGTGGGCGACGGATGCGCGGCACGAGGCTACGCAGCCCGCGGCGCGCCCCGCCCGCCTCGCCGCCGAACGCACGGGACGCAAAAAAGCACGGGCCCGAAGGCCCGTGCGAGGGAAGTTCAGTTGAGGCCCGCCGCTCAGCCCCTCATGCGGAGCCTGGGACGCGCGCCGGCATCGTCACCGGGCTCGTCGAGGCGCCGGCCGGGCACGCGGTTTTCGCGGAAGTACCGGCTCGGGCGCTCGTCGGCGAACTGCTGGTTGAGGCGGGTGAGCGCCTCGTCGACAATCTGGCGGACGCGCTCGCGGCTGATCCCGACCTCGTCGGCGACCTCCTTGAGCGTCAGGGGCTGGCGGCCGTCAAGACCGAAGCGGAGCCGAAGGATGCGCGCCTCGCGCTCGTCGATGGTCTCCATGAGCTTGCGAAGCGTGGTGAGTTCTTCTGTCTTGAACACCCGGTCGTCGGGCGTGCCGTGGCGCGTGTCCGCCACCAGTTCGCCGAGGGCGACGAGGTCGCCGTCGGAGTCGGTGAACTGCTGGCTGGGGGCCTGCAGGGCCTTGACGGCGCGCCGGATGATCTTGATCTTCTTCGCCGGCAGGTCCATCGCCTCGGCCAGCTGCTGCAGCGAGGGCGGGTAGCCCAGCGCCGCCTCAAGCTTCCGGCTCGCCTCCTTCCACTTGGCGATCAGTTCGACCATGTACGCCGGCACGTGGATCGGCTGCGCGGCGTTCATCAAGGCGCGCTTGATGGCCTGCTTGATCCACCACGAGGCGTACGTGCTGAAGCGCGCCCCCTGGGCCGGGTCAAACCCCTCGACCGCACGCAGAAGGCCGATATTGCCCTCTTCGATCAGGTCGGTGAGGGGAAGCCCCCGGCCGGAGTACTTCTTCGCGATCGCGACGACCAGGCGAAGATTCGCCCGGATCATCCGCTCTCGCGAAGCGGCACAGTTGTCGTTGATGATCTTCCAACCCAGCTCCCGCTCGTCATCTGCGGTCAACAGGGCTGTCCTGTTGATTTCGCGCAGGTAGACCTGCAGGTCGGATTGGACCTCCCGGCCGCCTCTCGGCGCCGTCTCTCCTCGTGCGCTCACTGTTCTACCCACCCTTCAGGACGTTCCAAGTCCGTTGAAAAGCAGCGCCGGCATGTTCTGGTGCCGACGATTTCCCATACGCAAGAATCATACCGAGGTTGCATCGTCGTCGAACGGGCTATCCTTGAGGAAGCCACATTTCCACGAAAAAGACCGATTCCGGTGGTGTGTCGCCCCCGTCCGAGAACAAGTATTCGACTATTTTGGCCCCCAAGCCGAAATTTTCCTGGCACAATCCTGCAAAGGCCCCACATTTACCCTTTGGCGCTCACGGAGGGGATTCCGCCATGAACCGTGACATCTCCGCCATTCTTGCGGATTGGCCCTACGAGCACGGCAAGCTTAATGTCCGGATCATCAAGACCAAGGGCGGCGAGGGTCGGCTCCAGGTCCGACTTGATCTCGGCATCATCCAGATGCACCTCGACGGACGTCCCGACGGCCAGCGCCCGCACGATACCTCCAGCCTCCTCGAGTACCACGAGTCCCGCCTCGCCCCTCCCCCCCCCGGACCCGGGGAGGAGCCCTCGGAGTCGCTCGCGCCGGCGGAAGACGCGTCGCTCGAGTTGACCGAGGAAGAATGCCGCGAACTGCGTGACGAGGCGATCCAGTACTACCACCGCTACATGGCGCTGCTCGCGATCGACGAGTTCGAAGGCGTGATCCGCGACACGACGCGGAACCTGCGGATGGTTGACTTCTGCGCCAAGCACGCGGCGAACGAGAAGGACCGAGAGGAACTGGAGCCCTTCCGCCCGTTCATCATGATGATCCGGGCCCGGGCCGCGGCGGGGCAAGCGCTCAAGGCCGAGGAGCCCAAGGCGGCGCTGCTCGCCATTGATGAAGCCCTTGAAGCGCTTCGCCTGCACTTCGCCGAGAAAGGCGAGCTCGACGCCTTTGAACAGTCGGGCGAGGTGCAGATGCTGCGGACCATGCGCGGGCAACTCGTCCCCAAGCTCCCCGTGAGCCAGAAGACCGAGCTCCGCCAGCGCCTGGAGGATGCGCTCAGCCGGGAGAACTACGAGCTCGCGGCGATCCTCCGCGATGAACTCAAGCTGCTGGGCGATGAGGAGTTCGGGGCCAAGCCGCCGAGGGCGTGACCGAGCCCGGTCGTTCGGGGAGCCCCGCGTGATCAAGTACATCGGCTCCAAGCGAACGCTGATTCCCGGCATACTTGATGCCGTCCGCGGGGTTGCCGGGGCCCGGACGGTCCTCGACCTGTTTTCGGGCACGTCGCGCGTGGGACACGCCCTCAAGAGTGCGGGCTTCCGGGTGCTCGCCAACGACCACAATGCCTATGCGCACGCCCTGGCCCGGTGCTACGTCGAGGCCGACGCCGAAGACGTGCGTGAGCCTGCCGAGGCCCTCGTGACGGAGTTCAACCGGAGGCTTGCGGGCGGGTGGAACGCACCGGGGTATTTCACCGAGACATTCTGCCGGAGATCGCGGTTCTTTCACCCTCGCAATGGCGCCCGGATCGACGCGGTGCGCGAGGAGATCGCGCGCCTCGCCCTGGAACCGGGGCTGGAATCCGTCATGCTCGGTGCGCTGATGGAGGCGGCAGACCGCGTGGATTCGACGACCGGCCTG
Source organism: Phycisphaerales bacterium (assembly GCA_020847175.1). Lineage (GTDB taxonomy): Bacteria > Planctomycetota > Phycisphaerae > Phycisphaerales > UBA1924 > JADLCM01. Next base: position 9,792 of record JADLCM010000031.1, read on the forward strand.
CAGATGGCCTATTTGAAGGAATGGGCTCCGAGAGCGCACAACGACCTGGAACTGCGCGTGCCGCGCGTGCTCGCCCGGGCGGCGGGCGGCAAGGGGCGTGCCACCTGCCTGGACGCGATGGAGGCCGCCCAGACGCTGGAGGCGGATGTCGCGTACATCGACCCTCCGTACAACCAGCACTCCTACCTCGGGAACTACCACATCTGGGAGTCGCTGGTGCGCTGGGACAAGCCGTCGGTCTACGGCGTGGCGTGCAAGCGGGTGGACGTGCGAACGCGCCAGAGCGTCTTCAACTCGCGCCCGCGCTGCGCAGCAGCACTGCGCGACGTGCTGCGGGCAGTGCGCGCGCCCGTGCTGGTCGTTTCATTCAGCAATGAGGGGTTCATCGGGCGCGACGACATGGAGGCGATGCTCGCCTCGCTGTGGGATGGCGCCGCCCAGGTGACGACCCTGGAGCACGACTTCAAGCGCTACGTCGGCGCCCAGATCGGCATTTACAGCCCGAGGGGCGAGAAAGTGGGCCAGGTGAGCCACCTGCGGAACACGGAGTACCTGTACGTGGCGGCTCGGGAAGGTGCGGCAACCGGAGCGCTCGGCCACGCGTGGGCGGGCAACTCAACGACGCGGTGACCCGTACTGCGCGACACGCGCCCAGAGCACCGGCGTCAGGCGGTCTCAGCGGGGTTGATGCGCCCGACCACATCTGCCGGGGTCGTCACGATCTGGTCCGCAACCTCGCGCCGATGAATCTCAACATCGCGCGGGAAGTCGAAGGCGACGCGCACGCGTTCGCCCCGGACAGAGGCGATGCGCACAACCCCGATCGGTTTGCGCGGATCGCCGATGACGACTTCTTCACCCTCTCGCCTGGTAATGACAAGCATGCCACCGCCTCCCGTCCTGGAACGGCTGAGTACGTCGGACCCACCGGGAGACATGGTAATGTCCCATCCCTTACGGGCCAAAGGATTTCCGACAACTTTGTGCCCCGCTCGGCATCTCGGCGGCTTCGGTCGGCGTGCCGCCAGTCAAGGCGCAAGGCGTCTGCGCGACCCCTCGCCCGGATGCCCCGCGACGGGTCGGGAGCGCCCGTCAATCCACCGATTCAAGGCGGACCACCCCCGGAACGTGGTTCTTCAGGTTCCGCTCGATGCCGGCACGGAGGGTCATGGTGCTCGATGGGCAGCCGACGCACGCGCCGTGGAAGCGAATCTGGACTGTTCCATCCGGAAGCAGGTCGACGAACTCGATATCGCCCCCGTCAGCCTGGACCGCCGGGCGTATGAGTTCGAGCACGCGCTCGACGCGGGCCCGCATGTCGTGGGGTTGGGTGGCGGGGTGAGGCACGCTGCGATGGTAGGGTGGCCCATCGGCGCAGGTGGAACGCTGACTTGGGCCCGGGCGTGCGTCGCGCGGGGCTCACCGGCCGCGCCGGCGGGCGGCCTTCCGGCTACGCTCACTCGGGTGCTGTGGGAACCTCGACGAGGGTACGAATCATGGCGGTGCGGATGGAGCTGGCACGCATCCTGATCCGTGAACTCACGGATTACCAGTTGATCGAACTGCGCGAGGTCACCGCCGACGGCGAGACGCCCGGTGCGCGGAGTTTTCCGATTGTGATCGGCCTGCCCGAGGCCCAGGCGATCGAGCGCCGGCTGAAGGGGCTTTCGGTCAAGCGGCCGCAGACGCACGATCTGCTGGCCAGCGTGATCCGCTCTTTGGGGGGGGTGCTGGAGTCGATCAGCATCACCCGGCTGGAGGACCACACGTTCTTTGCCACCCTGGATGTCCGCAAGGAGGGAGGCGAGGTCGTGAAGATCGACAGCCGCCCGAGCGACGCGATCGCGATCGGGGTGGGAGCGGACGTGCCGATCCTGGTGGATGAGAGCGTGATCGAGGCGGCCCAGAACGATCAGGGATAGACGGAGAGCCGCCCAATGGATGAAGCCGCGCGAGCACGGGTGCGTGCGTCGGACGCGTCGACGCACGTGGTGCCGCGGGTGTATCTGACCGCCGACGTGCCCGGGGTGGGCGGGCACATCAAGGAGCGCCCGACGGACTTCCTGGTCGAGGAAGAGCCGCTGTATGCGCCCACCGGCGAAGGTGAGCACCTGTACCTCTTCATCGAGAAACGGGCGATGACGACGCTGGAGCTCGTGGACCTGCTGGCCCGGCACTTCAAGGTCGCGCGGACGGCGGTCGGCTACGCCGGGCTGAAGGACAAGCACGCGGTGACCCGCCAGGTCATGAGCGTGCATCTGCCGGGCAAGCGCGAGGAAGACTACCCGGAGATCGAGGATCGGCGCATCGGCGTGCTCTGGATGGACCGGCACGCGAACAAGCTTCGGGTGGGGCACCTCAAGGGCAATCGGTTTTCAATCAAGGTGCGCGGCGTGCCCCCTACGCACGTGACCCGGGCGCTGCCGGTGCTCACGCGGCTGTGCCGGACGGGGGTCCCGAACCGCGTGGGAGAGCAGCGCTTCGGGTTCCTGGAGAACAACCACCTCATCGGGAGAGCGATCCTGCGGAGCGATGCGCAGGCGGTTCTCGACCTGCTGCTCGGACCCGACGAGGCGCACCCGGATGACCAGCGGCCGGCGCGCGAGGCGTACGCCCGGGGTGAATGGGCCGAGGCCTTCGCCAGCATGCCGCGCCAGCTCAAGACGGAGCGCAACGTGCTGCACGCCCTCATGCGGGGCGCGGGCGCCGAGCGGGCGCAGCGGGCGATGGGGCGCACGGTCGCGGAGTACTACCTCACGGCGTTCCAGTCGGCGATCTTCAACACCGTGCTCGACCGGCGCCTTGAGTTGAAGGCCTTCGACACGCTGCTCGCGGGCGACGTGGCGCAGAAGCACGAGAACCTCGCGTGCTTCGATGTGGACGAGCAGGTGTTCGCCGACCCTTCCACCGCGGAGAGGCTCCGCGCGCTCGAGATCAGCCCTTCGGGGCCAATGTGGGGCGCGGGGATGAAGGAGGCCGCGGGTGTGCCGGGGGAGATCGAACGGGCCGCCCTGGCCGACGCGGGCTTTGCGCCCCCGGACCTCGCGGCGTTTGACGCGCGGGAAGGGGTTTCGTGCGCCGGGGCGCGTCGGCCGCTGCGCGTGCCGCTGATCGATCCCGAGGTCGAGGGGGGCGTCGACGAGTTCGGTTCGTACGTGCGCTGCGCGTTCGGGCTGCCGCGGGGCGCGTTCGCGACCGTGGTGATGCGCGAGGTGATGAAGGGCGGCGAAGGCGACGCGGAGGAACCTGCGGGGGCGTGAGGCGCGGGCTTCTGTATCGCGTCACCCGGCACGGGCCGGCACTGGCCGGCGCGTGACCTCAGGCGTGCTGCGCCGCGTCCTCGATCATTCCGCCGAGGCGCCGGAAGCGGTCGTACCGATTGCGCACCAGCGTCTCCGGATCGAGCTGACGCAGCTCGAAGAGCTGGTCCACGACCCACGATTCAACAGCCTTGGCCGTCGCCGCGGGGTCGCGGTGCGCACCGCCCACCGGCTCTTCGATGACGTGATCGATGATGCCCAGGGCGAGGTTGTCCCGGGCGGTGAGCTTGAGCGCGTGCGCGGCGGCCCGGTTGGTCTGCTCGTTGGCCTGCTTCCACAGAATTGCCGCGCATCCTTCGGGGCTGATGACCGAATACCAGGAGTAACGGAGCATGGCGACACGGTCGGCAACGCCGATGCCGAGCGCACCGCCCGAGCCCCCCTCGCCGATGACGATGGTGACAATCGGGGTGCGGAGGCGGCTCATCTCGCGGAGGTTCACGGCGATGGCTTCGGCCTGGCCACGCTGCTCGGCGCCGAGCCCCGGGTAGGCGCCCGGCGTATCGACGAAGGTGACGATGGGCAGGCGGAACTTCTCCGCCAGTTGCATCTTGGCCAGGGCCTTGCGATAGCCCTCGGGGTGAGCGCACCCGAAGTGGCACGCGAGCTTCTCCGATGTCTCCTTGCCCTTCTGGTGCCCGACGATCAGCACCTTGAACGCACCGACACGCGCGAACCCGGTGACGATCGCCGGGTCGTCGCCGAAGCGCCGGTCGCCGTGCAGTTCGCAGAAGTCGCGGCAGATCGCGTTCACGTAGTCGCGGGTCTGGGGTCGCCCCGGGTGGCGCGCGACGCGCACGGTCTGCCACGGGTCGAGCTCGCGGTAAAGGTCCACAAGGGTCTGCTGACGCTTCTGGGTCAGTTCCAGCACCTGGCGTTCGAGCGTCGCCGTTTCGCCCGTGCCCTCGAACGCGGGCACGGGGGAGGCCCCGCCGCCGGTGCCCCGCGAGGCCTGCGCGAGACGGGCCCGGAGCTCGTCAAGTTCGCGGTCGATCTCAACCAGGGGTTTCTCGAACTCCAGTTGGAAGAAGCTCGACATGGGCGCTCCCGCCGCATCGAGGACGCAGCGGAGAACCCTAGGCCGGCGGGGGCCCGAACGGCGCCCGGGCCAAGGACCGATACCCTCGGGGATGAGCATTCCGTTTCTTGCCGTGATCGGGGGCGGCACGATGGCCCGGGCGATCATCGAAGGGGCCTGCCGAGCCGGTGTTCTGGACCCTGGGCGTGTCGTGATCGCGGAGCCCGACCAGGGCCGGCGCGCGGTCTTTCGGCGCGCCGTGCCCGGTGCGGGGGCAGCGCTCGACATCCTGGATGAGGAAGAGGACCTGCCCGGCTCGGGGCAGGTGTTGCTGGCCGTCAAGCCTCAATCGCTCGGGGCCGTGACTTCGGAGGTTCGCCCCTGGCTCACCCTTGACGGTCGGGAGCGCGTGGTGATGTCGATTCTCGCCGGAGTGACAAGCGCGAGGATTGTCGAAAGCCTCGGACCGTGCCGAGTGGTGCGCCTGATGCCCAACACCCCCGCCTCGGTGGGGCTGGGAGTGACTGCGCTGTCGCTCGGCCTGGGAGCGTCGAACGCCGATGGGGACTGCGCGCGACGGATCTTCGGGGCCGTCGGCGAGGTGTTCGAGACCCGCGAAGAGATGATGGACGCCTTTACGGCGCTGGCGGGGTCCGGCCCGGCGTACTTGTACGCCTTGGCGGAGGCGATGACAGGCGCCGGCGTGCGCATGGGCCTCGACCAGGCGACCGCCGCGCGGGCGGTGCGTCAGACGCTGCTCGGCGGGGCGACGCTGCTCGCCCGTGCCGCCGATCCGCCCCAGGCGCTCCGCGCCGGGGTCACCAGCAAGGGCGGCACAACCGCGGCGGCCATCGGCGTGCTTGAGCGTCAGGGTTTCTGGAAACTCGTCGAAGAGGCCATGCTCGCCGCACGCGACCGCGGCGCGGAACTCTCAGCCCTGGCATGAACGAGCCCTCCAACGGTCGCGGGCGATGAGCGCCCAGATCGTGGTGAGCAGCGGAAAGGTGATCGCGTTGGCGATGATGACTGCTCCATCGCGGCGCATGATGCCATAGATGAGCCACAGCAGCGTGCCGGCGCTGAGCATCGAAAACGTGGGAAAGGAGAGGTCCCGGGTCGAGCCTGACCGCACGGTGCGGACGGCCTGCGGAAGAAACGCCGCGGTCGTGAGGCAGACGGCGCTGTAACCCACGACCTCCATCGTCGAAGCCGCGAGGGTGCTTGGCATGATCGAACGTAGGCGGGAGCGTCCGCACCCGGACGTGAGCCCGCGCATCGGTGTACGCTCGAAGCGTGAGCGACCGATCCCATGTGCCGGTGCTGCTCGGCGAGGTCGTCGCGGCGCTCGCGCCGTGCGCCGACAGTACATATGTGGACTGCACAGCGGGTCTCGGCGGACATGCCGCGGAGATCGCGTCGCGCATGGGCGCGGGGCAGGTCGTGCTCATTGATGCCGACCCGACGATGCTCGCGCGCGCCGAGGCCCGGGTGCGCGAGGCGGCGCCCGGATGTACGGTCGTCGCCCGCCGGGGGAACTTCGCCGAGGCCGAACGTCTGGTCGATGCCCTTGGGCTCAAGGCGGACATGGTGCTCGCCGATCTCGGGTTTTGTTCGGCCCAGATGGATGAGGGTGAGCGAGGGTTCTCGTTCATGCGCGACGGGCCCCTGGACATGCGCCTGGACCCGGGGCTTTCGACCTCCGCGGCGGATCTCGTCAACACCCTCCCCGAGCGCGAACTTGCGTCGATCTTCCGCGATTTCGGTGAGGAACCGAGGGCTTCGCAGGTCGCGCGAAAGATTGTGGGCGCGCGGAGCGAGTCGCCGATACTCACGACCGTCAGGCTGGCCGAACTCATCCGCGCGATCGTGCCGCGCTCGCCCGCCGGGATCGACCCGGCGACGCGGGTGTTCCAGGCGCTTCGCATCGCGGTCAACGACGAACTCGGGGTGCTGGACGCCCTGCTCTCGTCGGTGGCGCGCGGCGCGTCGGGAGGGGGATGGCTGGCGCCGGGGGCGCGCGTGGGCATCATCTCGTTTCACTCGCTGGAAGACCGACCCGTGAAGACCGCCCTGGGCGAACTCGTGCGGCGGGGCCTGGCCGAAGCCGCCGGCGCGCGCCTGGTCGAAGCGGGAGAAGACGAGCGACGCCGCAACCCGCGCGCGCGGTCGGCGAAACTTCGTGCCGTTCGCCTTGGAGACATTCCGCGCCGCTCGTGATCAAGGCTTGATTCTGACCCGGGCGGCGTGCATACTCCGCTCATTCACTCGCAGGCAGGGACGCCAGCCGTGACCAGAGAAACAAAGTTCGCGCTCATCATCGGGTTCACCCTCATCCTCGTGGTGGGCGTGCTCATCACTGACCACTTCTCGGGCGCGAATCGCGCCGCGATCGCCGACGTATCGGGGCTGGACCAGGCCAGGTCAAGTTCCATGCCCATCGAGCCGCTCGTCGCGGTCAATGACCTCACCGGCCTGCCGGAACGGGCGCCCTCGTACTCGCGCGAGACGCCTCCGCCCGTCATCCTCGGTCAGCGGCGCGCCGGCGAGCAGGGGTCAGATCTCTCGGCACCTGACCGGGGCGAAAGCGGTTCGCCGTGGCCGGGCGAGGGCGCGCCCCCACCGCGTGGTTCGGGCGACCTGCCCCGCAACCCGGACCCACTCTGGAGCGACCCCCGGTTCACGCCCGTGGACGACACCCGAACCCCGGCCCCGACGGGCCCGGGACCGGCGCCGTCCTCACCGAACGGCACGGGAACCCCGCCGGTCACACCCACCCCGGCGCCGCCGGCGAGCCCGGCCCCCTCGGACGCGCCGATCACGCACGTGGTGACCGCCAAGGACTCGCTCTACGACATCGCCAAGAAGTACTACGGCAAGGGGTCGATGTGGCCCAAGCTCGCGGCGGCAAACCCGGGCAAGGTGGGCAAGGAAGGCGCGATCCGGGAGGGCGCGAAGCTGACGATCCCCGCGGTGCTCGACGGCGTGTCGCGTCGCGGCAGCGCGCCGACCGCGCCGGAGACCGGGCCCGGCACCCCGCCGGCCTCCCCCCCCGCCGATCCCGGCAAGCCGCGCACGTACACCGTGCAGAAGGGCGACACGCTGGGAGTGATCGCGAAGCGCGAACTGGGGTCTGCCAAGCGCGTCGAAGAGATTCTCGAACTCAACCCCGACATCGAAGACGAGGACACCATCTACCTGGGCATGGTGATCACGCTCCCTCCCAAGAAGTGACCGGAGGCGCCCGTGCTCGCGAAGATGCTGGGACTCATCTTGGGCGTGGGTGCGACCGCGGCCGCGCTGCTCGCGGTGCGTCAGGCGCAGGTGCAGGCGGCACGTGAACTCGCCGAGGCCCGCCTGCGCGTGCGGGCGATTGACGAGCGCGTGGGTCGCCTGCGGGCCGAGATCGCTCGAACCATCCGGCCCGAATCACTGGCTTCGATGATGGACGAGGCCGGTTCGATGCGCCCGGTGGCACGCACCGGCCAAGACCGCTTCGGCCTGGTCCAGTCCAACAGGGAGTAGGTCATGCCAGAGCGCCCGCCGGGCCGGCGCCGCACGTCACCCGGGACCCCGGCGAACCCCGAGCAGCGCGTGAACCGCGCCGTCGTCGCGGCGGTGGTGGTTCTCTCCGCGGCGATGCTCGCGCTCGTCGGGCGGGTCGCGGCGCTTCAGCTCAAGCCCGGCGACGCTCTGCGCGGTCACATGAGCGACCGGATGGCCGAGGCGAGCGTTCCGGCCTTGCGGGGTGAACTGCTGGACCGGCGCGGGCGGTTGCTTTCGACGACCCGCTTCGGATACCGGGCCTTCATCGACCCTGTCGAGTTCGCGGCCCTGCCGCCCGACGCGAGCGACGAGGCCATTCTCCGCGTGAGCGAGGCCACGGGCACCGAGGCGGACGCCCTTGCGGAACGGCTCTTCGAACGGCTGGCCGAGAACGAGCGCCGCGCCCGCATGCATGAGCAGGGAGAAGACGCACCCGGCCTGGTGCGCTACCTCGCCGTCGGCTCGGTGCTGAGCGATGAGTCCGCGTCGAAGATCCGCAGCATCGACATACCCGGGGTTCACCTCGAACAGCGCCCGGTGCGCGAGTACGTCGCCGGCCCGCACGCTTCGGCGATCGTGGGCAAGGTCGGGTTTGAGAACACCGGCCTGCTCGGGGCCGAGCTCTCGCTCGACCCCCGGCTGCGGGAGACCAGCGGGACCATCCGCTACGTGCGCGACGCCCGGGGCAGGCCCCTGTGGGTCAGCCCGGAGGACTGGCACCCGGGCTCGCCCGGTGACAGCACGCGCCTCTCGATCGACCTCGAGATTCAGCGCATCGCCGCCGAGGAGCTTGAGCACGCGATGGAGGAGTGCGACGCGGCGGGCGGACGCATCATCGTCCTCGACCCGCACACGGGAGAAGTGCTCGCCATGGCGGACCTGACGCGCCCGGTGACGGGCGCAGCGCCCTTCCCGTGGGAGGACGCGAGCGGGCCGCGCGGATCGAGCCGTGAGCCCGACCCGCGCTCGATGCCGCGCTACGACGTGGTGCCCCACCCCGCGCCCGGCGCGCTGCCCAGGAACCGGTGCGTGGAGGACGTGTACGAGCCGGGCTCGACGTTCAAATCATTTGTGTGGGGCGTGATCACGTCGCTCGGGCGCGCGCGGGTAGACGAGGTCTTTGACACCGAGGGCGGGCGCTGGCGCACCGGTTACGGCCGCCCGGTGGCGGACGTCGTGAAGCGGGGCAGCTGCACGTGGGCCGAGGTGCTCATCTACTCGTCGAATATCGGCATGGTGAAGGCGGGCGAGCGGCTGTCGTTTGAGGAACTTCGCGAGGCGGTCACGCGCTTCGGGTTCGGGCGCCCCACCGGCATCGGGCTGCCGGGGGAAGCCTCGGGCATCGTCACCAGCGCCAAGGGATGGAGCAAGTACACCCAGACCTCGGTCTGCTTCGGGTACGAGGTGGCGGTGACGCCGGTGCAGATGGTCCGGGCGTTCTCGGCGTTCGCCCGCACCGGAGAACTGGCGGGCACCCTTCCAGAGCTCCGCCTGACCGCGCTCGACCCCGACGCCCCCGAGAGCCGCGTGACGCGCCGCGTGCTGCCCGCCTCGGTCGCCACCGAAGCGCGCCGGATCATGGGGAGCGTCGCGGAGAACATGGAACGCCGGATGGACCACCGGGGCGAACCCAAGCACGAGTGGAAATACACGATGTTCGGCAAGTCGGGCACGGCGAACATCGCGCTCGGCGCGCCGCCCGCGGGCTTCCGACGTCCGACGTGGAGCAACGGCTACGCGCCCGACCAATACAACTCGAGCTTCATCGCGGCCGGCCCCACCGAGGCTCCGCGCATCGTGGTCCTGGCGATCATCGACGACCCGGGCCCGGAACGCATCCGCGCCCGCACGCACTACGGCTCGTACACCGCGGGCCCCGTGGTGCGCCGGGTGATGGAGCGGAGTCTGGCATATCTCGGCGCGCCGGCTTCGCCGCACGCGGATTCGTCCGGCGAATGACCCGCCAGGCCGCTCGCTCGCGATGACCTTGCCCGTCGCGTCGCCGCGCTTCACGCCGGGCTGATCTCGCCGAGCGGGAACGTGCCTTCTCGCACCGCGCGGCGGACGTCAGCGAGTTTCATCATCGACGATTTCGCCGCCCCGCCCTGCGTCACGAGTCCGCCACCCACCATCTCGGGCGAGGCGGGGGTGTCGTACAGGTCCTGCCAGCAGATGCTGTGCACGTAGGGCTTGGCGGCGAGCACGGCGACCGCGTGGGCGAGCCAGTCGGCCTGGAGAGCATCGGTCCAGGGAGCCCGCCAGCGGCCGGGTTCGAGTCGCCCGTCCGCCCCCGTGCGCGGCTCCCCGGGCTTCGCGCCGTCGCCCGCCGGCGCGGCGACGGGCGCGCTCGGCGCGCCCAGGGCGGTCACGAGCAGCGGGCGTTCGAGTTCGGCAAGACGGTCCATGAGGGCCGAAACGGTCATGAGGTCGCGGACCGCCTGCCCGGGGCGGGGCTGCCCCGTCTGCACGCGCACGCCAAAGGCATCCACCGGGATGGCGGCCTGGTTGACGAGGTCGGCGTAGAGCGTGCCGGGGACGCTCCGCCGGCTCGTGGCGTAATACTCGCCCCACGGCTGGGTGAGCTCCACAACGACATTGGCCTGCGGGTGCAACTTGCGGACCAGGAGCACGCAATGGCGCGTCAGGTCCATGATCTGCTCAAAGCCCATGGAAAAGTGCGAGTTGACGTGCAGCCCCGAGACCACGGTCCAGCGACGCACCGTGCGCCGGTAGCGCGTCACCACCTGCTTGACGTGCTCAAGAGCGAGCTCTCGAAGCGTCTCGTAGTCATTCTCCCAGATATACAGCCATTCCGGAACGCACGGCGGGCGAAAGTCGATGATCGGCCCCGCCGCGACGGGCATCTTCGCGGTGCGCACCGCCCACTCGATCCAGCGGTCCGTGCCCGCGAAGGAATACTTGCCCTCGGTCGGTTCGAGATCGCTCCATCGCATCGGCATGGTGATGAAGTCGCACGCGCCCGCGACGACGCGCCCGAGCGCCTCGGAGAACACCGCCGGCCCCACCGCGCAACCGATGAGTGGTTTGCCCGGGAGCATGACCCCGGTGGTGCCCGGCACAAGCACCGGGGCCCCTTCGGGGGGGCGCTCGCCCTGCACGCGCTCGTAGTGGGCGCAGGCGCGCCCGTACGTCTCTCCGTTCATGCGTGACGGCCACTGGCGCCGGGCATGGAGCAGCGCGAGGTGCTCGCCCGCGTCGAATGCCCGGAGCAGCGCCTGCCACGCGAGTGTTTCCGGTTCATCGGGGGCCTCGCCCGAGTGCACCGCCCCACGGCGCTGCGCAACCAGCGCCCGGGTAAATGCCTGGCGCGCGCCCTCGAACTTCTGAGCGCTCGAATCTTCGGGTGCGAGGTCGAACAGCCCCCACTCCTCCAGCTTGGTCATCACTTGCATGGTGCGCTTGCGGGCCAGTTCGAGCGCCAGCGAATACGGCTCCGTCCTGTGGGGGAGAAGGCAGGTGGTCAGCGTGACCTTTCCGAGGCTCGTCCCGCCCTCGCCGCACATCGCGGCGATCGCGTCCAGGTCAATCTGCACGCTCAGGCCCGCGGCGTCGGTGTTGGATGACTCCGCGATGAGTCGTCCCGGCTCGGTGCGGAACTCCGCCACGAAGGGGGTTTCATCGGGTCCGAAGATGTACTGCTGCGCCGGGTTCCTCCCGCGAGCGGCTTCGGCCTGGGTTGAGAGTTCGAAGACCAGCATGAACCGTGCCGCGCTCCCGGAAGTGGAGGGAGCATATGGCGCAAGGGGGGGTCTGTGCAGGGAGCGCGCGTGACTGGCGGACGCGGGCCGCGCAGGCCCGGCGATCGGGCACGCAGGACCCGAGACTCTACGATGGCACCATGACCACGCGCCCATCAGAGGCTGACTTGGGAACCCGCGCTCCGCTCTTGCGGAGCGCCCTTCCCTTTCCCCGGCGCGAGGGCAAGGTCCGCGACATCTACGACCTGCCCGACGGGTGCCTCCTCATCGTCGCCAGCGACCGCATCAGCGCCTTCGATGTCGTCATGCCCACGCCGATCCCCGGCAAGGGCGAGATCCTGACGCGGCTCGCGTGTTTCTGGCTGCGCTGGATCGAAGCCAAGGGCCTCTCCGGCACCCACCTGCTCAGCGACGACGCCGCGGACATCCCGGGGGTTCCCCCCGAGGCAAATGCAACGCTGCGGGGGCGCGTGATGCTCGCGCGCCGGTGCCGCGTCGTGCCCATCGAGTGCGTCGTCCGGGGGTATCTGGAGGGATCCGGGTGGAAGGAGTACCAGGCGACGGGCGCGGTGTGCGGCGTGCGCCTGCCCGCCGGCCTGCGCCAGTGCGACCGCCTGCCCGAGCCGATCTTCACGCCCGCGACCAAGGAGGAGGTCGGCACGCACGACGAGAATGTCTCGTTTGAGCAGGCAAGCGCTCGCGTGGGAGAACCCTTGATGCGCCGGCTCCGCGAGGTCTCGCTCGCGATCTATCGCGCCGCCGCGGCCCACGCGCTCGCCCGCGGCATCATCATCGCCGACACGAAGTTTGAGTTCGGCATTCCCGAGGGAGGATCCGACCCCATTCTCATCGATGAGGCCCTCACCCCGGACAGCTCGCGGTTCTGGCCCGCGGCGGACTACGCCCCCGGGCGCGCCCAGCGCAGCTTTGACAAGCAGTTCGTGCGGGAGTTCCTGGAAGACCTGGTCCGGCGCGGCGTGTGGAACAAGACGCCCCCGGGGCCCGATCTCCCCGATGAGGTCGTGCGCGGCACGCTGGAACGCTACCGCGCCGCGGCCCAAGGCCTGATGGACTGAGACGGACCGCCAACGCCCGCGACCCACCAGTCTCCTTCCGCTCGGGTGCCCGCAGTCCGCCGGCCCGGCGGCGAGACTGCGGTCTTCCTCCCTCCTCCCGGAACGCGAGCGGGCGCGGTCAATCCGCGACCGAAGGAACGGAACGCCGCAGTCGCGCGTCAGAGCACGCGGACTGCGGGCACCCGAGAGATGAGACGCGCCGAATGAGGGCCCGGATCACCCGATTTCACAAACGACCACCGCTTTCGCCCGCCTCTGCGTCCGCCGGCAACTGGGGTCTTCGAGGCGGCAGCGGGTCCAACTCCAGCACGCTCGGCAACTTCGCGTACCAGCGCGCTGAAGACCACTCCCAGTCCTCCGGGCGATCGGCGAGCCCTCGCTCCACCGGGTTTCGGTGCATGTAGTTCAGCTTCTCGGCGAACTCCTGGTCGCTGAAGATGTTTCGGTCATAGCCGCCTCCCCGCTGCCAGAAGCGATGACCAGTCTCCGTCGCAATCGTCTCAAGTCGCCGATCTTCGTTCCGCTTCCATTCCTCACACACCTTCTGGGCGACGCGCCGCTTGATCGCATGCAGGACTTCCGGCACCGGGTGATGCGGCAGGCACGGCCATACGAGAAGATGCACATGCTCCGGCATCGCGACCCAGCCGTACAGGTGACACCTGAACCGCGCCCGCGCCGCGGCCAACTCGGACACAAGGCAGTCCTTGGCGAGCCGGTCAGCGAGCAGCGGAAGCCGTCCGGAGCAGGAGAACGTCAGGAAGCGCGCGTGGTTCGGCTCCTCGAAGCGACGCATTCTGACACCGATTCGAGCCACACGCGCGAGTGTACCGCTCGGCGGGAGACCACACCCGACCACCGCGCTTTGCGTACCGCGCTTCGGCGGTCTGGCGATCTCCCTTCGCGCGGCCGATGTCCCTCCGCCCGGGTGCCCGTGCGTCGCCGACTTCCCCTCCGCTCGGGTGCCCGCAGTCCGCCGGCCCGGCGGCGAGACTGCGGTCTTCCCCTTTCCTGCCGGACCTCGAACAGGCGCGTCCAACAAGAGATCGAAGGAACGGAACGCCGCAGTCGCGCGTCAGAGCACGCGGACTGCGGGCACCCCGACAAGGGAGTGACGCTGTCACTCACTACCCCGACAAGGGAGCGACCACGGCCAACCACCAGCGGGTCCATCTTCAGCGCGTCCAGCTTCGGCCGGGTGCCCGCAGTCCGCCGGCCCGGCGGCGAGACTGCGGTCTTCCTCCCTCCTCCCGGAACGCGAGCGGGCGCGGTCAATCCGCGACCGAAGGAACGGGACGCCGCAGTCGCGCGTCAGAGCACGCGGACTGCGGGCACCCGGCAAATAATTCCTCAAACGACAAGCCCGGCGGATTGCTCCGCCGGGCCTGGGTCCATCAGAGTTCGGGATCGGGGCGCCCGGGTCGTGTCATGCGGCGTGCGGGCCTGCGCGGCGGACCCACCTCGCCCCGAATCACGAAGATGGCTGGCAATCGGCAAACCTGTCGAGATAGAAGAAAAAGTCGCTAGTGTCCAAAATGCCGTCTGGAATCCCATAGGTGGGATCGTTCGGATCCGACGAGCCGGTAAGGTCAGCATCGCTCACGTCGCCTCCCACAAACCGATCTAAGAAGTAGAAGAAATCATCAATATCCACATCGCCATCCGGAAAGCCGTATGATGGATCGTTGGGATCCGAAGAACCTGTCAGGTCTGCATAGCAACGGAACTCAAATGCACCAAGATCGACCACGTTCGCTTGATCCTGTTGCGGGTCGCAGTCAACCGGTCCTCCCGCGATCCCGCTGTTGGCAGAAGGGTGGTCAAGGAACCGACTGAACCCAACACCTTCGATGTCGTACGGAGGCATCTCATCCGGGCACATGTCACCATCTTCATCGAGCACGTCACGGGCAGCGACTTCGCTCGACGCGCCCGCATCGATCGCGGGTGACTGAGCGCGCAACCGAAGATCGTACGTGCCCCAAAACTCCGGGGTCACATCAATATTGCACCCACATGTGATGCCCGGCACTAATACGCATCCACAAGCGTTCCACGGGTAATCCTGAGGCGGGTACACACAGTTCTGACTGCCGGGAGGAACACAGGCGGCGTGCTGAATCAGGCTGAACGCAACATCTGACGACAGCCCTGGAAGCGCTGCAACCATGTTTGTGTTTCCCACACTGTTGTCCCATAGAATGCAGTTGCGAAGTATTACACCCGAGCAGTTGGCCGCTGGCTCGCACCCGAACCAAGTACCGCACACCGGATACCTTGACTGACACAGCGCTGGCTCGCGATGATCAAGAATCTTGTTGCCTGCGATTGTGCAATTCTCAATCCGGGGTGCGTTTTCCGGGAGGGTCGCCAAGTAATCGAAAAAGAACACAGCACCCTGCAACTCGGGATGATTCGGATGGGTCGATGAATCGCAGGACGCTTCCCCAATTTCGAGAGACGCACAATCAAGATAGTCCTCGTGGTAGCTTTGGCAGATGTTCCCGCGGAACACAGAACCAAACACCCTAAGATTGCCGCCGTTGTCTCCGAGGGCCAGGATCGCTCCGCCCCGAACAGCTGGATTCACAACAGTTCCGCCGCCGGTGCCAACCGTATCATCTGGAGTGTCCATCACACAAGGGTCGCCGCCCAAGAGACCGCCGCCGCCGCCACCGCCACCGCCACCGCCACCGAGCCGCCAGGGCTTTGCCACATTGTCATAAAATCGAGAGTTCATGATATGCGTTGTGCCGCCCCCCTCAAGACCAATCGCCCCGCCCGCTTGCGCAGAATTCTCCCGAAACACGCATCGAGTAATCATTGGCCCCGCGCTTTGCTCATTTCCCAGGAATAGCGCGCCCCCGTACGACCGAGACGTGTTACCTACAAACTCCGAAGCACTGATGACGGCCGGAGAACCACTGATTGCCCCTCCCAAACGGGCCGCCCGGTTGCCCTCAAAGCGACAGTTCGTTATCACGCCTCGAGTTGTATCGATTGCGCCCCCTTGAATCACTGGCGACCCTGCAAGGAGCACGTCGAGCGCTTCGTCTCGTACGGCACCGTTCTCCACGAACGTGCACGCATCAATCAACGGCGGCCTCTCGCCCGAGGGCGTCGTCAATATGAACACGGCGCCCCCTTCGCCGGACACCTGCTCTCGAATGTGGCTGCGGTTCCACTTGAATGTGCTTGTCCGAACATCGATCGCATTCAGTATCTGAAGGCAGAAGAGCGCACCACCATGACGTGCGACATTGTCCTGAAAATAGGCGTTTTCTATGACGAGGTCGCCAAGACAGTCAAAAAACACTGCTCCCCCCGCCGACGCATTGATGCCCTCAGTCGTGCGGTTGCGCACGAACCTCGTAGGATGCGCAACATTGGTGGCAGTGACGGTCAAGTTATTGCCGCGCGTGCCAGACACGGCAATCGCACCGCCTCCCACCGCCGTTGTGCCGCTCGAGAATAGACCAATCGCGGCATTGGACTTGTTGCCGCAGAATGAGCAATCGACAACGACGATCTGCCCGAGCAATTCGTTGCCCAGGAGCGGTGGCAAGTTGTCGCGAACTGCCAAAGCGCCGCCAGCCGTATGGCAACTGTTTGAAGCAGGATCTTCGTCGAGGTTGACCGGCGGGATCCCATCGCATTTCTCGGTGTCAAGCCACTCGAACGCAACACGACTCAAAGTGACAGAGTGCGGCGCTTGAGTCGCGCAGTTGTACAGTAGAACCGCGCCTCCGCCTAGGTGCGTAGTCAATCCCCAGTTACTTGAGGTGTCATACGCCGCGAGACCGTTGTCCTCGAAGCGTGTGTTCGAGACAATCGCCGTGTCAACTTCCGCCATCAGCAAGCCACCCCCGCCGGTCGCAAGCAACGAGGCCGTTGGAGTCGTGTCGATTCGCCCTCCGATCACGCGGAATCCATCGAACACGATGTCCGTGATACGGGACGGCCCTCCGCTTGCAGGCTCAACTGTGACGACATGAATGGATGCTTCGTCCGGTCCTGTGCCATCAGTGTCACGGCCGTCCAATACTGTGTTTTCACGCGATCCCGCCCTGCCCTGCACCGTCGTCTCAACGCCGGTGAACCCTCCATAGAGATGAACATGACTACGAGACACCCGGAAGGTCTTCTGCGCAGATTGCGTGATGATGGGCGCATAGACCCCTTCAGCGACCCAAATCTCAGTTGGGGTGGTCGCGCCATTGGCCACGGCAAGCGCGGCGTCCAATGTCTGGAATGCGGCTTGCCAAGATGTGCCGTCGCCTCCAGGCGCCGCGTCTTCGTTCACGAAGATCACGTCTGCACTTGCGGGAAGCGGGCTCATCGCAGCAAGCACGAGCATTAGCGGGGAGCGATCGCGACGCAACTTTCGGCGACTCATCGGTGTCTCCTAAGGCTATGGGAAGTAGGACATTCTACTTGTCCAAAGGTTCCCTGGTCAAGACAATCAGTTCCTCAAACGACAAGCCCGGCGGATTGCTCCGCCGGGCCTGCGTGAGTCATTGATCCTGGGGTGCAATGCCTTCGCGGTCAAACGGACGCCGCGTCGGCGGGCGCCCCCCGGGTCAAGCGCTGCGTCTCTATTTAGTCATAGAAGGGGCGGATGTTGATGGAGCGGGCCGAAGCGCTCACCGTGCCGGTGATCTGCCGCCCGTAGGAACGGAGCAGCGCGTTGCGGTTGTTGTTGGTCGCGCTGCCGATGTTGGTGCTCTCTGAGTTCGCCGGAATCGGAATGCGGGTGCGGTCATTCTCGTTGGCGAAGACGTTGTCGGCGCGCGAGCGGTCGCGGGCGTTGGTGATGCCCGTGAACGAGAACTGCAAGTCATCGGGGTTGGGCTGCGTCTCGAAGATCACGCGGTTGTCGTTGTAGGCGATGTTGCCTTCCCACTTCACGCGGCTGCCGTGGATGAGCAGCGTGTTGCTGTTGAGGCCGACGGGGGTGTCGTACCCCGGGCCGATCGCCGCAGTGTCAGGCAGGAGGTCCCACGCGTCGGAGATATTGCTCGACGGAGCGACGTAAGAGGGGCCACGGTTGCCGAGGGCGGTGTGGCTGCTGCTGGAGGAGTCGCGCCAGAGTTCGTTGCGCCGGGCGCCGAACGGAATGGCGTGGGCGTAGGAGAAGTGAGCCTCGCCCACCTGCTCGCGGGTGCCGAGGGCGGTGTCGCCGGCGTGGCCGCGGAAGGAGGGGTCCCAGAGCGCGCGGGGGCGGTTGACCGCCGTGTCGGGCTCGCTGGTCATGTAGTTCTCGAAGTTGACGATGGGGCCGGCCTCGGCGGGGCTGACGCAGAGCTGGGTGGGCACGGAGCCGTTCCAGATGAGCAGCGAGAAGATGTTGCCGGTGGAGTCGAGGAAGAGGGCGTTGTTGGGGTTGGCAACCTGGCCGACGTCAAGGGTGTAGGCGTCCTTGTCCTGCTCGCTGGGCAGGGGGAACTTCTCCTTGTTCTGGTTGGCCCACTGGACCATGGACTGGTGGATGCCGCGGATCTGGCTGGCGTCCTTCATCTGGCGGGCCGTCTGGCGCGCCTTTCCGAGGGCCGGCAGCAGGATGCCGATGAGCAGCGCGATAATCGCGATGACCACCAGCAGTTCGATGAGGGTGAAACCCTTACGACGAGTCATGAGGAATAACCTCCTGAATAAGGACGTCCGCCCGACGCGAGCGGATTGAATCGGGTTGTGTGTCGCCCACGCGGACGACACCGAATACCGGGATGCGGCGGAACGCCGGAAACCCACGGCAATGCACACGATATGGAAGCCCCTGCCCGGATCGCGCGGCGGACAAAACCGAAGTGAAGCAGCCGCGTACGACGCCGCCCCGTTCAAGGCCCGCCAAGCCATGTGCTCAAAAGCACCGGGATGCGGCCCGAACCAGGGAGTCAACATGTCGGCCGGGGGGAACCCGTTGGAACAACGGGTGGCGAGCGATGTCGCCGAATGAGGGCATGTCGTGGGCCGAAGCCGCACTGAACGATACCGGGTTCCTGCCTGCCTGCCTCGGGATTGCTCCCGCGGCAACGAAGTTTCGCACAGTTCGATTCGCATGTCAAGGCCGGCGGTTCCCGGGAGGTCCGCTTTTTGCGCTCCTTTGCCGGGTGCCCGGCGGGAGACATTCTGGGGCAAACCTAGGCCGGGAAAGACTGGACACCCGTGATTCCACTGGTCCGCGGCCCTCCCGACACGGGGGTTTTACGGGGGCATTGCCCCGACCCGTGATGCGGCGGCGCGGCGCGTGTGTTGCCGCCCGTCAACAAGCCATTCCCGCCCGACACGCGCGTTCCGCACCCGGCCTTCAGCGGCCCGCGGCGGCCTCCGGCGACCTGCGGCACGGGGCTTGCACTCGTTGAAGGGTCATGCGAAACCTCAGACCTGACAACGCCGCGTCAGCGGGGCGGCATCTCCTCGCGCTGACGGTGCTGGTGTGCCCACTGGCCCTTTCGGGGTGCGCCGCGACACCGCCAACGTCCGAACGGGGTGTGCCCGCCGGGCCGCAGGTGCGGGCCCAGGGGGGCGCCTGGGAGGCGGTGCTGCCGACGCCGGAGGTCTCGCGCTTGAGGCAGACCTACGCGCCGTGGGAGTTCCCGGAGTACGCTCGCAACGACAGCGATGTCTCGGCACGTTCGCCGCGGCTTGCTACTGCGCTGGACCAGTGGCCCGACCCGACGCCGACGGTGGTGTTTCCGAGGTACTTCACCCTGCCGCGCCATCCGGACCGCGTGCTGATCTTCGTGCCGGTGCCGGTGCATGGACACGGGCACGGGAGATATTGAGTCGGGCGGCGTAAGCACGCGGCTCGCACGGCTGCGGCGCCGGCCCTTCACACCAGGCGGCGCGCCGGCAAGCCCGGAACACTTCCAAATGCTGGGGCGCGTGACGGAACTACCGCTCAGCCGCGCGGATGTCGCGCGCGACTTCAAGCACAGCGCGACGCTGATCGAGGGTGAGTTCGCTGAGCACCTTCTTGACAGCCGCGGCATCCTGGCCGGCCGACGCGAGGTCTGCGGCGAGCGCCGTCCCGACGCCCGCCTCGGCAAGCGCGATGTCAGCGTTGGCCGCGACGGTGCGGAGGAGGGCGTCATATGCAAGGAACCCCTCACGGAGCCCCTGGCGCATGAGGTAGCGGAGCATCACGTCGGTGGCCGGCTTGGCGCCGAGCTCTTCGTCCTTCACGGCGAGGTCATACTCCCCCACCATCTGCATGTTGAAGCGGGCCTGGAGGGGGGTGATGACTTCGCGTCGTTCAAGTTCGGTCGAAAGGCGCGCCTCGCCCTGGAAGATCTTGAGGCGCTGGCGGATGTCGTTGAGCGCGGCACGATCAAAGACATTGAGCGAATCGAGAAGCCCGCCGTCGAGGTCTTCGAGCAGTTCGAGATTGCGGATGACGAGATCGTCGTACCGGGCCTGGCGCTCCGCGGCGACCTCAAGCGCGAGCGCGCGGGTCTCTTCGGAGAGCATCGGATTGCCGCGCAGCGCGACAAGGTCGGGGTCTTCGGCCAGGCGGATGACCTTGCCGGCATCGTCGCGGGTGACGAGCGACGTGTACGGAAGATTCTGAGGCAACTGCTGGGCCTGGCGCCGGGCCTCTTCCTCGGCCGCCTTCTGGCGGGCCTTGGCGGCGTTGCGTTCCGCGATATCGCGGACCAGTTCCTTCGGAGGCTGCGGAGGCACATACACGGGGCGATCGAGCGCGCCCGGGTTGGCGGGCGGCGGTGTGAGAAACTGCGCCTGCGCAAGGCCGCTCAAGGCGAAGGCTGCGATGGTCCCGATGCCGAACTTCATTGTGAATCTCCCGCGCGACGGTGCCGCCCGTGCGCCAATCCGCCCGAATCGCGGTTGACCTGACCCGCGCCCTGCGCCGTGGGCGTCTTCGGACCTTGAGCGTACCCGGCCAAAAAGCAAGGCGGGGGGCTCCTGACCGCGACCCCCCTGAGGAGCGGTCAGAAGACACCCCCAACATTCACTCTAGGCTCAACTCTCCCTTACGAATCGAGTTCAGAAGGTGTTTCCTCTGCTCAGGCGTCAAAGCCCGCAGGATATCGAAGAAGAGGCGTACGGTCTGCATCCGGGTCGGCGCACCCTTGGTGTCACCCAGGAATTCCTGGACCCGGGCTCCGATCGCGGCCTGCTGCTCCGCTGTTGCGTCCACGTGCTCGTAGAGGCGCTGCAGCACCAGCGCGCCATTGCCGATCTGACGCTCGACCGAGCGGCCGATCTCTTCGCCTATCGCGGAAAGACCCACCTGCAACGCCGCCTGACGCCGCCCGAGCTTCTCACCCTTGGCTTCGGCCTCGGCGCGGATGTCATCCACCAGCGCGGCGCGGTACTCCTCCACGATCGCGCTGAAACCGGCCCGGAGCGATTCGGGCAGCACGCCGGCGATCTCCGCCTGCAAAGAGCCGCGGGCGTTGAGGGGGCGCAGTTCCCGGCTGAATCGCAGGTACTTGCGGATGCCGGTGGCGGCGTCTCCACCCTGAAAACTCGTGAAGATCTCGATGAGTTCGGGGAGGTGGTTGACCACGATGGAGTCGAGCACCGCGGCACGCTCCGCCAGAACCTGCTCGATCGCGCTTCGCGTCTCCTCGGAGAGGTCGAGCAACTCGGCGGCGGCCTCTTCAGGAGTGGTTTCAAGCCGCTTGAGTCGCCCGTCATAGCCGTAGTTCACGAGCGACGGGGCAACCTCGACCGGGTCCAGGTGTGGCCCGGCAAGCGAGTCCGGCCCAGGCGCAACGGTCTGAGTCGATGGTTCGGGGGCCGGCGGCGACGCGGCCTGCGCCACGCCAAAGGCATTCAACCCGAGTCCGACCAATGAGGGGAGGACGGTCCTGGTGTTCATGGTTTGGCCTCCGGAGCCCAACGCTCGATTGGTCGGTTTGATTGCCCCGGACTTGCACGGGCGCCGATTCAGGGGGGTATTTTGCCCGGGAGCGTCATCGTGCTTTCTCCCGGGGAAGATCGGGCCGATAGTCTTGCCGCTCCGGGGTGCGCTGATGCGAGTGCTTCACGTCATTTCGTCGCTTGACAGCCGCGCCGGCGGGCCGCCGATGGTCATTTCCCGCCTCGCGGCGGCCCAAGCTGGCCTCGGTCACGAGGTGGGAATCCTGTATTACGGGGTCGCGGAGGGCGAAGGCGCGGGGGTGGAGATGGATGTCTCCGCACTACCGCACGGGGCGCAGGTCACGTGCCACCGGCTCGCTCCTCCGGACAAGCGTGAGTGGGTGACGGCCCGCGCGGCGAAGGCGAGGCTGCGCGAACTCATGGCCGCGACTGACGTGGTGCACCTGCACGGCATCTGGGACCCGATTCTGAAGGCCGCGGCGGGAGTGTCGCGCGGCGCGGGGGTGCCGTACGTGGTGGCGCCGCACGGGATGCTCGATGCGTGGGCGCTGTCGATCAAGAACTGGAAGAAGAAGGTCGCACTGGCGATCGGCTACCGACGGATGATCCGCAGCGCAGCGCTCGTTCATGCGCTGAGCGCGTACGAGCAGGCGTGCATACGGGAGTTCGGCGTGCCGAGCCCGGTCGAGGTGATCCCCAACGGCGTGTTTCTGGAGGAGATCGACCCGCTGCCGGAGCGCGGCGCGTGGGTGCGGGAACGACCGGAGTTCGCGGGAAAGCGCTGGGTGGTGTTTCTGAGCCGCCTGCACCCGGTCAAGGGGCTTGACGTGCTCGCGCGGGCGTTTGCATCGCTCGCACCCAGGTTTACCGACCTGGACCTCGTGATCGTGGGCCCGGACTACGGCGCAAAGGCGGATTTCGAGGCGCTGGTGAAAGACCTGGGAATCGGTGCGCGGGTTCACCTGATCGGCCCCCTCTGGGGGCGCGAACGGTTCAAGCCGATCGTCGATGCGGTGTGCTTCTGCCTGCCCAGCGAGCACGAAGCGTTCAGCGTGGCGATCTGCGAGGCAATGGCCTGCGGCGCGCCGGTCGCGATCAGCCGCCAGTGTCACATGCCCGAAGCGGAGACGCTGGGGGCCGGCAAGGTGTTCGAGCGGACGCCCGAAGCCCTCGCGGCGGCGCTGGAGTGGATGCTCTCCGACCCGGCCCGGGCGCAGGCCCTTGGCACGCGGGCGCGGCAACTGGTCGAAGAACGCTACACATGGCCCAAGGTCGCCCAGCGCAGCGTGGAGTGCTACGAGCTTGGAAGGGCGCGCCCGGCAACCTGAACCCTGAGCCCGCGCACGGCACGCGGAAGCCCCCATCGCATTCCCACCCCGCCGGCACACGACCTCACCACCTGACCACCTCCGGAGCCACCATGGGACGAGGCCGCCAACTTCTCCAGAAAGTCTCCAACCGCGTCAACCGCTACGTCTCCACGCGGCACGGCGAATCATTCCCGTTCTACTACGTCGTCGAATATCCAAAGAGCGGGGGGACGTGGCTCGGGCGCATGGTTTCGGATGTGCTCCAGGTGCCGTTTCCGCAGAAGTCGATCTTTCCGGTGGGGTGCTCCAGCGTGCTGCACAGCCACTGGCCGTACATGGCCCGCCTGAAACGCGTGGTGTATCTCTACCGGGACGGGCGAGACATCATGGTCTCGGCGTTCTTCCACCGGATGCGCAATATCAAACTGGGGGACTACCCCCAGCACAAGCAGGTCAAGGCCCACTACGACAGAGTCTTTGGCCCCGGGTTTGACCCGGAGAACGCCAGGGGACTGCTGCCGAAGTTCATCGAAGATCTCTACAGGACGCCGTGGGGCACGGACTGGACCTGGACGCGGCACATCGACATGTGGTATCGCCCGCAGGAACGACCCGACATCGCCTACGTCTCGTACGAGCAGCTGCGCTCGGACTGTGCGGCCCACCTCGCCCGGGTCATCGAGCACGTTTCGGGCAAGGCCCCAGACCCGTGGCGCGTGCAGACCGCGGTGGACAAGTTCTCGATCGAACGCCAGACCGGGCGAAAGCCGGGCGAGGAGAACCGCAGCCACTTCATCCGCAAGGCGGTGGCGGGCGACTGGAAGAACCACTTCACGCGATCTGCGGCAGAGACATTCGACCGCCTCGGCGGCGCCGCCCTGGTCAGGCTCGGATACGAAAAGGACAATACCTGGGTGAACGATTGCCAGGAAGCCTGAGCCCCCGAGCCGGGCACCGCGAGCCCTGCGAGGTTGCATCCGCGAAGACAGGCGGGTTCGGCGCAGCGCCGGGCGGGGCGGACCCGCACTCATGCGGCTGACATCCCATCGATCACGCGCGCGGTTCTTCCCCGACCTCTCCCCCACCGCCGTGGTCACGAGCCTGGGCGGCTTCGAGCCGGGCGAGGCGGGCGGCGTGGAGGAACAAGGCGCGCTCCAACTCGGCGATGCGTGCTTCGAGGTCTTCGGAACGGCGCTCCGCGAACATGAGGGCTTCTTCCAGGCGTTGAAGCGGCTCGCTCATGCGCAAACTCTACCCTATCCTGCCCGCATGATTCGACGTTGCACGCGGACTCCGGCCCGCTCACGCGCCCTGGTGGCCATCGTTGTGCTCGGCGCCTTCCACGCAGCGGCGGCCGGGGAGCGCGTCCCGGGCAAGCCGGCGCCCGGAGCCTTCGCCCTCCACGAGCATTGGTGGCCCGGCGCGCGAACAGACGCGAACACCACTGAGATCATGACTCTCGATATGCCGCGCGAGCCGAACCGCGATGAGATCTCGCGGGAGAGCGATTCGGAGGCACGCTGGCCCGGGGGCGACGACGCATGGGCCGATCCCCCCCACGGGGGAGAGACCGGGCCGCTTGAGCCGGCCGCACGCCCGAAGTTCGGGCTCGCAGGACAACGCTGGTGGACGGTCTCGGCCGGGGCCGGATGGGACTTTGACGAGACGGTGGCGGTCAACGCGCTTTCGGTGTCGTGGAGCAACTTTCTCGATGACGATTTCGAATGGGTCGTCGAGGGCGGCGCGTGGGGGTTCAGCCAGCCGGGGGACGATGCCTTCGGCGGCAGCCTGTCCACGGTCTTCCGTTGGCATGCGTGGAACACCGATCGCTGGAGCGCGTACTTCGACCTCGGCATCGGCCTGGGGTTGCATTCCGAGCCCGTGCCGGAGGGGGGCACGCGCTACGACTTCATGCCGCGCGCCGGTGTGGGGCTGACGCGACGGATCGACGACGCGGGGACACGCCTGGTCGTCGGGCTGCGCTGGCAGCATTGGTCCAATGCACACCTCGAGGGAGACGAGGACAACCCGCCCCTCGACACCGCGGCGATGTACTTTGGAGTGATGTGGCAGGGACGATAGCGGGCCGGGCGGGGCCGGTCTTTGCGCCGCTTCGCCCTCGCCTCGCGAGACGGGGAGATCGCTGTGCCGGACGCTGTGCACGACCACGCCGAGTTTCTTGCGCAAGAAGCCAGGATCCGCATGGGCGGCGGGCCCAAGGCCGTCGAACGCCAGCACGAGAAGGGTCGGTTGACCGCGCGTGAGCGCATCGCCCTGCTCGTGGACCGGGCCCCGCAGGCCGTTTCAGCGGCGGTGACTGCCCAGGCGCACTCGTTCCAGGAACTCGGCCTGTGGGCGGCCCACGACATGTACGTTGAGCACGGCGGCGCGCCCGCGGCGGGTGTAGTGACTGGCATCGGCCTGATTCACGGGCGCCGGTGGATGGTCATCGCCAACGACGCGACCGTGAAAGCGGGCGCGTTCTTCCCGATGACGTGCAAGAAGATCATCCGGGCGCAGACGATCGCGCAGATGGCGCGCATGCCGCTCGTGTATCTCGTGGATTCCGCGGGCGTCTTCCTGCCCCTGCAGGAGGACGTGTTTCCGGATGCCGACGATTTCGGGCGCATCTTCCGCAACAACGCCGTGCTGAGCGCCGAGGGCATCCCGCAGATCGCCGCGATCATGGGATACTGCGTCGCGGGGGGCGGGTACCTGCCGGTCTTGTGCGACACCCTGCTGATGACCGAGGGCAGCGGGCTGTACCTGGCGGGCCCGGCGCTGGTCAAGGCGGCGATCGGGCAGCAGGTGAGCGATGAAGAACTGGGCGGGGCGGCGATGCACGCGGGCATCAGCGGAACGATTGACTTCAAGGAACGGGACGACGAGGCGTGCCTGGCACGGGTCCGGTCACTGATCGCGAAGTACGGCGCGGCGGGCGACTGCGCCGGGAGCGGCTGCGACCCACGCGCCGGAGAGACATCCGCGGCTCCGCCTTCCGGAGCGCCCACCGCCCGCCGGGTCCGGCCCGCGTTTCACGACCCCGCCGCCCTGCCTTCGATCTTCACCGACGCGCCGGGCAGGCAGTATGACGTCAAGGCGATCATCGCCTGCCTCGTGGATGCCTGCGCCGTGCCCAACGGCGACGGTTCCTCGCAGGCCCGCGGCGCGGCCTTTCAATCGCTTGCGCCCGATTTCGACGAGTACAAGGCCGAGTACGGACAGTCGCTCGTGTGCGGGTACGCCCGCATCGGCGGGCACGCGTGCGGCATCGTCGCCAACCAGAAGATGCTCACGACCCGCCAGGTGCCCGGGGGCAAGGCCGGGCCGGGCAAGAGCACCAACATGCCCGGCGTCATCTACGACGACAGCGCCGACAAGGCGGCGCGGTTCATCATGGACTGCAACCAGCGGCGCATCCCGCTCGTGTTTCTCCACGACACCACGGGGTTCATGGTCGGGCGCGACAGCGAGCAAGGGGGCATCATCCGCGCAGGGGCGAAGATGGTGAACGCGATGTCGAACTGCATCGTGCCCAAGATCGTCGTCATCCTCGGGGGCTCCTACGGCGCGGGCAACTACGCCATGTGCGGTCGCGCGTTTGACCAGTTCCTCAGTTTCGCGTGGCCGAACGCCAGGTGCGCCGTGATGGGCGCCAACCAGGCCACGGGCACGCTGGCGACGATCGAGGAGGCCGCCCGCAAGCGCCGGGGTGAGGAGATTGACGAGGCGACGCACAAGCAGATTCTCGGCGCGATCCACGCGGGCTACACCGAGCAGGCAGACATCCGCCACGCCGCGGCGCGGGGGTGGGTGGACCGGCTCATCCTGCCCGAGCAGACGCGCGACGAACTGATCGCAGCGCTCGCGGCGGCGAACCAGGGATGGGATTACGCGCGGGAGTTTCGGACGGGCGTGCTGCAGACGTGAGCAAGCGGCGCTTCAGGGCCGGTGCGCTCACCACCTCGGCACATCAACTTCCAACTCGATCTCGATCATGAACTCCGGGAGCGCAAGGCCCTTGACCTCAAGCCACGTGCCGGTGGGATACCCGTTGCCATAGACCTCGGCGCGGTAGGCCGAGGCGGGCAGGAAGGCCGCCATGTCGGTCGTGAAGATGTTCTCGACCACCACGTCGTCGAAGGTGCATCCGAAGTGATCCAGGATCATCCGCAAGTCGGCGTAGCAGTTGCGCATCTGCCGGTCGAGGTCGCCCACGGCCGTCGGCTTGCCCGCATCGTCCATGCTGACGGCGCCCGAGATCACCAGTCGATCGCCGACCCGCATCGCGTGGCTGTAGCCGTAGGCCTGCTCGACGCCGGGCCGGAGCAGGAAGACTTCCCGATCCGTGCGGGCATCGTGGCTGCGGCATCCGGAGAGGGAGACGGACGCGGCGCCCGCAAGCAAGGCGCCCGCCCGAAGCACGACACCACCGCGCGTGATCGGCATACGGCACGCCACAGCGCGGCGGCGATTGCCGACCCCCGGCACGGCCGCCGCGCAGGGGCATCTTATGTCGAGCGGGCAGGCGGCTGGGCGGACTGCGCCTCGGCGGGACCGGCATCCTGGCCCTCGCGCGCGGCGACCCTGCCGAGGGCCGGGGGCAGTTCGATGCCCGCCTGGCGTGCGAGCTCATGCAGCCGGGGAAGCGAGCCCACCACGCCGGCGAGGAAGTCGGACGTGGTGTTTCGCCCGTTGGGGCCCGTGCCGGTGTCCCACACCGTGATCTTGTCGATCTTGAGGTTGGCGATGGCCTGCACCTGGGCCTCGACGAGCTTGGGGAGCTGCTCAATAAGAAGGAGCGTGGGTCCGACGGCGGGGTCGCTGCCGCACGCCTCGATCAGCTTGCGGTAGCCCTCGGCCTTTGCCTCCATCACGGCCTGCACGCCCTTGGCCTCGGCCTCGTACGTGGCCAGGGTTGCATCGGCCTGGCCCTGGGCTTCGCGGCGCTGCTTCTCGGCCTGGGCTTCGGCAGCGATCTCGATGCGCTTCTTCTCGATCTCCTGCGGGGCGAGCTGGTCTTTGCTCAGGCGGGCGAGTTCCTGCTCTCGCTGGGCGAGCAGGATCGCCTCGGAGGCCTTGGCGCTGGCGACCTCGCTGCGGCGCTTGGCCTCGGCCTGGATCTCGGCGAGCTGGGCGGTGCTCTTGGCCATCTTCTCGCGCGAGGTATTCTCGCCCGTGATCGCCAGGGCTTCGGCCTCTGCGACCTGCACGCGCTGCTCCTGTTCCGCGAGTTTCTTGGCCGCGACGGTCTCCGCGGCCCGCTGCGCGACGACGATCTCGCGGTCGCGCTGGCTCTCGGCTTCGCCCTTGACGGCATCGGCCTCCAGGGCCGCGACCCGGACGCGCTGCTGCTGCTCCAGTTCCTTCTGCGCCTGCACGGCGGTGGTGTGCTCGCGCGTGACGTTGACGGTCTTCTCACGCACCGCGATCGACTCGCCGGTGGCGCCGTCTCGCTCCTGCTGGGCCACCTCCACCTTGGCCCGCTGAATCGCCTCGGCCGCGGCGCGCTTGCCGATCGCCTCGATGTACCCGCTCTCGTCGGTGATGTCGCGGATGTTGACGTTGATGAGCTCCAGCCCGATCTTGTTGATCTCCTGGGCGACGTTCTCGTTGATCAGGTTCATGAACTTCTCGCGGTCCTTGTTGATCTCCTCGATCGACAGGGTCGCAATGACCAGGCGGAGCTGGCCCAGGATGATGTCCTGCGCCTGCTCGCGGACCTGCTGCACGCTCAGGCTCAGCAGGCGCTCGGCGGCGTTGTTCATGAGCACGGGGTCGGTCGACACGCCCACGGTGAAAGTCGCGGGCACGTTCACGCGGATGTTGTTCAGTGACAGCGCGCCCTCCAGCGGAATCTCGATCACCAACGGTTCAAGGTGCAGGTACGCGTACTCCTGGATCAGGGGCCAGACGAACGCGCCGCCGCCGTGCATGCTCTTGCTCGCCTTCTTGCCCCCCACGCGCCCCGAGACAACCAGGATCCGGTTCGCCGGGCACCGCTTGTAGCGGGTGGCAATGAACGTGATGGTGAAGAGGAAGAGCACCACCGCCGCCCCCACCACGAACAGCCAGCCCGAGGGGCCGTTGCGGAGCGACGATTGCGCGAGCGTCAACGATGCCAGTGCGGCGATGGACATGGCCCAGCCTCCAGACTGCGTTATCCGGGGTCGGAGGCAGCGGATTTCGTTCCCGCGCGTTCCCACCTCGGGCAAACAGCATCGCGGGAAGCGGCGGGATGTGCAAGTGCGCGTGGGAGGATCACTTGCCCTGGCACACCGGGGCCAGTTGAACCTGGGCCTCGCCGAAGAGACGATCGCCCGAATCGGCGATGTCCCAGCGAATTTCTCGCACGCGGCGCGCGGCGCGCCGGGCGAGCACGGTCGTGAACTCCGGGGCAAGGGCCCAATCCGGCAAGAGCGACGGCCTGATCAGCCCCGCCAGGCGCGCGGGGGCAGGGGCCTGCGGCTCCGGGCACACGCCGCGCAGCAATTCCCCGAAGCGACGAACCGCGAGCGCCGGGCTCGGCCCGGGAGGCCCGCGGAACACCAGCAGCCAGCCACCGGTCGGGCACTCACCCGGCACCGCGGCCCACGCGAGGGTGCCGCAGCGCGAACTCAGTGCCGCGGTTCGGACGCTTCCCAAGGCGCGCCCCCCGAAATCGGGGCCCCGGAGGTCGTCCCGGCCGGTGAGCGCCGGAAAGGCCTCCGCCATCCGCCGGTCGAGAGCCACCGCGGCAAGCGGCAAGTCGCGCGCCTCGGCGGCCCAACTGACTTGGCCGAAGTTCGATTCTCCTCCGCACGCGCGCTGCATCCACAACGCGCCCAGGCGACCTGCCTCGTCGGGCTCGGGAGCATCGGGCTGGGCCTCGGGGGCGAGCAGCAGAGTCGCCCGGCGGAGCAGCGCGGCGTCGCCGACCATGGCCAGTGCCGCTGGCTCGCCGAGCGCCGCCAGATCGGGGGCCGTCCAAGGACCGCGCACGGGGGCCTGCGGGAGGGCGCCGGTGCGGCGCAGCGCGAACGATGCGGCCCACCCGTCTCCGTTCGGCCTCGCGGTGAGCGCGAACTCTGCGTGTTCGGAGCGTCGAAGCAGCAATACCGGACCGGCTTCGAGCGAGCGGGCCTCCACCAGCGCCGGCGTCTCGGCGAGGGTCGCCTCGCGCGGGGCCCTGGCGATGAATGCGCACAGGTCATCGAAGAGCCCGCGCGACGTGGAGGGCGCAAAGACCATCTCCCCCGCTTCTCTTGCGCCGCGCGCCGTACGCATCGCCATCACGAACTGCCCCCGCTCCATCGAGAGGATCGGCAGTCCGCCCTTGATCTCTCGGGTGCGGGGCCGGAGCGCCTCAACCACGCGACGCTGTGTACGGTCGCTCACACTCGTCACGAGCGCCCATTCTCCGGACTCGGGAGGGTCGCCCCGGAACACGACCAACACGCTCTCGCCGAGCAGGGCGTCGAAGGCCTCTGCCGGCCCGAGCCCAAGCTCACCGGCGAGCACGGCCCAGGCGCCGGCCAGGGAGGAGGCGGCGGGTGCATCGAGCAATGCCGCCGCCAGCGCCTCGCCTGACTCGGTGCCGCGCAGGCTTCGCGCCTCGTCAATCGCGATCACCATCGAACAGGATTCGGGAAGCTGCGCCGCGCGGTCGAGCCCCGGTTCGCAGCCTGCGCGAGTCGACATCGCCGACGCGCTGAAGGCGCTGAGCCAGAGCATCGCCGCGATGGTCGGGAATCGGATCATCCTGGGCTCAATCTCGGCGGCATTCAGCGACGGATCGGTCGGGGCGCGGGATACTCGCCGCCCTGCATCGAAGGGCTGACACAATCGCCCCGGGGCTCGCGATGAGTTGAACACGTCGTCATCTGCCCGCGCTACCGATCAAAGGGGGCATCGGTCTCGGCGCGAGGCAGGGGGAGGCTGTTGATCCACATCGTGCCGCGCCACTGGCCGCGGGAGAGATCGGCCGCCGTGACCGGAGACCCATCCACCACGACGAACCATGCGCTACGGGCCATCTCGGGGCAGCGCCCGACCGGGGCCGCCTCGCCGAACGGATTCGCACCGGTGTCAATCGTGAACGCGGATGCGTCCGGAGCATACGAGGCCCGCCTGATCATTCCGGGCTCGGCTGACCAGCGGAGATGAAGAGGGACGCCCACTTCGACAGGGTGCCGCGTCCCGACCCGCGCGGCTCGATGTCCGCGCTCCCCGGACCCGACGGGCATCATGAAGTCGGCAAGGCCCGAGCGCCCCGCCTCCACGACGCGGGAGACGGGCATCGGCGCGGGCGACGCAAGGTCGAGCTCGGGGTTGCGTTCGCGTGCGAAGAGCACGAGCCCGAATGTGAGCAGCGCTGCGCCAAGCACGCTGGCCCGACCGGCGGTCACGAGCCGGCGCTGGCGCAAACCCAGGAACCCCCGGGTACGCCCGACCCGGCGCAGCACCGCAGACGAAACGTCCGGAGCGATGACGGGTTCGTCGAGGCGGGCGAGCACGTCGCGGGTGAGAGCAACCTCGCGGGCCGCGCTCGCGTCAGACCGGAGTGCGCTCAGGAACCCGTCCCGCTGCGGGCGCGACAGTTCGCGGTCGAAATAGCGGTCAATCTCCTCGCGCGAGACCCTCGCTTCCGGGGCCACGCCGTACGGATTGCCGCATTCGGGCTTGGGCGCGTGACCGCCGCTTCCGACGGGCGGATCGAGGTGCAGAAGCATCATGGCCTCACCCCGCTCTCGTGCGCCGCGAAGCGGGCGTCCCGCGTCATCAGTTCGCGCAGGCGCTGGCGGCCGCGATGCAGATGACTCTTCACGGTGCCCTCGGGCATGTCCATGTGCGCCGCGATGACCGAGATCGGCCAATCGAGCTGGTGGAAGAGCACGATCACTTCGCGCTGGTCCTCTGAAAGCCCTTGCAGCGCATCGTCGAGGCAGCCGCGCACCAGCGCCCCGCCATCAGCGCGATCCACGGGGGCTTCGGGGGCATCATCCGCCGACCGTCGCGCGCTCACCGCGTCGGTGTCGTAGGCAGGGCGAAGTTTCTGGTTGGCGTTGACGTACAGGCGTCGCGCGATCGTGAACAACCACGTGGAGAAGCGAAACCGAGGATCGAACCGATCCAGGTTGCTCAGCACGCGCACGAAGGCCTCCTGCGCGATGTCCTCGGCCATGTCCGGGCGGCCCGACATGCGCAGCAGATAGGCGAAGAGTGAATGCTGGTGAGCCTGGATCAGCGCCCCGGCGGCCGCGCGGTCGCCCGCGGCGGCGAGCCGAATGAGCCGAGCCTCGTCGTTCTTGGGGTACGCCGCCATGCGGTTCAATATACCCTGCCCAGCGGTCCGGGTTGCCGATCTTGCACAAGATTGGCGCGGGTGCCTCCGTCCCGACCCGAGAACTCTTCGCTTGGGCGACAGCCCTGGGTCGCAGCGCGCCCGCAATGAAGCGTGGGGCTCGGCCGGTGCCGAACCCCACGCCTTGATACCCAAACACAATACGTCCGGATGGGCGGACTGCGATCGGAGAACTGGTCACGCAGCCGGCCGAACGCGGCGCGGGGTCGCGGCGCGCTCGGCGGGCTTGGCCGCGGACATGGGCAGGGGCTCGCTGATCGTCTCCACAAGCTCGAGCGGGTCGCGGGCCGAAGCGTGGGCGCCGATCTCTTCCGCGAGCCCTTCGGCGCGGTTGAAGACCCCGCCTCCCACCACGATGCGCATCCCGGGACAGGCGCCGATCTCGCGGATGGTGTCGATGATGTTGCGGATATCCGGCAGGTCGCCGGGCGCGGAGGCGAAAAGCACGAGGAAGTCGGGGCGGGTTTCGTGCACCTGGGCGAGAATCTCATCCGCGGGGATGCCCCCGCCGGCGAAACGGACGCTGTAGCCCGCGGCCTCCATGAGGTCGACCGACATCTGGGCGCCGAGCTCATCCGCCTCGCTCGGCCCGCAGCAGGCAAACACCGTGCGCCCGTTAGGAGCCGCGAGGTCGAGCCGGGCCGCGTGCTGGTCGACCAGCTGACGGAGCAGTTTCGTGCCCATGCGGTGCGCCAGCTTGGTGAGCTGATCCTGGCGGAAGAGCCGCTCCACGAGCTCGTAGGTGGGCCAGAAGAGTTCGTAGACGAGGTCGCTCGCGGGCACCCCGCGCGAGGCGGCGTGCACGAGTGAACGCGCGGCGGGTCGGTCGCCGCTGATGATGGACTCGAAGAGCTGCTCGACGATCAGGTCCTGCGACATTGGCGCACTCCGGGGACATGCTTGGTCCGCGTGCGTCCTGCCCGTCGGAACCGAGGCGGTGAGAGGTTCGGCGTTCCACGCCGGCGAGGTCGTTCTCGCGTGAGGGCATCCATCGGCGCGAGGGGTCGCGTAAGACGTTGAACTTGAAGCGGGCCGCGCGAAACGACCGCGGAGCGCGGATTCGCGCAACTTGGCGCGGTTCCGGAGGTGCGCCGGTCCCGTTCGGAGAACGGGCGGGCGCATTTGATGCGTCCCGCTCGCGCTTGGCCCTTCGCGGTTCAACGACCCCCAGCGTTCAAACGACGAGGGCGCAGGAAGTGCCGCTGGACTGGGAGGAATACGCCCGATAAGTCGGGTGACGCCTCGCCCCGGTGCAGCGCGCGGCGCAGACCTTGCGTCCGTAGTCGGCGCGGCCTGTCAGGGCCGGAATGGCGCTCGCGGGGCCGCGGACAAATTAGTCTCGCGTTCCCCCTACCATCCCGCAGCCATGTCCGACCAGCAGCCGCACATCCGCAACTTCTCCATCATCGCCCACATCGACCACGGCAAGAGCACCCTCGCCGACCGGCTTCTCCAGGCGACCAACGCCGTCTCGGCGCGCGAGGCCAAGGAGCAGATTCTCGACTCGATGGATATCGAGCGCGAGCGCGGCATCACGATCAAGGCCTCCGCGGTGACGGTCTATCACCACCATACGCCGGGCGAGAACGCGGACGAACTCGAATCCGAAGCCGCCGCCGCCAGCGGCGACACGGAAGCCGCGGGGAGCGGAGGCGAAGACGTACGGACGCACGGCAGCGAGCTGTACATGCTCAACTTCATTGATACCCCCGGGCACGTCGACTTCAACTACGAAGTCTCCCGCGCCCTCAAGGCGTGCGAAGGGGCCATCCTGGTGGTCGATGCCACGCAGGGCGTGGAAGCCCAGACGGTCGTGAACGCGTACCTCGCGATCTCGCAGGATCTCGAGATCATCCCCGTCCTCAACAAGATCGACCTGCCCAGCGCCCGCCCCGACGAAGTCGCTGAGGAAATCGAGCAGGTGCTGGGCATCGACCCGTACTCCTGCATCCGCGTCTCGGCGAAGACGGGCATCGGGATCCCGGAGCTGCTCGCGGCGATCTGCGAGAAGCTCCCGGCCCCGCGCCAGCCCGTGGTGCCCCAGACCCGCGCCCTCATCTTCGATGCGACGTACGACGACTACCGGGGCGTCATCGTCTACATCCGCGTGTTCGACGGGCGCCTGCGCCTGGGCGACAAGATCCGCATGATGGGCCTGCAGCGCACCTACAGCATCACCGAGCTCGGCAAGTACACGCCCAAGCCCGTCAAGGTCAAGGAACTCGGCCCGGGGGAGACCGGCTATCTCGTCGCGGCCATCCGCAACCTCGCCGACGTGCGCGTCGGCGACACCATCACGCTCGAGACCGACCCCGCCGCGGAACAGCTCGAGGGGTACCAGCCCCCGCGCCAGATGGTCTTCTGCGATTTCTACCCGGCCACGAGCGAAAAGAAGGGCAATGACTTCGAGCAGCTCCGCGAGGCCATCGAGAAACTTTCCCTCAACGATGCGTCGTTCACGTTCCAGCCCGTGCACTCCGAGGCGCTCGGCTTCGGCTTCCGCTGCGGCTTCCTCGGGCTTCTCCACATGGACATCATCCAGGAACGGCTCGAACGCGAGGGGGGCGTCGAGATCGTTCAGACCGCGCCCACCGTTTCCTACAAGGTCGATGTCCGCACCAAGGGCGGCGAAGTCGAAGAGACCGAGGTCCACAACCCCGCGGATCTCCCCGACCCGTCCCACATCGTCGACGTAAAGGAGCCGATCTGCCGCGTCGAGATCATGCTCCCCAAGCACTTCATCGGCGACGTGATGAAGCTCTGCCTTGACCGGCGCGGGCAGTACAAGGCCCAGATGTTCGTCTCCGAGGCCCGCGAGATGATCACCTTTGAGATCCCGCTCGCCGAGATCATCTACGACTTCTACGACAAGCTCAAGGGCATGACGAGCGGCTACGCCACGATGGACTACGAGGTGACGGGCTACCGCACCGACCGCCTCGTCAAGGTTGACATCCTCATCAACGCCGAGCCCGTCCCCGCGCTCTCCTTCATCGCCCACCGCGACCGCGCCGAGCAGCGCGGCAGGCAGCTGCTGGTCCGCCTGCGCGAGGAGATTCCCCGGCACCAGTTTGAGATCCCCCTCCAGGCCGCCATCGGCGGCAAGATCATCGCCCGCGAAACCATCAAGGGATTCCGCAAGGACGTCACCGCCAAGTGCTACGGCGGCGACGTGAGCCGCAAGCGCAAACTGCTGGAGAAGCAGCGCGAAGGCAAGAAGCGGATGAAGAGCGTGGGGAGCGTCGAGATCCCGCAGGAGGCGTTCATGGCGGTGCTGGACACGGGGGAGTGAACGGGCGATGGCCCGGCCCTGCCTCAACGCGGCGGGGCGGGCTGCGTGCCCGCCCCGCGTGTCGATCCGGTCAGAACGGAACTCGCGAACCCGGTCGCGGGATCAGTCGCGCGACATCTCGCCCTTCATGCAGAGTTCCTTGCTGCCGTCGGCGTTCAGCCAGTAGCAGGCTGAGACCTGGCGATCTTCGTCGGTGGCGTCCATGGTCATCAGGCACTTGCGGTTCTCGCCGGTGGTGGGGTCGAGCATCTCACCTTCGAACGTGAAGGTCTTGGTCTTGGCGTCGTAGGTGCCGGTGCTCATGGCGATGTTGGTCGCCATGTTCTCGACCCACACCGACTCGAACTTCTTGGTGCCGCTGTTGAAGCCGATAATGCCCATGCCCTCGAAGGGCTGGCCCATGAACTCGCTCTTGACGTGCTCGATCACGAAGCGCCCGTCGAAGGCGAGCTCGCGGCTGACGTGGCCCTCGATATCCATCCACTCGTCGCCCGTCTTGAACTTCATCGTGCCCGACCAGTCGCCCACCATGGCGTGCAGGTGCTCATGCTCCTCGGAGAGCATCATCACCGGGGGCATGGGCATGTCCATCTCGGGCTGGCCCTGAGCTGCCCCCTCCGGCTGCGCCGCGAGCGCCCGCCCGGGCAGCTCGCCGCTCCAGCGGCCCGCGAAGAACGCACCCGCGGCGATGGTGGTGAGCACGAGAGTGGCCTTGGTGGTGTACGCCTTTTTCATATCCGACTCCTTGGGTACGTGTTCTCGCCCGGTGCCGTCATTGGCCATCCCCCGCGCCGGCGGGGGTGTCTTTCTTCGCTTCCGGGCGCACACGCCGAAGGTATGATAGGCTTTTGATAGGCTCCGTGTCAAGCAGCCTCGTCAAACCCGGCCGTAGACTCGGGTCCACGGCGGAATGCACACCCGAGCACGGAAGGGATCACCACATGGCGAAGCGTGCGGGCACGGAGAGCCCCCAGGCCCCGAAGCCCGGCCTGAAAGGGCGCGATCAGGAGACCATCAAGAAGCTGGTCGGCCTCGCGGCAGAGGTTTCATCGCGCAGCCTGCGCGGCAAAGAGCCGGTCATCCACGTTCCGACGCGCTCGCGGTCCAACACCATCTGGGACAAGCGCAAGGGAATCCTGCGGATGGGCGAGGGCAAGAGCGACCGCCCGCTCTTTGATCTCAAGACCGCGCGCCAGTTCATGCAGACCATGCTGCACGCGAGCACGATCAAGGAGCTGATCGAGGCGGGCAAGACGAGCAGCCTCCGCGGCGTCTTCTACAAGGCGAAGCACACAGTCGCGGGCACCAAGGAGAACACCTTCGACACACAGGACGAGAGCGACCCGATTCTCGAAGATCTTGAAGTGACCTTGGGCGCCCTCCGCGAAGAACTGCACGTGTTCGCCGAAAACCGCGGCAACCTCGTGGGCAACATCACCGTGATCGACAAGGGCGACGAGATCAACGCGCGCCGGATGGGCTCCGGGGGGTGGGGCATTCCGTCGATCGTGGAGCCCGACGTGATCCAGTTCGGCAAGTGCGAAGCGAAGTTCGTGCTCCATGTCGAGAAGGGCACGGTGTGGGCTCGCTTCAACGAGGACCGATTCTGGGAGAAGCACAACTGCATCCTGACGCACGGCGCCGGGCAGCCCCCGCGCGGGTGCCGCCGGCTTCTGCAGCGACTGAACCAGGAGTTGAAGCTCCCGATCATCTGCGTGCTCGATTGCGACCCGTGGGGGCACTACATCTACAGCGTGATCAAGCAGGGCTCGATCTCGCTGGCCTTCGAGAGCAGCCGACTCGCGATCCCGGAGGCGAAGTTCCTGGGCATCCGGGCCAAGGACTACAAGGAGTGCGACCTGGGCGAAGCGGTCAAGATCGACCTCACCGACAACGATATCAAGCGTGCCAACGAGATCGCGGCGTATCCCTGGTTCGCGGAGGATGCCCGCTGGCAGCGGGAGATCAAACTGCTGCTGAACAACGGCTTCAAGATGGAAGTTGAAGCCATGATCAACAAGGGCATCTCGTTCATCACCGAAACCTACGTGCCCGAGCGCCTCAAAGCCAAGGACTGGCTGGAGTAGCCGGGGCCGCACGCGCCTTCGCCCCGGGGTATGCTCGCTCCATGGGCGGCGCCCAGGATATCTCCAAGGCCGAGTTGTTCCGCGAACTGGGCTTTGCGCCTTCGGCGGAGTTGGAGCATGCGCTCGCCGAGGCAGGGCTGAGCAACCCGCGCAAGCCGCGCATCAGCCTGGACAAGCGCGAGGCGGTGCGAGCCCTGCTGGAGGGGGCGTTCTTCCGGGTGTGCGCCCGGGGCGACTGCCAGTTCAAGGCGCAGACCCTGGCCGGCGAGCGACGCGTGGCGCTCGCGTCGGGGCAGGACCGCTGCGAAGTCTGCGGCGGGAGCGTGAACCAGCGCGCGATCGATGCCATGATCGAGGCCTGCCGCAGCGCAGGGTGGTCACGGGTGTGCGTGGTCGGCGGATCACCCAGCTCGCGCCGTGATCTTGATTCCGGCGTCGGCAAGAGGCTTGAACTTCGCCTGATCGACGGCACCAAGACGCGAAACCTCAAGAGCGCCGCCGCCGACACCGAATGGGCCGACTGCGTGGTGCTCTGGGGCGGCACGCAGCTCGACCACAAAGTCTCAAACCTCTACCGGGGCGACCACGTCGTCACCGCGACAGCCCGGGGCGTGCCGGAAGTGGCGGCAACCGTCGAGCAGGCCGCCAAACGTGCCGCGTCGCGCACCGGCCGACGCCCGGATCGATGAGAGCGGCAGGCGGCTTCGGGCCCCACTTCCGCTCGTCCTCCGAAGACGAGGGAAACACACGCAACCGGCGCGAACCCCCATCCGCAGCCGAGACCCGGGCACACATTTCCATATCTTCATGTCCTCATCGCTCCCGGGCAGACCAACTCAACCATGTGAGGCGGTTCGACGCTCCTCCGGTAGACTGCGGGCCCAGGAGCCGCCCGCATGCACCCGCGCACCGACCTGACGAGCAATCCGTACGCGTTCAGCCGGCAGCAACTGGTCTACGTGTGGTTGACGGGGGTTTCGATCACGTCGCTGGTGATGGCCAACGTGCTGGGGGTCAAGATCTTCAGCTATGAGACGGGCTGGACGCTGGGCGGCAAGCCCTTCAACGTCGAGCACACCGTGGGCATGTTGCCGTTCCCGGTTACGTTCCTGCTCACCGATCTCCTGAACGAGTACTACGGGAAGAAGGCGGCGCGCCGGGTGGCGTGGATTTCGTTCTTCATGGCCGCGCTGGCATTTGTGTTTATCCAGATTGCGCTCACGATGCCGACGCTGGAGGGGATCCCCGGGACGGCGACAGACGCTGCGTTCCGCAATATTTTTGCCTCGGCGAGCCTGATGTACGTCGCATCGCTCATGGCCTTCCTGGGCGGCTCGATGCTCGACATCGTGCTGTTCGGGTTCTTCAAACGCCTGACGGGCGACCGGTACATCTGGGTCCGGACCACCGGCAGCACGGTCATCAGCCAGATGGTGGACAGCCTGCTCGTGACCTTCCTGTTCTTCTGGGTGTTCCCGTCGATGCTTCACCCGCTGAACCCGGAGAAGTACGCCAAGGCAGCCGAGGCGGGATGGGTGCTCAAGACCGCGGCCACCGGCTACATCCTCAAGTTCTTCATCGCGCTCGCGATGACGCCGGTGATCTACTTCGGGCGCTGGGTGATGAGCCGGTGGCTCGGGCTCAAGCCGATCCGCATGAGCCGGTAGCGATCAGGGCAATGCGAGGTCTTGGCGTGTCGGCACGCGGAGCATGATGGTCGCATCGTGGTCCGCCAGGTAGTCCTGGCGCAGCGCGACGAGCGGTGAGCGGTCCATCGCCCATCGCAGCAGGCCGAGCGTGTCGAAGCGGTAAGTCGGGCCGGGCTCCGGCGGTCCGGGGTAGCGGTCGCTGAGGAAGTTGAACAGGAGTGCCGCCCCCGGGATGTGCTCGATCGCGTTCCAGGCGATATCGAGCACCCGCTTCGCCTGACGGGGAGGAAACGTATTGAGCGAGCCGCCGAAGACGAGGGTGTCGAGGGCGTGCTCGCGCACGACGCGGGGGAGGTACAGGGGGTCGGCGGCGAAGTCCGCGTGCTCGAACCGGACGCGCACTCCCCGTGCTTCGGCGGCCCCGCCCGCGAGGCGGGTGTAATCGCAGCCGAGGAGTTCCGGGAGGGCCTCGACACCCACGTACGCGGCGGGACTGACGCTGCGCGCGATGAACCAGGCGAGCAGGTCGGCCCGACCGCAGCCGAGATCGCCGACGCGCCGGCCCGAGAGCGGGAGCATGGCCTCGAGCGCTTCAAAGCGCCTTGCCTGGCTTTCCGGGCTGCGCCACAGGAGCACGTCAAACGTCGGCCCGTGCCAGCGGAGGGCGTTCCGATACGGCTGGAGAGGATCGGTCACGGCGGATTGTTGGGGGCGCGCAGCGAAAAGGCCCCGGGCGTTCATGCCCGGGGCCTTGGGGTCAAGCGTGACGGGTCAGCGTCGGATTACCCGAGGAGCTGGAGCACCGTCTGGGGCTGCTGGTTGGCCAGCCCGAGGATGTTCACCGACGCGGTCGTCAAGATCTGCGAGCGAGTCAGCTCGGCGGTCTCGGCGGCGAAGTCGGCGTCGCGGATCACGCTCTGGGCGGCGTTGGTGTTCTCCACCGCGACGCTCATGTTGCGGATCGTGGACTGCACCGTGTTGCGCTGGAAGGCGCCGAGGCGGCCGCGGGTCGTCGAGACCTGCGAGATCGCGTTGGCAACGACCCGCTGGGCATCCTCCAGGTCGCCGTCGACCACGTTGAGGGTCTTGCCCGAGCCGAGGTCGTCAAGGTTGAAGACTTCGGCGTCGGAGTTCTCGTAGCGTCCGAGCTTGCGGGTCGCCACGTCGGTGATGCCGAGGGAGACCTTGCCCGCGATGTCCACCTTGGAGGCGAGCTGGAAGTCGGCGCCGCCGCCGGAGATGTCGAAGGCCGCCACCGCACCCGGGGTCTGCGCAGCGGACTCGGTGAGGGTGATGGAGACATCGAGGGTGTCGGTGTTGACGCGGAGCTTGCGGCCCGTGCTGGTCGCGGCGACTCCGTTGACGGTCGCGCCGATGTCCTGGCCCTCATCGCGCACGCCGTTGGAGGCGGCGGTGCTGCTGAAGGTCGCGGTCGCGCTGCCCTCGACGGTGCCCGCGTCGGCGGCTTCGAACTCGAAGATGCCGTTGCCGGACACACTGCCGTCTTCCACGACCTTGACCGACACGAAGGAGTCAGAGCCGTACTCCTGCGAGACGAGCGCGACGCCCGTGGAGTTGGCGCTGGCTGTCACGCCGGTCACGTCGGAGAAGGTGTTGATGGCGTCGGCGACCTGGGCCAGCGTGGTGCCCGAGGCGAAGGAGAGTTCGCGGCTGCCGAGCGAGCCGGTCACCTCGATGGTGAAGGTGCTGCCCGCGCCCAGGTCGAGCGATGCGCCGCCGAAGTCCATGAAGAGCTGGCCCTGCTGGGCGGACTGGGTCACGACCACATCAACCGAAAGGCTGTCGCCGGCGAACTTGGCGCCGTTGACCTGGAATGTGGAGACTTCGGCGGCGACGTTGGTCGTCTGGTAGTCGAAGTTGCCGTTGAGGAGCTTGATGCCCTGGAAGTTGGTGGCGCTGGAGATGCGGTCGATCGTCTGGAGGATCGAGTCGATCTGGAGCTGGTTCGCTTCCTTCTCCTCGTTGGAGAGGCCGGCGCTGCTGGCGGTGGAGGTGAGCAGGCCCTGGAGTTCGGTGAGGAGGCCGGAGACCTCCTGCAGGCCGCCCTCGGCGATGTTCACGACCTGGTCCGAGCGCTCGGCGTTGTCGATCGCGGCGCCGATGGCCTTGATCTCGGAGCGGAGGTTCTCGCTGGCGATCAGGCCCGCGGGATCGTCCTTGCCCCGGTTGATGCGCAGACCCGTGCTCAAGCGCTCGAGCGTTGAGTTCAGGCTCAGACCGTTCTGACCCAGCACGCGCTGGGCGATGAGCGATCCAACGTTTGTATTGATGCGACTCATTGGCGTCCTCCGTGATCGGCTCTGGACGGTGAAGTTCGCGTGCCCGTCCGTGCGGCCTTAACGACTCTGCCGCATTCCCGCGGCCTTGGCTGAACCAGGTCGGCCGCACACGCGACTCGACCCGCCCCGCCCGGATCCGTCCGGGCACTGGCTTGACCCTGGCGCGGGTTGTGCCTCCCGCGTCGGGTTGGCTCATCGGAGAAGACCAGGGACGAGTTGAGTCGTCACGGAAGAACCGCCCCCGGATTTCCCGCAGAGACGGCGATTGCCATGCGCAAACACCCTGAACGGGCGGGCCGTTCAGGGTGCGAGAACCTCAGAAAGTGTGGTCAGGTCTCGATAACGCTACCCGAGGAGCTGCAGCACCTGCTGGCTCTGCTGGTTGGCGATGCCGAGCACCGTGGTGCCGCTGGAGGCCAGAATCTGAGCTCGCGTGAGGGCGCTGGTCTCCGCGGCAAAGTCGGCGTCGCGGATCATGCTCTGCGAGGCGCTCAGGTTCTCGAATGAGGCCTGGAGCGATCGGACATTGGTCTGCAGGACGTTGCGCTCGAAGGCGCCGAGCCGTCCGCGGAGCACGGTGATCTCATCGATGGCTTTGTCGAGGATGTCGCTCGAAGCGGAGAAGTCGTTCCGCCGCAGGCTGGAGGCGATGGCGTTCGACTCGCCGGTTTTGAGCGAACTCAGGAACTCGACCGCGTCGCCGGTGAAGGTACCACCCAGATTGCTGGCAGCAACAGACTGGATGCCGATGGACACCTGCTGGTTGGCGTTGACATCCTGGCCGAGCTGGAAGAGGGCGCCGCCGCCGGTGATGGTGAAGGACGAACTGGAGAGGCTCGGATCGATCGCGAAATCTTCCGCGAGGCGGAGTTCAATGCTGAGCGTGTTCGAGTTGACGTTGATGCCCAGGCCATTGCCGGTCGCGAGAACGCCGTTGACGAGGGCCGTGACGTCCTGTCCGCCGTCACGTTCGGCGGTGACGAGGGCGGTGTTAGCCCAGTTGAAGGGGTCATCATCGGGAACCTCGGTGCCCTCGGTAAAGCGGTACAACTGCCAGTTGTCGTCGTCGGGGTCGGCGGGCTTGTCGAGGCGCGACACGCTGACGAAGGAGTCGGTGCCGTACTCCGTGGTGCTGAAGGTCATGCCGGACGTGGTGTCCCCGTTGATGAGCGATGCCTCAACCCCCGTGAGCGCGGTCAGGGTGTTCACCGCCTCGACCACCTTGTCGAGCGTCTGGCCGCTTGCAATCGAGATCACGCCGACGCCCCTGGGCCCGCGGATTTCAAGGGTGAGGCTGCTGGTGATGGCGCCCGCGACCGGCGTGATGTTGCCGTTGAGGTAGAGCGAACCGGTCTGAGCACTGGCGAGCACGTCAACTTCGACGTCGAGCTGGGTTGAGTTGATGAAGTTGGCGCCCTTGACGCGGGCCTCGGTGATGGCCCCTCCGGAGACTCCGGACAGGGCGTAGTCGCGGGAACCGTCGAGGAGCTTGAGCCCGCCGAAACTGGAAGTGTTGCTGATGCGGGTAATCGAGTCGATCGCCGAGTCGATCTGGAGCTGATTGGCCGATCTCTCCTGCGCCGAGTTGGCGCCGCTGTTGGCGGCCTCGACGATCAGGGCCTTCACAGAGTTGAG
Source organism: Phycisphaerales bacterium (assembly GCA_020847175.1). GTDB lineage: Bacteria > Planctomycetota > Phycisphaerae > Phycisphaerales > UBA1924 > JADLCM01. The sequence goes on from JADLCM010000031.1 coordinate 52,934, forward strand.
AAGATCGTTGACCTCGGCAAGCGCCGCCTCGGTCGTCGCGGTAACCGCCGTGGCTCGCTCGGCGTTGCGTATGCCCTGGTTGACTCCCGCGATATCGGCGCGAATGCGCTCGGCGATGATCAGGCCGGCAGGATCATCCTTGCCGCGGTTGATGCGGATGCCGGTCGAGAGCCGTTCGAGCCGGATATCCAGTTCGCTCTGGGTGCGTGCGAGGCGGGAGTTTGCCACCACGCTCGCAATGTTCGTGTTGATGCGTGACATGCTGATCCTCCGTGATGATCAAGCCGCCGTGTTCGCCTCCGTGCGCCTGGCGGCCTCGTGCGTCGCCGGGGTCGAGCCCGGCGCTGGTGGTTCAGGCGTTGGCCTGCCTCTGGTCGGGGAACTGGATGGGGCGATGGGCGCCGTCGCCGTTCTCGAAGGGATGGGCGCTCAGCCGCGCGGCGCCGCCGACCCGCGACTTCTGCGGCCCCGGACGGATGGCCTGGCTGGCGGGGACGATGTCGGCGCTCGCGATGCGCGCCGCCTGCTGATTCTCCGCCTTGATCGCCTCGTACACCTCCTTGCGGTGCACGGCGATGCGGGGCGGAGCGTTGATTCCGAGGCGAACCTTGTCGCCCCGGATGTCGACGACGGTGATCTCGATCTCGTCGCCGATCATGATGGTTTCGTCGCGTTGCCGGGAGAGCACCAGCATGCGCGGACTCCTTTCCTGGCGCAGCGCGCTTCCGTGCGCGCCGGCGGACACACCTGGCCCCGAGACGTGTCGGGGCGGGCGCCGGGCTCGTGCGCCCGGCGCGACGGGGGATCAGGCCGAGGCGCGGGCCTGGGGGGCGCCGACCTTGACCAGCGGGTGACGCGTCGTCCAGCGCTTCTCGGCGAGCACCATCTGCTCGCCCGCCCGCGTCAGCGTGTTGATGACCAACGGGCCTTGCAGGTTGCCCGTCAGCGCGTCGTTCACCTTGTTGACGATGACGAAGACCTGAGCGTCCTCCAGTCGCTGAAGGGCCAGCTCGCTCATCTGCTCCGGGCGGATCGGCACCGAGTACTCGGGCACGAACAGCGCAGGGTCGGTGATGACGAAGGCGAGCGCCGGGTCATCAAGCGACTGCAACCAGAAGAAGCAGGCGTCCTCGCCGGGCTCGAGGAGGCAGTAACGCCGACGCTCGGGGAAACCCAGCAGGCCCCGCGCGAAGGTGATCACCCGGTCATCCGGGATCGTGATCATTCCGAATCGTGTGGTCCGCACGTCCATGTGTGGCTCCAAACTGCGGCCGAAACTCCGATGCACCCGCGGGCACTCCGCCCGCGTTGACGTCCTGTCGCCCGATGCCGCGGCCGCGCCGGCCCGGGCCCCTCAATGTCCAATCCGCAGGCCCGGGCCTTCGCCCCGGCCGGGCGTTACGAGAGGAAGTTGAGAAGCGTCAACTGGCCGAGCTGGGCCGCGGTCTGGTAGCCGGCCTGGAGCTGGGTCTGCAAGAGGGTGAAGCGCGATGCAGCCTGGGCAAAGTCAAGGTCCTGGAGCTGGGAACGGGCGGCCTCGTCGAACACGCTTCGGTCCTCGATGTGCCGGGCTTCCTGCTCGACCCGCTGGGCGTACCCGCCCACCTGGGCCCGGGTCTCAGCGAGGCGGTCAAGCACGCCCTCGGTCCCCTCTCCAGCAAGCGTGATGCCAAGCGTGTCGTTGGCCCGCAGCGCCCCGGAGAGATCAAGCAATCGCGAGATCGCATTCAGCGGGCGCACTTTCGCCCGGTCCTCAGCCGCAAGAGTTGCGCTGCCGGCATCCCAGGTTCCGGAGAGCAGCCCCAGTTGCTCCGCCGCGGGCGAGCCGTTGCGGGCGGCGATCGTCACGGCGCCGCTGATGCCGGAATCCTGCTCGAAGACCAGGCCTCCTCCTGCTTCAGGCAGTCGGGCGACGAGATCAGTCACGGGCCGGCCCGATGCCGATAGCGCGGATGCGATCTGGGCATTGATCGCGTTCAACAGGTCGTTCACACTGCCCAGGTCATCCGGCGCGAGGTCGATGTCGATCTCGGCGCCGTCGCCGAGCGTGATCGTGAAGTCGATGTCACGCTCCGGGGCGGGGAGACCCGAAACCGGGTCGGTCGAGCCGTCGATCACGCTCACGCCCTTGCCGTCATTGAACGTCGATACGAGTGTGCGGGAATCGAGAGTCCGGATGCCGAGCGCACCGGCGGTCGCGCCGCCGCCCACCTCTTCGATGCTCATGGCGCCGGAGCGGGCGGCCGCAACCTGATTCACGACCGCCAGCCGGTCATTGGCCGCGTCAATCTCAAGGCGAACGCCGAGCCCGGTGCTCTCGATGGCCGAACGGATGTCCTGGAGCGACTCGGCGCCGGAGAGATCGATCTGCTCCGCCCGGCCCGCGTTGCGAAGCGTGATCGACCCCAGCGGCAAGGCCAAGGCAGGAATGGACGCCAGCGGCGTCGTCCAGGTGAGACGCGGGGCGAGGTCGAGCCCGAGGGGATTGGACTCATCAAAGGAGAGCGTGCCGTCCTCGGAAGCGAGCCCGAGGTCGCGGGCCGTGACACCCGAACCGACTTCGGCGAAGGTGATCGAGGGTCCGCCGGCGACGATGTCGATGCTGAGTGCCTCACCCGAGATGCTCACCCCCCCGCTGTCGAGCACGGAGGTGCCGGAATCCGCTTCATAGGCGCGGATCGCCGCCGTGATGATCGCCCCGGCGTGGGCCATGGTGCCTGCCCCGCGAAGATCGACCTCGACGGGGTCGCCGCCCCCGACAGACATTTCAACGACCCCGAGCGTCACGCCAAGCCCGCGCGCCCCTCGCAGGTCGCTGATGCGGACATCGGCGTGAAGCGCGGGCTCAAGGGTTGAGAGGCCCGTGAATCGGGCCTCGGGCGCGCCCAGCGAGCCCGGGCCGAGCGTGAGGGGCACGGGGGCGCCCGAACCGAGGTCGGTCAGCAGCCCTGCGCCCACCGAGTTGAAGCGGTACCCCGAGCCGAGCGCGGAGACAGGCTCGCCCGAGATATTGGTCCCGCCGAAGATCGCGCCCGCGGCGGAACGCCGGTTGGCGATCGACACGAGCGAAGCAATCAGCGAGTCAACGATGACGGCCTGGCCGGCCCGCTCCTCGGCGCCTGATGTGACGTTGAGCTGCGCCGAGGCAATCTGCTTCGCTTCGATGAGCGTGTCGGACGCATCGGCAAGGGCCTGGTCGGCTTCGCTCAGGGCCGAGTCGGCGTGCTGAAGGTTGCGCGTGAGCTGGGCCCAGCGTTCGAGCCGGTCGTTGACGACCCCGATGGCCGCGGCCTTCACCGCATCATCGCTCGGCGCGTTGATGGCCTGGTTTGTGGCCAGCTGCGTCTGGAGCCGGGCCAGTTCGACCCCGCCCCGCGTGATCGCGGAGAGCATCAGCCTGCTCTGGAGCAGGTTGGGGACGCGGGCGGCGGCGAGCGGGAAGGAAGTCATGGGATTCGTGCGGAACGTCGCAGGGGCGGGATGATGACAGCACGCGGTTCAGTTCGGCCACGCGGGGCTCAGATGATGTTCATCAGGGTGTTGAGGAGCTCATCGGCGATGGTGATGAGCCGCGCCGCGCCCTGGTACTGGCGCTGGAAGTTCATCAGGTTGATCGATTCCTCGTCGACGCTTACACCGCTGACGGCGGCGCGCTGCGCTTCGAGGCTCTCGCGGATGATCGACGAGGCCTGGGCGGCGCTTCGGGCGGCCTCGCCCCCCACGCCCACGACCTGCACGGCATCGCGCCAGAAGCCGGAGACGGACCGTCCCTCCAGCGCATCGATCGCCTCGTCCTGGGCCTCGGCGAGTTCGACGGCGGTGCCGTTGGCGACGAAATCACCCCCGACGAGGCGGCCCGAGAGCACCCGCGACGGATCGGCGGCAAGGTCTTCATTCACCCCGATGTCGCTCGCGCTCGAGCCCGTGAAGAAGGTATTGACCCCCAGCACCGCGAGCGCGCCCGAGGAGTCTTCGGCGAAGTTGAAGGTGTACCCGGAGTCGCCCGCGATGGTGATCCGCCCGTCGGCGCCGAACGAGGCCGAGATGCCGCTGATCCCGTCGAGCGAGGCGACGATGTCGCTCGCGGAGGTGTCGTCGGCGGTCCCCGGCGCGCCGGCGTCGTCAATGCCGTCGAGGTCCACGTCAACGCGGACGATCTGTTCCTGGCCGGTGGCCTGGTGGCGCACGTGGACGTAGAACCCGCCGCTCTCTGCGGCGAAGGGCAGGTCGGACAGCGTCTGATTCGCCGGGTCGTTGAGGGGGCGGGCCTGGTCGGCCAGCCCGATCGCCATCGTGGAGCGGACCTGGGTGAGGCCGGACTCCGATGCGCCTGATGCGTGGATGCGGTTGACCTGGAAGATGATCTGCGCGGAGAGGCGGTTGAGGGTGTCGCGAACGCCGTTGATGGCGCTCTCGCGGTCGGCGAGAAGCGCGCCGATCATGCCCGACGCGGGGGCCAGCTCGCGCTGGTCGTCGCCGACAACCGCCGCCACATTCAGCTCGCCGTCACGGGTTTCTCGGAGCAGGCCGAGCGACTTGGACGCAGGCCCCTGGACAATCGGGGTCGAGCCGACGAGTACATTGACGGTGCCGTCGGGCATCTCGACAGAACTGATGTCCATGAGCTCCGCGAGGGCGACGAGAGCCTGGTCGCGCTGGTCGCGGAGGGCGGCGTTCTCGTTGGTGCCCGCCTCGGCGGCGACGATCTGCTGGTTGAGACCCGCCACCCGCTGCAGGAGTTCATCCGCACGCGCCACCGCGGAGCCGAGCTGCGCATCGACCTGATCGCGAAGCCGGGTCAGGTCGCCGTCGAGGCGGCGCAGGTGCGAGGCGAGCGCCTGGCCCCGCTGCACCGCGACGCTCGACGACTGCGTGAGGTTGGCGAGCTCGCTCCAGGAACCGAAGAAGGAGGAAAGCTGGCTGGAGAGATCAAAATCGGTCAGTTCATTCAGCGTGGACTCGATCGCGCCGTAGACCGAGACGCGCAGGTCGCTCGCGGCCTGGTCGCTCACCCCGGCGCGCAGCCGCGACTCGAGGGCGCTGTCGATCTGACGACGGACATCCTGCACGCTCACGCCGCGCCCGACCTGCACCCCCCCGATCAGCTGCCCGCGGGTCGGCGCGAGCGCGAGCACCTGGCGGGAGTACCCGGGCGTGGCGGCGTTGGCAAGGTTGTTGCCGGCCACCTGCAGCCCGATCTGGCTCGCGGTGAGGGCAGAGTGCCCGATCTGGATGGCCGCGGTGAGGCTCATGGTCAGTGGGTGAGGTCAAGGGTGCGAAGGGCCGCGCCCGCGGGGGCCGGTCGCGGGCCGTACGTGCCCGCAGGCGAGAGGCGTCGTCCGATCTGCTGCATCAATCCGTGCATGTGTGCTGCGAGGGTCTCGGCGGCGGTGCGCACGGCGCGCTGCTCCTGGCGCACCCGCTCCGCCAGTTCTCGCAAGTTCCGTGCCAGATCGCCCAGGCGCGGCCGGGCGCCCGGGGGCACACGCTCGATGAGCTCGGAGACCCTGGGCGGGGGCAGCCCCGCACGGTCGCGCCGCCGAAGGTCGGCATCGGCGTCGATCACCGCGCGGACCAGTGTGTGCCGCTGGTGCTCCTGCTCGGCGATGCGCTGCATGATGCCCTGCTGAGCCGCGAGCGACGAGCTGAGCGCGCCGGGGTCCGCGGCGGAGATCGCCCGGCGGTGCGCCCGCACGGAGGCAAGCATGGCCTCGTGCTCGCGGAGCAAAGCCGCCAGGATCATCTCAAGCTCGATGGCCCACGGGGCGCGCGCATTCATGGTCTGTGTTCCTGGTGGGCGCGCAGATCACGGGCAATGCGGTCCACAATCGGCAGGTTGCTGCCGCGCGCGATCGCCGTCGCGGTGTGAACATCCGCCATGGCCTGCATCTGCTTCTCGGCCTGGCTCGGGCCCCAGGGCGGCGGGGTATCCACAGATTCACGCATCTGCGTGAGAAGCGGGAGCACGAGCGTGAGGCCCACGAACTCCTCGGCGGAGCGTCGGGCCTCGTCAGCGCCCGGGCGCGGGTCGGAAGAATCGACCGCCGAACCCGTGCGGACGCGGGCCAGCAGGTCGTCGAAGCCTTCGACCGCCGAGACGTTCGTGAGCCCGTGCCGGGTGGGGTCGAGGGCCGTGATGACGGAGAGGGGCTGCATGGCGGGGTTCCCGTTCAGTCGATCACGAGTTCAGCATGAAGGCGCCCGGTCTTGTGGAGCATCTGGAGAATCTGGATCTGGTCGTCCACGGGCACGCTCAGCTGCTTGAACGCCGCAAGAAGGTCATCGAGCTTCGCGCGGTCGCGCGGGCGTCCGTCGCCGATGCCCACCACCCGATCGGTCTCGATCAGCGGGTCGCGGGGCGTCGGCACAGGGGGCGGAACGAGCTTGCGGATCACGAGGTTCTTGTGGCTGATCGCCACGAGGCTGATCTCGACATCGCCGGTGACGATCATGGCTCCCGTCGCGCGGTTGACGATGACCTTGGCCGCGAGATCGAGCTGGCCCGGGTCGACGTCCGTGGAGAGCACGTCGGCGATGAACTCGGCAAGCCGCGCCCGCGCACCGGAGGGAACCGTGATGCGCACGGTCCGGTCGTCCACCGCCGCCGCGATCGACGACATCTCGCCTTCGCCCTGCGGGCGCAGCAGGTATTCATCGCGGATGCGGCTCGCGATGTGCGCCGCGGTCCGGTGCCCCGCGTACTGGGGATGGATGATGAGGTCGAAGACATCCTCAACGGGCGGAGGCGTGATCGCGCGGACGACCTTGGCCCCGCCGCGCACGCGGGCGCGAGTGGGCACTTCGGGATCATCGAGCTCGATGGGCCCGCTGGCGATCGCAAAGACCGGAGCCCCCTTGTACGGGCCGGTCAGAGGGGCCAGGTACAGCTGCCCGCCCGCGAGGCTGGACGCCGAGTAGATGACGGACACCACGACATCGAAGCGGTCGTCCGGCAGGGCGCCCTCCGCCGGGGTCTCGCAGGTCACCATGACCAGCGCCACGCTGCGTCCGTTCTTCAGGGTGTCGAGATCAGGGACGGGCAGCCCGTTGTTTGCCAGCACCTGGGCCAGCGGTCGAGCGAGGGCGGCCTCTTTGCTGCTGTCACCCGTGCCGGGCAGGCCGATGACGAGGCCCACGCCCTGGAGTTCACTGACGCCCTGACCCGCGATCCGCGCCACATCGCGAACGGTGGTGGCTTCCGCCGCCAGCGGGGCCAGCGCGAGCACGCAAAGGCAGAGCAGACGCATCATCGTGGCCGACCTCCGCGGCGTGCCCCGCGCGGAACGTGCGCGAGGTCAAGGGAAGCAGTCTTCCCGCACTCGGCGTGCCGCGCGCTCCACGAGGGCCCGCCGCATCGAGCGCAGGATCAGAACGAGAACACGGTGTCGAAGAGTTCGGTGAAGAAGCCCCGGCTGGCGGCGTCGGGCACCTTGCCCTCGTTCTTCTGCGAGAGGGCGAGATCGGCGAGCTGCGAGCTGAGCACGGTGTTCGACGTGGTGATGTCCTCGCGACGGCAGATGCCGCTGAGCACGATGGTGGACGTTTCGGAATCGCGCACAATCTGCTTGCGAGCTTCAAGCACGATGGTGCCGTTCGGCTTGACATCAATCACCGTCGCCGTGATCCGGGCCTGGAAGCGGTCGCTGCGGTCATACGCGCCGCGGCCCTTGAACTCCCGGCTCGAGGCGAGGTCAAGCAGGCTCAAGTCGGCCTTCTCATCGGCAAGCAGCCTGAGTTCAAGAAGTTGCTCCGGATCGACGAGGGCATTGAGGTCCGCGGTCGATTCGGTCTCCTTCTTGGTGTTCAGTTTCTGGTCAAGGCTGCTGCGGCTCGTTTCATCCACAATGATGGTGACGAGATCGTGCACGGCGTAGGAGCGCGGGCGGGGCACGTCGATCGCCAGCAGGCTGAGTTCGCGCACCCCCGCCGCCGGATCGCCCGCCCCCGTCACGTCCACGGGCGGGGCAAACTCGCGCTGAAAGAGGCTTTGCCCGATCGCGGGCGCCCCGGCAAGGACCAGCGCGAGCAGGGCTGACCTCGCGTCAGAGCAGAAACGTGCGGTCATGGCTGAATCTCCTCGGGCGGGGCTTCGTGATCGCCCGCGACCGCCCGGCCGCGCCCGTTGACGCGGGCCCGGATGATGCGGCGCGAGCCGTCGAGCGCTTCAAAATCGATGGATTCGCCCTCGCGGGCGCTCGACAGGGCGCGGGTCTCTTCTTCGATCAGGATCGAACCGATCGCGACGTATACCACGACCCGGTCGCCGCGCCGGACGACGACGGGCGGCTGCACGTGCCTTGCGTCGAGCACCGCACCGGCATCAATGGGTGTGCGAAGCTCCATTCCCGCCGCCCGGGCGGGGTCGAGCGGTGTCGCAGTCGGAGGAAGCCACTGTTCCTGAAGCGCGAACGTGTCCGGGTCAATCAGGGCGCCGCGGCTCAGGGGACGGGACGCCACGAGCACGGTGCGCCGCACCCACACGCCCACGCGGATGATCTCGGTCCTGATGATGCGATCGCCTTCGAGAATGGTGATTGAGAGGGGCACGCGCGACGATGCCCCCGAGAGGCGGATGTCGGCGCTGCGCCCCGCCAGGGTCATCGCCAGCAGTTCGGCGTTCGACGGGTCAAATGCCAGGCGCAGGTCTTCGCGCGCCGCGCCCAGGGTGTCCGCGAGCACGCGCTCGGCCGCCTCGCCCACGGTGCCCGGTGCAAACGGCGTCTCTTCGGGCTCAGGGGCGGGCTCGTCGCGAGGGACCGGCTCTGCCAGCGGGGCGAGGGCGGTCACCGCGCACGCGCGGCCCGTGAATGTCACCCGGGAGCCCGCGCCGGGCCGGGCGGCTTCGATCGCCCGGCGCGCCTGCGCAAGGTCAATCTCCTGCCACGCGCCGGGGACGATGCGCGCGGCGTCAAGGATCACCACATCGCCGAGCGCGGCGGCGTCCGGCCCATCCAGCGCCGCGATGTCGCCGAGCCGTGCCGGTGCGCCGGGAGCGAGGCGCACCGCCGAGCGGAGCGTCACCGACCCTTCGCCCCGCACCGGGCCCGCGAAGGCGCCGACGCACGCCGCGGCGATGAGCACCCCGAGCCGGCGAAGCGATATGCGGGATTGTCTGCTCACGGGGCTTCCTCCTCACCTAGCGACGAAGCTGCGAGACCGAGCGCAGCGTCTCATCGGCGGCGCGGATCGAGTTGGAGTTCATCTCGAAGGCCCGCTGCGTGCGGATCAGTTCGATGAGCTCGCGGGTCGGGTCAACGTTGGAACCCTCGAGAATGCCCTTGAGAATCTGGCCCCGGCTCTCCTCACCCGCCGGGCCGGTGGTCGGCGGGCCGGAGCCCGCGGTCTCGACGAAGAGATTGGCGCCGATGGGCTTCAGGCCGGCGGCGTTGGCAAAGGTCGCCAGCTCGATGCGCCCCACCGTCTCCGGCACGGTCGTGCCCTGACGCAGCACGAGCACCGTGCCGTCCGCGGCGACTTCGACCTTCTCGATGTTGTCTCCCACGTTGATTGAGGGTTCAAGACGCTTGCCAGGCTCGTGACCAAGGACAAGATCGCCCTCTCGGTTGATGATGAGGTTCCCGGCGCGGGAGTACCCGATGCTGCCGTCACCAATGTCGAACTGGAAGAAGCCCTCGCCGTCCACCATGAGGTCCAGCGGTCGGTTGGTGGCGAGCGCAGGGCCGGAGGCAAAGTCAAACTGGGTGCCCGCCACCTTCACCCCGAGGCCCACGTACAGGCCGATGGGCGATGTGTCGCCGGCGCCCGTCTCAACGCCGGGCTGCGCCCGCTCCAGGTAGAGAAGGTCCTGGAAGTTGACGCGGGCGGCCTTGAACCCCGCCGTGTTGATGTTGGCGAGGTTGTTGGCGGTGACATCCAACTGGGTGTTGAGCGCCGTCAGGGCGGTGGACGCGGACTGAAGCGCAAGATTTGCCATGCCTGGTTATCCTTTGGCCCGCGTATGGGGCGTGCCGCCGAGTCAACCCACCCGGCCGAGGCCCGAGATCGCCTGGTCCATGATGCGGTCGTAGTTCGAGATCATGCCCAGGTTGGTCTGGGCCGAGCGCGAGGCGTCGGTCAGTTTCATCATGGCGTCGAACTCGTCGACGCCGCTCTCTTCGATAATCCCTTGGCGCACCTCCGAAGTGCCTTCGCCGCGGGCGTCGAGATCTTCGGCGCTCGCGACAAAGAGCCCCCGACCCTCGGGACGGAGGCGCGAGGGGTCGGCGACCTCGACGATCTGCAGCCTTCCGACGGTCTCACCCCCGGCCCGGATGACGCCCCGGGCGTCTATGGCGACCTTCACCCCGGCGGGAATCGCGATCTCGCGCCCGGAGGCGTCAAGCACCGCAAGGCCGTCCACACTGCGGACGAGGCGCCCCGAAGCGTCCGTCGTCAGGCGTCCGTCCCGGCTGAGGCGAACCCCATCACCCTCCTCGGCGCCGCCCGCCCGGACCGCGAAGAACCCCGGCCCCGCAATCGCAACATCGAGCGGAGCGCCGGTGAGGCGGAAGGCCCCTTGCCGGGTGTCGAGGCGGTTCGGGGCCATCTGCACACCCGCGCCAAGACGTTCGAGGAGCATCGTGCTCTCGCCGGGCCCGAGGCCGTTCTCGATGCGGGCCGCATCGCGCATTCGAGTCTCAGGAATGGTCGCCCGGAAGCCCGCGGTGGAAGCATTGGCGAGATTGCCCGCGAAGACATCCATGCGGTAAAGGGATGCCAAGGCGCCGGAAGCCGAAATCTGCATCGCGTAGTTCATGTCGGGGCCTCCGGCGCCCTGGGCTTCCACCCATGGTTCGGAGCCGTCGCTCGCCGGCCTCCGTGCCAGCGCGACGTCCCCGAAGGCGGCTCCGTCCGCCCGAAGCGTTCTCGCAAGCGACATGCCAAACCGGCATCGCGGAGCCGCTCACCCGACAATGCGCCGAGAACCTGCAGCTCCTTCTCATGCCGACGCCCGCGCTGAGCGCTGGCCGTTCCTAGGAATCATCCCCGGCGGCCCGAAATGGGAAGACCGCGAGCACCTCCCGGGGCGTCCGCAAGTGCCCAATCGCGATCATTCAACCCCCCGGGACGGATCAGCACGCCGAGCCCGGCGACGACCGCCGCCGGGGGCAGCAGGCATCCGGAGCAAAAACAAAGACCCCCTCCTGGTTTACCAGGGAGGGGGTCAATAGCCGGCGATGACCTACTTTCCCGCAGGGCAGTATCATCGGCAGTCCAGGCTTAACTGCTGTGTTCGGGATGGGAACAGGTGTTGCCCTGGACTTGTGATCACCGACAAACCGTCGAACCCGGCTTTCGCCGAGGCGACGATCCTCGAAAGCGCCGCAGCCGTCGCCGCCCGTGAGGGTGAGGCGGGGCCTTGGCGCCCGGATCGGACGAGAGCAGAAGAACCGAGTGCGGCTGATCGCGCGGGCGGACCCGCGGGACGCAACCGAGCACTCAATGTGACATTGGGAAGTTGCTCGCTGCCCAGAACGAAGTCTGGCAGGAGCGATCAAGCCATTTCGACCGTTAGTACCGCTCCGCTGAGAGTATTTCTACCCGTACACGCGCGGCCTATCAACCTGGTGGTCTTCCAGGGGTCTCTCGCTTTCGCGAGCAGGTCTTGTCTTGAGGGGGGCTTCACGCTTAGATGCCTTCAGCGTTTATCCCTGCCCCACGTAGCTACCCAGCGGTGCGCCAAGCGGCGCAACTGGATCACCAGGGGTGGGTCCAACCCAGTCCTCTCGTACTAGGGTTGACTCCTCTCAAACCTGCAACGCCCACAGCAGATAGGGACCGACCTGGCTCACGCCGGTCTGAACCCAGCTCGCGTACCACTTTAATCGGCGAACAGCCGAACCCTTGGGACCGCCTTCAGCCCCAGGATGTGATGGGCCGACATCGAGGTGCCA
>JADLCM010000032.1 GCA_020847175.1 Phycisphaerales bacterium
GACGGGCACGGGAACTACGTCAAGGTCCAGCCGCGCCAGGAGTTCCAGGAGGACGTGAACTTCCACTTCCCGCGCCGCAACCAGCGGCGGTAGTGACGCCGGAGCGCCGGGGAGCGGCGCGGCCCGCAGCGAAGTCCGGACGTTTATCCAGAATGTCCACCACTTTCGCGATGAATGCCTCCGCGACGGCGCCCGGGCGCCGATTGAGCACGTCGCGCTCTTCGACGAGGCCCAGCGTGCCTGGAATCTTAACCAGACCGCCTCTTTCATGCGCCGCAAGAAGGGCCACGCCGACTTCGCGATGTCCGAGCCGGCCTTCCTGATCTCCTGCATGGACCGGCACGATGATTGGGCTGTCGTCGTGTGCCTCGTCGGTGGCGGCCAGGAGATCAACACCGGCGAAGCAGGCATCGGCGAGTGGCTCCGGGCGGTGCGCGCGACCTTTCCGCACTGGCATGTCCATCTCTCGCCGCATCTGCGCGACTCGGAGTACGAGGCGGGCTCGGCCCTGCGGCTTCTGGAGGGTCACGCGCACGTCCGGACGCACGAAAGCCTGCACCTCTCCGTATCGATGCGGTCCTTCCGAGCCGAGCATGTCTCAGGGTGGGTGAAGGCCGTGCTCGACATGGAACGCCACGCGGCACACGCCGCGCTCGCGGGAATGTCCGATCGGTATCCCATCGTGCTCACACGCGAGATCGCCGCCGCCAAGGCCTGGGTTCGCGGCCGGGCCCGCGGCAATGAGCGGTTTGGCATGGTCGTATCCTCACAGGCGCAGCGTCTCAAGCCCGAAGCCATCGACGTGCGTGCAGACATCAACCCGGTGCACTGGTTCCTGCATCCCCGCGACGACGTCCGGAGTTCGTACTTCCTGGAAGACGCGGCCACCGAGTTCCATGTGCAGGGGCTGGAGCTCGACTGGGTCTGCGTCGTCTGGGACGGAGACTTCCGCCAGGGCAGTTCCGGCTGGGAGCACTGGGCCTTCCGCGGCAATGGATGGCAGCGCATTCACAAGCCGGAGCGTCAGACGTACCTCAAGAACGCATACCGGGTGCTCCTCACGCGCGCTCGCCAAGGCATGGTCATCGTCGTCCCGAGGGGAGATGCCCGTGACTTCACACGCCAGCCGCCCATCTACGATGCGACCTTCGAATACTTGCGCGGCCTCGGCATCCCCGTGCTGACGTAAGGTACGGGTTGAAGCCCGGAACAAGTCTCGCGTGTGGATTCCGATCTCGGCGGCCCATTCCCGCCGCGCGCCCCGTTCGCCAGGCGCTCGCGCACTCTGCGATCCGCGATGGCGATCGCGCGCCCCAATGCTCAATCGCCCCCGTCTCCCCCGTCCTCCGCCGCCTTGAGCTTCTCCCGCAGCGACTTGCGATCAATCCCGAGCACCGAGGCGGCCTTGGTCTTGTTGCCCCCCACGCTCTCCAGCACCGCCCGGATGTGCGCGAGTTCAACGGCCCGGAGCGTGCGGTCGGCCCGCACCCCCGAAGCGCCTCGGGTTCCTTCGCCCTGCACTCCCGCCGGCATTGCCGCCGATCTCGCCTCTTCTCCCGCCTTCGCCGAGGCCGAAGGGGGCGCCCCGACATACCGCATCACCGTCGGCAGGTCCACCGTATCGATCACGCCCGCCTCGGCGAAGATCACCAGCCGCTGCGCCAGGTTCTGGAGCTCACGCACATTCCCGGGCCACGGATAGCGCCGCAGCGCCTCGAGCGCCGCCTCCGTCGGGCGCGGCGGGGGCGCGCCCTCGTGCGATGCCGAAGCCGCGAGAAAGTGTCGCAGCAGCAGCACGACATCACCCTCGCGCTCGCGCAGCGCCGGCAGCTCGATGGGCAGCACGTGGAGCCGGAAGAACAGGTCCTGCCTGAACTTCCCTTCGCGGGCCAGGCCTTCAAGGTCCTTGTTCGTCGCGGCCATCACCCGCACATCCACGCGCCGGGCCTGGTCAGACCCGACCGCCTGCACCGTCCGCTCCTGCAAGACCCTCAGCAGCTTCGCCTGCGCGATCGGAGAGAGCTCGCCGACCTCGTCCAGGAAGAGCGTGCCGCCGTCCGCCGCGACGAAGAATCCCTGCCGCGCCGTCGTCGCCCCCGTGAACGCGCCCCGCGCGTGGCCGAAGAGTTCACTCTCGATGAGCGTTTCCGGGATCGCGGCGCAGTTCACCGCCAGGAACGGCGCGGCGGCCCGGGGCCCCCGGTAGTGAATCGCCCGCGCGACCAGTTCCTTGCCCGTCCCGCTCTCGCCGGTGATGAGAACAGGCACGCTCGCCCCCGCCGCGCGCGAGATGAGGCGGTACACGCGCTGCATCGCGGGGGAGCGGCCGATCATCCCGTCCGGGGCGTCGATCTCACCCGGCACGTCGAGTTCGCGCCGCAGGCGGACCTTGCCAAGCGCCGTGCAGACGGCGTGCCGAAGCTCGTCGTCTGAAAACGGTTTGGGGAGGTAGTCGTCCACGCCTTCACGCATCGCCGAGACCGCGCCGCCGACCGTCGCAAACCCGGTGACCATGATGATGCCCGTGCCCCGGTGATGCTCGCGCATGTGGCGAACCAGGTCCATGCCGTCCGCCCCGGGCATCCGCATGTCCGTGACCACCAGGTCGGCGGGCGCGTCCGCCAGCGCACGGATCGCCGTCGCCACGCTCTCGGCCGTGCGAACCTCGTGCCCCTCCGCGCGGAGGTTGCGCTCCAGCACCTCGCGTGTGGATGGCGAATCGTCCACGACGAGGATGCACGCGGGTTGTGCGGTCACATCGGACATGCGCGCCCAGGTCTCTCCAGCAGGCCAGCGTCCAATCGTAGTGGCGCTCGCGCCCGTGCCTCCGCACGCTCCCCTTCGCGCAGCCCCGGCCTCTAGGGCACTGGAGCAGAGCGGACGGGCAGCCGCACGCGAAACGTGCTGCCGCGCGCAGGCGCGGACTCAACCTCGATCGTCCCGCCGTGCCCCGCGACGATCCCCTGCACGACAGCCAGGCCCAGCCCCGTCCCCTCTCCGACATCCTTGGTGGTAAAGAACGGGTCGAAGGCGCGCTGCCGCACCTCCGGGGTCATCCCTGCGCCGTCGTCCTCGATGGTGAGCACCACGTCGCCGCCTTCGGCCCGGCTGCGCACGCGCACCGTGCCCTTGCCCGGGATGGACTGGATCGCGTTGATCACCAGGTTGGTGATCACCTGCCGAACCTGCACCGGGTCCGCCTCGATCTCGGGCAGGCCCTCATCAAGGTCACGCTCGAACCTCACGCCGGGGTTCTCGCACCCCGCTTCGAGCAGAAACATCGCCTCCTCGACCACCCCGTTGATGGCCGTGCGCTGCTTGGACGCCGGCGCCTGGCGCGCAAACACGAGCAGCTTGCGGATGATCTCGCGCCCGTGCAGCGCCGCCTGCACGATCCGCCCGAGGTCCGCGCGGACCTGCTCCGGCAACCCGGGCGACTTCAGCGCAAGTTGTGCAAAGCCCAGGGTGTTCCCGAGTGGCTCGTTGAGTTCGTGGGCCACGCCCGCGGCGAGCTGCCCGATCGTCGCGAGCCGGTCGGCGTGCCGCAATTGAGACTCCATGCTCGAACGGCGCCGCTCGGCCTCGATGCTCTCGACGAACGTGCCGATCTGGCTCGCCACCGCCTCGAGCAGCGCCCGCTCCTCGGGGAGAAACGCCTCGCCGGGCTCACTCTCGCTCGAAGCCGCCTCGTATGCAAGCTCGATGCCTCCCCGCCGTACCCCCGCGACCCGCAGATCGCACGCAATCCGGGCGCGCGGGTCTCGCGCTCGGTCGGCCCGGTCTGGCGAAGTCAAAGTCAGATCATCAAGGCGCAGGCTGGCGCACGCCCTCTCCGGTTCGCGGCACGCGCCAGGGAGCACCGCGACAATCTTCTCCAGGCCCTCGCGCAGCGATCCCCGGCACCGGGCGAACGCCGCGGCGACTTCCAAGAGGCAACTGAGCTCCTTGATCCGCTCGCGGAGCTGGCTCGCCAGTTCGCCATCCGCACCCGGGGGGGGCCGATCCTCGCTCGGCATCTCACTCGGCTGTGAAGGCCCGGGCATGGGGCTCCCCCGAGACAATTGCCGGAGTTTAGCAGGCCGTCAGGAGACTGATGCGGATCGAGCATCCGGGCGGGTAAGGCCGACAGGCATGCGAGGCGGGAACGCTGCCTGAAGGTGCTCGATCGGGTGAAGCGGAGGCTGGGGATCGAGCCCGCGACGCGGGGGGGGGGGGGCCAAGGGGGACGACACGGAGGACTTCCATGCTGGCGGTGGAGGCATGCGGTATCGAGCCGCACGTGCCGTGCACGAGCCAAGAGCGGTTGATGTGCCGCGCGAGAATGAACGCGGCGCGTGGTCGCGGTGGTTCAACAGCCTGCCCGGAGAGTGGTGAGGGTGCGGCACCGAAGTCGAGTCGACCTCGGCGGCACAGGGAAGTCAACGGGTTGCGAGGCGAGCACGGCCTCGGTATGATGGTGGCGCTCGGCGGGGGTGGAGGCCTTCATGCGCACGCACCGCGGCTTTACACTCATCGAGCTCCTGGTCGTCATCGCCATCATCGCCCTGCTCATCGGGCTGCTGCTGCCCTCGCTGGCCGGCGCCAGACGCTCGGCGCGCCTCATGGTCTCGCTCAACAACATCCGCCAGATCGCGGCGGCGATGAACACCTACAAGAACGAGAAGCGCGATGACATGCCCATGCAGCCCTCGCGGTTCAGCAACGCGCGGCCGGGGC
>JADLCM010000033.1 GCA_020847175.1 Phycisphaerales bacterium
CGCTGTCGGCTGCGTCTTTGCTGCCAGACAACCTTCCCGCGGCGTGGCAGGGTGGAGCGGCTTCAGCGCTGGCAGTTGCGACGTCACTGTCGCAAACGGCGGGAGCCACTCTGCCTTGGAAGACCGTACGCGATGCAATCGCGGGGGCGCTGCAGGCGCGATTCGTCGAGCTGACCGATGACTCCGGCAAATGGCCATGCGATCTTGTGGCCGCCAAGGCAGTTCGCATCAAGGTCGCGTCCGCTCCGCCACCCGGCGGCGGCTCCGGACCAACAGGCGGGCGTCGGCCAGTTGCCACAAACATTCGCTCCGCGGAAGCCGAGTTCGAGCCATCGCAGCTTCAGGATCTTGGTGACGCCGTTCCTCGGCTGCTCGACATCAAGGCGAAGACGAACGTGTCGCTGCGGTTCCACGTGCGGCTTGAGATCGGCGATGGTTCGACGGCAGTGGACCCGGCTGTCATCGCAGAGATCAACAAGGCGCTGGAGTCGGTTGCCGGCACTTTCAGACTGGAGTAGCGCAGATCCTGGCAGCATATGGGTTACGCTGCGGCGGATGTTGGTGTCTATCTGAAGCGAGGCAGTATCATGAACGGCGGCACAACCTTTGACAGCACGAAACGCGAACTCCAGATTCTCCTCCGCGACATCGCTGTAGGGAAGACGCAGCTTCCGGATTTCCAGCGCGGCTGGGTGTGGGATGACAGGCACATCGTCAGCTTGTTGGCCAGCATATCTCTCAGCTACCCGATCGGCGCGATCATGCTGATGGAGACCGGAGGCGAGGAAGAAGCACTGGACCCGCCGAGGCGTGGCGGAATGGCTGGCCGACTATGTCGAGGGTGGCGTGCTGCAGGATGACCAGGGCGAGGACTCGTCACTAAACCTCATTGTGATCGACACCGCAGCACAGTCACAGCAGGCTATTCAGTATCGCCTGATCGATGGCACCTGTCGAACAAGTCTTGGACAACCAAGAACGGGCTCGCCCGGGGCGGGCACCGCTTCGAGAAGTCCACGATGTTCAAGCTGCTGACCAACGTGACGTACCTTGGAAAGGTGAGGTACAAGACGGAGGTCTACGACGGCCTCCACGAGGCAATCGTTGAAGAGGACCTGTTCCGCCGCGTGGGTGAGACGCTCCGTGAGAACCGCACGCACGCAGGGAAGGGCTACAGCAACAAGCACGGTGCGCTGCTGCGGGGATTGGTGAAGTGCCGGGCCTGCGGCTGCGCGATGGGCCACCATTTCGCCACGGACGGCCCCAAGCGATACCGCTACTACGTCTGCCAGAAGGCCCAGAAGCGTGGCTGGAAGGAATGTCCGGGGCCGTCGCTTCCGGCGTTCGAGCTTGAGAAGTTCGTAATCGACCAGCTCCGAGCGCTCGGAAGGGACGACGGGCTCGTCGCTGAGTCGGTCGACCAAGGACGGTTGAAGAAGTCCGTACGCTCGTACTGAGGATCGCCAAAGAGACCGGCTTCGGCTACACGCGGATCCTCGGCGAGCTGAAGAAGCTGGGGATCGGCGGCGTCTCGCGGTCCACGGTCGTCAACATCCTCAAGGAGGCCGGGCTTCGGCATGGCGCTGGCCGATGCCGGGATCAAGACCATGCAGTTGCCATTCCGGTCGCCAAACCTCAATGCCTACGTCGAGCGCCTCATCCAGAGCATCGAGGTCGAATGCCTCGACCACTTCATCGTGCTCGGCACGCGGCACCTCGACCACCTGCTGTCCGAGTACATCGCCTACCACAACCGCGAGCGGCCGCACATGGCCCTGGAGTTCGCCACGCCGATGGGCCGGCCGCCACCAGCCCGCGCTGGGCCGTTCAGTCCCCGCGAAGTCCGCTGCCGAGAGCGGCTCGGCGGCGTTCTCAGGCACTACTACCGGAAGGCCGCGTGACACGGTTCACCCCTGAAATCTCAGCCGGAATGCACGGACGGAATATTTGCACAGGACGCGCGCGCTCAACTCGGCATACCACACTCGGGACATCTCTCACTCTCGGAAACGGGATAGAGGCAGCGTGCGCAGAGGCATCTCCGTTTCCTCCACGACGTCCTCCACCAGAGCCAGCTCGATCTACCAATCCAGATCGCTGCGGACCACGCAAGGACATTTGTGCAAAGCCCAGGCCAACGGATCCCCCACGGCAAGCCTGGCGAGGCTGCACCTAAGCTTGTCGTCCGCCGATCCGCTGACGCCAAGCTGATCCATCGATCAGTTTGGATGCTACCCCGGCCATCGACCCACCGCATATGCCAGAATTGAACGAATGGCCATCCATATCCTACAAGCACAACATGACAGTGATCAGTGTAACTGCGTTGTCGTGCTTTGTGCACGACGGTGAGCGGCCATACCTGCGGAACTGCATAGTGGGCATCCCAAAGGTCGCACGGGGAACAACCCATCGCCTCGATAATGGCAGGATCGTTCAGATCCGAACCCGTTGCTACGGCCGAGGAGTCGCCCAGTGTCGTCCGCCTAGTGGCAAAGGCATCAACAAAAAGCCACTTCTCAGCGAACTTAGAACGACTACGCCAGCCAAGGCGTGTGTAGGGATCCCAGTAGCATCCGCTCCAAGAACCATCGCCGCTCACGACAAGTGGAAGGCTAACTGCCAGACCGCTGGCAAGAAGAGCTGCTATTGGAACTACTCGTGCAAATCTCAACAGTTTGGCGCGGAGATCACTCATTCGCTTTAGCCTTATCGCACTTGTCGCACCAAGTCTTCCTGTTGTTCTCGCTCTGCTGCTTGATAAGTTCGCAGATTGCTCGCAGATTCTCCGGCTCACTATTGCAATCATAAGTTTGCATGCAATCACGAACGCATGTGTTCACTGCGCATTCGGAGCACACTCTACCCCTTTCGCCCTCCACCCAGTCTCCTTGGCCGCCGCGCTTCGAGCAGTCAATGTTCGGGATATGACCCGGCTCGCACGCGTCAATGCAACTCGACAAGTGTCGCGCATACCCGCGACCGGCCGAGGATCGGAACTTCCGGCCGGTGCAGTTGCATACAACTACCTTCCCGTTGAGACATGTGACCGCACCCCACACGCCTGGTCCCTGATCGCATGCCCAGGCGCAAATCTCCTCTTCCGGCGTAGTTGGCTTGCGGTCTTTCGGAGGAGCCGGTGTGATTGTTGGCCACATAGGCACGCACTTGTTAACGTACCGATTGAAGTACCATCCAGGTGGGCATTCAAGGTCCCAGGGCCCAGGCGTCGCTGGCGTCCAACCATCGTCTCCCCGGCATCGGTTTACAGCGGCCTCATTGTCCGGTGCAGGCGCGGTGCATGCCGCTGCCACGCAGATCAGCGGACCTGACTGAGTCGATGGCCGATGAGGCGATGGGGTAGAGCAAGTTCCACCAGCGCACGTAGGTGGCGACGATCTGCTAAGCAAACCCCAGGGATCAGCCGCAATGATCGCAAGCGATTGTACATATTGATACAGGCTCATTCCATCCATATATCCCAGCGGGTCTCGCCTCAACCATCGTCCGATGTCGGCGTCATACACCCGATTTCTGACGTGGTAGAGGTGCCTGCCGGCGCCCTCGAAGGTGGGGTCGTACTCGTAGCCGGCGTAGCCCCTGCGGTTGTTTACTCCGGACGACGACAGTCTCCCTCTTCCCAGCGTCTGGTACCCGCCGGTGATGGAGTTGGCGTGGGTGACGTCGGAGGCGTTGATGCTGCCGTCGAGGTTGGCGTCCTTGCGGACCTCGTATGCGCCGGTGATGGCGGCGGAGTCGGTGGCGTCCCAGTCGCCGTCGCTGTCCGTGTCGCCCGCGGGGAGCGCGAAGGGAACACCATACGAAGAGTACTTGACCCACTCGACCATGCTCCCCGCGTCGGTCAGGATCGCGCTCACGTCGGCACGCCAGTTCTGGCAGTAGTAGCGGCGTTCCCCGCGCTCGTCCTCGGCTTCCTCGGTCCACTTGGACGTGATGTCCTTGTCGCGCAGGATCACGCTGTCGATATAGCTGCTCCCGCCGTACCCGCTCAGCCCGGCGTTGTGGTGGACGAAGACTTCCTTGGGGCTCTTGTCGTTCGCCCGGAAGGTGGCCACGACCCGCCAGGCGTCGTCGTAGCAGAAGAAGTACCACGGGTCGCCGCCATCAACGCCGCCGCCGCTGGCGTCGGAGTCGTAGCGCCAGCCGATTCGGAAGCCCAGGCCGTTGTAGCGGTACTGCGCCACGATCTTCGTGGGTGAGATGCGGTAGCGGACCTGCGTGAGCCGCCCGAAGGCGTCGTAGTCGTAAAGGTAGTCCTTCCCGTCGTCGGTCTGGTTGCCGTTCTTGTCGTAGGCGAGCGTGTAGTTGACGGAGCTGTTCGAGTCGGTGTCGCGGGTCTTGAGCTCGTTGGCCAGGCTGAAGGTGCTGGTGTCGTCGAGTTCGCCGGTCCCGCCGAAGGTCCCGTCGCCGTTGAGGTCCAGGCGGCGGCGCAGCCAGTTGCCCGTCTGCGAGAGGGCGAGGTTGCCGGATGCGTCCAGCCAGCGCTCGTCGCGCGAGCGGTTGGAGATGGTCCCCGTACCACCGGACCACGTCAGCGTCCCTTCGTCGGCCCGCGTCAGGCGGTTGAGCGCATCGAGTGTGTAGAGCGCGTCGAAGTTGCGGTTGCCCGAGACGTTCTTGTGGACGTTGTCGGTGACGCCGAGGATGTTCGAGGCCGGGTCGTAGGCGATGTCCACGTCGTAGAAGGTGCGCGTGCCCGTCCCCTTGTAGCTTGTCCACCGGCTGTCCTCGACGCGGTTGAAGCGGTCCAAGTCCGGGTAGGGATTGCCGCCGCTCGCTCCTTCGAAGTGGTTCCACCTCGCCTTGGGCTGGAGCAGATCGGTCCCGACCAGACGCGCAGCGCCGAGGTACTCGTACCAGGCCACGGGCACCTTGGAGGCGATGCCGGTGTCCACGCCCACGCGCGTGACGCGGCTGGACGCGTCATCGAGCCGTCCCCCCGTGGAGACGTACTCGAAGCCGACGCCGGTCGCGCCGGGCAGGGTCATGCCGATGCGTCGGATCGTGTTCCTTCCGGTCGTCGCTTTGGCGTAGGCGTAGCTCACCTCGAACGCGGCGCGGCCGGAGGGAGAACCGTCGAGGTCCGAGTCCACGTCCTGCTTGAACTGATAGAGATTGCCCCAGTCGTCGTAGGTGTACTTCACGTCATCGACGAGGCTGCCCGAACCGGGCGCGGCGTTGTCGTACTGCGTGACCTTGCTCACCAGGCCGCGCGTCAGGTACGTCGTGCTGATGCGGCGCACGGCTCCGTCGAAGGTTCCGGCCAGGGTCGTCACGCGGCGGTGCGTCTCGCGCCCGGCAGTGTCGAAGTCGGTCTGGATGATGTTGCCCGACTGATCCTTGCTCCAGACCTGCTCGCCCTGGGCGTTGTCCGGCTCCGCGAAGACGCTGCCGTCGAGGCTCCCGTCGGGGTCCCAGTCCGCGCGCCGCACGCCCTCGTACCCCAGCATCATCTTGATGGTGTTGGCGTGCCCGGGGTTGTTGGTCGCGTGGTACGACCCGGTGTAGTAGCGGTAGTACTGCCGGCGCGTCAGCACGTTCACCGGGTCGCTCAGCGGCGTCGTGATCGTCACCAGTTTGAGGTTGCCACTGCCGCCGTGGGTTGTGTCGCCCGTCTGGTAGTAGGCGTACTCGACCTTACCGACCAGC
Organism: Phycisphaerales bacterium; assembly: GCA_020847175.1. Classification (GTDB taxonomy): domain Bacteria; phylum Planctomycetota; class Phycisphaerae; order Phycisphaerales; family UBA1924; genus JADLCM01. The sequence continues at coordinate 5,671 of JADLCM010000033.1, forward strand.
GTCTCGGTTCCGCAGTCGCCCCAACCGCTCTCACCATCCTCGATCTCGGCGATGACCTGCGTCAGCCTTGTCGCCCCGTCGATGCTGTCGTAGGCGTAGCAGTACCGCCGCTCCGAAGAGTCGAACGCCCTGGCGATCGTCCCGTCGGCGTTGTACCCGGTCGTGATGGCCGTGGACGCCGTTGTCGCGTGCCCGACGTAGGCCGTGTTCTCCGCCGCATCAACGAACTTCCACAGTTGCCACGACGCGTCAAACTCATCTCCTTCCGCCTCCTCGACCGCGTTGCCGCCGAAGAAGTAAGTCCGGCTGCTATTCTGGTCGTGGTAGACATAGGTGTCCGGCGAGCCCGCGACGTACTTGAACACACCCGCCGCGCCGTTCACGCCGCGGAACGTGTCCGCGTCCTCCGCCGTTCGCTTGAACTCGACGTACCGGTCCGCACCGTACACCAGGTAGACCAGGTCCGCCGCCTGCTTCGTCGCCGGGTTGCTGTCGGCGTCGTAGAGCCGGATCTCCGGCTGGCTGATCTGGAACCAGTTCCGTCCCTGGTACCCGTCGCTGTCCAGGTGCGAGGGCGTGATGGTCTCCTGCCGCGCGTTGAACGTGCGGCCGACCACCCACGGCACCTGCGCCGGCAGCGTCAGGTCGATCTCGGTGGAGGAATACGCCCCCGCCGCCAGCCGCAGCGACCCGAGCGATTCACCCGCCTGAACCGACTCGAACGGGTTCCCCGCCAGGGCCCACGGGAGCGATCCGCCGGCACGCTGCGCGCCATCAAGCCCCACGCCGCGCTGCTCGGCGCGCGGACGAACACCCTGCACGCGCGTGTTCCCGGCGTACTTGTAGGTCGTCAGCGAGTCGCCGCTGGTCTGGAGGATCTGGTCGGCCGATGCCGGCGCCGCCCAACAGAGCGCGGCGAACGCGACGGCGGAGACGGTGACGAACCGGAGAGCGGGTCCGTTCATTCGCGTGTGCTCTGACATGGCGTCTCCTTTCGGAGCCGGCGACCGGGAGCACGCACCGGGTTGGCCGGTTCGGCAGTGTAGCCGATCCAGCCCGCTCGCAATCGCACGGAACGGAGAGTTTGCACATTCTATCCACGGCCATGCAAACATCGTGCGAACTCGAACCTCAATATCACGCGCCGAATGCCAGATGTTAGAATTCCTGTATAGTCGGTGATTCTCGCGTGTTCCCAATACACCGACGCTCCCAGCCACTACACTCACATCCTCTGGAGACCGAATCGAGCAACTCCCAGTCATGGAGGCATCGTCATGATGATGAACGCAACCTCGAATCGCGCCGTCGCCGTCCACGCGGTCCTCGGCCTCGTCTCTGCGGCGGGGGTCGCCGCGGCCGCGGCGCTGGTCGCATTCCAGCCCCAGCCATCGTCCCCGGCACAACCGCTCCCGGCACCCACCCAGACCGCGGTCATGCTCCACGCCGCCGGGCTCGCCCCTGATGCGATGGCGGCCGCCGGCGTCACCGCGGCGCAGACCACCGACGCCATCCTCCGCATCCGCGAGAGCCTGCCGCAGGTGGCCGCGCAGTTCACCGCGGCGCACAACGCCTCCAGCGCCGCGTCCATCGAGCACGATCGTCTCGAGCGCCTCGTCCGTAGCGGCGCAGGCACGCAGGACGATGTCACCGCGCTCGCCGCGGCCCGGACGCAGCTCCAGGCCGCAACCGCTCAGCGCGACACAGCGGTGCAGGCCTTTGTCCAGGCCGCCGAACTCGGTGGCGAGGTCAACGCCCGTCTGGCCGCCCTCGGCGACACCCGCGGCCGCGAACTGCCCCTCCACTACGCCGCCGCTTCCCGCCCCGATGACGCCTGGATCGCCCTCCGACACGCTCTGGCCTCCGCTGACATCCATACACGCCTCGGTGAGGAGGTCCCTCAGGCCGCCCGCGACGTCATTCTCGCCGCCGACAGTGACGCCGCGGTCATCGCCGCCAGGGTCAACCTCGAAAACAACGGACCTGCCGTCGCCGAGGCATGGAACCAGGCCGTCGGTCAGTAGGCGCGGCCCCTCTCCAGGCGGTGAAGCGCGTGGCGCGTGTTGTCGCCGATAAGCAACTGACCGGTGTTCGCTCCAGTCGTGCGCGTGGCCTGAAACGCCGGTGCCGGGTCACATCGGTACCACGATCGAGCCGCTCCCGGAGGAACCGCTCGAACTCTTGCTCTGCGAGCCGCTCCCGGACGATGAACCCGAAGTCGATCCGGAGGTCGAGAAGGAGGACGATCCGCTCGACTTGCTACCCGATGACGATCCGCTGCTGGACGAACCGCTGCTCGATCCGGACATGGACCCCGATCCCGAGGCGGAGCCGGACCCACTCCCGGAGCCGGAACCTGATCCTGACGATGCGCTGCCTGAGCCGGAACTCTGGGCGGTCGCGGGCATGTCGTTGTGGACCCACACGCCTTCCGCGAGGAGCGTGTTCGTGCCCGGGATGTGGATAGCCACCGTGCGGGTCGGCGCGTCGATCCGAACGACCGATTCGATCTCCTCCTCGTTCATGTGCTCGTCGATCAGGAAGTCGCCGGGCTGGATGAACTCGGCGGATGCGAAGCCCCACTCGTCGCCGCGGCGGATCATGAACGGGTGCTCTGGGGTCGCCTTCAATCGGCGGTTGATGACCATGAAGCCGTGGTGCTCGCCGAGGCGGATGCTCGCCACCCGAGCGGCCACCGGCGTCGCGCCGTGCAGGCCGTGATGCGAGAGCCAATTGTACTGGGCGCGGTAGGGCACATCGACCTCGAGGCCGGGCACCTGGATGGATGCCACGCGGTCGCCGGGCTTGAGGTTCTCGATCGGCGTGAGGCGGCCGTTCTCGAGCCGCACGAGGGTGCCGAAGAGCAGGCAGTTGCCGCTGCTTCCGCCACCACCGCTGGACCCGCCACCACCCGATGATCCGCCGCCGCCGCTCGATCCACCTCCACCGGAGGAGCCGCCACCGCCCGAAGAACCTCCACCGGACGACCCGCCCCCGGACGAACCGCCAGAGGATGCACCCGACGACGCTCCCGAGCTCATCCCGCTGCTCGCCCCGGACGAAGCGCCGCTCGACATCCCGCTGCTCATGCCGCTGCTGCCCGACCCAGACGAACCGCTCGATGATGCCGAGCCGCTCGAAGAACCCGACCCGCTGCTGGATGAACCGCTCGACGACGATCCTGAGGAGGACGACCCGCTGGACGACATCGATCCCGAAGACGAACTTCCTGACGAAGATGTCGGCGTGCCGCTGCTCGAACCCGACGACCCCGAGGACATGGAATCGCTCGACCCGCTGCTCGACGGCGTGTGCGTCGTGCCGGACGTGTTGCTCGTGAAGGCGCCGGTGGTGTAAAACGTGAGCGTCGGGGTTCCGCTCGGACCGGTCGTGTAAATGACATCGCCTGTCGTCGAGTAGCTCGACGGCATGCTCGGCGTGCTTGTGGGCGTCGAGCCCGACGGCGTGGAGTAGTTGCTCGACCCGCCCCCCGTGGGCGGGCGGCCCGTCGCCCACACGGGGATGTATAAGTAGTATCGGGTGGGGCCGTCGCTCATCGGGCGGCCTCCTGCGCCGCAACGGTCGGCTTCGGGTTGGGCTCATACCAGCCCTGGGTGCTCACTGGCTTGCCGCACTCGGCGGATGCCGCCTTCACCGCCGCGTCGAAGTCCATGCGGTCGAACGCCTGGAGTTCGCTGCCCGGGGAGCAGTTGACCACGCAGAACCGGTGCTTGTCGAAGTGCGGACGCAGCGCCTCGAAGCGCCGGGCCAGCGAGTCGTACAGGACGTTGTTGTGCCGCCCCCCACATGGCGTTGGGTGCCGTTCCCGTCGGCTTCCGACTCGCCCGTGCGGTCGTCCGAGTGGCTTGGCCGACCGTCCGCGCCGCCTGTCCGATCGGACGATCAGATTGTCCGTTCGCCCCGCTCAAGTGTCCGACCGTCCGCGCCGATGGTGGGGTCGTCCGCGCTGCTCGCGCGGTCGGCCATGCGGTTTGGCCGACCTCACGCGCGAGCCGCACGGTCCCGCGGACGGCATCCGCGAGACAGGAGTCCCCGCCCATGGCCGAACGCCGCTTCCCCAGGCCCGATGGCGACTTTTCCGCGTACATGAACCACTACTACGAGGCCGTGGAGAAGTTTTATAGCGTGCAGGGGCTTGACCCCAACGACCTGACGGACCTCAAGAAGGCCCTGGACCTGTGGAACGCCAACTACCCCGCGCACGTCGCGGCCCAGCAGCGGGCGGAGGCGGCGCGGCAGAACAAGGATGCGGCCCGGCGCGAACTCGAAGCCCAGGCGCGGCCCATCACCAACTTCATCCAGGGTTTTCCAAAGACGACCGATGCCGACCGCGCGACCATCGGCATCACCGTGCGCGACCGCGATGGCACGCCCGTCACGACGCCGACGACGCGCCCGCAGGCGGTCGTGCAGGCCGGGCAGCGCTTGACGCACACGCTGCGCCTCACCGACGAATCCACGCCCACTCGACGCGCGCGGCCCCGGGGGGTGCTGGGCGCGTAGGTGTGGGTGAAACTGGTTGCCCCCCACCACGCCGGCCCGCCAACGCCGGCGGACCCCATCGGCGACCCCGCGACGTTCTCGTTCCTCACGATGGCGACCAAGCCGAGCGTCACCGCCGAGTACCGCGCCGCCGACGGGGGCAAGACGGCCGTCTACATGCTCCGCTGGGTGAGCACACGCGGGGAGAAGGGGCCGTGGTCGGAGGTCACGACGGCGACGGTGGCGGCGTGACTCCGGCACACCGGACAGACACCGGCTATCATGCTCCGGTGCAGCATGGATGCCGACGAAAAACTCGCCAAGCACGTTGAACTGATCCAAGGCGTCGTCAACCGGATGGCGGGCAACTCCTTCGTGCTGAAAGGGTGGACCGTCACACTGGTTGCCGGCCTGTTCGCGCTCGCGGCGAGCGGCGGCAACTGGATGTACGCAGCGCTCGGGCTGCTTCCCTCGATTTCGTTCTGGTGGCTCGACGCATACTACCTCCGGCAAGAGCGCCTTTTCCGCAAGTTGCATGACGCGGTGCGGAAGGGCGAACTTCAAGGCGATCTGTATTCGATGAGCACCGCGAGGTACGCCGAGAGCGTCTCGGGACTGGTCTCGACCGCGTTCTCAAAGAGCGTGCTTGCGCTTCATGGCGTTGTCGTGGCCGTGGTGGTCGCCGTCACCATCATCCTCTGGAAGCACGCAGCGAAAGGACCGTGACTCATGGCACGTCGCGTTTTCTACAGTTTCCATTACCACCCGGACAACTGGCGGGCGTCGCAAGTGCGGAACATCGGCGCGATCGAGGGCAACAGGCCCGCGACCGACAACGACTGGGAATCCATCGTGCGCGCGGGCGAGGATCGCATCAAGAGGTGGATCGCCGACCAAATGGACGGCACGTCCTGCACGGTCGTCCTCATAGGCGCGGAGACGGCGGGCCGGAAGTGGATCAATCACGAGATCATCAAGGCATGGAACGACCGCAAGGGCGTGGTCGGGGTCTACGTTCACAACTTGCTCGACGGAAGCGGCCTCCGCTCCTCCAAGGGACAAAACCCCTTCGATTCGATCCGACTCGGCGACAATGGCCCGCCTCTCTCATCCGTCGTGAAGGCGTATGACCCGTCGGGGTGGGATAGCAAGGACGTGTACGCCACCATCTCCAACAGCCTTTCCGGCTGGATCGACGAAGCGATCAGTATCCGCGGGAACCGCTGACGGGCACCCTTGTGCGCCGCGGTTGCGAACGCCGGGGGCTACCGCCCCCCGGCACCCCCCGCCCTGACACGCTGTGCTCAGTATGTGAGGAGGAGTCGGTCGGCCACGCACTCCCCTTCAAGCGTCTGCCCGCCCATCTGCAAGCGGCGGAGCATCGAGCGCCCGCAGTCCACCAAGACTTCCCGCTCGAACAGCCCTTCCGGGATCGGCAGGTCGCACACCTTGTCCCCGCTGCGCTTCGTGCCGTCGATGCTCAGGGCGACGTAGACGCCGCGCTCCTTGCACTCGGCGATGATCCGCAGCAAGTCCCGGAGGCGGAACGTCTGCGCGCCGTACAGGATGGCCTGGCTGTGGGTGTACGGCGGATCGCAGTAGACCAGATCGCCGGGTTCGGCCCGGCTGATCGCCTCGCGGTAGTCCATCCGCGCGAACTCCGTCCCCTTGGTCCGTCGATGCCACTCATCGACGCGGGCGGAAAAACTCTCGGGCGGGATGGGCGTGTGCGGGCCGCACGGCGTGGACATGTACCCGTCCGCCTGCCGGAATCGCACGACCCCCGCGTAGCACGAGCGGCAGAGGAACAGGAAGTCCGCGCCGTTCGGCTTGCGGTTGTACGACGCCTTGATCTTCTCGTACTCCTCCACTTTGTCACCGGCCATCATGCGGGCGCGGCGCTCGGCGTACCACCGCTTCAACTTCGCCGGGTCGGCGTGGAGCGTCTGCCAAATTTCGATGAGCGGCGCGAACGTGTCCGACGCGAAGGCCCGCCGGGGCTGGAGCGTGGCGAGGACCGCGCCGCTGCCGACGAACGGCTCGTGGTACGTGCCGAACGACTCGGGGAAGTAAGCGCAGATTTCGTGCGCCATGCGCTGCTTGTTGCCGATCCACTTCAGCAGCCCTGTCTTGAACGGGGCGACCTCCGTGCGCTCGCCTTGCCCGAACAGCAACGTCTGCATGCGGGTATGGTCTGCCGTCCGCGGCCTGGATTCAACTCGCGTCATGCCGCAGACCATATGCTGTTTTTGCATTCGCGTCAAGGGGTCTTAGTGTTTTCCGATGGCGACACGGGCCAACCTCGCGGAAAAGAAGCGGTTTCTGTCGCTGGTGCGGCAGATGCGCGTTGACGCGGGGCTCCGGCAGGCCGACCTGGCGCGGAAACTAGGAGAGCCGCAGTCGTTCGTGAGCCGGTACGAGTCCGGCGACCGCCGGTTGGACGTGCTGGAACTGCGGCACATTTGCACCGTTCTGGGCGTTTCGCTCGCCGATTTCATCAAGCAGTTGGAGGGCGACGCCAAGTGAAGCCCGACACCCGCTTTCTCAACCAGCCCAAGCACTTCTGGGCCAACGTGCGCAGCATTAGCCAGCACGCCGGGTACACGGCTCGCGGGACAGGGCAGATTCTCGTGCCCGACCTGTCGGTTATCGTGGAATCCCTCACGGAACTCGGACTCAGCACCGGGCATGTGGTCGACGACGCCGGGAAGGCCACAGCGCTGGGCGCGACGCTGGCGCAGTACTTTCAGTACCGCGCCGACCTCCTGAACAAGTTTGTTGAACCCCGCTTGATGAACGCCGAGCAGGCGGCGGAGGCATTCGCCAAAGTCCAAAGGGAAACGAAGTCCACTCGCGCCGTCACGATGAACAAACAGAAGGGCGACAAGAAGAAGCCCGCCTATCTGACCGGCATCGTGGGCATGTTGATCGAGGCCAACATCGGCGGGATCGAGTGCGACTACGACCCGCGCGAGTTGACGACGTTCACGCACCTCGGCGCGCCGCTCCGAACGCTCGCCCGCCGCGTAGACGGGGCGTTCCCCTGTGCCAAGAACCCTATCGCGGTCTGGGAGATCAAGGAGTACTACCACACGACCACGTTCGGGAGCCGCGTCGCCGACGGTGTGTACGAAACGCTCCTTGACGGGATGGAACTCGAAGAGCTGCGGCAGTCGGAGAAGGTTGCCTGCAAGCACTACTTGATGATCGACGCCCACTACACATGGTGGGACTGCGGGCGATCGTATCTGTGCCGCATCGTGGACATGCTGCACATGGGCTACGTCGATGAAGTCCTGGTCGGTACCGAGGTGCTGGACCGGATGCCATCGTTGGCGAAGGAATGGGTTGCGCTGCACAAGGCACGCGAAAACCCAAAGAAGTAGACAACTCGTTTGGACTTAGCTGAAGTCGCCCCGTGAATCGGTCGATGCGCCGTTCAGTGCCCCCCGCGTGCCGATTGACGGCTTGGGTAGCGGCGGGATGTTCACCAGCGCAAGCCGCCGAATCCAGTAAAGGTAGGAAACAAAAATGGCTGACTACTTGCCCGGACCGGATGCCGACTATCAGGCGTGGGTGACGAACTTCGTCACCTACGCCAACGCCAACCTCGCCGCGCTCGGCCTGGTCGCGGCGGACATGACGCCCGTCACCACCAACCAGACCACCTTCAACACCAACTTCGCCGCCCACATCGCCGCCAAGAACGCCGCCCAGGCCGCCAAGCAGGCCAAGGATGAGGGCCGCGCGGGGCTGACCGCCGCGATCCGCCCGCTCGTGCGCCGCTTGCAGGCGTCCAGCGTCGTCAGCGATGCCGAGAAGGCGGCGCTGGGGATCACCGTCGCGCAGGAGCCCGGGCCGATCGGCCCGCCCACGACCGCGCCGATCTGCTCGATCGAGTGCGGGGCCCGCTTGCAGCACACGCTGCGCTTCGTGGACGAGACCACGCCGACCCGCAAGGCCAAGCCCGCGGGCGTGCTGGGTGTCGAGATCTGGAACAAGGTCGGCGAGACGCCCCCGGTCAACGAGGGCGAACTGCGGTTCGTGGCCGTGGACACCAACGCGCCGTACGTGCTCAACTTCAACGCCGTGGACGGCGGCAAGACCGCGTACTACTGGCTGCGGTGGGTCTCGCCCACCGGCGAGCGCGGGCCGTGGGGCGAGCAGAGCCAGGCGACGATCGCGGCGTAACGCCTTCACTGCGTCCAATTGAACAGGAACGATCGACGGCCCCGGCACACGCTGGGGCCGTTTTGGTTGGGATGCGCGGGATTCGACTTGATCATCGACGGCCCTGTGGGGGGCTTCGCGGCGTCCACGTCGAGCCCGGAGTCGAACAGACCCTGGATCTCCAGCATCCGCTTGGCGACCCAGGACGAGGCCGACTCCCAGACCTGCTGGAAACCGGTGGTGAAGTTGGTCCAGGTCTTGGAGAGAAACGACGTGGTCTCGATCCAAGCGACTTCGAGGGCGTGGAAGACGATCTCCGCGGCGGCGAGTGCCCCGTACCACATGCCGTAGGCGGTGGAGACGAAGAACTCCTTGGCCTCCAGCCAGACCTTGTTGAGCGCCGCGACGCCCTGCTGCCAGACCAATTTGAGCGACAGCCACAGGATCTCGGCGGCCAGTGCGATGTCGCCCGCCGCGAGGGCATCGGAGATGCCGCCGACGACCTTGGTCACCCAGTCCCGCAGGCGCGTGAACTGCTCGCCGAGCCAGGTGAGGGCCTCGCCGCCGGCGCCGGTGGTGACGAGGAGCACGCCGCCGAGCGCCACGATAGCGGCGATCGCCAGACCAACGGGCGACAGGATCGCCGCGATAGCGGCCCCGATCAGGCTGAACGCGGTCCCGATTCCGCCAATGACCCCGGCGACAATGCCGAGGGTCGCGCCGATGCCGGAGATGATGTAGCCGAGCGCCACGATGGCGATGCCCGCCACGGCGACGGCGGCGGCGATCTTGAGAGCCCACACGACCGTCTCGCGGTTCGCCTTGATCCAGGTGGTGACGCTCACGACGATGCGGGTGATCCGCTCCGCGAGGTCCTCAAGCGTCGGCGCGAGCGCCCCCCCGATGGTGAACACGCCCTGCTTGAGCACCTTCCAGAGGGTGCCGAGCGCGTCGTTGAGCGCGGCGGCGTCGCGGGCGGTCTCGGTGCTGACGGTGAGGCCGAGGCGCCGGGCCTCTTCCTGCAACGCTTCGATGCCCGCCGCGCCGTCCGCCATGAGCGGCAGGAGCTTCGTTCCGGCTTTGCCGAAGACCTCCATCGCGAGCGCGGCACGCAGCGCCGGGTCGCGGATCTGCGAGAGACGTTCCGCGAGAACCTTGAACTGCTCATCGGGTGACAGCCCGGCGAGCTGCGCCGCATTCAACCCGATCCGTCCGAGTGCCTCGCCAGCGGACTTCGACCCCTGCGCCGCCTCGGTGAGCGTCCGTTGCATGTTCCGCAGGCCGGACTCGAGCGTCTCCATGTCGGTGCCGGAGAGGTCGGCAGCGAATCCCAACTCAGACAGGGCCTCCACACTCACGCCGGTGCGCTGGCTCATCTTGTCGAGCGTGTCGCCCGTGTCAGAGAAGGCCTTTGCGGTGCCCAGCAGCGCCGCGATCGCTGTCGCGCCGATCCCGGCGAGCCGCGTGCCCACCGACCGCAGGCCAGCGCCGAAGGCTTCGAGCTGCTTCTGGACGCGGCGAAGCCCGGCCGTGAGCTTGTCGCTCACGCCGAGTTCGACGAACGCCCGTCCAGCCCGGATGCCTCGCGTATCGGCCACCGATCAGGCTCCCTTCCGGATGGAGTTCCGCCACAGCAGGGGCAACTTCGGCCGCTCCCTCTCAAGCGCCGGGGCCATGACGATGTTGGCGAAGGCGAGATGCTTGGGGTCGATCTTCATGGAATGGTTCTTTCTGGGCGCAACCACAGCGCCGAGGCGCGGGGCCGCGTTGAGTGCTGTCAGGTGGGATGACGGGACGGGTTGATTGCCGCGGCAGTCGTCGAGGAGGTTCGAACTCGGCGGCGTTGTGATGGGCGGATTCGCCCGAGGCAGGTCGCGTGGTGCGACCGCCGTTCGCGCTACGCGCGGTCTGGACGAGTCGGGGGCGACCGCCCGCGAGTGTCGGGGATGAGCGAGTTGCAGGTCATCGCGAGACTCCGTGTGCCCTCGCGGGCAGGCCAGTGATCAACTGGCGGGAGTCTCGCGCCTTCGCGGCATCGGATCAGTCCTGACTAGTCATGACTGGTCGATCAGTTTCGACGCCTCCAAGCCGCGCGGCGTGAGGAAGTAGCCGCCGCGAGTTCCGTGGTGGCGGGCGTTGTCGAAAAGCCCCATTTTCACGAGATTCGACATCGCGGCTTTGAATGTCGCGTCGGCGTCGTAGTTGCCCGCCCACTTTGCGAGCAGAGCTTGTCCCGGCAGCCGGCCCGAGTTGGGGCCCGCCAGACCTTTCTCCGCCAGCGCGACGATCGCCTCCCGTTCCATCGGCTTGAGGCGTTGTACCTGCGCCCTGAGTTCGGCGAGGTCAATCGGGGGTGATGGAGACGATGTGCGAGGAATCGCTTGCCGCGCGAACGGCTCCCATGACGGCAGGCGGTGCCACGCGCTGTCACGTTCGTCGAGGACATCTTCGAGCGGCACCAGCACCACGCGGCCATCGGCCAGCGCCGACTCATGCCGCGAGGACCAGTGCTGCCGGGTGAACGTGGCCAGAATCACGGGACGATGTGCCTTGAGGCGCACGTCGAGAATGAGCCGGCCGAGATCGTCGCAGGAACTGGCCACGGCAATCGACGCCTGAACGCTCACGGCGGGCTCCGGTCGCCAGTCACCAATCAAGACTACGCCCGGGAGGGACGCCACCGGCTCACGAGTCTCATGCAGCCCCAACACGCGGCACAGGTGGGTTCGCAGCCGCTTCTCGCACGGCCGGCGCAGCATTCGATCGGCGTGCGACAACTCGATCGGTCCATCGATGTCCTCATCGCACACGGCAACCGCCCGCCCATCGGCGTGCTCGACGATTCGCATGGCGGGTCGGCCGGGGCGCGACCATCGACGCGCCAAACGACTCGTGTCTCGAAGCAACGGCTGAATCACGTTGAAGCCACTGCCCGCCTCGCGTTGCCAATCCGCCAGCGTCGCTCCCGCCAGGGAAAAGCGTTCAAGACACAGCAAAGAGCGTCTGGGCGACGGCATTCAGGGACTCCGTTCGCGTCATGAGGAACTTCCGATCCTCCAGGAACAGCTCGATGACC
>JADLCM010000034.1 GCA_020847175.1 Phycisphaerales bacterium
CGTTGCCGCCCGGGTCTGGGCTTTCGCCCAAGCGCTCAACCCGCCCCCAAACGCCCGGACCAGGCGCGCCGGCATGCCGGCAGGGGCTGCTTGAGTTTGCACGGGGTGGGGTTTGCCGGCCATGCCGGTCACCCGGCACGCGGTGCGCTCTTACCGCACCATTTCACCCTTGCCTGATCCCTCGCGGGCCATCGGCGGTGTGCTTTCTGTTGCGCTGTCCGTCGCCGAGGACCACCCTCGACGCGTGGGCGTTACCCACCACCCTGTCCTGCCGTGCTCGGACTTTCCTCGGGCAAACGAGTCGCCCGCGGCAGCCTCGACGCGTCCGCAGCCATCGTACGCCCCGCCACCCCGTCGCGTTCGCCCGGGGCTGCACGCACCGCATCGGCAGGGTCGGCGCCGGCGGCGACGAGGGCCAGGTCAACGAGCGTCTCCAGGCGCGAGTAGCAGCGTTCGACCCTGGCGCGGAACGCCATGTACGGAAAGAGCGCGAGCAGCGCCACGATCAGCCCGAAAGCGGTGGTGATCAGCGCCTCGGCGATGCCTCCCGCCACGGCCGTCGGATCGCGGAGAGTGGTGTCGGAGAGCACCTTGAAACTCGCGATGATGCCCGTGACCGTGCCCAGGATTCCCAGCATCGGGGCCGCCGTGATGATGGTTGAAAGGGTGGCATTGAACCGTTCGATCCGGGGGCGTTCCGCTTCGATGGCCTGCGCCGCGAGCGCTTCGAGTTCGCTCGTCCGTCGTCCGCGCTCAAACGCATGCGCCAGGGTTCCCGCCACGCCGTGGTACGGCGGCGTGAGTCCGGCGGGCACACGGGGCGAGCCATCGAACGACGCCAGGGAGGCCGAGAACTCACTGAGCGCCCGGCGCGCACTCCGGCCTTCGGCCCGGAGCCAATAAAGGCCCCGCTCGATCACGAGCGTCAGGGCGACAAGGCTCATCGCGAGCAGGGGCCACATCACCGGCCCCCCCGCACGAAAGATGTCGATCGCGCTCGAAGGCATCGCCCGGAGGGTAGGGAGCGAAGACCCGCGCGCAGCGCCCGCCCCGAACCGTCGCGGTCACGCCGGGCGCCGGACGCATCGCCGGGCGAGTTCGCGGCCTGCCGGCGTGGGCTCCGCGTGCGCGCCCGTTCGCCCGCATCAGCCGCAGGCGGACACGAAGATGTCAAGGAAGAAGAAGAAATCGGAGGCGTCGATCGTACCGTCCTTGATGCCGTACGACGGATCGTTCGGGTCGCTCGACCCGGTGAGGTCCGCCCGCGAATCGGAGGCGACAAAGAGGTCGAGGTAGTAGAAGAAGTCGCTGGCGTCGTTGAACCCGTCGGGGATGCCGTAGGCCGGATCGTTTGGATCGGACGAACCCGAGAGGTCGGCCTTGCAGCGCACCTGGAGCTCCACCTTGTTCGGGAAGTACACGAGCTTCCACTCGATGCCTCCAAGGTCGGGCGCATCAAGGGCATCAAACCGCCCCGACACCGAATTCCCCTGGATGATGGCCAGGCGATCGCCGAGCGAGGGCGTGTGGCTGGGCGGATAGGTGACATGCACCTCGCCCGCGAGCGCGAACTCTCCAGAGCCGGTGACGCGGTCGAACGAGGCCGCGGTGTTCACCTCAATCACCACTTCCGCGCTCGACTCGAACGTGACGGCGCCGCTCGCCCCCAGCGTGCCCACGGAAAGGCCCGGAGCAAGGGTGCCTTCGATCACGGTATTGCCGACCAGCGTGCCGAGTCCGCGCAGCGTCTGGCCGACCCCGAGTGTCACCGGGGCGCCCGGCGTGCCGACGAGCGCTGAGTCAAGCCCCGCACCCTGGAGGATGACTTCGCCTGCGCCGGAGATGTGCAGAGACGTGCCCGAGCCGAAGGCCGCGTCCACGCTCGACCCGCTGGGGTTGACGTGAATGACGCCGTTGTTGGTGATGACGCCCGAGCCAAGCACCGATGTTCCTTGCTGCACTCTGAAGGTGCCGGTGATGGTGAGGTCGGCCAGATTGACGACCCCGCCGGATGCTTCAGTCGAACCCGGGCCGGGCCCGGTGATCAACCCGCCGCTCACCGCCGCGCCGTTCGCGAGCCTGAGTGTTCCCACGGTGCTTGTGATGACCCCCCCGGACGATTGGGTGATGCTCCCGTTCACGAAAAGCGGGCCGACCGGATCGTCGCCCACGATGGTGCCTTCGTTCGTGATCTCGGCGGCGAGCCGTCCGCGTCCGCCGATCGTGTGCAGCGCGCCGTGGTTGATGACGGCGCCGTTCAGGGTGTTCATCTGCGCATCCAGGTCCGATCCCCGGAGTGTCACGCGCCCGGTGCCGGTCAGCCCGCAGGAGGCGATCGCGTTGACCGCCGCGTCGGTCGAGGAGCCGATCGTGTTCACCACGCAGACGCCGTCGTTGGTGAGCCCGCCCGCATCGATGTTCAGCACCGCGCCGGGGGCGACCGCCATGTCGCCGGAGTTGGTGACGCCCGAAACAGTGCTGACCCCGGAGAGAGCCTGCACCGAGCCGGAATTGGCAGAGGTGAAGAACCCGCCGATCACGCTGCCGCCGTTGACAAGGGCCAGAACGCCCCCGTCACCGACACACGCGCCGCCCAGAGACTGGTCCAGGGTGCCTGCGACCTCCAGGGGAGAGACCGTGCTGTCGGCACGCACTGCGCCGCGCTGATCGATCGAACCCGTGATGCGTCCGCGCCCCACGATCTCGTGGTTCGCACCGTGAACGAGCGTTGCTCCAGGCAGCACATTGAGTCGGGCGTCGAGCCCCGCGCCGTTGAGTCGAATGGAGCCGTCGCCGCTCACCGTTGCGGAGAAGGGCACGTTGAGGACTGCATCGACGGACGACCCGATCGGATTCACGACGATCTCGCCCTCGTTGACCACGCCCCCCGCGAGCACGTCCAGCGCCGCCCCGCCGAGGACTTCGCCCACGCCGGTGTTTGTGACCGCATCAATGTCGGGTGCGCCGGCGCGCGCCTGCCAACGGCCCGCGCCGCTTGTCTCCAGCACGCCCCCGCTCACGCTCCCGAACGTGGAAAGGCCGAGGAGACCGTCCGCGCCGCGGCAGACGCCCGAAGCGGTCTGCACGATCGGGCCGTTGACCACAAGCACCTGCCCGCTGTTGTCGGCGACGATCAGCCCTTCGTTGATGATCGGGGCCGAGATGTTCCCGCGCCCCGCAATGGTCGCCTCGTTGGTGAGCACCGAGTCGCCCTGGCGCGTGAGCTGCGCATCGTGGTCCGCACCGTTGAGCCGCATGACGCCGGTGCCGGAGTGCGTGCATGTCTGGAACACTTCGACCACGGCGTCGGTCGTGGTGCCGATGTGGTTGACGAGGATTGTGCCGTTGTTGACGACGCCCCCGGTATCAAGCCGAAGGACGGTGCCGGGCGAGACCTGCCCGTCGCCGAGGTTGGTGACGCCGTTGATGATGCTTGAGCCCGTCTGCGTGCGCCACACGCCGCCGTTGGCGGTGCGAAGAACTCCCGAGTTGATGCGGGCTCCGCTCTGAAGTCCGATGTTGCCGCCGTCGGCAACGCACTCTCCCATGCCGGACTGGTCGACCTGGAAGGAGATCTCAAGGTCCTGGCCCGGGACATCGCCGACGATGGTGCTCTGGTTATTTATGATCCCGAGCAGTCGGCCTCGCCCGCGGATGACGTGCGGAAAGAGATTGGTGAGCGTCGCGCCGGACTGGGCTTCGACGCGGGCGTCGGTCCCGGCCCCGTTGAGGCGAAGTTCGCCCGCGCCGCTGATCGCCGTATCGACGCTGAGGGCGAGAATAGCGTCCGTGGTGCCGCCTGTGATATTGACCAGGAGCGCGCCCTCGTTGACCAGGAGTCCGTTCACGATCGAGAGCTGCACGCCGCCTGCGAGGGCCACCGTGGCGTCGGGGCTGAATATCTCCACCCCCCCCACGGTGACCGATGACCCAACGTCGACCTGGTACACGCCGGGGAGGTTGAACCGGGCCTGCTCGCCCGACGTGTTGGGAACGTCCGCCGGGCTCCAGTTTGCCGGCGTACCCCACAGCCCGCCGGACGCGTTGGCCCAGAGCGTCTGGGCGCTCGCGGAAGATCCGGCAAGCGCGAGAAGCAACGCAGGACCGATCGAACGCATGGTGAAACCTCCGAGGGCGCCGACAGCACTCAGTATGCCCGCTCGCCCTGCCCGATCCAAGCGCGGCGCGCCCGGTGACCGCAGGTTTGCGCATGATGGGGGTCAGTCCGATTTCGGTCACCCTCCGAAGGGCAAGCCCGGCGGTCCGGTAAACCGGGTTGCTCGGGCTGCGCCCGGCGCGCTCCTCCGCCACGCGGCGGAGGCGTGTGCAGGCGCCCCGGCGCCCGCCGTTTTGGCAGCCGATCAGCGCATGCGGCGCGGCCCATTGCCCGCAGAAGACCCGGGGAGCCGCCCCGACGGTCCGCTGCCTGGCGCGCCGCTTGCACGGAGTCTTCGGTCCCGGAGCGGAGTCACCCATGCGCCCAGAACGAATGACCAATCTTGCGCTGCAGGTCATGCAGCAGGCCCAGACCAACGCCTCGGCGCGGTCGAACCCCGAGGTGCTCGGATTGCACGTGCTGGAGGCCATCCTGGAGGATGCGACCGGCCCCGGATCCTCGATCCTCAAGAGCGCCGGTGTGGAACCCGCGAGGCTGGCCGAGGTCGTGGAGGCTGAGCTCACGCGCCTGCCGACCGTCGAAGGCGGACAGCTCTCCGGCGGGCGTGAGCTCGTCGAGGTGCTGGGCAAAGCCGAGGCGCAGGCGAAGACGCTCGCGGACGCGTACGTCTCCACCGAGCACTTGCTGCTCGCGCTGACGCAGGTGCAGGGCAAGGCCCGCGAGGTGCTCGAAGGCGTGGGGCTCAGCACCCGCAAGGTGCAGGACGCGATCAAGCAGATTCGCGCGAACTCCGGCGTCTCGTCGATCAACGACCCGAGCGCCGAGTCCTCGTTCGAGGCGCTCAAGAAGTACGCGATCGACCTCACCGCCCGGGCGCAGCAGGGAAAACTCGATCCCGTGATCGGGCGGGACGAAGAGATCCGGCGCTGCATGCAGGTGCTGAGCCGGCGCACCAAGAACAACCCGGTGCTCATCGGCGAACCGGGCGTGGGCAAGACCGCCATCGCCGAAGGCCTGGCCCTTCGCATCGTCGCGGGCGACTGCCCCGAGGGAATGCGCGACAAGCGCATCATGGCCCTCGACGTCGGCCAACTCCTCGCGGGGGCCAAGTACCGGGGCGAGTTTGAAGACCGCCTGAAGGCCGTCCTGCGCGAGGTGCAGGCGAGCGAGGGGGAAGTGATCCTCTTCATCGACGAACTTCACACGGTCGTCGGCGCCGGGGCCGCCGAGGGCGCCGTGAGCGCCGGGAACCTCCTCAAGCCCGCGCTCGCCCGGGGAGAACTCCGCTGCATCGGGGCGACCACCCTCGACGAGTACCGCAAGCACATCGAGAAGGACCCCGCCTTCGAGCGCAGGTTTCAGCCCGTGTTCGTCGGAGAGCCGACCGTGGAGGAGACCGTCGCGATCCTGCGCGGCCTCAAGGAGCGCTACGAGACTCACCACGGCGTGCGCATCCGCGACGAGGCCATCCTCGCCGCGGCCCAGCTCAGCCATCGGTACATCGCGGACAGGTTCCTGCCCGACAAGGCGATCGACCTGATGGACGAGTCCGCGAGCCGCCTCCGCATCGAGATCGACAGCGTCCCCACGGAGCTCGACGAGATCCGCCGGCGCCTGGCCCAGCTCGAGATCGAGCGCCAGACCCTCAAGATGGAGGCCGGCGGCAAGGAGACTTCGCCCAAGGAGAGCGCGACGGGGAAGGAGCTTGATCGCCTGGAGCGCGAGATCGCGACGCTCAAGGAACAGGACAATGCCCTCTCCGCCCGCTGGCAGGCCGAAAAGGCCGACCTGGATGTCGTCAAGACATTCAAGACCACCATCGAGTCGAAGCAGCACGAACTCGACCTCGCCCAGCGCCGGGGCGACTGGGAGGCCGCGGCGAAACTCCGTCACGGCGAAATCCCCCAGCTCCAGAAGCGCCTCGCCGATGCAGAGAAATCACTGGACGAGCGCCAGGCGCGGGGCGAGGCCCTCGTGACCGAAGAAGTTACCGCCGAACAGATCGCGGAGGTCGTCGGGCGCTGGACTGGAATCCCGGTCTCGCGGCTCATGGAGAGCGAACGCGACAAGCTCGCCCGGATGGAAGACCACCTGCGACACCGCGTGATCGGGCAGGATGAAGCCCTGGTGGCGGTCTCCAATGCCGTGCGCCGGTCGCGGGCGGGCCTCTCCGACCCCGCCAGGCCCATCGGGTCATTCCTCTTCCTCGGCCCCACGGGCGTGGGCAAGACCGAGACCTGCAAAGCGCTGGCTGAGTTCCTCTTTGACACGGAAGAAGCGCTCATCCGCATCGACATGAGCGAGTACATGGAGAAGCACGCGGTCAGCCGCCTCATCGGCGCCCCCCCCGGCTACGTGGGGTACGACGAGGGCGGCGCCCTGACCGAAGCCGTGCGCCGGCGCCCCTACGCCGTCATCCTCATGGATGAGGTCGAGAAGGCCCACCCCGATGTCTTCAACGTGCTCCTGCAGCTCCTCGACGACGGCCGCCTGACCGACGGCCAGGGCCGCACCGTTGACTTCCGCAACACCATCGTGGTGATGACCAGCAATATCGGAAGCCAGAAGATCCAGGAGATGACCGAGCGCGGCGCCGAAGACTGGGAGATCGAGGCCGCGGTGCGCGACCTCATCCGGCGCGGCCCCGGCGCGGACCTCGCCGGCCAGGGCCTGACGCCCGACCTCGAACGGGGCGAACTCAACGCGCGCCTCAGCATGAACCTGCGCGAACCCTTCTTCCGCCCCGAGCTCCTCAACCGCATCGACGAGGTCGTGGTCTTCCACCAGCTCCGGCGCGAGAATCTCGGGCGCATCGTGGAGATCCAGCTCGTCCGCCTGCGGGCCCGGCTGGCGCAGCGCGACATCACGCTCGATCTCACCGACGAGGCAAAGAGCCTGATCGCCGCCGAAGGGTGGGACCCGGTGTACGGCGCTCGGCCCCTCAAGCGCGCGATCCAGCAGCGCATTGAGAACCCCCTGGCCGGTCGCATCCTCGCGGGCGATTTCGGCCCGGGAGACCGGATCGTGGCGGCGGCCCAGGGCGGACGCATCACCTTCACGCGGGCGGCGCACTCGGAGCCCGCGCGAACGCCGTAATCGCCGGCGCGGCACGTCAGTGCGCCTGCCCCGTCCGCATGGCCGCGTCTGTCGGCCCGTCGAGAAGGTCCAGCAGGGCATTTCCGATTTCCGGCTGGCGGAAATACGCGCCGTGCCCCGCCCGCACGCCGTTGATGCTGGTTTCATCGTTGGTCGTCTCGATGGCCTCGAAGCGCGCTCGCCCGGCACCGCCCACCCACAGCGGCACCGGGGTGTTGGAATGCCCGTTGCCCATCCACATGTGCCCCGGCACCTTGCCCGGCCCGCGATCCTCGAGCGGTTGAAACGCCACGGTGTTGCCCTCGGGGCCCATCAGCAGGTGGTCGTGGTCCGCGGTGATGATGACGAGCGTGTTCTCCCATGCGGGGTCGCGGGGCGATGGTGAGGCGCTGCCCGCGTCGAGGCGGGCGAGCACGGCCTCGATCGCCGCGTAGAAACCGCTCATCTCTTCGATCATCCTGCCGCATCTGTTCGCGTGCATGGCCCAGTCCACCGCGCCCCCCTCGATCGCGAGCAGAAACCCGTCCGGGTCGTCATCCACGGCGTTGAGCCCCGCGAGCGCGAGCTCCGCGAGCGTGGGCAGCCCGGCCGTAAGCGGATCTTCCCCCGGTGCGGTCTGCTTCGGGTCGCCCACGGATCGGCGCTCCTGCTGCAACGTGTCCGCCACGGGCGCCAGCACGAGCAGCGGCCCGGCCCGGGGCGTGTCCACGAGCGACCGGATCGCCTCCGCCTGGTCGATCATGGTCCATCGACGCCCGGTCTGATCGCGCCATGTCCCCGCGCGCAGGGCGGCAAACTCCCATGGCGCGATCCACTCAAACTTCGGCTCGCGCGGCGCGCCGTCATTGTCAAAGCCCGGGTGCCCCGCGCCGGCGATGAAGTCACACACCCCCGCCCCCAGCATCTCGGCCGCGATGCCGAAGTAGTCATCTCGCTCGGGGACATGTGCCCCGCCCCCCGCCGCGGGCGTGGCGTGAGAGAACGGCACGCTGGTCACCACCCCCACCGCCTTGCCGCGGGCCTCGGCGGCCTCAGAGGCGCTGCGCATCGGACGCAGCGCGCCATCCGTGTTGATGGCCCCGGTGTATGTCGGCACGCCCGAGTAGATCGCGGAGGCCGTGTTCGCCGAGTCCGGCGCGGTCGCACGCAGCCATTTGTACCCCGCAAAGCAGTACGGGTAGCCCCCCGACTCACCTTCGACGGGCGCCGCGTCCCACGCCTTGACGGGGTCGAAGACCTGGGCGGGGTCCTGGGCGAGCGCATCAAGCCCTGACGGCGGGCGCTGCCCCCGGCGCAGCGCAAAGGTCGCCACCGACGCGCGGTACCAGTCGCGCCCCTGCCACGCGGGGGGCCCCCCCTGCCACATCTCCGTCGCACGGTGCGCATTGGCGCCGCCGCCGTCGGCCACGAAGACGATGATGTTCCTGGGCTGAGGCAGGCCCGGTTCGCCGGGCGCAGACGCATCGAGACCCGCGCACCCGACCAACCAGAGCACGCACGCACACACCAGCACCCGAGCCATGTCCAGCCTCCGCCAGGGGCGAGGTCGCCCCGGGGGGGACGGTACGCCCCATCCCTCACGGTCCGGGTGGGTTCGTGAAACCCCGCTGCGGGTCCGGAATCCTCCGCGCCGTCCCCGCCCACTCCGTGCGTGTATGCTGCAACACCATGCCGAAGCCCGTCGCGCCGTATGAGAGCCGTGTGCCCTATGACGCGCAGCGCATCCACGCCGCGGCGATCTACTGCTCCGACGGTCGCGTGGGCGATCACTTCGACGACTTCCTCCAGAACGGCCTGGGGCTCCCCCGCTACGACCGGATCGCGCTCCCCGGTGGGGCGGCCTGTCTCGCCGGGCACCCGCAGGCCAACCTGGAGGAGCAGGGCGTGGTGGACGAACTTCAGTTCCTCGTGAAGTTCCACGCGATCAAGCGCGTGGTGCTCATCGCCCACGCCCGCTGCGCGTTCTACACCGAGCGACTCGAACTCGCCGACCCCCGGCTTGAGCTCGTGCAGCGCGCCGACCTGGTGCGGGCCGCGGCCTTCGTGCACCGCGTCACGGGCGTCCAGATGATCGAGGGCTTCTTCGCACGCCACGTTGACGGCCGGGTACGGTTTGAGAGCGTCGAGGTGTAGGACCGACCCGCGGCTTGAGTGAGCGGGCCGCGCAGCGCAGAGAACCCCCGACATGGCGATTCACAAGGACATCGCGGCGTACAACGCGGCGCAGACGCCCCCGGAACGCCGCATCTGCGAGACCCTGGCGAATGCGATTGATCGCGCGCTCCCGGATGCGGAGTGCAAGGTCTGGCACCGGCACCCGGTCTGGTTCCTCGACGCCAACCCGATCGTGGGGTACAGCAAGCTCAAGGACTGCATCCGGCTGCTCTTCTGGAGCGGCCAGTCATTCGACGAGGCTGGCCTGAAGCCGGAAGGAACCTTCAAGGCGGCCGAGGCGCGATTCACGGACGTCAGGCAGATCGCGGAGCCCGAACTCGCTCGATGGCTGGCGAAGTCCGCGGCGATTCAGTGGGACTACAAGCACCTCGTCAAGCGCAAGGGCAGGTTGGAAAAACTCAAGGGGCTCTGACCCGCCCCAGGGCAAGCATCGCGCACCGCGCACCAATGAAAGGAGCCCGGTCTCCCGGGCTCTTGTGCACTGCGAGAACGACCCCGTGGCGGCCCCTCGGCGGATCACCCGCCCACGAAGGCATCCAGGTAGTAGAAGAAGTCACTCGCGTCCAGGGTGCAGTCGGGGCGCCCGTAGGCCGGGTCGCTCGGGTCTGAGCTGCCCGTCAGGTCGGCCCGGGGCTCTCCCGCCGCAAACAGGTCCAGGTAGAAGAAGAAGTCACTGGCGTCCACCACGCCATCCGGCACGCCGTAGAGGGGATCCAACGGGTCCGAGGTGGTGGTGTAATCCGCCGCTGGCCCCACGCGCACGTCGAGCTCGATGCTCGCGCCCTGGTTGAACGGAGGCAGGGCCAGCACGTTCTCCCGCGTCACCCAACGGGGGAACTCGCCCCCCCCGCCCCCCGGCCCGCCGGTGGCCGGCGAAAGCGACGCGACGGTGAAGCGCACCACGCCATCGTTCAGCCCGCGCGCGAGGTCCAGCGCGGCACCGCTGCGGCAGAGATCCACCTCGAACACAAACTCGGTGCCCGCGGGCACCCGCTCGCCCGGGGTGACAGCCGATAGGCCCGCCGCGTAGGGGTCGGCGTCGAAGCGCTCACGCACTTTCAGCGAGACATCACGGGGAGCGCCCGCATCATCCAGCACGCCGGCAAACGCGAAGCGCGCACCCTGTGCCGGGGGCACCACCGGCGCCCCGCCGAACGGCGCCGTCTCAAACCACGTCGTCCGGGTGAACGCCCCGCGATACCCCACCCCGAAGAGCTCCACCGCGCGACCCGGGTCAAGGTCCGGCAGCGCCTCAGGATCGGTGTCGGGCAGCAACGTGCGGAACGAGTCTGGCGTCGGGTCGTAGACGAACGCCAGGTCGTTCGCCACCGTGAGCCGCACCACGCAGCGTTCCACGTGGTACGCATCCTCGCCGAGCCCGGGCGGCACCACCGACCCGGTGCGGAAGCCCACGATGAACTGCGCGTCGTAATCGTCGAACCCGGGCACCAACGTCGCGCCGAAAGTGCTGGCCTCCAGTTCGGTTCCCGGGGTCGGGGCGAACGGGTAGTTCCATCGGTCCTCGTCCGGAAGCGACGCCTGCACAGAGAACGCCTGCGCGCCGGCGATGCCGCTGAAACTGAGGCACGCGAGAGCCGCGGTCAAATGAGGTCTCACAAATGCTCCTTTCTTTATCCGGATATGCATATCGTCATTGGACATCCGGTATTGTTGGACAAGAAAACTCCTGCTTGAATGCACGAGCCGGGTACAATAGGCGGTATTTGCGACTGAGTCTCAAATGCAGGACCAAACTCCGATGAGTGGCGCACGTCCGAGAACTGCAAACCCTGCCCGGCGATGCCAGGGCCGATCCGGCCGGAGCCGAGCCTTCAGCCTCATCGAACTGCTCGTCGTGATGGCGATCGTGGGCATCCTCACGAGCACGCTGCTGCCGTGCCTCTCTCGTGCCAAGGAGGCCGCCCGTCGCGCGCGCGAGCAGGCCGCCGCCGCGCAGGTGATGATGGCGTACGAGGCGTACGCCGGCGAGCACGCGAACCGGGTACTGCCGGGCTTCCCGACCGCGGCGGAGGTCGCGGGGCCGATGCACGTGCTCGACGCCGGGGGCACGCGCCTCACCGGCCCCGTGGCGCAGCGCTACCCGTGGCGCCTCGCCCCGTACCTGAACTACCACTTGAACGCGCTGTACCTGAACGCCGATGCCCTGCGCGACATGGACCTCGAGAGCCGTTCGGGGGCGAGCGCCGACGTGCATTACCTCGTCAGCCTGTTCCCAAGGCTGGGGCTCAACACCCGCTTCGTGGGGGGCGACAGCGAGTTCTACGCCTTCTCGAACACCGCGCGCCAGGTCTTCGGGCGGTTCTGGCTGGAACGCACCGACGAGGCCCGCGACCCCACCTCACTCATCGTCTTCGCCTCAACCCGCGCGGCACCGAATGTCCGTGACGCGGTGGTGCGCAATGACGAACTCGTCGGCTTTCACCGGGTGCTCGCCCCGCGGGCGACATCTCCCGCGTGGGAAGACCGTTACGACCCGCAGAGTCTCAACCCGGTGGTCAACAGCGGCTCGGTGCGGCTGCCGGGGGGTGAGCGGGGGCTCATCGCCGCGATGGACGGCCACGCGGACTTTCTCACGTGGACGCAGCTGCGCGACATGCGCCGCTGGAGCCATAAGGCCGAGACACCCGACTGGCTGCTGAAGCCGCGATAGGCGGCGCACCGCGCGCGCGCGCCGGAGGCGGCGCCGCGGAGCTCAGCCCAGTTTCTTGAGCTTCATCTTGAGTTCATCGACGTTGGGGCTGGCCTCCAGGGCCACGCGCATGTGGATGTACTCGCTCTCGACCAGTTCCACGAGCGACTGGTTGAAATCCTTCATGCCCGACTGCATGGCTTCGACGCTCTTGAGGTATTCGCGCAGCTCGCCCTCGCGTGCTTCGAGAATGTGCGTGCGCACCACCGCGTTGTTGATCAGAATCTCCAGCGCCGGGATGCGGTGGATGTTCTCGTGCAGGGTGGGCAGCAGCTTCTGGTAGACGAACGCCCGCATCTGGTAGGCCAGGATCTTGCGCACCTGCTCGACTTCCTCCTGGTCGAACAGGCCGTAGATTCGGCTGAAGGTCTGCGTGGTGCTCGAGGCGTGGATGGTGCCGTAGACCAGGTGCCCGGTCTCAGCGGCGTGGAGCGCCGCGTGGAAGGTCTCCTGGTCGCGCATCTCGCCCACGAGCACGATGTCCGGGTTCTCACGCACCAGCGCACGGAGGGCGATCTTGAAGTCCAGGCAGTCGATGCCGATCTCGCGCTGGTTGATCGTCGCCTTCTTGTCCTCGAAGATGTACTCGATCGGGTCTTCGATGGTGACGATGTGCACCGGCTTGCGCTCGTTTACGTAGTCGAGCATCGCCGCGATTGTCGTGCTCTTGCCCGAGCCCGTGACACCGCAGAGCAGCACGATGCCGTTGGGCTGCATGGCGATGTCGGACATGATGGGCGGGAGGTAGAGCTCCTCGAACTTGCGGATATTGCTGGTGATGAGCCGGGCCGCCACGCTGAGCTTGCCCCGGGCCTGAAAGAGGTTCACGCGGAAGCGGTTGTGGGCGTCGTAGTCGTACGCGAAGTCCACGCTGCCCAGCTTGTGCAGGTCGGCGAACTGCTCCTCGTCGAGGATGTTCCGCGCGATTTCCATGAACTCCTCGAACGTCACGGGAGGAGTGTCCAGCGGCTTGAGCGCGCCGCGCACCCGGAGCTTGGGGGGCTGCCCCGTCTTCATGATGAGGTCGGAAGCCTTGAACTGGATGCACGCCTGAAGAAACTTGCCCATGCGGGTCGCATGGGGATTGTGCTTGGACTGGTCATGCAGCGTGACGTGCCCGGAGGCCGCCGCCGTCGCTGGTGCGTCCGAATCGATCGACATGCAGCACGCCCCTTCTCTCACGCCCGGGAGCCTTACCCCGCGGGCCAAGACGATAGCCCTGGTCAGCGCGCGGTTCGCACGCTTCGGCGAACTCTTCGCGTGCTCCCGTCGGCTGGTTCCGGGGCGACACCCCGGGGGCGCCTCCCGCGCAACAAAACGGGCCCGGAAGTTCCGGGCCCGGTGGGTCTGCGCCTGATCGGAAAGCGATTGGGGCACCCCGGGGGCGGGGGCAGGTTCAGAGCGCCAGGGCCTCCTTCGAGAGTTCACCCTTGGGGCTGCCCTCCTTGCCGGGCGGGGCCTCGGGGTTCTCGACTTCGACCTGAGTGCCCAGGAAGTTGGCCTCCAGCTGCACCCGGATCTTCTCCATGGCCTTGTTCTGAATCTGTCGCACGCGCTCCTTGGTCACGCCGATGATCTGCCCGACCTGTTCGAGCGTCATGGGCTTCTCTTCGCTCACCTCCCCGGCGGGGCGGAGATTGAATCGATGCTCGATGACGGTCCGCTCCACGTCGGTCAGTTCGGCGCGGTTCTCGATGACGATCCGCTTCACTTCGTCCGCCGCGTCCCGCTCGAAGTCGGCCCGGCGCGTTTCGAGGAAGTTGCTCTTCTCGAGTTTGGGGTCGAAATCGGTCGGGAAGCGCTGGCGGTACTTGCTCAACTTCATGCCCTGCCGGCTGAACGCCTTGAGAATGGCGCGGCAGGCGTAGGTGCTGAACTTGTACCCGCGCCCGGCGTCGAACTTGTCCACCGCCCGGAGGAGCGCCATGTTGCCCTCGCTGACCAAATCAGCAAAGTCAACCTCGCTCATCCGCGTGCGCTTGGCCATCGCCAGCACCAGCGCGAGGTTTGTTTCCGCGATCTGCTCCCGGATCTTGTCCGCGAGGCGGTACCAGCGGAGCATCTCTTCGGCCTGCTCGGGCGAAGGCTGACGATTTGGCGTGGTGTCGACCACGAGCTGCAGCTCGTAGATGCGGTAACGGGCGTAGTTGAACTGGTGAAAGAGAATCTTCTCTTCCGCCCCCGTGAGGATTACCTGCTGGGCGCTCTTGACCGTGCGGCTGCCGCGCGACGCGGAAAGATCGTCCATGACCGGGTGATACCAGCTCGTGTCGGGCTTGGGCACGTCGGGCACAAGGCGATAAATCTTCTCTTCGGCGCCCTCCTCGCGGAAGACGTCGGAATCGATGAAGTCCATCTTCTCGCTGAGAAGCTGGTCGAGCAGCCGCTGATCCTCCGAACTCAGGCGCCGGGCGACCGTGCGCCGGCCCTCGCCCTTGGCGACGGTCGCGGCGTTGGTGCCACGCCGACGCCCGCGCAGGCGATCCTGTTCAAGAGGAAGGGGCTTCTTATCCTGCATTTGAGACATGACCATCGTCTTTCCCTGGTTCTCGTGAGACCGTCCTGGATGAACCTTGTAGGCCACGCGAAGTTTCCCGTCCCCGGAAAATTCCGGGGTATCCAAAATCGACCGATCGAGCTCTCGCCCGTACAGGCCAATAACCGCCGCCCGCCGCCTCGACTGACCGAGGCAACTGGTTCCTCGAGCCCACCCTCACCAACACACCCTGCGCCGACCGAGCCCGAAGCGATGCCAATCGCATGTTATTCGGATGTGCCCGCAGAATGATGCACCTTCTACGAACCGTGTGACACTTCAGTTCTGGCGATTCTTCACTCCCTGCAACAAACCCTGAACAGCCGCTGAGCCGAGCAGCAGGTGCCGCCCCACTGCCGCATCCGAACCGTCCGTGGTTATTTGACGTGCCGCCTGACCCAGATATAGTCCCGCATCCTGCGTCGCCTAAGCCGCCGGCCGTTTTCGCGCCGGGGAAGGGCGAAGATACTGGTTTTTACAGAAAAGGCAAGCCCTCGGCTTCCTTTTCCACGCCGTATCCACGCCCCGGGTGGTTTATGCGCCGTTTCCTCCCCAGTGGCAGGGATGCCCTGGCGCATTCCACGTTGCCGTAACCCATTTCCATTCAGGAGGTTGCCATGCCGTTCACGCTCGCCCCCCTCCCGTATCCCGCCGCGGCCCTCGAACCCCACATTGATGCCAGGACCATGGAAATCCACCACGGCAAGCATCACGCGGCGTACGTCACCAACGCCAACAAGGCCCTGGAAGGCACCCCCTGGGCCAATGCTCCGGTTGAGAAGGTGCTGGCCGATCTCGGACAAGTCCCGGAAGTCATCCGCAACGCCGTCCGCAACAACGCCGGCGGGCATTGGAACCACTCGTTCTTCTGGTCCCTCATGGCCCCGGCCAACGCGAAGGGTGGCGGGGAGCCGACGGGAGCGCTCGCCAGCGCGATCACCGGCGCGTTCGGCTCGTTCGCAACGTTCAAGGAGAAGTTCGGCGCGGCCGGCGCCGGGCGGTTCGGCTCGGGCTGGGCGTGGCTCTGCCTGTCACGCGGCACGCTCGAAATCTGCTCGACGGCCAATCAGGACAACCCCTTGATGCACAGCGCCATCGGCGCCGCCGCGGGGTGCGCCGGCACGCCGATTCTCGGGATTGACGTGTGGGAGCACGCCTACTACCTGCACTACCAGAACCGGCGCGCCGACTACATCGGCGCCTGGTGGAACGTCGTGAACTGGTCGCGCGTGAGCGAACTCTTCGCGGCGGGCGCGAAGGGCTGACCCTCGCCCGCGGTCACGACCCGGCATCGCGGCCCGCGCCCGTCGCCGGATAGACTCCCGCCTGCGTGCCCGAGGCACGGAGGCCCCCATGGACCCTCTGCTCAAGCACCTCGCCCAGTGGAAGCCCTTCACCGTGCTGGTGGTGGGCGACTTCATGCTCGACCAGCTCGTCTTCGGCGACGCCGAAAGGCTGAGCGCCGACGCCCCGGTGCCGGTGCTGCGGGTCAGGCGAAGCGAGAACCGCCCGGGCGGCGCCGCCAACGTCTGTCTCGACCTTCGGGCCATGCGGGGCGAGGTGGAAGCATTCGGCGTCGTGGGCGCCGACGCCGAGGGTGAGACGCTGCGCCGCGAACTCGCCGGGCGGGGCGTGGGCACGCTCGGGATCATCGCCGATGCGGACCGGCCCACGACGGTCAAGCGCAACTTCATCGGCCTCGCGCAGCAGCGCCACCCGCAGAAGATGTTCCGGGTAGACCAGGAATCCCGCGAGCCGGTGCCCCGCCGGGTGGAAGAAGCGCTGATCGAGGCCTTCGCGGTTGCGCTGCCCCGGGCCAGCGCCGTGTGCATCGAGGACTACAACAAGGGCGTGTGCTCCGAGGGCTTCTGCCAGCAGATCATCGGCCTGTGCCGGAGCGCGAGGGTGCCTGTGCTGGTCGATCCCGCCTCCATCAGCGATTACGCGAAGTATCGCTCCAGCACGTGCATCACGCCGAACCGCAACGAGGCGGAGCTCGCGACGGGCATGCCCACCGACCCCGAGGGGGGCATGGCGCGCAACGCCGCGGTCTCAGCCCGGCTGCTCGACGCGCTCACCCTCGACGTGGTGGTGCTCACGCTGGACCGGCACGGGGCGATGCTCCACCAGCGCGACTGCGAGCCGCTGGCCGTGCCCACGGTGGCGCGCGAGGTCTACGACGTGACCGGCGCGGGCGACATGATGCTCGCCGGCCTCGCCGCCGCCCGCGCCAACGGCATGTCGTGGCACGATTCGGTGCGCTTCGCGAACACCGCGGCGGGCCTGGAGGTCGAGGTCTTCGGCGTCGAGCCGATTCCGCTCGAGCGCATCCATCATCGCATCCTGCTTGAGCGATCCTTCGCGGTGGGCAAGCAACGCACGCTCGATGAACTGCTGGTCGAGGTCGCGGCGCGGCGCCAGAGCGGACAATCCGTCGTCTTCACCAACGGCTGCTTCGACGTGCTGCACTCGGGGCACGTCCACCTGCTCGATGAGGCCAAGAAGCAGGGCGACTTCCTGGTGGTGGGCACCAACTCCGACGACAAGATCGCCCAGTACAAGGGCCCCACGCGCCCGGTGAACATCGTTGAAGACCGCGTGCGCGTGCTCTCGGGCCTCGCCTCGGTCGATGCGGTCGTGGTCTTCGCCGAGGATACGCCCGCGGAGCTCATCGGCGCCCTGCGACCCGACGTGCTCGTCAAGGGTGATGAGTACGCGATGGAGCAGATCCCCGGCGCAGCGCTGGTCATGAGTTACGGCGGGCGCGTCGTCCGCGTGCCGATGCAGGGGGGCCAGAGCACCACCGGCACGCTGCGGAAGCTGGGCGATGCACGAGCCGAGACCCGCGCGAGCGCCGAACGGGACCGGTTCGTGCGCGATCAGAGCGCCGGCCCCGGAGCACGCCCGTGATGCGAGGCGATCGGTCGGTGCGGGGTGCGATGGCCGCAGTGCTGGCCGGGTGCGCGGGCTTCGGGGCGTGCGCCCACACCCCGGAGCGCCGGTCACCCCATGCGCCCGCCTACACCCCGCCGCCCTTCGCGATCCGCGGAGACGAGTCCTTTCGCGCCCGCGTGCGCCAGGCCGTGTTCATGCTCGAACTCACCGACCCCGAGGGCCTGAAGATTGTCGCCGATCACGTCGGCGTGATCGCGAACCACACCCCCAGCGGCATGGCGGCCTATGAGACGCCCCCCACCATGCACCTCGCCCAGCCCACCATCGACCACTCGCTCGTCTGGCTTGCGAGCGTGCTCGTGCACGAGGCGGTGCATTCCAGGCTCTACGCCGGGGCCCCCCGCCAGCCCAACGGCGAACCGGCATACGACGCCTGGGGCGGCTTCGAGGCGGAGCGAATGTGCAACGCACGCCAGCTCGAAACCTGCGTGCGCCTGGCCGCGCCCGATTCGGTCCTCAACCACCTCGCGGCCCAGGACGGGACGCACGGCGATGTGAACCGGGATGGCGTGCTCGACTACCGCGACTACATGCTGCGATCCTGGTGAGCCGACTCGCGCATGGAGGCGACGAAGTTCTCGAAGACGAACTGCGGCGCGACGTTGCGGGCGATGTATCCCTCGGCGCGGACGGCATGCTCAATGCACGACGCCCAGAATGAGGGCGCGCCGTCCGCCGCCTTCCCGGCGCGGTTTAGCCGATCTCTCAGGATCGAACCGATGACTCCCAGCACCTGGGCGCACGCGTGGTGCCCCGCGGTCTCCCGCGAGGCCTGGTCGTCGGCGTCGGTCACCTTGGCCTTGCACTGCTCGGCGAGGGCGACCATGGCGAGCGAGAGGTCGTGCCGGTATCCGCCCCGGGCGAGCACGTCGAGGCTCTCGCTGAAACGGTCGAACCAAGGCCCGATCTGCTCCTCGACCGCCCAGAGCGCCACGCCCGGCGAGCCCTCGGCGACGGTCAGCAGCCAAGGTTCGGCACTGATACTCCGGCGCTGGAGCAATTCCCGCATGTCCGCCTCGCCCAGCGGCGCGAAGGGCACGCGCCGGCAGCGTGAACGGATCGTCGGGTACAGCCGCTCCTCGCTGGCGGTGACCAGGATGATGACGGTGCCCTCTGGAGGTTCTTCAAGCGTCTTGAGCAGCGCATTCTGCCCCGCGTCGGCGAGCAGGTGCGCCTCGTCGATGATCAGCACCTTCGCCGCGAGCGAATCGCCCTCGACCTGGCGCGACCTCGCGGCGGGCTCGATGCAGAACTCGCGCACGACGCCGACCGGGATGTTCGTCTGCTTCGACGTGCGGACCTTCTCATCGCTGCAGAATGCGGCAAGTTCCTTGCGAATGACGTGCAGGTCGGGGTGGGCGCGGGCCTTCGCCAGCCTCACGACCGGGGTGTCTCGCTCGCGGAGCAGCCACGCCGTGCCGCCGGGCTCGGTCATGGCCCGCCTGGCCTCGGGGTCAAGGAGTGCCGTCGCGAGCGCCCAGGCGGCGCTGAACTTGCCGACGCCCACGGGCCCGCAGAACAAGATCGCGTGGGGCAGGCGCCCGCTCTCCAGCGCGGCGCGGATCAGGTCCAAGGCTCGCTGCTGACCCAGCAGGCTGCCCAGGGGGAGAAAGTCCTGGGTCTTGAGCCCGGGAGGGGCCTGGATCGTGACTTCGCGCGGCTGGAGCGCTCGACCGCCGCCCCGGACGGGCTTGGCCCGGGCACCCTTGACGGGCTTCGTCGGGGCGTCGGCCTTGGATGTCCCCGCGGGCTTTCGAGCCATGGGCGAGCGTAGCCGTCGTCGGGCGGAAATGTTCCACGTGGAACACGATCGACCGGCCTCGTGCGCGCGCTCGCGGACGATCAGGTGCGGCAGAGGTCGATCGCCTGCTTGAGGCTCGCCATCGCGTCGCGCGAGGGGATGAACTCCTGCCCGAGGAACCCGGTGTACCCCGTGTCGGCGATCGCGGCGCATATCGCGGGGTAATAGAGCTCCTGCGTGTGGTCGATCTCGCGGCGCCCGGGCACACCCCCGGTGTGGTAGTGCCCGATCTCGGCGGCGTGGTCGCGGATGGTGCGGATCACGTCACCCTCCATGATCTGCATGTGGTAGATGTCATACAGCAGGCGGAAGCGGTCGCTGGCGACCTCGTGAACGAGCGCGACGCCCCAGGGCGTGCGGTCGCACATGTAGTCCCTGTGATCGACCTTGGAGTTGAGCAGTTCCATGACGATGGTGACGCCGAGGCTCTCGGCGAGGGGCGTGAGGCGCTTGAGCCCCTTGGCGCTGTTGCGCAGGCCCTCGTCGTCGGGCATGCCGTCGCGGTTGCCCGAAAAGACGATCATGTTGGGGATCCCCGCCTGCTTGATGAGCGGGAGCAGACGCTCGCCTTCACGCACGATCTGATCGTGGAGTTCGAGCCGGTTCAGACCGCGCGGAATCGTCGTCGGCCCGTTGGCAACGGCGCACGTGAGCCCGAACTGCGCCGGGACCTGCCACTCGTTCTCAGAGAGCAGTTCAACCGACGCGGCGCCGAGGGCCGCGGCGTTGCGGCACAGGTCGTCCAGCGCCATCGACGAGTAGCACCAGCGGCAGACTGACTGCCGGAATCGACCCGGCCCCTTGATCGCCGGGCCATACGGACGGGGGGCCTCGACCGGCTCGGGTTCTCCGGCGGTGACTCCAGCCCCCCGCGCCCCGGCCCCGAAGGCGGCGAGGCCTGCGGAAGCCACAAACGTACGTCGAGGCAGTGAGCTGGCCATGTGAACCTCCGCCGGTATCGAAGGCGCGCCGACGCGCCCGGGCGAGGCGGGCCCGGCGCCGGGTGTGCGGCGCGAGGGGTGGCCGAGGGCGCCTGCCCCTGTTCGGGCGGCGTCACGCGCGCCGGCGGCGTGGGAGACCCATGCTCGCGACGACGAGCAGGCTGACCGCAGACCCGCCCGGCACTGCGATGCGGACGCGCCGGAACGTCACCAGCGCAAAGTCGTCGGGGTTTGCCCGGTCGGGCGAGAACTGGGTGTAGAACCCGCCCACGGTTCCGTCGATCATGCCGTTCTCGAGATTGCCGAACTCCAGCTTTCCGCTGGACACATCGTTGAATCGATACTCGATCGTCGCGGGGACGAGACCCGTGAACCCGTCGCCCGGGGTGTAGATCACGCGAAGGCGTGCAGCCTCGCCGGGCGTGTAGACCTGGCCGAAGGAAAAGAAAGGAAACGCGCCGTCGAAGGCCGCGACCTCGCCGTTGCCCTTGACGATGAAGCGCGGCTCGCCGAAGCGGTCGAAGTAGAACCCGGCCTCCTTGCCCGCCGGGGTGCCCGCCCGGAGCGCCACATCAACGCTGATGTCGAAGGCAGTCTGGTTGTTGAAGACGAAGGTCGAGGCCAGGTCTTCGGTAAAGAAGAAGCGATGCCGGTTCGCGAACCGGCCGCGTCCGAACTCGGACTCATGAACCCGGATGAGCGCCGGGAAGTTCTCGTCGATGCGCAGCACGCTGCTCGGAAAGTCATTGAAGTTCCGGGCGTCGATGAGGACATCGACGATGTTTTCGACGCCCGCGAGCACGGGCGAACCGAGACCCAGGATGCCCGCAGCGCAAATTGAAACCCGGACCGTCCGCATGGTCGCGACCTCAGCCCCCCAGAATGGTGCGCCTGAATCCGGATGGTGCCAATGAATCCCTTGACCTCATCCGACTTTACGTCCCCGAGGGTTCCGGCCCAAGAAGGTCCGGGCGGCGTGCGCGGGTCCGCTCAAGGCTCTGCGCAAGGCGCCAGGCTGCAACCCGTGCGTGGTCGCCGCTGAGCAGTATGTCGGGCACGGACATGCCCATCCACTCGCGTGGGCGGGTGTAATGCGGACAGTCGAGGAGGCGTTGCCCCCCGGGGCCGATCGCCCCGAAACTGTCGCTGCCCGCGGATTCTTCATCCCCGAGCGCCCCGGGGAGCAAGCGGATGATCGCGTCCATGAGGACCATCGCCGCGAGTTCGCCCCCGGAAATGACGTAGTCGCCCAGGGAGATTTCGAGCGGGGCGAGGCGCGCGATGACGCGCTCATCGAGGCCCTCATAGTGCCCGGCGATGAGCAGAATCCGGTCTTCGAGAGCGAGCGATTCGACCAGGGCCTGGGTGAGCGGCTGCCCCTGCGGGGTCAGCAGCACCCGGCGGGCCGGGCGCGGGTCGAGCGCTTCGACCGCCGCGACGGCATCCCAGACCGGCTGGCACATCATGACCATGCCCGGGCCGCCCCCGAAGGGACGGTCATCGGTCTTGTCGTGCCTGTTCAGCGAGTGGTCGCGGATGTTGGTTGCGTGCCATTCCACCAGCCCCGCGCGCCGGGCCCGGGCGGGGATGCTGAGCCCGAGGGCCCCCGGGGCATCTGGGACGAACATCTCCGGAAACGTGGTGAGGATGTCGAATCGGAGGCTCATGGAGCACGGTCCTGGTGCGCGGTTTGACGATCACCCCGCGTTGGCGGGGCGGTCTGACCCTCCAAAAACACCGGGCCGGCCAAAAGGCCGACCCGGAGGGTACCAGCAGGACAGTCACGCGAGGATTGGCCCGCGTGACTACTTCTTCTTCTCACCTTCAGCGGGGGCGGCTGCCGCGGCTGCGGCCTTGGCCTCGGCGCGTTTGCGTCCGTGGGTGCGGTCGGCCTCCCACTCGGCCTTCATGGTGTCGGGAAGCAGGTTGGCCTTGCCCAGGAGGTCGCGGACGGTGTCGGAGGGCTGGGCACCCTTGGAAAGCCAGTAGGAGATCCGCTCATTCTTGAGCATGACCTGTTTGGAGGGGTCCTTCTGGATCGGGTCGTACCAGCCCAGGTTTTCGATCACCGCGCCGTCGCGTCGGACGCGGGTGTCGATCGCCCCGATGCGGTAGAAGGGACGATGCCGGCGGCCAAGACGTTGCATGCGGATCCGAAGCAAGGACCGACTCCAATGCGTGCCGGGGCACGCGCAAAGACCAGACTCCGCCGAACCCATGCCGACGGGCCTCAATACTAGCCCCCGCGCCGGCCCGGGCAAATCGGCCCGGGAGAGCGCGGAATGAGCGGGCGGAGGCGCGGGCTTTGAGCGCCCGCACCCGCGCCGTCCGATACTCTCCCGCGCGTGCTCAGACCCGGCGGCATCATCGTGTGCTGCGCCTTCGCTCTCCTCATGGTGGGCGTGGTGATGGTCAACTCGGCGGGCATGGACGTGGGCCCGCTCGGGGGCCGGGCCGAGGTGACACCCCAGTCAATCCTGCTCTCGCGTTCGGGTGTGTACATGGCCCTGGCGCTGCTGGCGATGGGAGTGGTGGCGTTTCTGCCCCTTCGGCGGGTTGCCGAGGGCGTCTCCGCGGCGCCGGCGGACCTCCCTGACCCGCGGCGCGACGGGCTCGGCGGGCTGACGCTCGGCGTGATCGTGATCCTCGCCGGGCTGCTCGCGGTCTACGTGCCCGGGCTGAGCCGCGACGTGAACGGATCGTTTCGATGGGTTGAAGTGCACCTGCCGGTTGTCGGCACGCTCTCGGTCCAGCCGAGCGAGGTCGCCAAGTGGAGCCTGATCGGCCTGGTCGCATGGTACGTGGCGCGGCGCGGCGTGTGGATGCGGTCGCTGACCTGGGGGCTTCTCCCGGTCGCGGCGGGCGCGGGCCTGGTCATTCTCGTCATCCTGAAGGAAGACCTCGGCACGGCGGCACTCGTGACGTGCGCCTGCGCGTGCATCATGTTCGCGGGCGGCGCGAAACTCTGGCACATGCTGCTGCCGGTCCCGGTCGCGGCGGCGGCGCTGGCGGGCGCGATCGCGCTGGCGCCGTACCGCCTCCAGCGGCTCACGACTTTTCTTGACCCCTACGCCGACCCGCAGGGCGCGGGGTACCACATGATCCAGTCGATGGCGACGGTGGCGGGCGGAGGGGGCTGGGGCCGGGGGATCGGCAACGGTCTTCAGAAGTTCGGCTACCTGCCGGAGGATCAGACTGACTTCCTGCTCGCGATCATCTGCGAGGAGTTGGGCATCTTCGGGGCCGCGCTCATCGCAGTGCTGTACATCACGATGCTCATCGCGGGGGCGACGGTGGTGCGCCGGGAGTCGCTGCTGATTCTCAAGCTGGCGGGGCTGGGCGTGCTGGTGACCCTGGGGCTCCAGGCGATCATCAACATGGCCGTGGTGACCGGCTGGGCCCCGACGAAGGGGATTCCGCTGCCGCTGGTGTCTTCGGGCGGAACAGGATGGATTCTCACCTCGGCGTCGCTCGGAGTGCTCGTGGGCGCTGACCGAACCCAGGCCCCCATCGCACTCGCCCCGCTGCCGAGGAAGGAACGCCCGCGCCGTCAGCCCCGCCCGAGTCTCGGCGCATGAACGCTGATCGCGCGTACCTCTTTGCCGGCGGGGGCACCGGCGGGCACATCTTCCCGGGGCTGGCGATTGCGGAAGAACTCAGGCGGCTGGCCCCTGGCTCGGCAGGGCCGGGCGTGCATTTTGCGTGCTCCCACCGGCCCATCGACGAGACCATTCTCACCGAGGCCGGAGAGGCGTTCACGCGGTCAAGCGCCAACCCGGTCGGCGCTTCACCCCGTGTCGCGCTGCGCTTTGTGCGAGGCTGGGGCAGGTCGCTGCGCGAGGCGAGGGGGCTCATCCGATCGCTCCGGGAGACTTCCGGGCGCCTGGACGTGATCGCGATGGGCGGGTTCGTGGCGGCGCCGTTCGCGCGGGCCGCCAAGGTGGAGCGAACGCCGCTCACGCTGGTGAACCTCGATGCGGTGCCGGGGCGGGCGAACCGGTGGGTCGCCCGCCTCGCCGGGCGGGCGTTCACCGCAGCGGATGCGGGCCCGGCGGACTGGGTGCGCGTGCCGCCAATCGTGCGGCGGGCGGCGCGGGCCCCCGGCGAGAGCGCGCATTGCCGCGCAGCGCTCGGGCTCGACCCGGCGAAGCGGACGCTGTTGATCTGCGGGGGCAGCCAGGGCGCACGCACCATCAACGGGCTCGCCGAGCGATTGGCGGCGAACGGGCCGGCATGGCGGGCGTGGCAGGTGATCCACCAAACCGGGACGGACGATGCCGCTCGCGCTGCGGCGGCGTGGAGCGCCGCTGGCGTGTCTGCGGTCGTGCGGCCGTTCTTTGACCTCATGGGCCTGTGCTGGGGCGCGTCTGACCTGGCGCTGGCCAGGGCGGGCGCGGGGAGCGTGGCGGAAGCCTGGGCCAACCACGTGCCCACCGTGTTCCTGCCGTATCCGCACCACAAGGACGGACATCAGCGCGCGAACGCAAGGCCCTTGGAGACCGCCGGGGGGGCCGTCATTGAGACTGACCTTGTTGACCCGGCACGCAACATGGCGGGGGCGGGCAAGACCGCGCTCGACTTGATGGAGAACGAGGCGCGGCTCGACGAAATGCGCCGCGCGTTGTGCGCGCTCGGGCCCGCCGACGGGGCCGAACGCATCGCCCGTGCGCTCGTGGGCGGGTGACTTTGCGCGGGCCAAGGCGACGGCGGTTGTGCCGGCATGAGACTGCGGGTCGGCTGCGCCCTCGAATTTCACACCCCTCAAGCCTACAACCAAGGCCCGCGGCGGGCCGGTGTGCCTCTGCGGAAAGGTGAGAGGAACGCCAATGCACAACGTCGTGATTCTGGGCGGGGGCAAGGTCGGCAAGTCCGTGGCGGAACTGCTGCTTGCGCTCGGAGGCGGGGCGTACAAGGTGACGCTCTGCGACCGCGATGCGGGGAACCTCGCGGAGGCGGCGACGAACCTCTCCCGCCTCGCAACGACCCTGGGCCATCCCACCCCCTTTGAAACACGCGTGCTCGACGCGGGGGATCACGGCGCGGTTCGCGCGGCGCTCAAGAGTCAGCAGGCGGTGATCTGCATGCTGCCGTATGACCTGGTCCCCGGGATCGCGGACATCGCGGATGAGCTCGGCGTCAACTACTTCGATGTCACCGAGGACGTGAAGGCGACGGACCGGGTGCGTGCGCTCGCCCCGCGTGCGAAGGTGGCCCTGGTGCCCCAGTGCGGGCTGGCGCCCGGGTACATCGCCATCGCGGCTTACGACGTGGCGCGCCAGTTCCGCGAGGTGCACGACCTGGTGCTCCGGGTAGGCGCCCTGCCGCAGTTTCCGACCAACATGCTGCGGTACAACGTCACCTGGTCAACGGGCGGCGTGGTCAACGAATACTGCGAGCCCTGCAACGTGATGCTGGAAGGAAAGCCCGTGAAGGTGCCGGCCCTCGAAGGGCACGAGACTTTCAGTTTCGAGGGCGTGGAGCACGAGGCGTTCTACACCTCGGGGGGGGTCGGGAGCCTCATCGACACGTTGGTGGACGAGAAGAAGACCACGCCGGAAACCCGCATTGCGTACAAGACCATCCGCTATCCCGGGCACCGCGACCTGATGAAGTTCCTGCTGCATGACCTTCGGCTGGGGGCTGAGCACGCGAAGCCCGACGCGGGGGGGCGGGTGTTTGATCGGCGGATGGCGATGGCGCTTCTTGACCACGGCGTGGCGCGCACGGTGCAGGATGTGGTGGTCGTCTTCATCAACGGCATCGGAGTGGGGCACGACGGCGTGCGCCGCCAGGCGAACTTCAAGCGTGCGATCCCCGCAACCCGGCTCTTCGGGCGCATCTGGCCGGCGATCGAACTGACCACCGCCTCGGGCGTGTGCGCGATGGTTGACCTGCACCGGCTCGGCAGGCTCCCGGCGAAGGGCCTGGTGCGCCAAGAGCAGGTGTCGCTGGCGGACTTCAATGCGACGCCGTTCGGCCTCGGGTACGAAGCACCGGAGAAGATCGAGGCCAAGGCCGGCAAACGGTCGTGAGCGCCGTGCCGCCCCGCAGCCCGTCCCGGACCTTCGCTCGGCTTCCGGTCCGGCGTCGAGAGACGCGGCGCAATGCCGGATGAATCGGCTGCCTGAATCGACGAGCGCGCGGCGAGGCGTTCAATCTGAGTCCCGGCCCGACCGCCCGGGCGCAACGAACCGCGGCAGCCGAAGGCGTTGCCCCGGCTGCCGCGATTCGTGGAGGAGTGGGCTGAAGGAGACGAGCGCGATCGATCACGTGTCTCTGCGAAATGCCCGAGTCGGCGGTTCGCGCCGGCCCGGGCGGGGCACTCGGCTAGGCGTTGCCGGGTGTGCGTTTGGCCTGGAGCACACCGAGGCGGACGAGGAATGACGTGGCCTCTTCGACCTCGAAGCGGGTGTAGTCTTTGAGGCAGTCAGGCTGGTCGGGGTCGCCGAGCAGTTCGGGCGGATAGGGGCACGCGCCGCGTGCCTCAACCGTCTGCTGGACCGCCAACAGGACGGACTCAGACGCTTCGAACAAACGATCAGGACTCAACTGTTCTCGACGTTCCATGGCGGGCCCCCTCCTTTCACAAAGCCAGGTGCGGATGACGCCTCCGCGGTCCGGCCCCCCATGCGATTGGTTCCTCGCGGTTCTCACCTCGCTGAACCGGTTCGATCTCAAAACCGACCTGCATCCCGTCATGTTCCCGAGGCCGCGCGTTTCTTGCACCTCCCTGCACTTTTCCGGCCCGGTATCTTCTTTGCGATCGGTCTCTTCTTCTTCGGATGCGGCGCAGAACGGTTCCGCCAACGTGCTCACTTCGACCTCGATCTGCGTTCGATATCTCGTCACGACTTTGTCACGGGGCTCGCCCGCAGAAGCAAGCGAGAGGAGAGCGCCGGCGGCGCGCCGGGGCCTGCACGGCGCGGCGCGAGAACTGCGCCCGCGCAGGCCGCGTCTCAGGCGAGGAGCGGCGAGAAGACCTTTCCGTGCACGTCGGTTAGGCGGAAGTCGCGCCCCTCGTGCCGGAAGGTCAGTCGTTCGTGATCGAGGCCCAGGAGGTGCAGGATGGTGGCATTGAGGTCGTGCACGTGGCACACATCGCGCGTGACGTTGTACCCCAGTTCATCGGTTTCACCGATGGTGACGCCGCGCTGCACGCCCGCCCCCGCGAACCACATGGTGAACGCCTTGGCGTGGTGGTCACGTCCGAGAAAGGTCGAGCCGTTTCGGGCCTCGTTCATGGGCGTGCGTCCGAACTCGCCGCCCCAGATGACGAGGGTGGAATCGAGCATGCCCAGGCGCTTGAGATCGGTGATGAGAGCGGCACAGGCCTGGTCGGTCTCTTCGCAGCGCCGGCGCAGGCTCGTGATGATGTCGTCGCCGTCGCTGGTGCCGTGGCTGTCCCACCCGCGGTGGTACAGCTGCACGAAGCGCACGCCGCGCTGCACGAGGCGGCGCGCCATCAGGCAGTTGCGCGCGAAGCCCGGCTGGTCGGGGTGTGCGCCGTACATCTCAAGCGTCTCGGGGGGCTCGCCGGCAAGGTCGAGGAGCTCGGGCACACTGGACTGCATGCGGTACGCCATCTCGAAGGAGGCGATGCGCGTGCCGATCTCGGGGTCTCCGACGACGCGCTGGCGTACGGCGTTGAGGTCGCGCAGGGCGTCCAGGGCGCGTCGGCGCGCGGGCCGGTCGACGCCCGCGGGGTCGTTCACGTAGCAGACCGGCTCAGACCCAGCCCGGAACTGGACCCCCTGGTACGAGGTCGGGAGGAAGCCGCTGGACCAGCAGCTGCACCCGCCGCTGGGCTGGCCGCCACCGGAGAGCAGCACGACGAAACCGGGAAGGTCGCTGTTCTCGCTGCCGAGCCCGTAGGTCACCCAAGATCCGATGCTGGGCCGGCCGACGCGACCGAATCCGGTGTTGATGAAGAGCTCGGCGGGCGCGTGGTTGATGTGGTCCGTCTGGAGGCTCTTGACGATGGCGATGTCATCCGCGACTCCGGCCAGGTGAGGCAGGAGTTCTGAAATCTCGGCCCCGCCTCGCCCGTGGCGCGAAAACGAATAGGGAGAGCCGAGCAGTTTCGGCGTACCCCGGATGAACGCGAAGCGCTCGCCCTGCAGGGACTCCGCGGGGCACTCCTGAAGGTTGTACCGGCGCAGCACGGGCTTGTCGTCGAAGAGGTCGAGCTGCGAGGGCGCACCGTTCATGCACAGGTAGATAACCGACTTCGCCTTTCCCGAGAAGTGCCCGGCGCGGGGGGTGCCGGGGGCGCCCCCCGGTGGGTTCGCGCCCGCCCGCCTCAGGAGCGTCGAAAGGGCCACGGCCCCCAGACCCACGCGGCAATCGCTGAAGAAATGCCGGCGCGTCTGCGCTCGCGTGGCGTCCATCGCCCGGGCTTGAGGGTCGGGATTCATGGTTCAGCCCCTGGTCAGAGTCTCGTCGAGATTCAGGAGGACGTTGGCGATGATGGTCCATGCGGCATGATCGGGGTCCGGCCCCTGGGACACGCCCGCCGGCGCGCCGACGCGTGCGAGGGCTTCGGCCCGGGCCGGGTCGGCGCTGAAGGCGGCTCGCTCCTCGCGGAGCAGGTCGAGAATGCGCTGAACTTCGGCGAGGGTCGGGGTCCGCCCTGTGCAGAGCCGGAAGGCCATGACCACCCGGCCTTGGTCATCGGTGTCGCCAGCCGTGAGCACCCGCGTTGCCAGCGCGCCCGCGGCCTCGACGAACTGCGGATCGTTCATGGTCACGAGGGCCTGGAGGGGCGTGGTGGTGCGGGCCCGGCGCGCACAGGAGAGTTCTCGGCTGGGGGCGTCGAAGGCGCTCATCGCCGGGTGTGGGGCGGTGCGGCGCCAGAAGGTGTAGAGACCCCGCCGGAAGCGGTCCGGCCCGGTGCTGGTGGTCCACGTGTCGGCGCTGTAGATCATCGTCCACACGCCCTCGGGCTGGGGAGGAAAGACGCTGGGTCCACCCTGGCGGAGGTCGAGGAGCCCCGCCGCGTGCAGGGCGACGTCGCGGATGATCTCGCCTTCGAGGCGAAGGCGCGGCGCCCGCGCCAGGAGCATGTTGCGCGGATCGCGCTCAAGAAGTTCCGGCGAGATGGCGGATGCCTGGCGGTAGGCGGCGCTGGTCACGATCTGGCGCAGCAGGAGTTTCTGGCTCCACCCCTGGCGGACCAGCTCGGTCGCGAGGAAGTCGAGCAGTTCCGGGTGGGTGGGCGGCTCTCCCTGCACGCCGAAGTCCTCGCTCGTCTCCACGAGGCCTCGCCCGAAGCACTGTTCCCAGAGCCGGTTCGCCGCAACCCGGGCGGTCGTCGGATGGGCGGGGGAGACGATCCATCGAGCGAGGGCGAGCCGGTCGCGGGCGGCAGGGGGCGAGGAAATGCGCCCGAGCGCCGCCGGGGTGTCAGGCCCGACCTCCTCACCGGGGTCGCGGAAGTTTCCTCGGTTGAAGATGTGGGTGACGCGCGCCGTGGGATTGCGTGCAATGACCAGCGTCTGCGCCACCATGAGCTCGCTGACTTCGCGGCGCGCCGCCGCGCGCCGGGCCTGCGCCTCCGCCACGGCAGGGGCGATGAGCCGGAAGTACGCGCCGATCTCCTTGCGCTGCGCGGGCGTCCACGAAGCCGGCTGCGTCTCGACGATGGCCCAGAGGTTCGCGTCGAGCGGCCGATACGAGGCGGGCGCCGGCACGCCGGTGGTCGAGATCGCGCAGCGCGCGATCACCAGCCCATCGCCCCGGCGCTGGAGCATGCGCACCCGGGCGCGGCACCCCTGGGCCCCGGTGTCGAACGGTTCGGCGAGTTGAAAGATGGCGCTGTGCGGCAGGCCGGGCTTGCCGCGCACGCCCCAGCCCGTCACGTCATCGTCATCCAACGCCTTCTGCGCCTCGGCTCTCCCGCCGTGCTCGAAGTTCCGCTGCTCGTGATCCGCGAGCGCGATCGAGAACTCTCGGGGCGTCCAGGCATCGCCATCCTTCACCTCGAAGACCCAGGACGTCAGGATGAAGTTTCCGTTCGCCGCGCGCCCGACGAACCCGGTTTCGGCGTCCGGCATCACGTCGAGCCTGAGCGCGGTGAGCGGCCCCGGCGGCAGGTCGAACTCGATCTCGTACTCGTCGCGGTCCGGTGCCGGACCGCGGGCCAGAATCTCACCTTCGGCGCTGATCTCCAAGGCAATGCCGGAGGCGGCCCGTGCGCCCGCGGGAATGACCCGCGCCCAGGGTGCATCCTCTCGGGCCCGGCCCGTGGCCCACGCGTGGAGCGCGTCATCCCCTCCACTGCCGGAGTCGATCTCACGGCGAAGTCGGGCGAGTTCGGCTTCGAGCGCCCGGAGCCTGGGCAGGTCTTCGGGCCGTGCAACACGCTCGCGCGCGCCCCCCGCCGCCGCGGTGTGCGAGTTGACGATCTCGACATCCGGCAGGTCGTTGTTGAAGAACGCGAAGAACTCGAAATACTCGCGCTGCGTGATCGGGTCGTTCTTGTGGTCGTGACACTGGGCGCACCCCATCGTGACGCCCATGAACACCGAGCTCACCGTGTTGGCACGATCTATGACCGCCTCGACCCGGAACTCCTCCGGGTCGGTGCCCCCCTCCTCGTTGATCTGCGTGTTGCGCAGAAAGCCCGTGGCGATGCGGTCTTCGGGGGTTGAAGAGGGCAGAAGGTCTCCGGCGATCTGCGCTGTCACAAAGCGGTCGTAGGGCATGTCGCGGTTGAAGGCATCAATCACCCAGTCGCGGTAGGCCCACATCTCGCGGCGCTGGTCCTTCTCGTAGCCGTGGGTGTCGGCGTAGCGCGACAGGTCCAGCCACTTGAGCGCCATGCGCTCGCCGAACGCGGGTGATGCCAGCAAGCGATCCACCACGCGCTCAAAGGCATCGGGGCGGTTGTCGCGCGCGAAGGCGTCGATCTCTTCGATGGTCGGCGGCAGCCCCGTCAGGTCGAGTGTCACGCGGCGCAGGAGCGTCTCGCGGTCCGCCTGGGGGGAAGGCCCGAGCCCCTCACGCTCCAGGCGGGCGAGCACGAAGTGGTCGATCGGGCCGCGCGGCCAGTTCGTGTCCTTCACCGGCGGCGGGTTGGGCCGAACCGGCGGCGCATACGCCCAGTGCCCCCCTCCCGGCCCGGCGCGACCCCACGGCGCGCCCGCGCCGATCCAGGTTTCGAGCACCCCGATCTCGCCCGGAGTCAGGGGCTCGCCCTTGGGGGGCATGCGGTCATCCGGGTCGCGGGCGCGCACGCGGCGGACGAGTTCGCTCTCTCCGATCAAACCCGGGGCGATCGCCGCATAGCCGCCACGATCCTCGAT
Organism: Phycisphaerales bacterium; assembly: GCA_020847175.1. Taxonomy (GTDB): domain Bacteria; phylum Planctomycetota; class Phycisphaerae; order Phycisphaerales; family UBA1924; genus JADLCM01. Next base: position 31,635 of record JADLCM010000034.1, read on the forward strand.
CATGGATGCGCGGGAGAGCACGGTGAGTCCGGCTTCCGGGTCGCTTTCGCCGTGGCACTGAACGCACCGGCGCGTGAGGATCGGGCGCACGTCGCGGTCGAAGTCCACGTCGCCGAGCGCAACGGGCAGGGTGGACGCCTCGCGCGGGTCTGGCCCGGTGAGTTCGCGCCAGGCCCGCTGGAGATAGCCGCGCCCGTGTACGAGTTCCGCGCCGAAGTGCCCTGCACCCCCCACCACCAGGGCCGCGGCCCCGAGTGCGAAACGATAGCGAAGCAGGGCCCGCGCGCCGGGCCGTGCGCTCGCCCAGGCGAGCGTGACGAGCGCCACGAGGGCCACTCCCGCGGCGGAGACCCCGATCCACCGGTGCAGGGCCACGGCGGCCGCGTCGTACGCAGCGCCCTCCGCGGCGCTCCAGCCCGTGCATGCGCTCGCGATGGCTCCCAGGCCCCCCAGGACCGCGCACCCGGCCCCGGCCCTTCCCGGCGTGTGCGCGCTTCGCCGACGGCGGGCAACCTCCAGCAGCGGAGCCGCCAGCAGCAGGCCAATGGGGAAGTGCACCACCAGCGGGTGCATCGCGCCCGCGAAGGTCCACACTCCGGCGCTGGTCTCTGGTCCCGTCACGCTCGTCGATGGTACCGCGCAGCCGCTGAAACCGTACCCGTTCGGTCTCGATAGAATGTCCGGAAACCCCCGGACCGGGGGCGTCTCGAACGCCCGGGAGCCCGCCATGATTCACATCGTTCGCCCCGCGCTCGCCCTGCTGGCCGCGCTGGCCTGTTTCACCGGCGCGCTCCGGGCGGAACCCGAGGTGCAGGAGCGCTGGTACACGATGTTTCTCGCGGGCGAGCACGCGGGTTGGCTGCACACGGTGAATACCCGCACGCCCGATCGCGTCACCAACCTCAGCCACTTCGAGATGACGATGAAGCGGGCCGGCGCCGATCTCCGGGTGCTGATCGAGACGGAGTTCGTCGAGACCGCCAAGGGTGAACCCGTGTCGATGCGCGCCGTGACCGATCTCGGCCAGAGCCCCGCGACCGCGTCCTACGAGTTCGGACCCGAGGGCGTGCGCGTGACCACGCGGGCCGGGGGCGACGAACGCGTCTCTGAGCAGCCCCTGCCCCCGGGCGAGTGGCTCACTCCCGCGGAAGTTGAGGAGTTCCTCACCGCCCGGTTCCGGGCCGGCGCCGCCGAGGCGGTCGTCTACTCCATCGACCCCTCCTCCGGGCTCAAGCCGCTCAAGATCACCCACCGCGACATCCGGCGCACGCAGTTCGAGTTCGAGGGCAAGTCGGTGGATGCCTACAGCGCCCTGGTCGAGACGGATGCCGCCCCGGGCGTCACCAGCGAAACGATCTACGCCGCGGATGGCGAGATGCTGCGTTCGACCACGTCGATGGGAGGCCTGAACCTCGTGATGGTCCTCTCGACCCGCGAGGCGGCGACGTCGGCCACCGGCATGCCCGAGATGATGACCTCGTTCTCGGTGCACCCGGACAACCCCATCGCCGACCCGCGCGACGTGCGCGTCGCGCGCTACCGCATTTCCGTGCCCGAAGGCACACTCGCCGATATCCCGAGCGCGGGCGCGCAGCGGGCCACGCGCATCGACGAGCGCACCTGCGAAGTCGAGGTCGTCTCCGGGCGCGGCAGCCCGGACCCCTCCGCCGCGGACGACCCCGCGTTCACCGCCGTCTCGTCGATGATCCGCTGGGACGACCCGGAGATCGCGAAGCTCGTGGCCCGCGTCAAGGGCAACACGCCGCTGGAGATCGCCGAATCGGCGCGCGAACTGGTCTACCGGCACATCAAGAACAAGCACATGGGCGTGGGCTTCGCGAGCGCCAGCGAGGTCTGCCGCTCTCGCCAGGGAGACTGCACCGAGCATGGCGTGCTGCTCGCGGCCCTGCTGCGCGGGAAGGGCATCCCGTCGCGGGTCGTGACCGGCCTCATCTATGTCGAGGAGTTCGGGGGAGACGCCGACATTTTCGGATACCACATGTGGGCGCAGGGCCTGATCGACGTGGATGGCGTGCCGCAATGGATCGACTTTGACGGCACCCTCCCCAGGCGCATGCCCTTCGACGCGACGCACATCGCCATCGCCTCGGCCTCGCTTGCCGACGGCGAATTGTTCACGTCGCTCTCCTCGGTGACGCAGTTCCTCGGCCGCGCCGCGATCGAGGTGTTGAGCGTTGAGCACAGCGCCGCGGAATCTTCGCGCTGAGCCGCCTGAACCCGCCGAACGATCATCATGGATCACCTGCCCCCACGCCCGCTCCCGGCACGCCCGCCCGAAGGCCACAAGGGCGATTTCGGCAGGGTGGGCATCGTCGGCGGCTGCGCCGGACCTGTGCGCATGCTCGGCGCGCCGTGCCTGGCGGCCCGGGCGGCGCTGCGTGCCGGGTGCGGGCTGGTGCGATTCGCCGTGCCGCGCCCCCTGCTGACCGGCGCCCTGGTGCTCGAGCCCCACGCCACGGCAATCGCGCTCCCGACGCGCGGGGGGGAGCTCATCCCCCACGAAGCGACGCGGGTCGTCGATGAACTCGCGTCGTGGGCCGATGCCATGGTCGTGGGCTGCGGGCTGGGCGTCTCACCGGGCGCCTTGGCGGCGTCGCTCCGCGCCGCCCAGCAGGCGCACGCCCCGGCCGTGCTCGATGCCGACGCCCTGAATGTCCTTGCCACGCTCCCGGAACTCACCCGCGACATGCACGCGCGCGCCGTGCTCACCCCCCACCCCGGCGAGTACGCGCGCCTCGCGGCATCGCTGCGCCTGCCCGCGGCAGGGGACACCGATGCCTCGCGCGCGAGCGCGGCGGCGGCGCTTGCCCGGCGCCTGGCGAGCGTCGTGGTGCTCAAGGGGGCCCGCACCATCGTGACCGACGGGCTCGACACATGGATCAGCCCGCATGTCTCTTCCACCCTCGCGGTGCCGGGCTCGGGCGATGTGCTCGCCGGGCTGCTCGGGGCGCTGCTGGCCCGGCTGTGCGGGCCGGTCGCGGTCGCCGGCGGAACGGCGCGCCCTCTCGACCCCGCGCGGTCGTTCTCCCTCTTCGAAGCGGCGAGCCTGGGCGTCGACCTGCACGCCAAAGCCGGGGCGGCGTGGCGGACCCGGAACCGGGCCGCGGCGGGAATGCGGGCCGAAGAACTCGCTGATGCGCTGCCGGCGGAGATGGAGGGCGCGACCGCCGCGCCGTAGTGCGCCCCGCGTGCCGGACGGAGTTCGGGAGGATTGAGGGGCGCCCCGGGCCGGGCGTTCAGCCGCCGGCGCCGGCTTCTCCCGAACCCACGCCCCGGAAGCGCACGCCCCGCCCGAAGCCCTTGGGCGTGATCTCGAACCCGAAGCTCGTCGTACCCTCGATGTTGTCGTAGGAGATGCCCACGCCCACGATGACCGCGGGAAACTCGCGGCGGACCTGGCTGCCCACACGCCGCACGTCGGACTCATCGAGGTCGTAGGAGATGAACGAGTTGAGCAGGTACTTGTCGCCGAGCTGATACGCATTGACGAGGTCGAGATAGCTCGCGTCGATCGGGTCGATGGTCCGGTACTCGATCGAGGTCGAGGTGAGCGGGGAGTGATCGATGAGCAGCCCGAGGCTGCTGCGGCTCGCGTGGTTCTCGTCAAGGTCGAAGATCAGCGACGACGTGAAGGCCAGCCCGTCGGAGATGCGCAGCGCCGACTCGAGGCCCGCAAAGTCGCCGGGGCGCGAGAGTTCGGGCCGGAAGTCGTAGTACCGCCCGATCGGCGCGCTCCCCTCGTTGTCGCTGGACCAGACCAGTTCACCGTTCAGGGTGAGCACGTCCACGCTCCGCCAGCGCCCGTACCCGCCCCGCTGGGTGGAGAAGGTCTGGTCAACGGCGAGGCGGACGATCTCGCCATCGAGGAGGGGCTCCACGTCAAAGTCGTAGACGGGCACTTCGCCCGCATCCATGCTCGACCACCCGCGCCACAGCGTCAGGCTGGGCTCGACGACATGGCGCAGCCGGTGCAGGTCCAGCGCTCGAGCCTCGATGCCGTCGTGCACGCGCACCAGGGTGGTGCCGATGCGCACGCCCGCGCCGCCCCACAGCCGCGTCTGGTCGTCCTCGTCCGGGCTGAAGGTGTCAAACGTCTCGTCCCAGTACGTCGCGCGCCCGGCGAGCGTAGGGACAATCGAGAAGGGCCCGGCCTCGAAGCGTGCAGAGATCTCCTGCCGCGTGTCGGCGCGCAGGAGCGGACTCTGCAGGTACCCCATGGCGCGGAAGCGATCCGCGAGCGATGTGTCCGGGTCGATGCCCAGAGCCCGCTCCGCGAGGGAGGGGGTGTCAAAGCCCAGCTCCCGGGCCGTGGGCTCGTTGAACGCGAGTTCCATGCGCGACGCCCGGTACTCGTGCGTCCACGACACCAGCCCGGGGCGCACTCCCGGCACCAGGTCATCGGCCACGCGGGTGTACGCGACCTCGGGCAGCTTCTCGGTGATGTACCCCGGCGCCTGGAGCGCGTAATCGCTGGAGATGAAGTCGTTGAGCGTGCCCCGCGCCTCGATGCTGAACTGGCTGTTCCCCTCGCGGCGCCGCAGGAAGCCCCCGGTGGTCAGCGGGCGGCGTTCGTACTGCATCGGGTCGAACAGCCCGTCGAGGAACGTCTCATCGCTCACGTACGACCCGTCGATCCACAGCGTGTAGAGGGGGTTGAGCACGTGGCGCTGCTCCAGGAGCACCATGCCGCGAAACTCCGAATCGTGCCCGAGGTCGCGCCCCGAACGCAGCCGGTCCTCCCCCTGGTCGGCGATGAGCCCGTACGTCAGCAGGTTGCCCCGCAGGTCGGCCCGGTCCCATCGCACTTCGGCCCCGAGCCCGAGCCCGCGCTCAAAGTGACCGTCCAGCAGCAGGTCGATGCCCATCCCCTGTCGCCGGGGCAGGCCGAGCACTGAGAGGAGGTTCCAGGTCGTCTTGATCGCGACGCCGCCGCCCGCGGAGTCCACGGAGATGCTCCGAAGCGGCCGGTTGGAGGGGTCGCCCGAGTAGGCCGGCAGCCAGAGCACCGGCACGTCGCCCACCCGGAGCGTCGCGTTCTTCGCAGTCAGCGTGAAGTCCGCTCCGTTCTGCCCGGGCACCGCGCGGCGAACCAGGGCCAGCGAACTCGCGCCAAGCGAGAGCGTGGGGCGGGCGAAACCCGTGTTGGCGATCCGCACGTTCTCGGCCCGCCACGAATCCGCCGATTCCTGGCGCACCGCCTGGGCCCGGACGTAGAGCGGCAGCTGACGCTGCGGGTCGAAGGCATAGAACACGCCTTCGAGCACCAGGGCGCGGTCGGCCTTCACGTCGTAGTAGACGCTCGGCCCTCGAACGGTGTACTCCCCGTCCGAGGCCATGACCTCGCCCTCGAGGTAGATGCCTCGCACGCTCGCCGTGTCGAGCCCCGCGATGGACCCTTGGCGCAGCGCCTCCTTGGGCAGAAACACCACGCCCCGCTGCGCCTTCATGTGAAGCGACCGCACCGGATCGGCGCCCGCGGCTCGCCCCTCATAGAGCACGCTCACGCCCCCGGTGAGCAGCACGGCGGACTCGTCCCCCTCCTCCACGGCCACCACATCGCCTGCCGAGAACGAAACCGTGCCCTGCGCCTCGAAGATCGGGCGCTGCGCTTCTTCTCCCGGCAGCCCGGCGAGCATGCCCGCGATCTGGTCAGGCGTGAGCTCGTTCGCGCCGCTGCGCGGCGCCGGCGCCGCGTCCAGAGAAGGCAGGCCGAGCGCCTGGCGCAACACCACCGCCAGCTCGCGCTCGGCGAGCCTGACAAAGGGTTCCTTGGGACGCTCAGGCGTCACCACCGGCGCGATGAGCCGGGGCGCGCCGGGCGTCCGAACCACGCCTTTGACCCCGAGGTTCTGCGCGGTGACACCAAGAGCGGGGTCTGCCCGGGGCGTCGAGACTCCCTCCATGTAGGCATAGACCTGCCACACCCCATCGCCCACGCGCTCCAGCCACACCGCAGCGCGAACGGCCCGGAAGTCATACCCCCCGGCCTGCACCTGCACATCCCCATCGAGCATCACCCGCCGGGTGAGGCGCCCGGCATCGTCGGGCTCATCCCAAACCCACGCGCGTGACGCCCGGAGCACGACCTCCCCAGAAATTGGGGACTGCGCAAAGCGGACGCCTGCGAAATGGCGCCCGTGAATGTCGAGCGGGTCAACTTCACCTTGCGCGCGGGCACCGACGCCCCCCGCTGCGAGGGCGAGCGCCATCGCCACGCTCATCAGCCGCCGTGCTCGATGCAATCGCCCGCTCCTGGGTCTGGCCCGTGGGTGTCTCCGCGCGCGGATGCTATCCGCCCGGAGCGTGAGGCACAAGGGGCGCTTCGGCCGCACGGGCTCGCCTCTCGACCCGCGACCAGTGCCACGGCATGAGCACGGCGAGCAGGCAATAGGCAAACCCGGGGAGCGTCGCGGCGAAGACCGTGCGCGCGCCGGAGACCATGGACGCGATGACGATCGAGAGTCCGGCGATCAGTGCGCACCAGAGGTGCGCACGCACCGACCCCAGGGCCCGGATGCGCTCCCCTTCGGGCAGCGGCCCGGCACTCCGCACCTGGTGCCTGAAGAGGAGCATGAGCACGAGGTGAAAGGTTCCGAACCCCGCCCCGTAGATCATGAACATGCCGGCGATGTCGTGGGGCCCCTGGATGCCCTTGGTGAAGTCGGCGGTGCGCAGCGCCGGGATGAAGTAGGCGAACCCCTGCGTGTACGCGAACTTGAGCGGGTAGACAAAGACCAGCGTCACGCCGATCAGCACCAGGCTCCAGATGACCGTGCCCGCGTTCTCGCGCGGGAATCGGCGCGTCAACTCGCGGTGAGAGGCCCAGAAAAGCGCCAGCGTCGCGAAGCTCGCCGCGAACGAGGGCACCCCCTTGAGCGCCTGCACCAGCTCGCCGAACGACACGGGGATGCGCTCGGTGTTGAGAACGAGCATCGTCGCCGAAAAGGCGAACGCGGCGTCCACAAACGTTTCGAGCCGGGTCATCCCCTGCTCCGGGGCGGTCGCTGGCGTCGGCTTGGCGTCGCGGCTCATCGGCCCCCCCGGGCTCTCGCTCATGCGCACACTTCATCTCGACTTCATGCGCCCCGGGCGGGGTGCGTTGACACGCGGGCTCCGTGCCCCCGCGCACGTCCGGGCCGTCCTCTCCGGCGTCAGTTCGCGCCGGAAAGGCCGAGCTGCCAGCGCAGGAACATCTGCTGATCCGCCGCGTCGCGCACGCGGAGATCGAGCGGTTTTCCGCCGCCGTGCCCGGCGTCGCGATCGACCCAGAGCAGGATGGGCTGGGCGTCCTGGTCAGAGGCGCTGGCCCCCTGCAGGGCCGCGGCCATCTTGCGGGCGTGCATCGGGTGGACCCGTGCATCGTTCTCGCCGGCGGTGATGATCATGGCCGGATACTTCACGCCGTGACGGATGTTCTGATAGGGCGAGTACCGGGCGATGTACTCGAACTGGGCGGGGTCCTCGGCGCTGCCGTACTCGGGCACCCAGTAGCGTGCCATGAGGAAGTCCTGGTACCGGAGCATGTCCAGCAGGGGCACGCCGCAGATCGCCGCCTTGAAGAGGTCGGGGCGCTGGGTGACGGCGGCCCCGACGAGCAGCCCGCCATTGGAGCCGCCGGAGCAGGCCAGGCGCGCGGGGGTGGTGTACTTGTTGTCGATGAGCCACTCGCCCGCGCTGATGAAATCGTCAAAGACGTTCTGCTTGCGGTCCAGTCGTCCGGCCTCGTGCCAGGCCTTGCCGTATTCGCCCCCGCCCCGCAGGTTGGCCACGGCGTACACGCCCCCGTCCTCAACCCAGGTGTAGATCGTGCTGGAGAAGGAGGGCGTCATCGAGATGTTGAACCCGCCGTATCCGTAGAGGATCGTGGGGTTGTTGCCGTCGAGGCGCAGCCCCTTCCTGTGGACCACGAACATGGAGATCCGCGTGCCGTCTTTCGACGTGTACCAGACCTGCTTGACTTCCATGGAGTCCGGGTCCACCGGCACGTCGAGACGGTCCCAGAGGGTGCGTTCGCCGGAGGTCAGATCGACGTGATAGATCGAGTACGGCGCGTTGAAACTGGTAAACGTGAGGAATGCCTCGGTGCGGTCATCGCTGGTGACCAGGCCGGCGGAACCGATGTTGGGCAGCTCCACATGCCCGCGTGGTGCGCCGCCGAGGTCCGTGAGTTCGATCACCGACGTTGCGTTCTTCAGGTACTCCGCCGCCAGCAGGCCGCGGGCGAGCGACACGCCCTTCAGCACGGCGTCCTTGCGCTCGGGGATGATTTCGACCCACTCGTCGCGGGCCGGATTGTTGAGATCGACCTTGAAGACCCGGCCGTTCGGCGCGCCGAGATTGGTTTCCAGGTAGAGCGTGTCCCCCGCGATGTTGCCGCTGCTCGCGGCCTGCTCCCCCACCACGACGGGAGTCTTGCGGAGTTCCCCGGTGCGGAACCACAGATCGAGGTCCGCGACCCACAGGTCGTTGTTCCGCGTGTCCGTGGAGTACCCGATCTGGAGCCAACGCCCGTCGCGGCTGGGCGCGGCCCACGGCCCGTAGGTTGTGCTGAGCTGCTGCAGACGGGCCGCGTCGTACCCCGACCCCGCGTACAGCGCCTCAAGATCGAGCTGGGAAACGAGCAGCGGATCCTGCCTCCAATGATTGCCCAGCGTGTGGTAGCGCACCTCGCCGGAGTACGGGTTGGAGACGTCACGGAGGGGACGGTAGAAGAAACCCTTGCCGTCGGGCATCCACCCGAGGAAACTGACCTTGCCCGGAATCTCGTCCGCCAGCCAGGCGCCTGACTCGACATCCATGACATACAGCGTCGAGTTCTCATCGCCCGCCTTGTAAAGCCCGAATGCCAGCAGCGTTCCATCCTGGTTCGGCACATACCACGACACCGTCACCAGGCCCTTCGCGTCCAGCGTGTTCGGGTCAATGAGCACTCTCGGCTCGCCCGAGAGCCCGTGGCGCACCATCACCACCGACTGCGGCTGGGTGCCCTCGCGGCGCCCGTAAAAATAGTTGTCCCGGGCCATGATCGGCGCCGAGACCGAGCCGACCTCCAGGAACCTCCGCAGCCGCGCTTCGTACGCCTCTCGCCCGGAGATCGCGTCAAGCACGCCGCGCGTGTAGGTGTTCTGCGCGTCCGTCCACGCGGCGACCTCGTCGGTCATCTTGCCCATCGCGGCGGGGTCGGAGTTGTCTCCCTCGAGCCATCGGTAGTCATCGGTGAACGAACGTCCGTGCACGCTCTCGGTCACCGGGCGCTTCGCCGTCGCCGGCGGCGCCCCGAGCGCGCGTGCCTCGCACACAAGGCCCAACATCACGACCCACGCTCCGCACCTCAAACCTGCACGCATGTACCACCTCCACGGTCCCCCGGGCCCCGGCACGCGAGGCCCCAGCGCGGCTCTCGCAGCGCGCGAAGCAGTATACGGCCGGCGCTGTTTTGGGTGGCAGGGGCTGAAGGGGAGAAGACCAACGAACCAAAGCGCCAAACGGCCCAAAGGCCAAAGAGCCAAGGCGCCGGAGGGCACTGACACACGAACTCAAGTTGAGTGGACCGAGGCAGATGGCGAAAGAGGGTGCGGGTCACGGAGCGGCAGAGACCGACGGCGAGACCCCCGGATGGGTCCTTCCCTCGTCATGCACAGCCGGCCACGCGCAGCTCATCCCGCTCTTGCCCAGGCCGTCACGCCGGACGCCGCGCCGAGCAAGCCGCGATTCCAGAACCAGCGCTTCAATGGCAGGTGGTGCTGGTAGATGATTTCGAGAACAGGCTCAGACTCACCGATCACTTCCGCGCTCAGGCCCGCGAGCGCGCCGAAGGTGCGCGACAGCTCCCGCGCCGAACGCTCTTCACGGCGCACCCACTCCGCGGCGTACGCCAGTTCTGGCGCCGCGAGAATATCGCGCCCGAAGATCGCCCGCGCGCAGGCGGGGTTGACCCGCGCGAGCCGACAGGCCTCGCGCCCCATCGTCTCCTCGCGCCGAAGATAGCCCTCGGGCTCGTACCGATGGTCGTGAAGGACGACCGCCCCCGGTCGATAGAGCACCGGCACTCCCCAGCGCGTTCGGATGTTGAACGCCCACTCAAGGTCTTCGTAGCATGGCGCACCGAGCGCCGGATTGAACCCGAGACGGGCAATCGTGGTCGGCACCGAGAGGTTGAGGGTCCAGGCGTGCCGGAATCCCCAGTCGTGCATCGGGTCGCGGGCCGCGTCTCCTGTCATGCGGTTGTAGAAGAACACCATCGACGAACTGCGGACCAGTTTGTCGAAGAGGCGATCGGGCCGGCGGATCTTCCACGGCGCTGCGCCCAGGACCATCGCGGGCCTGCCCGCGAGTTCACGGTGAGCCCGGAGGTGCAACTCCAGGCAGGCGGGGTCAGGAACCACATCGTCGTTGAGCATCAGCGTGATCGGGGCGCGGCAGTGCGCCAGCAGCCCGTTGCGCACCAGCCCCGGACCACCCTTGGGGAACTCAAAGATTCGCGCGTGAGGGAGCGCGGCAAGCGCGGCAGCACGTTCCCCTGAATCGGGCCCGTCCACCCCGATCAACACTTCAAACCGCCCGGGCGTAAGGTCCTGGCGCGCGAGCCCCGCGCAGCACTGCACCAACTGGTCGGGGCGGCCGCACGTCGGAATGATGACCGAGAGTTCCATTGGCGTCATATCGGCTCGATAGCCTCGGGGCGGCAACTTCGCGGCTGGGTCCGGCGGAATACCGGGGGGGGGTGACCGGGTTGGAACCCAGCGCCGGCGAAATCTCCGGCCGGAAAGAAAGGGACACTGCCGTGCCCGCGCGAACCCTCAAACAGGTCGTTTTTCCCCTCGTGGTGCTGGGGGTGCTCGCCGTCGCGTACATGGCGCGGGCCAAACCCGCCAAGGCCCCGATGCCCGAGGTGTTCGCGGCGGGGGTACGCCTGGATGACGCGCTCGCCCGGTCGGAGCGCGAAGGCAAGCCCGTGTTCGTTTTCGTAACCGCGGACTGGTGCGGGCCTTGCCAGGTCTACAAGCGCGGCGCGCTCAGCGACGACAGGGTGACCTCGCTCATCCAGAATTCCATGATCCCGGTCTATGTCGATGTGGACCGGGACACGGGGATGACCGATCGACTCGGGCGCATGGGGCTCCGAATCAAGGGCGTGCCAACCACCGCGCTCGTCGAGGGCGGGGCGATCACGCGCTCGTTCGCCGGAGGAGTCTCCGCCGATGCGCTGCTGAGCTGGATGAAAGGGTCGTGAACCGGCAGCGCCGACGCTGCACGGATTCAGTCGAAGCGGAATACGCCCTTGCGGTAGCCGTATACATAGGCCACGACTGTCGTGAACAGGAAGAAGAGAATGCGCCAGAACCAGATCACCCGGTCCGGGTCGGACATCGCGAGGTTGGGGTACGTCGCGGCCCAGGGATAGAGAAAGACGATCTCCACGTCAAACACGAGAAAGACCATGGCGATCAGGTAGAACCGCACGTTGAACCGCTTGCGGGCGGTGCCCACGGGGTTCATGCCTGATTCATACGTCAGGCCCTTGGTCTTGCCGGGGCGCTTCGGCCCGATGAGCAGCGTGCCGACGATGTTGATCGCGGCGAAGGTTGCCGCCATGAGTACTACGACCATCAGCGGCAGGTAGGAACTCAGGTTGACTTCGCCCAGCGTGCTCATCGGTGGCCCTCGGGGCGAGCATGATAGCGTGCGTTGAAGGAGTCGGCGCCCGGCCCGCCCGGCTCGGTGCCCGGCAGGGTCGCGGACTGCCGAAACGGCAGTCGGGCCGTCCGACCGGGTGGAAAAGTGTCAGCGGTCGGTCCGGTGCCCGCCCCCCAATCGCGCGCCGGGCAAGTCAGGCTCTCGGGGTTCGACGGGCTCGACTGGCACGCCAGTTGCCCCGGGAGGGGTGAGACGCTGCCGCGCCGTCGCGGGGCGCACCACCTGAAATCAAACCTCGCACCAACTAGAGAGTGGAGTCACGGGCATGGCTGTCAAGGAACTGGTGTTCGACATCGAAGCACGTCAGGCGCTGCTCGCGGGCGTGGAAAAACTGGCCCGGGCGGTGAAGAGCACACTGGGCCCGCGCGGGCGCAGCGCGGTGCTGGACAAGAGCTGGGGCGGCCCCACGGTGACCAAGGACGGCGTCTCGGTGGCCGAGGAGATCGAACTCCAGTGCCGCGCCGAGAACATGGGCGCGCTCCTGGTCAAGGAAGCCGCGAGCAAGACCAGCGATGACGCGGGCGACGGGACGACGACGGCGACGGTGCTCGCCGAGGCGCTCTTCCGCGAGGGGCTCAAGGCGATTGCCTCGGGCGTCGACGCCAACGCCCTGGTGCGCGGGATGAAGGCGGCGGTGTCGCTGGCGTCCGCGAGCATCGACGAGATGGCGACGCCGGTGAAGGGCAAGGCCGACATCCAGAACGTCGCGGCGATCAGCGCCAATAACGACGCCGAGATCGGGAAGATCATGGCCGACGCCTTTGACAAGGTGGGCAAGGACGGCGTGATCACGGTCGAAGAAGGCAAGGGCCTGGAGACGGAAGTGACCGTTGTCGAGGGCATGCAGTTCGACCGCGGATTCCTCAGCCCCAACTTCGTCACCAACCCCGACGACATGAAGGTCGAGATTGAGAAGTGCCTCGTGCTCGTCCACGAAGACAAGATCGAGAGCGTGGGCAAGCTCGTGCCCCTGCTCGAGAAAGTGATGCAGGCCAAGAAGCCGCTGCTCATCATCGCCGAGGATGTCACGGGCGAGGCGCTTTCGACGCTGGTCATCAACAAGCTGCGCGGCACGCTGCAGGTCGCCGCGGTGAAAGCCCCGGGGTACGGCGACCGGCGCAAGGCGATGCTCGAGGACATCGCGATCCTGACCGGCGCCGAGGCGGTGATGAAGGACGTGGGCACCGAGCTCGACAAGGTCGAACTCCGCCAGCTCGGCATGGCAAAGAAGATCGAGATCGACGCGGACAACACCACGATCATCGAGGGCGCGGGCGAGACGAAGGCGATCCAGGCCCGCATCGAGCAGATCCGGCGCGAGATCGGCGAGGTGACCAGCGACTATGACCGCGAGAAGCTCCAGGAGCGCCTCGCGAAGCTCGCGGGGGGCGTGGCGCAGGTGCAGGTGGGCGCGGCCTCCGAGGCCGAGCTCAAGGAGAAGAAGGCCCGCATCGAGGATGCGCTGCACGCGACCCGCGCCGCCCAGGCCGAGGGCATCGTGCCCGGCGGCGGGGTGTCGTTCATCCGCGCCCGCGCGGCGATCGAGAAGAGCAAGGAATGGAAGAGCGTCTACGGCAAGGCCAAGGACGTGACCAGCGATGACATCGGTCAGGCGAAGTACGACTACGCCTGCGGCATGAACGTCGTGTGGACCGCCCTCGCCGTGCCTCTCAAGACCATCGCGGAGAACGCGGGGGAAAAGGGCAACGTCGTCGTCAGCAAGGTGACCGAAAACGACAAGGCCAACTTCGGCTGGAACGCCCTCTCCGGCGAGTATGGCGACCTGCTGGCGCAGGGCGTCATCACCCCGGCGAAGGTGGACCGGAGCGCGCTGCAGAACGCCGCCAGCGTGGCCACCGTGCTGCTCTCGGCGGACTGCATCATCACGGAGAAGCCCGAGGAGAAGAAGCCCGGCGGCCACGACCACGGGCCCGGCGGGATGGGTGGAATGGGCGGCATGGGAGGCATGGGCGGGATGGACTTCTGATGAGACGCAAGTACCGAGCCACCTGGCGAAGAGGCGGACCAGCCGGGGAACCCGGCTTGGCGCTCGACGTGAGTGTCGAGGAGTCGGGACAGAGCTCCTACATGCCGAGCCCGGTGATTGGCCCGCGTTCGGAGCAAACCCTGGGGCGCTACATGAGCAGGGCAGTGGTGGTCCACGGCAAGTTCGAGGTGTCGCCGAATGGTTCGGATGAAGAACTCAAGCGTTCCCTTCAGTCCACGATCAGCGTGAGGCTGGGCGGGGCCGCGTACGTTGACAGTCTTCGACGTTTGTATCTCTGACTGAGACGCTCACGCATGAACCTCCGTTTTTACATCGATCCCGCGAGGGGCGTCGCCCACTGCCAGGCTCACGGGGTCACCGACGAGGAAGTGCGTCAGGCGATGCTCCGTCCCGGTGAAGACCGACCGGCCCGAGACGGGGCTCGCAGCGCGATCGGACGAACTCAGGCGGGAAGACTCATCAGAACGATCTACATCCCGGACAGGAACGACGACTCGTGCTTCGTTGTGACAGCGTACGAGCTCACAGGCAAGCCGCTGCAGGCATTTCGGCGCCGTCAGCGCGGGACGAAACGATGACCAAAAAGAAACCACAGACTGGCACGACAAACCGATTCCCCGCCGGGTACTCGGACGAACGGGTCCGCGCCATCATCCACCACTACGAGTCGCAAACGCCCGAGCAGGCCTTGCAGGAGGATGAGCGCACGCTCGCTGCAGCCGGGCAGACGCTGATGGTGGTGCCGATTGATCTTGTGGGAGAAGTCGCGATGCTCATTGCGTCGCATCACTCGAGGGGCGCGAAGCCTCCTCGCAAGACCGCGTAACTGAGCCCGTGTGGGGGCGGCCCCATGACGTTGCGCCTTCGCGTCGAGCCGAGCATCGCATGAGTTGGCTAGGGACTGAACTTGACTATCGTTGACTCCATCTTGCCTTCCCTTCATCTGCTCGCGGACACGGGCGAGACCTCGCCCCTGCGCCAGTTCATCAACATCTTCCTGCACCTTGACCAGACGCTCGCCGACCTCATCCGCGACCACGGGCCCTGGGTCTACGCCATTCTCTTCGCGGTCATCTTCTGCGAGACCGGGCTGGTGGTGACGCCCTTCCTGCCGGGCGATTCTCTGCTCTTCACCGTCGGGGCCCTCTCCGCCCGCGACGACATCAACCTCAATGTCTGGCTGGCCGGGGGCCTGCTGCTCGCGGCGGCGATCCTCGGCGACGCCGTGAACTACGCCATCGGCAAGTTCATCGGGCCCCGGGTGTTCACGATGGAGCAGCCCAAGGGCCTCAGGGGCAAGATCCTCAACAAGAAGCACCTCGAACGCGCCCACGCGTTCTTCGAGAAGTACGGGGGCAAGGCGGTGGTCCTCGGGCGCTGGGTCCCCATCGTTCGCACCTTTGTGCCCTTCGTCGCCGGTGCCGGAGCGATGAAGTACCGCGTCTTCAGCCTCTACAACGTCATCGGCGCGCTCGCGTGGGTCGGCGTCTGCCTCGGGTGCGGCTACGCATTCGGGAACATTCCCTTCGTGCAGAAGAACTTTGAGGTGATGGTGCTGGGCATCATCTTCGTTTCGCTCATCCCCATCGGCATCGAGGTCATGCGGGCCCGTGCCGAATCGAGGCGCGAAGCCCGGCTGCCGAACGCCGCCGACCCGCTCGCCCTTCCCCCCCGCGCGCCCGGAGCGCCTGCGGACACCCCGTAACCCCCGGGCGGCGTCGCCGCCCGTGTTGACACGCTCGTTTCGGTCACGCCTGAAATCAAGGAGCCAAGAACCATGGCCGTGAAGCCTCTCGAAGACCGCGTTCTCGTCAAGCCCGTGGAGCAGGAGAGCAAGACCGCGTCGGGCCTGTACCTGCCCGAGTCCGCCAAGGAGAAGCCCGTGAAGGGCAAGGTTGTCGCCGCCGGCCCGGGCAAGCGCCTGGAGAACGGCAAGCGCGCCGACATGAGCGTCTCGGTGGGCGACACGGTCGTCTACGGCAAGTACGCGGGTACCGAGGTTGAGATCAAGGGCGAGAAGCACCTGATCATCCGCGAGAGCGAACTCCTCGGCGTGGTGCAGGGCTGAATGCAGCGCGCATGGCCCAGGGCCCCCCTCAACCCCGGTTCTTCTTCGTCTGCGGACACAGCCGCAGCGGAACGACGTGGGTGGAGAAAGTCCTCGATACGCACCCCAGGGTGCGCTGCACGGGTGAGTTTCATTTCGAGCTCATCCATCGCGGCTTCGAGGAGTTCATCGGGAGGCCCTGGCACCTGGCGAGCCAGGAGCCCCTCCGCAGTGTCGCCGAGGCATGCCGCCGGGAGATGATCACCCGGTGCCTGCTCACTGCGGCAGAGGCCAAGCCCGGGGCGACGCACATCGGCGACCGCACGCCGCGCCCATTGGTCCCGATGCTCGACGGGTGTCCGCACATCCTGATGGTCCGCGACGGGCGCGATGTCGCGGTGAGTTACACGATCCACCAGATCAAGACCAACGGCCTCGATCTCCAGATTGAACGCTTCCGGACCCGCCTCCAGGACGACATGAACGCCCTCGCCTCCAACCCCCTGCACTTTGACGAAAACCCGGAGCGGCTCTTCCGCGATGAGGTGTGGACGCGCCACGTGCTCACCAAGTGGGCGAACCGCTGCCGGGCTGACCTCGGGGCCCTCGGGCGCTTTGCCCGGGGGGAGTGCTCGGGCAGCGCGATCATGTGCCGCTACGAGGACCTTCACGCCCGGCCGGAGGAGGAGCGTGCCCGGCTCTTCCGCTTTCTCGATGTCGATCCGTCCGAGGCCCTGCATCTTTCGCGGATTGACGGCACCGCGCCCGGCCTCGCGCAGCAGGACCCGGTGGGCAAGAACCGCAGGGGCGAGACCGGCGACTGGAAGCGGTTCGCGGTCGGCGCAAGCGGTGCACAGTTCCGTTCCGTCGCGCGCGAGGTGGCACGCGATGTGCTCCAGACCCTTGGATACGAGACCGAGTCGTTGGAGTAGACGAGAAGACCCGGACGCGCGGGCCGCCGCCCGCCCGCCCGATTGATGGGCCCCGCGAGGGGCATGATTCCCGAGGCACCTTTCACGCGAACAACGCGAGGACAGACCCATGAGCACGAAGCAGATGATGTTTGGCAGCGCCGCCCAGGTCGAGATGAAGCGGGGCGTCGACCGCCTCGCCGAGGCCGTCAAGTGCACGATGGGCCCCGCCGGGCGGCACGTCGTGATCGAGAAGTCCTACGGCGGCCCGCACGTCACCAAGGACGGAGTGAGCGTCGCGAAGGAAGTCGAACTCCCCGAGCCCTTCGAGAGCATGGGGGCGAAGATGGTTCACCAGGTCGCCAAGAAGACTGCCGACAAGGCGGGCGACGGCACCACCGCCGCCACGGTGCTCGCGCAGGCGATCTTCACCGAGGGCCTGAAGGTCGTTGCCACCGGGGCGAACGCCGTCGAGGTGCAGCGGGGCATCAACAAGGCCGCCGAGGTCGCGGGCGGGGCGATTCTCGCCTCGGCCACCAAGTGCAAGGGCAAGGATGACTACCGCAAGGTCGCGACGGTGAGCGCGAACCACAACGCGGAGGTCGGCGAGCTCATCGCCGAAGCGATCACCAAGGTCGGCGCCGAAGGCGTCGTCGAGGTTGAAGAAGGCAAGAGCGCGGACACCACCCTGGACTACGTCGAGGGCATGGAGTTCGACAAGGGGTATCTCTCCCCCTACTTCATGACCGACCCCAAGAGCGCCGAGTGCGTGCTCGAGGACGCCTACGTCCTCATCTACGAAAAGAAGATCAGCAACCTGCCCGATCTGCTCCCCCTGCTCAACAAGGTCGCCACGAGCGGCAAGCCCGTGCTGGTGATCGCCGAGGAGGTCGAGAACGAGGCCCTCGCGGCCCTTGTCATCAACCGCCTGCGGGGCGTGCTGCGCATCTGCGCCGTCAAGGCCCCGGGCTTCGGTGATCGGCGCAAGGCCATGCTCGGCGACATCGCGGTCCTCACGGGCGGCACGTTCTTCGCCGAAGATCTCGGGCGCAACCTCGACTCGATCGAACTCACCGAGCTCGGGCGCGCCAAGAAGATCGTCATCACCAAGGACAACACGACCATCATCGAAGGCGCGGGCAAGAAGAGCGAGATCCAGGCCCGCGCCGCCCAGATCAAGGGCCAGCACGACAAGAGCACGAGCGACTACGACCGTGAGAAGCTCATGGAGCGTCACGCCAAGCTCACCGGCGGCGTGGCCATCGTCAACGTGGGCGGCGCCACCGAGATCGCAATGAAGTCGCTCAAGGACCTCGTGGACGACGCCCTGCACGCCACCCGCGCCGCGGCCAAGGAGGGCTACGTGCCCGGCGGGGGCGTCGCCCTCCTCCGCGCCCAGCCCGCCCTCGTCGAGGGCAAGAAGAAGGCCCGGGGGGATGAGAAGCTCGGCTTCGACATCGTGTTCAAGGCCGTGGAGTGCTGCTGCCGCCAGATCGCCGAGAACGCCGGGTACGACGGCGACGTGGTGGTCGAGAAGGTCAAGGAGGGCAAGGGCGGGTTCGGCTTCAATGCGGCCACCGGCGCCTATGAAGACCTCGTGAAGGCGGGCATCATCGACCCCGCGCTCGTGCCGCAGACCGCGCTGGTCAACGCGGCGAGCGTCGCGGGCCTCATGCTCACGACCGATGCGATCATCACCGAACTCAAGGAGAAGCAGGAGCCCGTGACCGGCGCCGTGTCGTGATTGGAGGAATCTGACAGCGAGACGTGGAGACATGGAGATGGACGCTGCCGAGGCCGAAGACGTGGAACTGGTGACCGGCGACGTCATCGGCGCGGCAATCGAGGTCCATCGCCATCTCGGCCCCGGCCTGCTGGAATCCATCTACAGAAGAGTGCCTAGCCGCAGAACTTGTCGATCGTGGCGTCACGGTGAGGCGTCAGGTCGAACTCCCGGCTCTGTATAAGGGGCGGGCACTGCGCGCCGCGTACCGGCTCGACCTGGTGGTGAGCACGTGCGTGATCGTGGAGGTCAAGTCGGTCGAGACGGTGCTCGGGGTTCACAAGGCCCAACTCCTCACCTACATGAAACTTGCGAACCTCCGAGCCGGACTCCTTCTGAACTTCCACGTCCCCGTGCTCAAAGAAGGCATCACGCGCCTCAGCCTCTGACCTCCGTGCCTCCTGTGAATTGCGCCCCCCATGCCCACCACCCGCGACTACTACGAGATTCTCTCCATCGACAAGGCCGCCGACGCGGAGGAGATCAAGCGCGCGTATCGGCGCCTTGCCATGAAGTACCACCCGGACCGCAACCCGGGCGATGCCGACGCGGAAACTCGCTTCAAGGAGGCGGCGGAGGCCTACGAAGTCCTTTCTGATCCCGCCCGGCGCCAGCGCTACGACCAGTTCGGGCACGAGGGCCTTCGCGGAAGCGGCGCGGCGGGCCACGACTTCTCCCGCATGGATGTCTCCGACATCTTCTCGATGTTCCAGGACATCTTCGGCGGCGGATTCGGGGGCGGCGGACGCCGGGGCGGGGCCCGCGGGCCCGCGCGCGGCTACGACCTCGAAACCGAAGTCTCCATCTCCCTCGGCCAAGTGGCCAAGGGCAGCGAGCACGATGTCGAGTTCACGCGCATGGATGTCTGCGAGAAGTGCGCGGGTTCCGGCGCCAAGCCGGGCAGCAAGCCTGAGCCCTGCCGCACGTGCGGCGGCCAGGGCAAGGTGCAGCAGACGGGCCTCGGCGGGATGTTTC
Organism: Phycisphaerales bacterium; assembly: GCA_020847175.1. Lineage (GTDB taxonomy): Bacteria > Planctomycetota > Phycisphaerae > Phycisphaerales > UBA1924 > JADLCM01. The sequence continues at coordinate 51,077 of JADLCM010000034.1, forward strand.
GCATGGTCACGGCCTGCCCCGCCTGCAAGGGGCGGGGGCAGACCATCCGAGACGTGTGCGAGGCCTGCCGCGGCGCCGGGCGGGTGGGCAAGCAGCGCAAACTCGGGGTCAAGATTCCACCGGGCATCCGGGATGGCCAGGCCATCCGCGTACCCGGCGAGGGCGAGCCCCCGACCCAGGACGTTTCATCCGGGGGAGAAGGCACCCGGGGTGATCTGCACGTCGTCGTCCGCGTGCAGGACCACGAGGTCTTCGCACGCGACGGCGATCACCTTCTCCTCGAAATGCCCATCAGCTTCACGCAGGCGGCGCTCGGCGCGGAGGTCAGCGTGCCTGTCATCACGGGCGAGCCGGCGACGCTTCGCGTGCCGCGCGGCACGCAGCACGGGGCCGTCTTCCGTATCAGCGGCCGGGGCCTGCCCAACCTGCGCTCCGGCAAGCCCGGCGACCTGATCGTGGGCGTGAAGGTTGAGATGCCCCACCGGCTGAGCGCCAGGCAGGAGCGACTGCTCCGCGAGTTCGCCGAGACCGAGGATGAGCGAGTCCTCCCCGAGACCAAGGGCTTCCTGAAGCGCATGAAGGACATCTTCGGAGGCTGACCGCCATGACCATCGACCCGAGCGAGCCCCGCGAGCCCCAGCACTCCGACCCAATCGCCAACCCGGGCGATGGCGCGGAGTCGGATATCCCGGTTGACCCCGACTCGATCGCGCGGCTGATCGACGAGCACGCGGCCCTGGTCGCGGAGCGTGATCGGCTCCTTCGCGCCGCCGCCGACCTGCAGAACCAGCTCAACCGCGTGCGCCGCGACCTGCCCGAGGCCCGGCGCCAGGGCGTTACGGGCGTGTGCCGCGACGTGATCCTGGCCCTCGATCACTTCGACATGGCCCTCGCCCAGGACCTCGCCGGCGCGAGCATCGAGAGCGTGCTCGGGGGCATGCGCGCGATCCGCGCCGAACTGATCCGAGCAATGACCGCCCACGGCGTCGCCGTCATCGATCCTCCCGTGGGCGAGCCCTTCAACCCCGAGCGTCACGAGGCCGTCGCCCGGCGCGCGGCGCCGGAACAGCCCGAGGGGCTCATCCTCGCAGTCTTTCAGATCGGCTACGCCCTGGAGGACCGCGTCATCCGCCCCGCCAAGGTCGTCGTTTCTGCCGCCCCCTGAGTCGTGTCCGCCCGGCATCTCCACGAGCCGCGCGACCCGCGAGCGCCGCCATGCCCACCTACGACTATCGCTGTTCCGCCTGCGCGCATGAGTTCGAGCTCTTTCAGAGCATGAAGGATGCGCCCAAGCGCCTCTGCCCCGCTTGCGGCAAGCGCGCCCTCGAACGCCTCATCGGCACCGGCGCGGCGATCCTGTTCAAGGGCGCCGGGTTTTACGAGACCGATTACCGCTCCGAGTCCTACCGCAAGGCCGCGGACGCCGACAGGGCGCCGCCCCCCGACGCAAAGCCGCAGACCGCGCCGGATTCGAAACCGGATGCGAAGCCGGGCGCCAAGCCCGAGGAGACGGTCCAGAAGCCCGCCGCGTCGAAGGCCGATTCGCAGGGCTCGTCCGCCCCGTCAGCGGATGCGGGCGCCTCAACGCGTCCCGCCTCCCGGCGTGTACGCCCCGCCCCGCGGGCGCCGAAGCCGGCCGGCCCCCGGGGCGGCGCGAAAGGCCGGGCTGCCAAACGGACGCGCAAGCGCGGCTGACCGCCCGAGGTTTGGGGCCCGCTCACCGCGCCCGGCGAAGGTCCAGGTAGCCGCGGATCTCGCCCCGGACCACGCGCGCCCGCACGCCTTCGGTCAGGTCTGCCTCGTCGATCATGGCCACAAAGTCGTCGGGGCCGGTCACCAGGCGCCCGTCCAGGCCCACGATGACATCTCCGGTTTCAAACCCTGCCTCTTCGGCGATGGAGTTCGGCAGCACCTTCTTCACGAGCACGCCTTCACCGGCGCTCTCCGCGCCGAGGTTCCGCAGCGCTTCCGCCGTCGCCGGTTCGACGATCAGCCCCACGCGCGGCAGGGCCACCCCGCCGTAAATGCGACCGTAGCCGGTGTTCACGTCCACCAGGGTCACGTCGATGGTGCGGGTCCGCTCTTCTCGCATGACGTCCAGGCGCAGCACCGACCCGGGCTTGCCCAGCGCGATCAGGTTCCGAAGCCGGTTGGAGTCTCGCACCGGCCGGCCGTCCACGCGCTCCACAATATCGCCTGATTGCAGGCCCGCTTCATCCGCGGGGCTCTCCGGCACCACCGTCTGGATCAGCACTCCCCCGGTCTCACTCAGCCCGCGGGCGACCACCGCCTCGCCGGTCAGGTCCGCCATTTCGACGCCCAGCCAGCCCCGCACGACGCGCCCGTTCTGAATGATCGACTCGAGCACGCTGCGCGCGATGTTGCTGGGGATGGCGAACCCGATGCCGTCGCTCCCGCCGCCCCGGGTAAAGATCGCGCTGTTGACGCCCACCACGCGCCCCTCAAGGTCGACCAAGGGCCCGCCGGAGTTGCCGGGGTTGATCGCGGCGTCGGTCTGGATGAAGTCCTCGTATCGATCGTCATCGCCGCGCGAGAGGTTGGTCCGCCCCCGGGCGCTCACGATGCCGGCGGTCACGCTCGAGGAGAAGCCGAAGGGGCTGCCCACAGCCAGCACCCAGTCGCCCACGCCCAGCGCATCGCTGTCTCCGAACGTCGCGGGCTTGAGATCGCTCGCATCGATCTTGAGCACGGCAAGGTCGGTGCCGGGATCGCGCCCCACCAGCGCGCCGCGGAACTCACGCCCGTCCATCAGGCGCACGGTGAGCTCGCCGCTCGTGAACTCCTCGATCACGTGATTGTTGGTGAGGATGTACCCGTCGCACGATACAACCACGCCGGTGCCCAGCCCGGTGCGCTGCACCGTGTCGCGGAAGCGCCGACCCAGCAGGTCGCGCCGGAGCACGCTCTGGTCGGCCCGCCCGGTGATGTGCACCACGCTCGGTTCGATGTCCTCCGCCACGCGCCGGAAGGCCGCCGAGAGCGACCGGGCAAACTGCACCTCGGTCGGGGGGTCTGACTCCGACGCCCCGGGCCCGATCTCCGCTCGCCCGATGGCGCCGCCGGCGACCAGGAGCCCAGCCACAATTGAAACCGTCAACGCGCGACCAGTGTTTCCCACGAACAAGCCTCCTGCACTTGCGGCCCTGGCCGCCCCCCGGCAGACAGCCGTGGCCATCCCGATTCCCGCCTCGCCGCCGCTCTCGCTGACTCCCAGGGAGCAGCGTATGACAAACGCGGCATCTCACTGGATGATTTCCACCGCCGCCCCCGTCACGAACCCGTGACGGCCGAACCGAGCATGTCCCGACCGGCATGGACCCCGCCCCGCCCTCGGCCTATCCTCCCCTCCCGACCGGAGCACCGAACCTGTCGGGGCAACCCTTCACGCGGGCCACCGGGCCCGGATGCGCCTTGGCCCACGAGCCCCACGCGAGCACCATCATGGACACGCAACGCTTCATCGAGAGCATCAACGACGCCGTCCTCAAGAAGGACCTGCCCCGTATCGACATCGGCGACACCATCAATGTCCATGCCCGCATCGTCGAAGGCGACAAGGAACGTGTCCAGATCTTCCAGGGGGTCGTCATCGCTCGCGCCGGGCGCGGCATCAGCGAGATGATCACCGTGCGGCGCGTCGTCGACGATGTCGGCATCGAGCGCGTCTGGCCGATCAACTCGCCCATGATCGCCAAGTTCGAGGTGCTGCGCCACGGCGACGCCCGGCGCGCCAAGCTCTACTACCTCCGCGACCGGCGCGGCAAGAGCCAGCGCCTCCGCGACCGGCGGCGCGGCCTCAAGCACCTCAACGGCGCCTGAATCGCCCGCTCTCCCGTACTCCGCCGCCGCGGACCCCTCGTGGTCGGCGGCGGTTTCTCTTCGCGCGCCGCCCGGCGCCATCCCCGGGGTGCCCGATGCCGCAGACCAACGCCTCGCACGATCCCGCGCTCCGTTCGTGGATCGAATCCGCCAACGACCCTGGCACAGACTTTCCCATCCAGAACCTGCCCCTTTGTGTGGTGGACCGGGGCGAGAGCGACCCGCGCATCTGCACGGCGATCGGCTCATCACTGGTGGATCTCCTTGAACTCGGGGATGCCGGGCTGCTCGGCGAACCCGACGATGACGTGGTCCTCGCGCTCCAGGGCGAAAACCTCAACCTGCTGATGGAGCAGGGTCCGGAGGCGGCCTCTGCGCTGCGCCGGCGCCTGCAGAGCGTGCTGCGTCACGACAACGACGCCCTCCGCGATCGCGCCGGCCTCCGCGCCCAGGCGGTCTTCCCGATTGATGGGGCAAGGTTCCTCATGCCGGTGCGCATCGGCGACTACACCGACTTCTACGCCTGCATGAACCATGCCCGCAACGTCGGCGCCATGTTCCGGCCCGACAACCCCCTGCTCCCGAACTACACGTGGGTTCCCATCGGCTACCACGGGAGAGCCTCGTCGGTCGTGGTCAGCGGCACTCCGGTCCGGCGCCCGCACGGCCAGGTCAAGGCCGATGACCAGCCCGTCCCGGCCCTGGTCCCCTCCGCCATGCTCGATCACGAGCTTGAGTTCGGTGTCATCATCGGCCAGGGCAATGCGCTGGGTGAGCCGGTCGCGATTGACCACGCCTGGTCGCGTGTCTTCGGGGTGTGTCTCGTCAACGACTGGTCCGCACGCGACATCCAGAAATGGGAGTACCAGCCCCTCGGGCCGTTCCTCGCCAAAAACTTCGGCACCACGATCTCCCCCTTCATCATCACCCGTGACGCGCTCGCCCCGTTTCATGCGCCGGCCCTTGCCCGCGGCGAGGGCGACCCGAGGCCCCTGCCGCACCTCTTCAGCGAGGCCGACCAGCGCGAAGGCGGGCTCAATGTCACGCTCGAAGTCTTCATCCAGAGCGAGGCGATGCGCCAGGCCGGGCGCAGCCCCACGCTTCTCAGCCGCGGTTCACTCCGGGACATGTACTGGACCTTCGCCCAGATCATCGCCCATCACGCCAGCAACGGCTGCAATCTGCTCCCCGGCGACCTGATCGCCTCGGGCACCATCAGCGGCGGCACACGCGACTCCCGGGGATGTATGCTCGAACTCACCTGGGACGGCCCCGGCGTGCCCGGCTCGCCCCCGCCCGGACGAACCCCGGTGCGCCTGCCCACCGGCGAAGAACGCCGTTTCCTCGCCGACGGCGACGAGATCATCATCCGCGGTTCCTGCGAGAGACCCGGATTCCGTCGCATCGGCTTCGGGGAGTGCCGGGGCGTCATCCTCCCCGCCCAGCGATAGGAGACTTGGCTCCCTTCAGGCGCTTCCCGTCAGGTTACCTGCCGCCTTTCCTCCCACCTTCGATACGCTCGCCCTCAGGCACGGCAAGACAGGACAAGGGAAGGGTGACTTGCGCACCGCTGCGCACATCTCGCCGCGGTTCATGAGTGCCGGGCATCAAACCCGCCCCACAAGCACCCTTTCTACGAACAGTGCTGCGACACAAGGCAAGCGGAGAGGGGGGGATTCGAACCCCCGATACGGTTGCCCGTATACGCGATTTCCAGTCGCGTTCCTTCAGCCTCTCGGACACCTCTCCGGCTGGACGGCAAGCGTAGCCCGCTTGGTTCCCGCCTTCCCGGCGTCGATCACGCGCACCCGGCGGGCGCCGTTTCCGCCGAGGCTCCGCCCGATGCACGCACTACGCGGACCTTCCCGTCGCGCCCGGTCCGGCGCGCGTAAGCCTCGGCCGCGCTCGGCGCCGCGGAGGGCGCATCGTCCGTGCGCACGAGCCCGATCGCCGCTCCGCCGAACCCGCCCCCGGTCATCCTGGCGCCGACCACGCCCGGCACGTCGAGCAGCACCTCCACGGCGATATTCAACTCCGGGCACGACACCTCGTAATCATCGCGGAGCGAGGCGTGCGACTGCACCATCAGCGCGCCGAAGACGCGCGCATCGCCCCGGGCCAGCGCGCCGGCGCCGGTGCGCGCCCGTTCGATCTCTCGGATCACGTGCCTGGCCCGGTCCCGGTCCTGCGGCGCAAGGCCGGGAGCCCCGAGGTCGCGTTCCCGCGCATGCCGCAGCGAGGGCGCCCCCAGCGCCCGCGCGGCCCGCTCGCACGAGGCCCGCCGGCGCGCGTACTCCCCCCCCGCGAGCTCGTGGCGCACCCCCGTGTCGAGCACCATCACGCTCCAGCCCGGCGGCATCGGCACGTGCTCGAACGCACCCGTGGCGCAGTCGAGCAGGAGGGCATGCCCCGCGCGGGCGTGCACGCTCACGAATTGGTCCATGAGGCCGCAGGGCGTGCCCGCGAACTCGTGCTCGGCCCGCTGGCACGCACGGGCGATATCTGCCGGAGCCTCCCCCGCGAGGGCGCACGCCGCCAGCGCGACCGACACCTCCAAGGCCGCGGAACTGCTCAGGCCGCCCCCCAGCGGCACATCGCTCGCCACCGCCAGCCGGATGCCGCGCGTGCGGAGCATCGACTCCAGCGCCGGGGCCTCGCGCGCCGCGCAGGCCAGCGCGCCCGCCGCGTATGAGGCCCACCGGGGCGCGCCGGCCGTGCGCCAGGTCTCGGCCCGCAGCGCCTCCCCCGGCGGCGCTTCATACGCCGCGCCCACGTCCGCGCTCGCCAGGTGAACTGTCCCGCGCCCCGGCCCGCATGCACACACGCAGTCCAGGTCTATCGCGATCGGCAGCACGAAGCCGTCGTTGTAGTCCGTGTGCTCGCCGATCAGGTTCACCCGGCCCGGAGCCCGGGCGCAGGCCTCCGGCACTTCCCCGAAACTCCGTGCAAACGATTCGCGCGCCCTCGCGCTCACGAAGCGCTCCCCGTGGATGGAATCTGCCGGATCAGCACCCAGCCGATCTCCACCAGCACCCAGAACGAAGCGTGTGCGATGGCCATCACGCCCAGCTCGTAGCGCGGCAGCCGGAACATCAGCAGCAGCACCAGCACATAGCCCATCACCCCAACCACCAACTCCTCGAACTTTCCCGGCAGCAGCGTGATGTTCAGGGCATACCCGATGTAGAACGCCCCCACCGCCACCCCCACCCGCGCCGCTGCCAGCAGCGGCTCATTGATGCGCCGGGCGCTCATCACCGCCGCCAGCAGCACCGCGAGCATCCCCGTTCCCACGTGCAGCACGTTCTGGTAGAACAGGAACAGCGCCCGCCAGATCGGCGCATCGGGAGCGTTCACCCCCGCCAGCACTGCTCCTGTCACCGCGAGGCACCCCGCCGTGACCGCAGCCAACCGCAACCCCGGGAAGCCCGGTTGCGTCCACCACTTTGACGGATCCGCGAGTGCGGCCTCCCGGTCGCGTGCCGCCTTTCGCCGCGTCTTGGGGTCCGCCGACTCGAGCGCGGCCTGCACCTCCGGATCACGCTCAAAATCGGCGTCTTCGTCGAACCCGCTCAGCACCCCCGGGGCGTTGATGCGCCCCTTCGGCGCGCTCGCCGGGCGAGCCACCGGCACCCCTTCGGAGGGCTCAGGGGCAGCGCCCGGCGCCGCGCCGCCGGATACCTCGGGTGAACCTGTCCCGGACGCTCCGGCGTCAGCGTGGGGCGCCGGATCATCGGGCGCGAGGTCGTAGCCGCCCTGACTCGAAGGGTTCTGCGTCATGTTGAGCGTCCTTTGGCACGCACGCGGGCCAGGCCCCCGTGCAGGAAGTACTCCATGAGCTCGTGCCCGACATCGATGCGTAGGTCCGAAGCCGCCCCGTCAGCCTCGGTGCACCGGCGCGCGACCAGGCTGCGCACCCATGCCCCGGCCATAACGAACGGCACCGGGGTCGCATCATGGCGCCGCGACACACAGCTTGTCGCGTGGTCGATCGCGACCAGGATGCGCCAGCCCTCGGCGTCGCCGTCTCGCTCGGCGTCGCCGAACTCGGCCAGGCGATCGGCGAGCGGGCCCACGACGTGCTGGTCAATCGCCTCGATCGACGCGACTTTGCCGCGCCAGGCTCCCTGGTGTGAGAGCTCATCCGGCGTTTCCACGTGCGCGCAGACCAGGTCGAATCGTCCAAGGGCATCGCACGCGGCCCGGCCCTGCGCCGCGTAGTCCGTGTCCGCCCCGCTGGTCAGGCCGGGAACCTCGACCGAGTCCCACCCGATCGCGCGCGCGATCCCGTGCAGCAGGTCCACAGGCGAGATCATCGCCCCGCGCACGCCGAACCGCTCGCGAAACGCCTCCAGCGGACGGGCCTCCGCCGGACCCCAGGGCCAGATCGCGTTCGCCTCCGGCTTTCCGGCGCCCCGGCGCGCGATGTTCACCTCGTGCGCCGAGAGCACCTCGCGGCTCAGGTGAAACAGCCGCGCCAGACGCTCCCCCCCGGCACCCCGCGGCAGGTTCTCTCGCCAAGGCTCCCCGATGCACTCGTGCGGCGGTACGCAATCAAGCCCCGCCCCGAGCGAACGCCCGCGATCCACCATCACCGCCCGGTACGACCGCCCGTGCACCAGGTTCAACGGGCCCGCGAGCTCCGGTTCCCGCGCCCGCCACGCCCCGAGCAGGTCGCGCGCGAGCAATCGCCCCTCGGCATCGCGCAGCAGCCCCGCGGAATGGTCGAGCAGCACGCCGGAGCGCCCGCCCGCGTCGGGCCCCAGCGTGACGAAGTTCATCCGCACCACCTGGTCGGCCGGCTGAAGCGTGACCCCCAGCGCCAGCGCCTCCAGTGCTGCACGACCCGGAACATTCCGGCGCGCGTCATACCCCAGCAGGCTCAGGCACCCCACATCCGAGCCCGGATCCAACTCCTCCGGCGTCGTCGCCACGAGCCCCACGCGCCCCCGGGCCCCCAGCGCATCAAGGCGCGGCGTCCGCGCCGCCTGCAACGGCGTCTGCCCCCCGAGGTCGGCGAGCGCCTCGTCCGCCGCCCCGTCGAGAATCACCACGCCGTACTTCACAGGCCAAGCGTATTCTCGGCAGTGCCGGGCGAACCGCCCCTCGGAGCCGCGCCATGTCCTTCGATCCCTCCGCCGCCGCCCCCCGCGACTCGGGCATCTTCGGCCTCCCCTGCACGCGCGCCGAGTCGCGCATCGTCATCCTCCCGGTGCCGTTCGAGGCCACCACCTCGTACGGCGGCGGCACGAGCAAGGGCCCCAAGGCCGTGCTCAAGGCCAGCCGGCAGGTCGATCTTCTTGACCATCGCTTCGGCGCAGTCCACGAGCAGGGCATCGTCATGCTCCCCATGCCCCGGGGCATCAGCGACCTCAGCCGCGAGATGCGTGAACTTGCCGAGCCCATCATCGACCGTGCCGGCGCCCGCCCCGAGGACGCGAAATCCATCGCCCGCATCGAGAAGGCCGGGGAGCGCGTCCGTACTCTCACCCGGGACTTCGCCTCCGAAGTCCTGCGCGAGGGCAAGGTGCCAGTGATTCTCGGAGGCGACCACTCCACCCCGCTCGGACAGATCGAAGCCGTCGCGGCGGCCTACCCCGGCGTCGGCCTGCTGCAGGTTGACGCCCACATGGACCTCCGCGAAGCGTTTGAGGGCTTCCGCTACTCCCATGCTTCGATCATGCGGAACGTGCTCGACCTCGCCCCCGGCGTCGCCCGCCTCGTCCAGGTGGGCATCCGCGACTTCTGCGCCGAAGAGCGCGACTTTGCCCGGTCGCAGGGTGACCGGGTGCAGGTCTGGTATGACGATGACCTCGCCGAGGCCCGGTTCTCCGGCGAGACATGGTCTCGCACGCTGGCCCGCATCATCGATCCGCTGCCGCGCGAGGTGTACGTCTCGGTTGACATTGACGGGCTCGATCCCTCCCTCTGCCCGGGCACCGGCACCCCCGTGCCCGGCGGTCTGTCATTCCGCGAGTTTTCCGCGCTTCTGGCGGCACTCCGGGCCTCGGGGCGCACGATTCTCGGCTTCGATCTCGTCGAAGTCTCCCCCGGCAAGGGTGACTGGGACGCCAATGTGGGCGCCCGCGTGCTCTACCGCCTCTGCGGCATGGCGTGCCCACCCGTCCCTCACTGACGCCTCTGATCCGCTCGCAGCACCGTGCCCGCCTCGCGTTCGGCCACTACTCAGGAACGCCCGGTCGCTCCATCCGCCCTCATGCCCGCCCGAACCGCCGCTCGAGTTCCTTGAGCGAGAGCCGGATCGACGTGGGTCGCCCGTGCGGGCAATTGCTCGACCGCTCGACATCCTCGCGCAGCTCGAGCAGCGCTTCGAGTTCTGCGCCTTTGAGCCGATCGCCCGCGCGCACCGCGGCCTTGCAGGCCATCATGTCCAGCACGTCGCGCAGCGCTTCTTCTGAGTCGGGCGCGAAGCGGTCCGACGCCGCCTTGTCAAACAGGTCCGACATGAACTCCACCGGGTCGACGTTCCGCTCAAACAGAAAACTCGGGAACGAGCGCACCCCGATCGAGCGCGGCCCGAGCATCTCCGCCTCCACCCCGATCCGCCCCAGCAGCGGGCGCAGCGCATCCAGCAGCGCCCCCTGTCCCGGCTCCACGTCGATGATCGCGGGCGCCAGAAGGTGCTGGCGCTCCAGCGGGGCCCCCGTCACCCGCGCGAGCAGAAACTCGAACATCGCCCGCTCGTGCAGCGCGTGCTGATCGACGATCACGATCCCCTGCTCATCCTGCGTCACCACGTACGCGTTGTGCACCTGCAGCGATCGCGCCGTGGGCACGATGAAGGAATCGGCGCCCGGCGCGAACCCGGGCGAGCCCACCGCGGCCGCGCCGCGTGCCGGGGTGTCTTCTGCCCGGGCATCGCCCCGCTCGTCTCCCATCGCCGACCCCGCATCCAGCGTTTCGCGAAGGGTTGAGAAACTCAGCCGCCCGGGGGCCGGCGCGGGCGGACGCGTGAAATAGTCGGCGAATCGCCGTTCCGGGGGCGCCTCCGGCCCGCGCGGCAGCAGCGATTCCCCCGCGCCGAACTCCGCGACCCGCCCGCGCGCCGTCGCGATCTCCGGCGTCAGGTCCGCGCTGCGCAGCGCCTCGCGCACCGCGCGCAGCACGCCCGAGTGGACCATCGACTGGTCCCGGAAGCGCACCTCCAGCTTCGCCGGGTGGACGTTTACATCGACGCCCTCAGGCCCCATGGAAAGCATGAGCACCGCCGTCGGGTGCCGCCCGGGCTCGATCAGCCCGCGATAGGCCTCCTTGAGCGCGTGCTGGATCGTCCGATCGCGCACCGTCCGCCCGTTCACAAAGACGTGCTGGTGCTTGTTCGATCCCCTGGCGATCTCGGGCCGCCCCGCGAGCCCCCACAGCGCCAGCCCCCGCGCATCGTCGAACCCGTCGAGGTGGACCTCAAGCAACTGCGGCGCAAGCTCCGGGCCCAGCACGCCCAGCGCCCGTTCACGCGGGCCCTGCCCGGGCGGCACATCAAGCACTTCGCGCCCGTCCGCCGTCACCCGGAATCCCACGGCGGGCCACGCGAGGGCCAGGTCCCGGAGCCAGTCCAGGCAGTGGCCCTGCTCAGTGGCCAGTGAGCGCAGAAACTTCCGGCGCGCCGGCGTGTTGAAGAACAGATTGCGGACCGTGACGCTCGTGCCCGTCGGACCCGCCGCAGGCTGCACCGGCCCCACCGCGTCACCCTCCGCCTCCACCTGGGCCGCCTCGCCCTGGCCACGCTTCCGAGACCGGATCCGCACCCGCGCCACGGAGGTGATGGAGGCCAGCGCCTCCCCTCGAAAGCCCATTGTTGCGACGCGATCGAGGTCGGACACATCTCCGATCTTGCTCGTCGCGTGCGGAGCGAGCGCCAGGGGCAGTTCCTCGGCCGCGATGCCCGCGCCGTCGTCGGTCACCCGCACGAGTTCGACGCCGCCCTGCTCGATCTCCACCAGCACCCGTGTCGCCCCGGCGTCCAGCGCGTTCTCCACAAGTTCCTTCACCACCGAGGCCGGGCGCTCGATCACCTCGCCCGCTGCGATCTGGTTCACGACCAGCGGCGGCAACTTCCGGATTGGGAGCCCCGTTTCGCTCACGCGCGGATGGTACCCGCCCCCGCACCCGCCACGGTGCTCGCCGGCGCGATTCGGGGCCGGATACCCTCACCTCCATGATCCACCCCGCTCCCACCACGCGCATTGACCCCACGCTCGCACGCGGCGTGGTCGCCGACGCCTCGCCCGACCGCGTGACGATCGAGTTCCCCAACACGAGCTACCGCCTCGACTTCAGCCTCACCGGCCCCCTCCGCGCCGCCCCGGGCAAGCGCATCATCGGCATCATCCGCCTCGACGCCCGGCGCATCGACACCGTGGACACCGGCGGCCGGTTCGTCGAACCTGTCTACGGGCCGGTGCGGCGTGTCCAGGGCACCGTGCTGGCCATCGTCGCCGACCGCGTGGTCGTCAACGCCGGCATGCCCATCCACTGTCGCCCGACCGACCCCCGCCAGAAAGCCTCCGATTTTTCCCCCGGCGACTTCGTGGGCTTCGATGCCATGCCCGGCGCCTCGTTTGAAGAGCGTTCCTGACCCTCTGCCTCCCCGGCGTCCTGCACTCCGACGGGGCTCCATTCCCCGGTACCCCGACCCCCGAGTGGGTCCGTTCTCCGGGGTCCCCCCACACTCCGTGTGGGGTCTTCTCCGCCTTCTGTCCCATTGACCATCGGCACTTTCGCCCACTTGTCCCCTTGCCCATTTCTTCCATGGCTCTCCTCCCACCATGAAGCTCCTCATCTTCAGCGACCTGCACACCAGCGCCGACGCCGCTCGCTCACTGCTCGCGCGTGCCTCCGAAGTTGATGTGCTGGTGGGCGCCGGAGACTTCGCCAACCAGCATCGGGGCCTCGAAATCTGTCTCGATATCCTGCGCGCATGCACGCGGCCCGCCGTGATCGTGCCCGGCAACAATGAGACACCCGATGCGCTGCGCGATGCCTGCCGCGCATGGCCCAGCGCCCGGGTTCTGCACGGCCAGCGGTGCGAGATCATGGGCCGCGCGTTCTTCGGGCTCGGCGGCGCCGTGCCCGAAACTCCGTTCGGCCCCTGGTCTTTCGACCTCAGCGAAGAGCGTGCCCGCACGCTCCTTGCCCCCTGCCCGGCGGGCTGTGTGCTGGTGTCGCACTCGCCCCCGAAGGGCGCGGCAGACCGAACCGCCGAGGGCTTGAGCATGGGGAGCGAGGCTGTGCGCGACACCGTCGAGCGCGTGGCGCCTGCCCTTGTGGTCTGCGGCCACGTGCATGCCAGCGCGGGCCGCGAAGCCAGGATCGGCGCCGTCACGGTCATCAACGCAGGCCCTGCGGGACGCATCGTGAGTCTGCCTTGACGCCACCGTGGCCCAACGCCCGGTCATATGCTCGGACGATGCCCCCGCGCTATGACGTGCTCGCCATCGACCTCGACGGCACCTTGCTCAACTCTGACGGCCAGGTCAGCGAGGCCAACCGCAGCGCCATCGCCCGCGCCCGTGAGGCCGGGATACGCATCACCCTCTGCACCGGGCGCGGCCTCATCGAAGCCGCCGGCGCCATCCGCGCCGTCAGCCAGACCCAGCCGGTCGTCGTCGCCGGCGGGTCCATCATTGCCTGCCCCACCGACCAGCGCACGCTTCACCGCTTCCCAATCGACGAGGCACTCACCGCCCGCGCCACCCGGATGCTCCTCGACACGGGGCACGCTGTGCTTGTCCTCAAGGATGCGCTCGCGGTCGGCTACGACTACCTCGTCGTGCGGGGCGAGGCCGATCATCCCATCGACCCCGTCACCACCTGGTGGTTCAGGGCGATGAACGTCCGCGTCCGCTACGCGACCCACCTCGCCGAGGACCAGCACCCCGAGCACACCGTCCGCGTGGGAGTGTGCGGCCTGGCCTCTCGCCTCAGCGCGATCAAGGCCGACGTCGCCCGGCACTTCGGCGATGCGCTCGTGGTGCAGCACTTTCCTGCGGTGGTCGCCCCCGAGCACACCCGCACGGCGGGGCGCGACCGCTACGACATCTTCGAGATCTTCGACCGCCGGGCCAACAAGTGGACCGCGCTCTCGCATCTCGCTTCGGGGTGGGGCGTCCCCGCATCTCGCATCGCCGCCATCGGCGACGAGATCAACGACATCGAGATGATCGCACGAGCCGGACTGGGCATCGCCATGGGCAATGCCGTGCCCGGAGTACGAGAAGTCGCGCGCCGGCGCACCCTCGCCAACACCCAGGACGGCGTCGCCCACGCCATCGACCGGATTCTTGAAGGTGAGTGGTGACCCGTGCAGACGCTCAGCGAGATCAAGGCGCTGCTGGCCGAGGCCGGGCTTTCTCCTCGAATGCAGTTCGGGCAGAACTTCCTGGTTGACCACAACCACCTGCGGGGCCTCCTCGCGGCGGCGGATGTCAGGCCGGGCGAACGCATCCTCGAAGTCGGGCCAGGCACCGGCACGCTCACGGAAGAACTCCTCGCCCGCGGGTGCCGCGTGGTGGCCGCGGAGATTGACCGGGGCCTGTGCGCCCTCCTTCGGCGGCGTCTCGGCGCAGACCCGGGGTTCACCCTGGTCGAGGGCGATTGCCTCGACCGCAAGTGCGACCTCGCGCCCGGCCTCGCGGAAGCGATCGGCGCGGGCCCGTGCCGGCTTATCGCGAACCTGCCGTACGCCTGCGCCACACCGCTGATGCTGACCCTGCTGCTTCGCCACCCGCTCTGCACGGGCATGTGGGTCACGGTGCAGCGCGAAGTGGCCCAGCGCCTCGAGGCCGGCCCGGGCAGCGAGGCCTACGGCGCCATCAGCGTGATCGCCGGCGCCATCGCCGAGGTCCGGCGGCTCGGCACGTTGTCGGGCGGGTGCTTCTGGCCTCCTCCCAGGGTCACGTCGGCGATGATTCAGGTCACGCGCCGGACCACTCCCTTGACCGGCGATTGGGAGGCCCTTGAGGCGGTTGTCCGCCTCGCCTTCGCGCATCGCCGCAAGCAGCTTGCCTCGGCGTTCGGCCCGGGGTTTCCGTGGCCGGAGGGCGTTCGCCCGTCGCAGCGGGGCGAGGAGTTGACGCCGGAGCAGTTCTGCGCGATGGCCGTTTGCTGGCGGGCCTCGATGCTCGAGGGCAGCCAGACAACGCCGGGCGATGCGCATCAGGGCCGCGTGTGAGAGTCTGCCGCCCGGGCACGGACCCGAAGTCCGCTCCCCGGTTGCGTTCGGCCGCGCGGGGTTGTGCGCGCCGGAGGCAAACGCTACCATCGTTGCCCCGGTTGTCAGGGCCGCGGTTGAACCGGCGGTGCGGCGTGGCGCGGCACACGCGCACTCCGGGAAAGCCCCGGACCGCCGAGGCGATCGCACGCCGCGCCTCGCCCCCCGGGGCACGAAGACGCAGGAGCAACGCAATGACACACACCCGTCGGTCGTGGATGAACCTGCTCGGCGCCTGTGCTGCCGGGGTGCTCTGCCTGCCCGCGGCTGGGGCCGCTGACCGGGTGGAAGACGGGGGACGCGCGCCGAAGGTGTTGCAGCTTCCGATCCGCACCGACGGCCCGAAGAGCCTTGACCCCGTGGAGGGCTCGACCACGTACGACAACATGGCGTGCGTGCAGGTGTACGAGACGCTGCTTGAGGGCGCGTACTGGAACCCGCGCGAGATGGAGCCTCGGCTTCTTGCCGAAATGCCCACCAGCGATGACGGCGGCAAGACCTGGAACTTCAAACTCAAGCCCGGCGTCGTGTTTTACGACCCGAGCCCGAACCCCTGTTTCGGGGGCAAGCCGACACGGCCCATTCGGACGGACGACGTGTTCTACTCGCTCAAGCGTCTGGCGGACAAGAAGTACACCTACGAGAACTACTGGCTGATCGAGGGGGCGGTCGAGGGGCTGGACGAGTTCAAGGCGACCCAGGCGAACAACGCGGCGTGTGATTACGACGCGCCCGTCTCGGGCTTCATCAAGATCAGCGATTCCGAGTTCCAGATCCGGCTCACCAAGCCCGTGTACCGCTTTCTGTACGTGCTGTCGATGTTCCAGACGAGCATCGTCGCGCGTGAGGCGGTGGAGCACTACGGGGCCGCGTTCGACGAAACGCCCGTGGGCACCGGGCCGTTCGCGGTCGAACGGTTCGTGCAGAAGCAGAGCCTGAGCCTCGTCCGCAACCCCTACTATCACGAGGTCTTCTATCCCGAACGCGACAAGTGGAGCGATGAGGACCGGCGGCTGCGCATGCACCGGCCGGCGGGCGAGCGCGTGCCGTTCGTCGACCGCATCGAGTTCACGATGTTCGTGGAGGACCAGCCGATGTGGCTGCAGTTCGACGCGGGCAACATCGCGTACACCGAGGTGCCCGCCGAATACTTCGAGAAGGCCTTCAACAAGCGCACCAAGGAACTGCTCCCCGAGATGCGGGAGCGCGGCATCCGGGCGCACAACGACCTGCTGCTCGATTTCATCTTCCGCGGCTTCAACATGGAAGACCCGGTCGTAGGCGGATACTCCGAGAGGGCCAAGGCGCTGCGCCAGGCAATCAACCTGGCCATGGACCTCAACGAGTTCAATGAGACGTTCTACAACGGCCTGAACTTCGTCTATGACGGCCCGATTCCGCCTGGCTTGGACGGGTACCCGCCGGATGGAATGGCCCCGCACAGCTACCGCGGCCCCAACCTCGAGCTTGCGCGTCAGAAGCTCGCCGAGGCCGGCTACCCGAACGGGCAGGGGCTGGCGCCGCTCCAGTTCTACACCTCCAAGGGCTCGAACAACGCTGAACAGCTCGACCTGATGAAGCGCCAGCTGGCGCGGATCGGGGTGCGCATCGACGGCCAGCTCGTGGACTTCTCGACGCTCATCGAGGCGGTGAACAAGAAGAAGGCGCCCTTCTTCAGTTTCGCGTGGAGCAGCGACTACCCCGACGCGGAGAACAACCTCGCGCTCTTCTACGGCCCCAATGAAGCCCCGGGCGCGAACCACTACAACTACAAGCGCCCCGAGTACGACGCGATGTACGAGCAGATCCGGGTGATGCCTCCGAGCGACGAACGCACCGCGATCTACGAGCGGATGCGTGACATGCTCATCGAAGATGCGCCGTTCGTCGGCTCGATGGCACGCGTCCGCTACTACCTCGTCGCCCCGTGGGCCCTCAACCTGCGACCCACCGAGCGCCACTGGTCATGGTTCAAGTACGTTGATGTGGATGACTCGAAGCGCCCCTGACGAGAGGACGCGGACACGATGCGCGGGCACGCGCTGCCCCGCAACGACGAAGGGACGGAGGCGCCGGGAACCGGCATGACTGAGCGCTGAGCCGGGATCGACCCCGCTCTCCCCCGTTCGCCCCCGAGGCCGGGGCAACCTCACCCGCACGGCATCGGAGGGCTCTGGCGGCATGTGGTCCTTCATCCTCAGACGACTGCTCTACAACATCCCCGTCTACCTGGGGATCGTGCTCGTCGTCATGCTGATCCTGCGCGTGAATGACCCGGTCTACGCGGCCCTCGGCAAGAATCCGAGCGTGGAGGAGATCCAGGCGAAGCGCGAGTCGATGGGGATCGACCGCCCGTTCGTCGAGCAGTACGGACGCTTCCTGAAGGAACTGGTGACACTCGACTTCAAGCGCGAGTCGTGGGACCTCAAGATTCCGGTCAAACAGCTCCTCGACCGCACCATCCTGCCGAGCCTGCTCATCACGGTTCCCACCCTCGTCACATCGACCATCCTCGGCATCGGGATCGCGCTCGTGGCGGCGTACTTCCGCGGGCGGGCGGTCGACAAGACGCTGATGATCCTGGCGGTGCTGGGCATGAGCGTGTCGTACCTCGTGTACGTCATCGTGGGCCAGTACTTCGGGGCGCACCTGCTGAACCAGAGCCTCGCCGCCCGCGACCTCGACCCGCTCTTTGCGACCAGCGGGTTTGACCCGGCCCTGAGCGACCTGGGCACCTGGGCGCGCCAGCCCGCCCGGAACGCGGGCATGTGGATCACGTACTGCTGCCTGCCTGTCCTCATCGGCGTCTTTGTTTCGGTGGGATATGACACCCGCTTCTATCGCGCGGTGATGGTGGAGGAAACGGGGCGCGATTACATCGTGACGGCGCGGGCGAAAGGGGCGGGCAACCGGCGTGTGATGTTCATCCACATGCTCAAGAACGCCATGATCCCCGTCATCACTCGGGTGATGATCAGCCTGCCGTTTCTCCTTGAAGGGGCCATCGTCGTCGAAGTCTATTTCGGCATTCCCGGCATGGGACGCACGCTCATCGGCGCGATCGAGGCCAAGGACTTCCCCGTGATCGAGACCTTCACCGCCCTGCTTGCGGGCATCTTCATCCTGAGCAACATCCTGACAGACGTGCTCTATGCCCTCGTTGACCCGCGGGTGAGGCTCTCATGACCACTCCTTCCGCCCCGACAACGCCGGCCGGTCCGGGCGCGTCGCGCTCGCGCGGGTCGCGCATGCAGCGATTCAGGGCCTCGCGAGGCGTCAAGAAGTTCCGGCGCAACAGACTCGCGATGGTGTCGCTGGCCGTCATCGCGGTCTATGCGCTGCTGGCATCGTGGATCGTGTGCATGGAGGTCGCGGCGTGGGCGGGCAAGGCGACCAAGCTGTACGACCTCAAGCGTTCGCCCGTGCTGAGCATGTTTCTGCCCACCGAGGTGGCACGCCGGGTCGGGCCGCCCAAGGTCGCCGGGTTCGGTCGAGAGCAGCCGGCGCACGTCCGGGCGAACCAGTACAACGTGATGCGGGCGCTGGCCGAGACCCCGATCAAGGCCGCGGCGAGCCTGGGGACTGATTCCGAACGCACGCCCCGCGCCATTCTCGACGATGCGGCCATGACCGAGCGCCGCCTCGCCGATGTGCCCCTGGCCGAACTCCAGGCCGAACTCGCGGGATGCGAAACTCTGTTCGCAGACTACGACGCGCTCAGCAAGCGCGTGAGCGCGCTCCAGAATGCGGCCATCTCGGCCCGCAAGGCCCGCGCGGCGCTGCGGGCCCTGCGCGACACCCCGGCGGATGAGACGGAGGAAGGCAAGACCCTGACCAAGCGTCTGCGGACCGATGCGCTCGACCAGGTCGAGGAGACGGGGTTCGCCGTCGAAGCGTTCGCGGATCTCGTGGAAGACTCCGAGGTCTTCGCGGGCGTGGGCGCCGATGCGATCGCCGACTTCGCGCTCGCCGTCGAGGACGGGGAGGACCCCGGCGAACCCCTGGACGAAACACTCCGCACCGTGGAGCGGAAGGCGCGGGCGGGCATCGACGGCTTCGCCCCCGGCATCGATGCCAAGCTCGACTTGATCGGGGCGTCAATTGATCGTCTGTGGCCGATGCCGCGCGGCGCGAAGGGGTTGCTGTATCGGTTCCGCATGCTGCTGGGGACGGACCGGCAGGGGCGCTCGATCCTCGTCCGCGCCCTTTACTCGGCCAAGATCGCGCTGCAGGTGGGGTTGCTCGTCGCCGTCGTCAGCGTCGGGGTGGGCGCGGTGGTGGGCGCCGCCGCGGCCTTCTTCGGCGGCTGGGTCGATCACGCGATCATCTGGGTCTATTCGACGCTGAGTTCGATCCCCTACCTGGTGCTGCTCTCGCTGCTGGCCTTCGTGTTCCACAGTTCGGAGTGGACGCTGCCGTGGGACAACGGGGTCAAGGTCTCCGCCACGCTGATCCCCCTGTACGCCGCGTTCTGCATCACCTTCTGGATCGGTCCCTGCCGCGTGATCCGCGGGGAGACGCTCAAGCTCAAGCAACTCGAGTATGTGCAGGCGGCGACGGCGATCGGCTTCGGGCGCTTCACGATCCTCCTGCGGCACGTGCTGCCCAACACAGCGCACCTCATGTTCATCAACCTCTCGCTGCTGCTGATCGCCGCGATCAAGAGCGAGGTGATCCTGACCTTCCTCGGCCTGGGCCTGAAGGAGGGCTCGAGCTGGGGCATGATGATCCGCCAATCGAAGTCCGACGTGATCGAGGGCTTCTTCTGGGAGATGGGGGCGGCGACATTCTTCATGTTTGTGCTGGTGCTCACGTTCAATATCGTGTCGGACGCCATGCAGGACGCCTTTGACCCGAGGCATGTCGGATGACCAGCGCGCCTCCCCACCCCGCCCCCGCCCCGCCCCCCGCCCCCGCGCGGGAGCCCGTGCTGCGCGTCCGCAACCTCACCACACGCTTCCGCACCGAGCGCGGCATGGTGACGGCGGTGGATGACGTCTCCTTCGACCTTTATCCCGGGGAGACGCTGGGCATCGTCGGTGAGAGCGGGTGCGGCAAGACCGTGACGAGCAAGTCGATCATGCGGCTGCTTCCCGAGAACGTGACGCGGATCGACCCGGCGAGCCGCATCGAGTTCGCGGGCAGGAACCTGGCGAGCCTGCCCGAGCACGAGCTGCGCAGGGTGCGGGGCGAGAAGATCGCGATGATCTTCCAGGAGCCGATGACGAGCCTCAACCCGGTCTTCCGGGTGGGATGGCAGCTGGACGAGGCGCTGCGCCTTCACACTCGTCTCAACCGGGCGGAGCGCCGGGCCAAGGTCATCGAGATGCTCCGGATCGTCGAGATCCCGAGCCCGGAGAATCGCATGGATGACTATCCGCACCAGCTCTCGGGGGGCATGCGCCAGCGCGTAATGATCGCGATGGCCCTCTGCTGCGAGCCGGACATCCTCATCGCGGACGAGCCGACCACCGCGCTCGACGTGACCATCCAGGCCCAGATCCTCGACCTGATGGAGAGCCTCAAGCGCAAGACCCGCACCGCGATCATGCTCATCACACACAATCTCGGCGTCGTGGCCCAGGTGTGCGACCGGGTGATGGTCATGTACGCCGGTCGGGTGATCGAGTCGGGCTCGGTGCGCGATATCTTCCACCGGGCGCGTCACCCCTACACCCGCGCCCTGCTCGAATCCATCCCCAAGAAGGGCGGGCGGGTGAAAGGGGCGAGGCTTCCGGCGATCGGCGGCATGGTGCCGAGCCTGTTCAACCTGCCCAAGGGGTGCCGCTTCTCCGACCGGTGCGGGTTCGTGCAGGATCGGTGCCGCGCGGAGGAGCCGACCTTCGGCGAACACGGCGCAGCGGCCCACCCGGTGCGCTGCCACTTTCCCATCGAGACGCCCGTGAAGATCAGCGTGAGGGCGGCGCCATGACCGCAACGATGTCCGCCTTTCGGCCCCTGTCCCGCGGCCCTGTGCCTCACTGATTCGGCAACCCCCCACCCCTCGTCGCGTTCGACCGGTCCACACCTCATGCCGCTCATCGAAGTCAACAACCTCGTCAAGCACTTCCCCGTCCGAGGGGGGGTCTTCAACCAGGTCGTCGCCCACGTTCACGCGGTCGAGGGCGTCAGCCTGTCGATCAACTCAGGCGAGACGCTCGGGGTCGTGGGCGAGTCCGGCTGCGGCAAGAGCACGCTGGGCAAGTGCATCATCCGCCTGATCCAGCCGACCGAGGGCCAGATTATCTACGAGGGCGAGGACATCACCCACCTCGACCACGCCCGGATGATGCCCTTCCGGCGCAAGATGCAGATCCTCTTCCAGGACCCGTACTCGTCGCTCAACCCGCGCTTCACCGTGCGCGCGGCCCTCCGCGAGGCGATGCTCCTGCACCAGGTGAAGCCCCCCGCCGAGATTGACGCCGAGATCGAGCGGCTGATCTCCCTCGTGGGCCTCCGGCCCGACGCGGCGGACAAGTTCCCGCACGAGTTCTCCGGGGGCCAGCGGCAGCGCATCGGCATCGCCCGCGCGCTCGCCGTCCAGCCATCCTTCATCGTCGCCGACGAACCGGTGAGCGCGCTCGATGTGTCGATCCAGGCCCAGGTGCTCAACCTGCTGATGGACCTTCGCGAGACGTTCGGCCTCACCATGCTCTTCGTCTCGCATGACCTGAAGGTCATCGAGCACTTCTGCGACCGCGTGGTCGTGATGTACCTCGGGCGCCAGGTCGAGACACTCTCCACCGAAGATCTCGCGCGCGCCGCTCACCCCTACACGCAGGCCCTTCTGGGCGCCAACCCGATCGACGACCCGGACGACCGGAGGCCGCTGAAGGTGCTCCAGGGTGATGTGCCCAGCCCGCTTCACCCTCCGCCCGGATGTCCGTTTCAGGGCCGGTGCCCGCTGGTCATGGAACGCTGCCGCCGCGAGATGCCCCCGCTCACCCGACACGGGCCCGGGCACCTCGTCGCGTGCTGGGCGGCGGAGGGCGGGTCCGAGAACTCAGCCTGACGGCTGCGCCGCTCGCGCCACCTGCGCGGCCCGAACAGGGCGCCGCCGGCGTGCTCCGCCCGGGGTGGCTTGTGCCTGCGCCCGGACCCGCCGATGAGGCTGCTCTTATGACCGAGTCTCCCGCCCGTTTCGAAGCCGGAGTTCCCGTCTCCCAGGCGTTGTCCAACACCGCGCTGATCCTCGCCTCGTGCGGGGTGGTGAGCACGGGGTACTACCTCGGCGCATCGTGGCTCGCCACGCCGGTCCTCGGCATTCCGCTGGGGCTCTTCGCCCTGCCTCTTGTGTACGCCGGGGCCCGGTGGGGAGGGCACGTGCGCCTTCGTTCGCCGCGGCTGCCCGCGGGGTGTTTCGCGGGGCTTCGCGCGCGGTTGGCCGAGGCGTGGTCCCAGTCGCACCCGTGGGCAGGAGCTTCGGCGCCGTCGGCCGCAGCCGGCTCCGATCGGTGCCCGGACGCCCCGGACGGGGAGGGTTCATCGGAGCACTCCTTGGCCCCCGTCGGTTCGCGCTTGAGCGCAGATGCGTGGCAGCCGCGCCGGCGCACCGCGTCACAGGCACGTCTCGGCGTCAGTGAAGACCTCGCGAGCGCGGCGGAGCCCTTCGCACGGCTCGCGACGTGGGTGCGCGTGGAAAGCGGAAGCGACCCCCAGGCCACGCTGCGCGCGCACGATCTCGATGCGCTCCTCACCAAGCACGGCCAGGGTTTCGAACTGGTCTCCGCCTCCGAAACCGGGGACGACTGGACCCGGCCCACGTCGCACACCTATGCCGGCGTCTTTCCGGCGACGATCGAGCCTGGGACGATGCGCTTCGGGCCCGGCGCGCTGAATGAAACGGGATCCGCCGAGCTCCTCACCGCGCTGGCGGAATCGGTCGCGACGTTTGCGTTCGCCCGCTGTACGTCGGCCGGCGCGCCGGGCGCCCGAGCCGGGCTCGCGCACGCGCAGGCGGAGGAATCGATGGTTCGGCTGCGCGACCTCGTGATCCGTGCGGCCCTTTGCCGCGAGACCGGACCGGTCGCCCGCGCCGCGGCGTCGGGCGTCTCGGCGTGGCTCGCGGTCTGGAACGGCGACTGCGATCCCGCGTCGCGCCTCGACGCATTCGAGGCGTGCGTCGTGTCGAGCGGGAGAGAGACCGGCGTGCTCTTCCGGGCCGCCGCGGGCCGATTCGCCGCGGGACGCGAGTCGGACGCCTTCGTCATGGCCCGCGAAGCCGCGTCGCCGGTCCGCCCTGCGGGAGACGCCCTCAATCAACTGCCCTTCGTGCAGTCCGAGGTTGAACTCGGCGCTCCAGGCGATGTGATGCTCCTGGGGCGGGTGGCGTCCGGGCTGCACCTGTGCGCCGCGCTGCTCGATGCGCCGGCCCGCGCCCACCTTCAGGACGATGTGCTCGACGACATGCGGTACTCTCCGTGGCTCGTGGGGCGTGACGACGCCCGGCTTCTCCTCATGCGCGTGCTGCGGAGCGTAAGCGCGGGGCCCGGTTCAACTTCCGCATCGCAGGCGGCGTAACCGGCACTCTGAGCCGCCTCTCCCGGGCTGCGCCGTGTACCATGCCCGCCCATGAGGCGCGTGCTCATCAGGCTGGCGCCGGTGCTTCGGCTCACGCGGGTGTCAACCGCCTTTGCGGCGGTGGGCAATGTCTGGTTCACCATCCTCTGGACCCGCGCGGCCGAGCAGGAGTCGGGCTCACGATTCGTCGAGACCGCGCCCCTCTGGATCGTGCTGGGCGCAGCGGCCCTCAGCGCCCTCGGGCTCTTCGCCTTCGGGACCTGCCTGAACGACGTGCTCGACGTGCGGCGTGACCGGGCCCTGCGCCCGGAGCGCCCGGTGCCCAGCGGACGGATCTCGCGTGAAGGGGCGAGCGTGCTCGTGGCGGTGTCGCTTCTGCTCGCGGTGGTCGGCTCCATTCCCTTCGGCTCGGCGTCCGTGTCTCTGACCGCGGCGCTGGCCGCCGCGATTCTCCTCTACAACGCGGCGGGAAAGTTCGTTCCGGGCGTGGGCATGGTGATGCTCGGGCTCATTTACGCCGGGCACATGCTGGTGCCCAACCCGGACCTGCGCTTCCTGTGGCCGGTGTGGGTGGTGATGACCCACGCGCTGGTGACGGCGTGCGCGGCGCACATCGTGTCGCGGCGCACGCCCCGGGTTTCACGGCGCGCCGCCTTCGCCGTCGGATTCGGGTGGATCTTCTGGACCGGCGTGCTCGGGACGCTCGCGTGGACGCGCCGCGGCGCGGACAACGACACCTGGCCGCATTGGGTTCCCCTCGCCGGGGCCGCGTGGATCGTCCTGCTCGCCGCCGCCTGCGTGCTATGGTGCTCGCAGCGCGTCGCCGCGACGGGGCCGGGGGTTCGGTCCGGGGAGAAGGTGCACCGCTACGGCGCGCTCTGGCTCACGCTGTACTCGTGCGCCTGGCTGCTTGCCTCGGGGTATATCGGGCACGGGCTCATCATGGTGGGGCTGGCGGCCTTCGGCCTCGCCGGGATCACGTTCCTGCGCGAGTGGTACGCCCTGCTTGAAGAGCCCGCCGGGTACCGGCGCTGAGCCCGGCGCTCGGGCAGCCTCGACTACCATTGCCCCATGTCCGCCCCGGCGTCACTTCTTGAGCCGCTGAGCCGGATCGAGCGCGCCCTTGAACGCTCGATCACGGCCCAGGCGACCCCCGCCAACCTCGCCGACGCGATGGCGTACGCCCTGCTCGCTCCCGGCAAGCGCGTGCGCCCTCTGCTAGCCTGGCATGCGTGCGTCGCTGCGGGGGGCGCCGGGCCCGAATCCCTACCCGCCTGCGTGGCGATCGAGTGCGTTCACGCCTTCAGCCTTGTTCACGATGATCTGCCCGCGATGGACGATGACGACCTCCGGCGCGGCAGGCCAACCCTGCACATCGCGCGGGGTGAGGCGATGGCCATCCTCGCAGGCGATGCGCTGCTGGCCATGGCCTTCGGAGAACTGACCGACGGACGGCTGAGCCCCGAACTGGGGGTCGCCCTGTCTCGCGAACTCTTCGAAGGCACGCGCGGCATGATCGCCGGCCAGGTCTTCGACACCCTGGGCGACCTTCCCGACCAGCTCTCGGCCCTCGACCAGGTCCGCCTGATCCACGCGAGCAAGACGGGCGCGCTGATCACCGCGGCGTGCCGAATGGGCGCCCTGTGCGGCCTGCGCCGCGACGACCCCGGGGCCGCGCAGACGTTCGAGGCCCTGACCGAGTTCGGTCGGCACGTGGGGCTCATGTTCCAGGTTGTTGACGACCTGCTCGACCTCACCGCGACACCCGAGCACGCGGGCAAGCGCACCAGGAAGGACGATGCCGCAGGCAAGCGGACATTTCCGGGAGTTGCGGGGGTCGAGGAGACTCAGCGCGAGATCGCTCGACTGCGCAGCGCTGCGGTTGCCGCGCTCGAGCCCGTGCAGGCTCGCGCGGGTGTGCTGCGCGAACTGATCGAGTGGCTCGCGGCGCGGACGAAGTGAACGGCGCGCGAGATGCGGGTTCAGTCGAGCGGCTGCCCCCGGCGCGCGGCCATGCGGCGAAGCACCCGGTCGGCCAGGCGCGGGCAGGCTACCGAAAGCCCGAGCGCCAGGCGCATCGGTGCGCTCAGCCAGACTTCGGGCTTGGGCCTGCGCAGGCACGCCAGCACCTTCGACGCCACGCGTTCCGGGGAGTGCATACCTCCACCGGAATCAGGACGATCAAACTTGAGCGCGCCCCCGCTGCGTGAGGCGGCCTCGTCGAAGAGCTCGGTGCGGGTACCGATGGGGTGGATGGTCGAAGCGCGGATGCCCTTGGCGCGCAGTTCGAGACGGAGCGCCCGGGTCCAATGGTCCTGGGCCGCCTTGCTGATGG
Organism: Phycisphaerales bacterium; assembly: GCA_020847175.1. GTDB lineage: Bacteria > Planctomycetota > Phycisphaerae > Phycisphaerales > UBA1924 > JADLCM01. Next base: position 77,002 of record JADLCM010000034.1, read on the forward strand.
TGTAGGGGCTGTAGAAGGGCAGGCCGATCTTGCTGAGGCAACTGGAGCACGCGATGACGTGCCCGCATTCGGCGGAGGTCATCGCCTCGACCGCCGGGCGGACAATGTTCACCGTGCCCCAGAAGTTCGTCTCCAGGATCGCCCTGAACTCGGCGTCGGTGGTCTCCAGCGTGGCCTTTTCAAAGGCGTAACCCGCGTTGGCGAACACGGCGTAGATCGACCCGAACGACGCGATGCAGTCCCCCACCGCGGCGCGGCACGAGGCGGGGTCGGTCACGTCGCAGGGCACAGCAATAGCCCGCCCGCCGGAGACGCGGATTTCGGCCGCGAGGCGTTCGAGCCGGTCGAGGCGCCGGGCGCAGAGCACCACAGGCATTCCCGCCCCGGCGCACGCGCGGGCCGTGGCGGCACCGATGCCGCTTGAGGCCCCGGTGATGAGAATCGGCCGGCCGGCAAGGCGGGTGCGCGTCATGCCTCACGCCCCCCGCCGGCTGAGGAAGAGAGTCACTTGCCGTCGATCGCCCGCTCGCCCGCTTCCCCGGCTTCCTGGAGGTCTTTGCCCGCGCCCTTCACCGCGTTGCACGCGGCGAGCGAGAGCGCGAGAACGGCGAAGGCGAGCGTGCCCAGAGCGCGGATGTTGCGACGCATGGTCGTCTCCTAGCCTGCCGGCGCACGCCGCACTCGCGGACCGCGCGCAGGAAGGTGCAAGCGTAGACCCGCACGCCGGGCCCTCGCCACGCTACCATCCGCGCATGAGCCGAATTCTCGTGCTGCAGCACTCTGATCACGGACGACCGGGGCGGTTCGGGACGATCTGGCGTTCGCTGGGGTTCAAACTTGACGTGCGCCGGGCGAGCGACCCCGCGACGCTGCTGCCGACCGATATCGATGATATTCACGGGCTGCTCATCCTCGGCGGGCCGCAGAACGTGGATGAAGGGCATCCTTGGATGGACCGCGAGCGGGCCCTGATCCGGCTGGCGCACGCACGCGAGCTGCCGGTGGTGGGCATCTGCCTGGGGTGCCAGCTGATCGGCGAGGCCCTCGGCGGCGAAGTCAAGAAGTCGCCGGCCCCGGAGCAGGGCTTCATTGACGTATCGCTGTCGCCTGCGGGGCAGACCGAGACGGTGCTCGCGGGCGTGCCGTGGACCAGCCCAATCGCGCAGTCGCACGCCTACGAGGTGAGCACACTCCCGCCGGAATCGGTGCTGCTCGGCTCCAGCAAGGGGTGCAAGAACCAGGTCTTCCGGGTGGGCCTCCGCACCTACGCCTTTCAGGGACACATCGAGGCCGACGCGCAGCTCATCCGCGATCTGAACTCGGACAATGCCTTCAACGCTCGGGCGGGAGTCTCGTGCGCGGAACTGGAGGCGCAGGTCGAGCGCCACGAGGCCAGGTTCGGCGTGGTCGCGGACCGGATCGTCACCAACCTCGCCACGTACGCCTTCCCGGCGACGGGGCTGCTGCGGGTGTGAGGGGCGGACGCGGGCGAGGGAGCCGCGGGTTGGTTTCGAGGTAGACTTCCCGCGTGATCCTGAGCATCCTTCTTTTGATCCCCGTGTCGATGGTCATTTCGTGGCCCCTCACGCGCCTGATGATCCGCCTTGGGTACCGCCTCCGGACGTTTGACACCGAGGCGATCTCCGGGCAGCAGAAGATGGCGCGCCGGCGAATCCCCAACACCGGGGGCGTTGCGATCACCGTCGCATTCATTCTTCCGGTGGCAGTCGGCCTCCTCGGCGTCTTCGTCTTCCCCGAGCTCATCATCCGCGTTGTCCCCTCGTCCAGCGAACTGTTCAACGGGGTGCGGGCGGAGGCCCCGTCGGCTGCGGGCCTCCTCGCCTGCGTCGGCGCCCTGCACGCGGTCGGCCTCGTCGACGACCGACGCCCGCTTGGGCCCTGGGTGAAGCTCGCTGTGATGGTGCTCGCGGGCGCCGCGTGCGCACTCGTCACCGGCACTCGGTTGCTCACCCTGGTCGATGCGCGCGTCGGCGGCCCCTGGCTCTCATTCCTCATCACGGTGGCCTGGTTCGTGCTCATCACCAATGCGATGAACTTCATGGACAACATGGACGGGCTGAGCGCCGGGTGCGCCGCCGTCGCCTCGGCGTGCTTCCTGGTCGCCACGATCCTGGCGGGCCAGTGGCTCATCGCCTCGATGCTCGCACTCCTGATCGGGGCCCTGCTCGGCTTTCTCCGATACAACTTTCCGCCCGCCAGGATCTTCATGGGCGACGGCGGCAGTCTCGTGATCGGCTTCCTGCTGGCCTTTCTCACCGCGCGGACCACCTTTTATGACCCCGCCCGCGCCGGCGGCTGGTACGCCCTCTTTATGCCCTTTCTCGTGCTCGCGATGCCGCTGTATGACTTCGTCACCGTCACGGTCGTCCGCCTGGCTCAGGGCAAGAGCCCCTTCGTGGGCGATCTCAACCATTTCTCCCATCGCCTGCGGCGCCGGGGACTCTCCGGGCGGCAGGTCGCGCTCGTCGTCTACGGCATCACCGGCGCAACCGGCATCGCGGGCATTGTCCTGACGATGGCGGATGCCCTCGGCGCGGCGCTCCTTGGGGGCCAGGCGCTGCTCATCCTCTGCACGCTCGGGCTCTTTGAGTACGCCGCGCGAACGCCCGCGACCGAGGTGACCCCGTGAACGCTCCTGCCCGGGACGTGCGCGGGGCCTTGGCTCGCGCGGCGCTCGCGGTCGGGGTGGCGCTCGTCCTCCTGCCGGCGCTGCTCCATGCCCGCGTGCCGCTCGCGCCGCTGCCGTTCTGGGACAGCGACCCGCTCATCGCGCCCCCGGCCCTTGCGGCGCCGCGGGGCTCGGCCCTCATTGACCTGTTCACCGCCTCCCTCGATTCGATGGGCCCCACGGCGAGCGTGATGCTCTCCATGGTCGGGCTGGCGGGCGCTGTGCTGGTTCTGGCGCTGAGCCCGAAGGGCGTCTCACCGCTCGCGGGCACGCTGGCGCTGATCGGATCAGCGGCCCTGCTCTGGGGACTGTGGCGCGAGCCCTCGATGGAGCGGACCCGTCTCACCTGCAACTGGCTGGCGGCGGTCTGGGGAGGGTTGGCCGTGTGGCACCTCGGCGCGGATCGGCGTTGGCGTGCGCTCGTTGTCGGGGTGCTGCTCGCTTTTCTTCTCGTGCTTGCCGTCAAGGGTGCGCTGCAGGTCGCGGTCGAGCACGAGGCGACCATCGCCACCTTTGAACAGGACCGAGACGCCATTCTTCAATCGCGCGGTTGGCAGCCCGGCTCCCCCGCCGCTCTCGCCTATGAACGCCGCCTCCGGCAACCCGAGGCGTCGGGCTGGTTCGGGCTCTCCAACGTCTTCGGCACCTTCATGGCGTGCGGGCTTGTTGCGGGCACCGCGTTGGCCGCGCGGGCGCGCCGACCCGACAAGGCAGGCGCCCTGGGCGGCGGCCTGCTCGCGCTCGTGTGCCTGGTCGGCCTCGCGATGTCAAAGTCGAAGGGGGGCATCGGGGCGGCGTGCGCCGGCTTCGCGCTGCTCGCGCTCGCGGGGTTCGCCCGTAGGCGGGGGTGGGCCGCGCACCGCCTCGCCGATCGCACCGCCGGGCTGATCGCCGTCGGCTGCGGTGCTGCCGTGCTTCTTGCGGTCGTGCTCCGAGGCGCGCTCGGCCCGGGCGTCAAGGAACTCAGCCTTCTTTTTCGATGGTACTACCTCGAAGCTTCATGGCGCATCTTCATGAACAACCCCATCACCGGGGTGGGGCCGGATGGCTTTCAGCCGGCGTACGCCCGATTCAAGCACCCGTTGAGCCCGGAGGAGGTCGCCAGCCCGCACAGCATCGGGGCCGACTATCTCTGCACCATCGGAATCGCGGGCCTCGCGTGGGTGGCGCTCGCGGCGTGGTGGACCCATCGCGCGGGCCCCGGGCTGCTCGCGAGCCCGGGAGATGCCCCGGCGCCGGGCGAGACAACGGGACGGCTTCGCCTCTCCCGCCCCGTGGCGTATTGCATGCTCGGTGTGATCGCCGGGGCGGCGGTGCTGCCCCAGGTGATCGCGCCGGCCACGACAGTGGCGCTCACCATCGCCACGCTCGCCAGCCCCGCCGACCCGGTGCCCACGTGGGCGATGGCGCTCGGACTCGGCGCCGAGATCGCCCTCGCAGGCACTTGGGGGCTGCTCGCGTGGTTCCTTGCACGAGCGCACTTCGCGGCCCAGAGCGCCGCGGCGATTGGGGCGGTTGTGCTGTGGACGCACGCACAGATCGAGATGACGCCCGTGCAGGCCTCATCGGCGCCGCTCTTCATGCTCTTGCTCGGGGCGCTGGTCAGCCCGCCCAAGCCCCGCGCGCTCGCCGCGGCCGCACGCCCCCACGAACCTGAGGCAAAGTTCAGCAGATGGGGCGTACCGCTGGCGGTCGCACCGTTCGCGTTTCTGCCGCTGCTGGTGAGCGCGGGGGCACGGATGTGGCATACCGAGCGCATGCTCCTCGACTGCGCGCGCGCCGTGGCGCCCACGGGCGAAGTCCTGCGCGACCTCACCCGCCTCCGCTCCGAGCCCCTTTCCGACCGCGAACGGGCGCGTCGGATGGAGAACATCGACGCGCGTGTGCTGGAGATCGTGGGCAATGAGCGCACCCGTCTGCCCACCTTCGAAGACCGCGTGAACTTCGCCTCGATGCGCGCCGCGATCCGAGCCGCGCACGAAACTTCGCTCGTCATCGTGCTGTGGGAGCACCGCGACCGCACGCTCGACCAGCTCGCCATCCGGCGCGCCCTGATCGCGCTGGCCGGCGCCCGCGCTGGACCGGCATCGGGGTTCGCGGCGCGGCGCATCGACGAAGCCGCGGTCAGCGCGCTTCAGCTCAGCGACCGCTCGATCAGGGCACTCCCCGAGTGTGCGGCCCTGTGGTTGCTGCTGGGCGATGTGCTGGCTGAGTGCCGCAGTCTCGGACTGGACCCGTCCAAGACCCCCACCGTTCCCGACTGGCCCGCCGACACCTCCTCCGATGCTTGGTGCCGGGCCCATGAACTCGATCCAAACTCGCCCGCGCCGGTGGACCGGCTCTTGGATGAGGCGGTTCGCGAGGCGGACGCCCAGGAAGCGGCCAAATGGGCGGAAGTTCGCCTTCTGATCGACGAGAACTCGCGTTTGGACTCAACCCGCCGCCTCCCGGCCCGAGAACGTTCTTGGCTCGGCGGCGTCGCCGCGGGGCGGCCGCTCACCCCCCGCCCGACGCCCAGCCGGAACGTCCCGGCGACGATGCCGCCGAACCCGCCCGGGTCTTGATTCACCCGGGTAGGGGTCTATCGTTTCGCATCCTGTTTGTGGTGCCGCGCGGTCGGTCCGCGCCCGGTGCCGCGTTCAAGTTGTGCGGGAGCCGAGCGATGGCCAGCGACGCGGAATCGGAGGACGACTAAGCCATCGCGCGTGGGGCTCTGCGGCGCTCGCGCCGCCCACGGGTTCCTTTCGCTCATACCGGATCACGAGCCAGTGCCGCCCGCGCCCGAGCCGCTCCGGCGCGTCAGCCGGCGCGGCGGCGGAGTTTCCGGCGAATCGTTCACCCGAGACCTATCACGAACACCGTGTTCGAATCACGAGGCCTGACATGTCCAACGACCTGAAGCACGTCCGCAACATCGGCATCTGCGCCCACATCGACGCGGGCAAGACCACCGTTTCCGAGCGCATTCTGTACTACACGGGCAAGAACTACAAGATGGGCGAGGTGCACGAGGGCACCGCCACGATGGACTTCCTGCAGGAAGAGCAGGAGCGCGGCATCACCATCCAGTCCGCAGCGACCACGTGCCCGTGGGAGCACAACGGGCAGATGTACAAGATCAACCTGATCGACACGCCGGGGCACGTCGACTTTACGATCGAAGTCGAGCGTTCGATGCGCGTGCTCGACGGCGCGGTGGCGGTCTTCGACGGCAAGGAGGGCGTCGAGGCGCAGAGCGAGACGGTGTGGCGCCAGGCCGATCGGTACAAGGTGCCGCGCATCTGCTTCATCAACAAGATGGACAAGCTCGGGGCCGACTTTGAGTTCTCGTTCCGCTCGATCAAGAAGCGCCTGGGCGCCAACGCCATCGCGGTGCAGATCCCGATCGGCATCGGCCACGACCTGCGGGGCATCATCGACCTCGTGACCATGCGGGCCTTCTACTTCGACCAGGAGAAAGACGGCGCGGTGGTGTTCGAGAAGGACATCCCCGAGGACGAGATGGACCGCGCCAAGACATGGCGCCACGAGATGATCGAGAAGGCCGCGGAGCTCGACGATGCGCTCATGGAGAAGTATCTCGCCGATGCGCCGGTCAGCGAGGACGAGATCCGCGCCGCGATCCGCAAGGGCACCGTCGCCATGACGTGCAACCCGGTGGTGTGCGGGGCGGCGCTCCGCAACATCGGCGTGCAGAAACTGCTCGACGCGGTGATCGAGTTCCTGCCCAATCCCACCGAGAAGCCGGAGATCCAGGGCGTCGATCCGCGCGACTCCGCAGCGCACCTGTCGCGCCCGCACAGCGAGAACGCGCCCTTCGCGGCGCTGGTCTTCAAGATCGTGAACGATGCGCACGGCGATCTGACCTACATCCGCGTGTACTCGGGCAAGCTGGCCAAGGGCACGCGCCTGCTCAACCCTTCCAACAACAAGCGCGAGATCGCCAGCCGCATTTTCGAGATGCACGCTCAGAACCGTGACCCCCTCGAAGAGGTCACGGCGGGCAACATCGTGGCGGTCGTGGGCGTCAAGGACTCATACACGGGCGACACGCTCTGCGACCCAGAGCATCCCATCATTCTCGAGAAGATGCACTTCCCCGAGCCGGTCATCAGCATGTCGATCGAGCCCCGCAGCGCCGACGACAAGCGCAAGCTCGGCGAAGCGCTGACCATCATCCGGCGCGAAGACCCTTCCTTCCGCTCCCACTACGACGACGAGACGGGCCAGACCATCATCGCGGGCATGGGTGAACTGCACCTCGAAATCATCAAGAACAAGCTCATTCGCGACATGAAGGTTGGCGTCGACGTGGGCAAGCCGCGCGTTTCGTACCGCGAGGCGATCTCCGGGTCGGCCCAGAACGTGCGCGGGCTCTTCAAGAAGCAGTCCGGCGGACGCGGCCAGTTCGGCGATGTCCACATCAACCTCATGCCCTACACCAAGGAGCAGGCCGAGGCCGACGAACTCGACTTCACCGAGAACCTTGCCTTTGAGAACAAGATCGTGGGCGGTGCCATCCCCAAGGAGTTCATCCCCGCTGTCGAGAAGGGCATCCGCAACACCGCGCTCACCGGCGTCAGCGCCGGCTTCCCGCTCATCAATGTCAAGGTCGAACTCATCGACGGCTCATACCACGACGTCGACTCCTCCCAGATCGCCTTCGAGCAGGCGGGGCGCCTCGCGCTCCGCGAGGCCGTGGGCAAGGCCGGCTCCATCCTCCTTGAGCCCATCATGAAGGTCGTCGTCCTCGTCCCGGAGGAGTACCTCGGCAACATCACCGGCGACCTCGCCTCTCGGCGCGGCATGATCAACGAGACGGAGGACCGGGGGCACATCAAGGTCGTGCACGCGGAAGTCCCCCTCTCCGAACTGTTCGGCTACACCACCGTCATCCGCGGGCTTTCGCAGGGTCGTGCCAGCAACACCATGGAGTTCCTCGAGTACCGCCAGATGCCCCAGAACCTCATGAAGGAAGTCCTCGCCTCGGGCGGCTGATCGTTCACACTCCACAACCTGCATTCCACGGTGCCCGGGTGCGGCAGCCCGGGCACTTGTTTTGGCCATCACGTTGTGCGCGCCCGCGCAGCGGCAGTCGCTACGATTCGCGGCCGGGAGCGCCGGATCTCCACCTCGTCACGGCGACGAGCGCGGCATGACAGGTTCGTCCGCACCCGGCGCGGGTCGGGGCCGGGTGGCGTCCCGGGGCGTCCACGTCAGGCCGGCCGCCCGCCACGCGGGTTCGTTGCGAATGACCCGGGCGTGATCGTCGCGCCCGATATCCACGATCCACGCCGCGCCGTCGAGCGCGTCGCCCGCAAGGTCGGGCACGGGCTCACCCCGGGCCGCGAGCACGCACAGGGCCGAGGCCCAGGCATCGGCATCTTCGCCGCGCAGCGCCAGAACTGTCGCGCAGGTGGCCGTGCGGAGCGCTTCCCCGGTGCGCGGATCAACGATGTGCGCGTATCGCATGCCGCCGATCTCGACGTACTGCTCCGTGTCGCCGCTGGTGGAGAGTGCCCGGCCGGCCAGCAGCACGACAGCGAATGGCGGCTCGCGGCTTGACCGTGCGATGGCAACCTCCCACCCGCGCGCCCCGGGCGGCGGCTCTCCCGCGACGATGTCTCCGGCGAGCGCCACGAGACATCGCGTCGCGCCGCGAGACCTCAGAAGATCCACGGCTTCCTGCGCGGCGTAGCCCTTGCCGATACCGCCGAAGTCAAGCGCGGTGCCCGAGCGCATCAGGGCGGCGCGATCCTGGACGGGATCGACCGCGTACCCCGGATCGGATGTCGGCGGCCGGGCGGCGGCAATCGCCTCCGGGGCGGGGAGCGTCCCGGAACGGCGCGCCTCGCGCCAGAGCTTCACCAACGCACCAACGCCGATGTGAAACGCCCCGCTGGAGCGCCGGCGTATCTCCTCGGAGCGCCGGAGCGCAACGGCGAAATCGTGGCTCACGGGCTGATACTCGCCCGGAGAACCCTTGAGAAACCTCGCGAGTTCGCTGTCTACCCGGTAGTCGCTGAGCGAAGCGTCAAGTTGGTTGAGGCGTTCAAATGCCGCCTGGGCATGGGCCTGCGCCTGGTCGGGGCCCTGAGAATAGAGGACGACCCGGGCTTTCACTCCCATCACGAGCCTCGTAAACTCGAAGCGGGCAAGCGGGGCGGCGGGCGAAGCGCAGCCGCTCGGCACCAGCCCGGCGAAGAGGATGACGACCACCATGCTGCACACGCGGACAATCATCGGGTTGGCTCTCGGCGCGACCGGCGTTCTCTCCGGCTGCGAGGCCATCGTAACTCCGGCGGAGCGCATCGCCCGCGCGCGGCTGGAACCACCCACCGAAGTCATTGAGGCCGCGCCGGCCCGCACAAAGTTCTTGGAGGCGATCCCCTCGGCGGCGGTGTCGATCGAGATGATCCCGGTGCCCGGAGACGAGAAGGCCGGCATCAAGCCGTTCTTCATGTCTAAGACCGAGATTCCGTGGGAGGTCTTTGACGTCTACGCCTACCAGCTTGATGCGGGCGAGCCGATGCCCGAAGGGATCTCGCCCGACGCGATCTCTCGCCCGAGCAAGCCCTACTTGCCGCCCGACCGGGGGTTCGGCCACGATGGCTACGCGGCGATCAGCCTGAGCTACAGGAACGCGGCGGAGTTCTGCGTCTGGCTCAGCGCGCGCACCGGCCGGAAGTACCGTCTGGCGACGGTGGACGAGTGGGCGCACGCGGCGCTGGCGGGTTCGGAGGACTGGAACGGGTACTCCGACGACCCCGGCGCGCTCAAGAAACACGCATGGTTCGTTGAAAACGCGGGCTCAGGCCCGAGGCCGGTCGCGACTCTTGAGCCCAATGCGTGGGGCCTCTACGACATGTACGGCAATGTGCTGGAGTGGTGCGTGGATGAGGAGGGCAAGCCCGCCGCGATGGGCGGATGCTATTCTGACCCCGCCGACAAGGTGTCTCCCGACATCGTGCGCCGACAGGACTGGTCGTGGAACAGTTCGGACCCGCAGGTGCCCAAGAGCAAGTGGTGGCTCAGCGATGGGCCTTTCGTCGGGTTCCGAATCGTGTGCGAAGACGCGCCCGCAGAGGACGCGAAAGGAGCCGAGCAGTGAACATCCGATCCAAGCCTCGTGACCTCGCGCTCTCGCGGCGCGCGTTCGTCGGCACCGCGCTCGCCGCGGGGGCCGCGGCAGGCGCGGCCGGGCTCACGCTTCCGTCCGGCGTCTTCGCCCGGGGCGATGACACCCTGCGCATCGGTCTCATCGGGTGCGGCGGGCGCGGCACCGGCGCGGCCCTCCAGGCGCTGCGGGCTGACAAGGGCGCCGTGCTCGTGGCCGTCGGCGATGTCTTCGAGGATCGGGTCAGGTCCTGCCTTGCGGGGCTCTCCGAAGAACTCGGCGATGCCGCGAAGGACAAGCTCAAGGTGACGCCCGAACGCACCTTCGTCGGCCTCGACGCGTATCGCAAGGTGCTCGACGCGGGCGTGGATGTCGTGCTGCTGACCACGACCCCCAACTTCAGGCCGATCCACCTCGAAGCGGCGGTGCAGGCCGGCAAGCATGTCTTCTGCGAGAAGCCCATGGCCGTGGACGGGCCCGGGGTGCGCAAGGCGATGGCCGCCGCGAAGCTCGCAAAGGAGAAGAACCTGGCGCTGGTTTCCGGGTTCTGCTGGCGCTACGGGAATGCGGAGCGGGCGGCGTTCGAGCGGATCAACGCGGGGGCGATCGGGCGCATCATGGCCGCCCACACCACGTACCACACGGGCACCCTGTCGCCGCGCCCGCGCAAGCCGGAATGGAGCGACTTCGAGTTCCAGATGCGGAACTGGTGGCACTTCACGTGGGTCAGCGGCGACCACATCGTCGAGCAGGCCGTGCACAGCATCGACCGGCTGTCGTGGGCGATGGGGGATGAGAACCCGGTGCGGTGCGTCTCGCTGGGCGGCCGGGCGGCTCGCAAGGGGCCCGAGAGCGGGCACGTCTTCGACCACTTCGCGGTCGTGTACGAGTACGGCCAGGGGCGGCGCGGCTTCCATACGTGCCGGCAGATCGACGGGTGCCCGAGCGACAACACCGACTACATCTTCGGCACGAAGGGTCGCGCGGTCATCAACGGCTGGGTGCCGCAGCACGACCTGCTCGACCTTGACGACAAGCCGGTGTGGAAGTACGACGGCCCGCGCCGCGACATGTACCAGAACGAGCATGATGCACTCTTTGCATCGATCCGCAACAACAGCCCCATCAACGACGGGGACTGGATGCTGCGGAGCACGCTCATGGCGATCATGGGGCGCATGGCCGCGTACACCGGCCAGACCGTGACATTCGAGCAGGCGCTGAACTCGACCGAAGACCTCACCCCGGCGTCCTACGAGGGGATGATCCCCGTTCCCCCCGTGGCGATCCCGGGGCAGACGAAGTTCGCCTGAGCGGATCGCTCGCACGCGGGCTTCACGGCGTCGACACGGACTGCGCAAGCGCACCCGGCCCGCTCTCGGGTCGGCACCACGTGCGCGTGTCAGACACGTGCATCGAGTGTCACCGCGCCGGTCGTACCTGGAGCTCCCAGTCGAGCGCCCGCGTGTCGAGCGCTGTGGCACGGATGAACTCGCGCGCCTTCACGGGCAGACGCACGTACTGCCACTCGGGCTCGGGGCCCACGGGCACGCCCGTACCGTCAAGAAAGCGGAAGCGGTACTGGGCGTTGATTTCGCGGTCCGACACGTTGCGGATCGCCATCGCCACATCCAGCGTGCCTTCGCGGGTGATGCGTGGCGCATCGTACACGACCCATTGCTGAAGGCCGTCAAGCATGACGACACGGGGGTAGTTCGCTCCGTGCACGGGGTCGCCGTAGCCCGCCGGGGGCGCGACGTTGCGCTGACAGCCCGCGGCGACGAGCACAGCCCCGGCGGCGGCACACAGCGTTGCGTAACGAATCATCGATCATCCTCCTTCCGCGCGGGTGCGCGGGTGCGTTGTGCTTGCGTCCCGGTCATTCATCGGCGCGCCGGGGGTGTGTGGCGATCCAGTCGCGGACCAGCGCCGACCTGGGCCGGTACGGCGGCGCGGGCCGGGTAAACAGGCGGGTGTGCCCCACGGTGCCCGCCTGCGGGGTGAAGAGCCATGTGCCGCCCTCGAGCACGTGCCGCCCGATGCGCCCCCCCGCCCCGTCCGTGCCCACGCGGATGCCTTCGGCCCGGTACATCTCCATCAGGTCCGCAAGGGTGAGTCCCGCGAGATTCCCGGCGCGCTGGTAGTCGGCAAGCACGTCATGGGAGGGCGTGCGGACGTCCCGACCCCCGAGGATGTACGGCAGGTCATCGCCGGGCACGTGCTCGTCGATGGCATCGGGGTGGTAGAGCAACCGCCCCTCCCGAGCCCACCGGGCCTCGCCCAACGGCAGGCGGACATAGCGAACCTGCAGCGCCCCGCGCGGAGGAGAAAGGCCGACGAGCGTCACACCCGAGCCGCGCCCGCCCAGAACCTCGAGTTCAACCGAGGTTCCGGGCCCTTCGACGCTGACCGGCACGATGTACGTGCGCTGCGCGAACGTATCCACCTGCCGCAGGTCGGCGCTTGATGAGAGCTGGGTGAGTGCGCCGGCCAGGATCATCGCCAAGCCCGCGAGCTTCGCTTCATCATCGTCGCTCGTCGAGGCCACCACCGCGCCGCCGATGACCAGCCCCTCTCCAACCGCGCGCTTCACGCCCCGGGCCGTGCGGAGTTCATCCCACGAATAGCGCCGGCTGAACGGGTTGACGTCCAGCGCCTGGGCGTAGCGTCCCCCCGTCCCGTGAGAGACCCTCGCCTCGATCCGGCGGTCATCGCCGGGCGTGCGGGCGAGAAAGACCGCCGCCCCGCCGACATCGTCCTTCACCGGGCCGAGCCCTGCGTCGACGATGAAGATGGTGTTTGCGCCCTGGCGCAGCGCTCCCGAGATAACACCAAGGTCCGGGTTGATCTCCGCGGCCCGCCGGAGATAGTCCTCGGCCTCCTCGCCGCGGCCCATGCCGAAGGCCCCGATGCCCGCGAGCGCATAACCGAGCGCAAAGCCGTTGCGCTGCACCGCGTATGCGAAGCCGCTGGGCGGCGCCGGCGAGAGCCCGCGGAACGCGTCGTACTCATCCAGGAGTTCGAGACTCGAGATCGCCGCGGCGCGGCAGTTGTCAAAGTCGCCGATGCTCGCCTTCTGCACCGCGACGGCGCAGTACGCCAGGGCCTGCTCGAAGGGTTCTCCCTTGAAGTACGTCACTCCTTCGTACATCACGCGCGAGGCAAGGCGCGCCCCCGCGTTCACATCGCGCATGCGCAGGATCTCGTACACCTCGCCAAAGACTGCCTCGCTCTCGGGCGCGAGGCCGTCGGCGAGGTTGGCCATGCCGAGATTGAGGAGCGGCAGCAGTTCGCGGCCGCTGCCCCGCTGTGCGACTGCTCGCCCCCGGGCATAACCGAACTCACCACGCGCCATCTGATCGCGGAGTGCATAATCCGGCCCACCCCCCGAACACCCGCCCCCGTTCAGCAGAAGCACGAGCAACCCCACGCACGCCCGCAGCCGGCGTGCCGGGCGTTCGGCCCGGAGTTGTTTCCGCGCGCCGCGCATGCGCCGATCAGTCCCACGCGCGCCCGCGCGCGGCCCGCTTGAAGGTGTACTCCCCGTTCCACACCTCCGTGCCCGTGCGCAGGTCGGTGATGGCGTAGAACACGACATAGGCATCAGTCCGGTCGAGCCCGGCGGTCCGCGTGATGGAACGGAACTCGGCGCGCATCTGGTGGGTGGGGGCTCGCCCCGGGTCCTGGGGCACTTCGCCGGGATCATCTCCCATCACGCGGCGCCAGGTCTCAGCAGGAATCACGAACGCAATGTTGCGCTCGCGGCTCAGGCTCAGCATGGGCAGACCCGACCGCACGCGCTGCACGATGTACCAGCGCTCCGACTCCGAGATCACATCGCTGGAGAGGTTCACGGCCTTGTCGATGGAGACCGTCCAGGGTTCACTCGCCGCATCACGCCCGGCCAGGAAGCTCGCGGACCGCAGGTCCGCCGCAATCGCCGCGGTCGTGGCCTCGAAATCGTCGACGCGCAGGCGTGTCGAACCTCCGGGGCCGGCGCACCCGCCGGCGCCTGACATGAGGCACACGCCCAACGCGGCTGCGGGCCATGCGTTGGCGAGACCGGCCGCCGCCCGCCGCGCTTTCATCGCCACCCCGCCCATGATCCTCACTCCTGCCGCACCTGCGTACGGACCTCACTCGCGCGAGCCGGCGTCGAACCGAATCACGCAGAGCGACCCTCGTCGCGACCAGGCCGGCGCTCAATATCGCCCGTAGCGCTTACCCTCGTAGTCCCGCGTCCAGACGATCTCGCCCGTGCGGAAGTTCACGAGCTCGTACGTGATCATGTACAGGTGGGTATCGCCCCGGCTGATCCGGTACATCGTGCCGTTGAGCAGGTAGGTGTGATCCTCATCGAATCGCTGCTGCTCAACCGGCGTGTTGACTTCGCGCCGGCGCAGTTCGTCGAGATGTGCCCGGCTGATGAGAAACCGGAAGTTGTTGTTGAACGTCTCGCTTTGCATGAGCGTGACCTGCATCTTCTTGCGGATCGCCTCAAACTCGGTACTGGAGATGATGTCAGTCCGGTTGTAGATGTCGCCGAAGAGAATGGTCGCCCGGTAAGGCAGGTTGGCGAACGCCGGCACCCCGGGCAGATCACGCACCAAAGCCTGACACCACACATCGACGAATGACAGGTAGTCGTCGGGCAAGGGGCGCGCATCGCCCGCCTCGGCGGGGGTGCTCCACCCGGCGGGGACTCGCCCGGAACTGGTGCCCGTGGGCGGCGCCTGGCACCCGCCCAGCACAAACCCCAGGCTCGCCACGATTGCCGCACCGCTCCGGACCATGTTCACCCTCCTTCGGGGGCACCGAGCGTCCGGCGCCCGCATCCGATGTTAGCGTTCACAAACTCCTGCGCCAAGACCGTCGTTCCGGGTGGCGCCCTGACAGTTTCGTCCGGTCCGGCTTCAGCGTGACCCCACGCTGCTCCCGTCCGACGCGACCCGAGCGACTGGTCGGGGCCTCTGCGACACCCCTCAAGACAGGCGCGGCCTGACTCCTCGCGCGTCACGGCATTGTCACCAGCCGCGCTCCAGGCCGACGCGCCGCGGCACTCCAACATGGCCCCGGTGGGAGTCGAACCCACATGCCCTTTCGGGCCGCGGATTTTAAGTCCGCTGCGTCTTCCCCAGTGCGTCGAACCCAGTGAGGCTGCCGCCTGCGCCATAGTCGCTCTCGACCAAGGTGGCAGCTTGCTCCATGAGCCGCTCCCGCTCTGCCTTGGGCAGCTTCATGAGGGTTCTCGCATCCATGCTGCTGGGAACAGAAGGACGCTCTTCAGTCAGGTCCTGAAGGGCACTCGGACAAATCCGCTCGGCTTGGGTGCGCGTCAACAGCCCTTCGGCCAAAGACCGCACGGTCAACTGACGCAGGCGGAGCGGTTGCTCGCGACCAACAAACTTCACCGGCTCCTCCTTTCGCCAACCCTTCGCACTCAACTCCGCAAAGAGTGTTCGAGCGTGTGGCTCGTCGATGATTGCCAGATCGGAAGCGCGGAAAATCCACGCGGCCATGCTCAAGCCATGCTTGAGTTTCAGCATCGCCAACTCGCGAAAATCCAGGTGCCGACGCTTCTCGCCTAGCTCCCGTCGTGCAGTGCTCGCTGGGACCAGAAAGGCGGCAGCGAATCGGTGGGCGAGTCGCTCTTCTGTCTTCGCGTCCACCTTGCCAACGTCCATGAACAGGTGCCCCAACTCGTGAGCGAGGCTGAATCGCCGCCTGTCATCGGACACGCTCGAACTCACCACAACGACAGGAGTAGAGTCATCAGCCCAGCCCGACAGCCCGTCGAACAAATCCTCTTGGCCGCCCATTTCAAGGACGATGCCTCCGCTGTCTTCGATGGCCGTGGTGACGCTCTCGATGGGCTGATCGCCGAGGCGCCACTGATCGCGGAGTGAGCTGGCCGCTTTCTCTACGTCCACAACACTCCGCACTTTGATCTTCTCGGGCGTTGACGGAACGCGAGATGGTTCCAGGGCGCGGCAAAGAGTCACGAACGCTTCGACTTGGGAAGCCGCAATGGTCTTGATCTGCTCCTCCTGGGTCTTGCCGAGCGACTTTGCTTTTCTGAACGCAAGCCACTCAACCCGCACATGGGGAGATTCGAGAAAAAAGTCGGCGGTGACGCCGAAGATTCGGGCCAAGGAGCGAAGCAGTGTCGGCTTTGGCGTGCTGCCTCCACGCTCGTACTTCGACAGCCCCGCTTTTGTCAGCGGCTGTTCGAGCTCGGCGAGCGCGGCGACGACTTCGTCCTGGGTCATCCCGGCTGCGATTCTGGCTTGCTTGATGCGTTCTCCGATCATCTCGTCCCTTTTGTTGACAGGAACAGTATAGGCCCATATTCTGTCTACGTTGACAGAATACGACAGTTTCCTGATTCTGTCAACATCGGCTGGAATTGTCCGCTCCCTAAAGCCGATTTTCGCTGGGGTTTCCGGCAAATGCCACCTGGAGAGCCGAAATGGCCTGGACAGAAGAACAGCTGGGAGCAATCTACGACCGCACTTCCGGTTATTGCCACTTGTGCTCGAAGAAGCTCGCCTACTCGAACTACGCCGACCATGGCCGAAAAGGGGCATGGGAGGTCGAGCACTCCGTTCCGAGGGCCTGCGGGGGCACAGAACGGATGAACAACCTCTACGCGGCCTGCATCCCTTGTAACCGTGGCAAGCAGGCCCGCTCGACTCGCTCATGCCGTGCTGAGAACGGACGCAGTCGAGCTCCACTCAACCGAAGGGCGAGGAAGACGGTGAGGACTCAGAGTGCGCTGGCGGGCGCCGGACTGGGAGCTCTGCTCGGCTCAGCATTCGGTCCCCTTGGAGTCGTTGTCGGCGGGGCGTTGGGGGCACACTTGGGACATAAAGAGAATCCCGACCGGTGAAGCGCCGCGCCGTGCCCATCGCTGAATGCCTAGGCTAGAACTTCGATCGGAAAACGGGAGAGAACCCAGACCACGCTCATGACCTGGGTTCTCTCCGGCCTTCGCTTGTCAGAAAAACGTATCCGCTTTTCTGACAGTTAGACAGATGGCAGCGCCTGACGCCGTCACTCGATGAACGAAGTCCCCAGCCGCTTACGGATGAGGAGTGATCGCGATCAGCGTGATCTCGCCTTTCCCCGGCCCGTAGCACCAGAACAGTCGGTACGCACCCGGCGTGCGGTTCTGGACATACGCCTCAAACACCTTCCCCTTCTTGTCGTAGGGGTTCTCGATGGAGTCGTATTCGTGAGTGTGAAGGCTGGGGTGCTTCGGATTCTCTAGCAGCAGCCGCACGCACTTCTCGGCCTGCTTGAAGAGTCCTTCCCCCTTGGAGGCTTTGGCCTTCTTGTTCTTCTGGCGGTTCCGGAAAGATGCCACCGCCGAAGCCTGAAGCTCGCGGAACGTGGCATCCGCCTCGTCGGTCCACTTCGGCGTGAAGGCCATCAGTCGTCCTGGAGTTGGTCGGCAAGTGCTTTGGCCGAATCGAGGTCCGGGCCGTTCTTCGCGAACCTCCCGGCCTTGGCCTGCTTGAGGCCACGTCGAACGGAGCCCAAGGCCTTTTCGTTCTCGTACAGCCAGGCCTCACCTTCCGGGATGACGCGAGCCAGCCGCAGCACGATCTCGTCACCACGCTGCTCAACCAGCATGGTGCGATTCCTGAACGAATCTCCGAGCGTGATGCGCCCCTTGGAGTCGGTGTTCTTGGTGAGTGTGCTCGTCCTTGCCATGCAACAAGTATCGCCCACTTTCCCACTGTGGTCAAGTGGGATTGTGGGAAAAAGGACTTATCGGTCACTTGAAAGCCTTTCCAGTCCCAGGGAGCATGCGATAAGTTCCCGAACTCGCTCGGGATCCTCCCAGGTGTCCACCTTCGCTGGGACTTCGGACAGTCCCCTCTCTCTGGGCCCTTCTTCGCAGGCTCTTCTCAAGGCTCTTCGGGCCAGGTCCTCGTCCCGAAGAGACAGATGATGCCAGAGTCCCCGTCGAACAATGGCCGCGAACAGCCCGGCTGGGTTTCGTCGCCCGTGGGTCAACGCGTGCTGCCGCTGGATGGTCAAGGACCGCAGGGCCACGTTCTCTCCCGTGTCGCACATGGACATCTTGAACGTGCTCACGGACCGCCGCTACCAGAGGCGGGCTCTCACCGAAGAGGAACTCCGGAAGCTAATCGCCGCGGCCCGGGATGGCCGCGAGCTTTTCGGCAAGGACAAGGACGGCGTCATCTGCTGGAGGCTCACCGGCTCTGACCGGGCGATCCTCTACCGCCTGGCCGTCGAGACTGGGCTCCGGGCCGGCGAGCTCAGGAGCCTCACGCCCCGGTCCTTTGACCTCGGTGGCGATGTCGCCACGGTGACGGTGCTTGCGGCCTACTCCAAGCACCGCCGGGACGACACCCTGCCCCTTCTCCAGTCGACGGCCGCCATGCTCCATGAGTACTTCCAGGAGCGGGACCCGGACCAGCCGGTGTTCCTTTTCCCGCGGCGGGAGGAACTCGCTCGCGTCATTCGGGTGGACCTGGAGGCGGCGGGCATTCCGGTCCGCGATGCCCAGGACCGCGTGGTCGACTTCCACGCACTCCGGCACACGTTCATTACCAACCTCGCCAACGGCGGCGTGCACCCGAAGACGGCCCAGGCCCTTGCCCGTCACTCGACCATAACGCTCACGATGGACCGTTACAGCCACAGCAAGCGGGAGGATGAGGCCCGGGCCCTGTCGGCTCTGCCGGATTTGTCGCCGACGTTCGCCGGCAGGAACGGCTCGGACAACGGCACAAAAAGCTCGGCGTCTGGCTCGGCGGAATTGGGTGGCTCGGAGGACTCTGAGGGCGATCGTGGGGGACTGAACGGCCACTTTCGCGGCGAACACGAAACCGCCGCAAAACACGGCAATAACCGCAAAAACCAAGTGGCCCCGGTGGGATTTGAACCCACACATCCCGATGAGGGATCGCGAATTTTAAGTCCGCTGCGTCTGCCGTTCCGCCACGGGGCCCCGGCGGCATGGTATCGGCCGACTGCGGCGAGCACGGCGGGTCGCTACCCCCCGAAAGGCTCACGGTCCGGGGCGGGCCGCGCCGATACGCTGCCCCCATGATCGTGCATCTCAACGGCCGACTCATCCCCCGAGACCAGGCACGAATCTCGGTCTTCGACCGAGGCTTCCTGTTCGGCGACGGGGTGTATGAGGGCCTGCGCTCGTTCGACGGTCACCTGATCGCCATGCCTGGGCATGTCCGCCGGATGAACGAAGGTCTGCGCGCTGCGGGTATCGAGTTTGACGCCGCGTCGCTTCACGCGGCCTCATACGCGCTGCTCGAGGCGAACAACCTCCGCGATGCGTTTGTGTACTGGCAGGTGACGCGGGGCGAGCCGGAGCCGGGACGCAACGTGCGCTCTCGCCTGCCCGATGGCCCGATGTCCCCCACTGTGTTTGGATACGCCGCGCCCGCCCCTGGCCTGAGCACGGCGTCGGTACCCGGGTCAGCCCGGTTGGTCACGATGCCGGATCCGCGGTGGTCGCGCGGGCGCCTCAAGAGCATTTCTCTGATGGGCAACGTGCTGGGCGTGCTTCATGCGCAGGCCCGCGGCACGCCCGATGTGCTGTTTACCCAGCGGGGGCTCGTCGCCGAGGCCAGCAGCACCAACGTGGTGCTGGCCCTGCCCGCGCCGGGCGGCACGCGGCTGGTCACACCTTCGCTCGATTCGGTCTCAATCCTCGCGGGCGTGACGCGCGATGTGCTGATGGAGATTCGACCCGATATCGAATCGCGTCCGGTGCGGGAGGCCGAACTGGCCCTCGCCAGCGAAATCGTCCTGCTCGGCACGCTTTCGATGGTCCTTCCGGTTGTCGAGCTGGACGGCAGGCCCGTCGGTGAAGGCGCGCCGGGGCCGTGCGCGCGCGGGCTTCTCGGCGACTACGCGGACTGGATCCGGCGCGACATCTCTCGGTCGCGCCCCGCAGCGACCGGCGCGGCGCGGTAGAGTGGCGGAACCAGCCCGCCCCGCACGCGCTCTGTCTTCCCGGGGATCTCGCGATGGACCGCACGATTCACGACAGGCTCTCAGGTCGGCGGATCACCGTCATGGGGCTCGGGCGCTTCGGGGGTGGCCTCGGCGTCACGAGGTATCTCGCATCACACGGTGCGCACGTGCTCGTAACCGATACGGAACCGGCCTCGCGGCTGAACGACCCTTTGGCAGCACTCGAACCGCTCGTTCGAGACGGTGCGGTCACGCTCCGGCTCGGCGGGCACGACGAGGCCGACTTCCGGCAGGTCGATCTGGTGGTCGCCAACCCCGCCGTGCCTCGCCCCTGGCAGAACCCTTATCTTCGCGCGGCGGTCGAAGCCGGCGTGCCCGTGACCACCGAGATCGGACTTCTCTGCGGACGCATCCGGGACTGGTCGCGCGTCCTCGGCGTCACCGGCTCGGCGGGCAAGAGCACCACGACGAGCATGATCGGCGCTGCGCTGACTGCTCTCGGCGAGCGCGTAGTCATCGGGGGCAATCTCGGCGGGTCGTTGCTCGCCCACGCCGACGAACTGGACGCCCCCGCCCCTCCCTGGCTGGTGCTCGAACTCTCGAGCGCCATGCTTCACTGGCTGGGGCCGATCGGTCCGCGCGCGGCCGTCGTGACAAACTTCAGCCCCAACCACCTCGACTGGCACGCTGAACTCGATCATTATCGGGCGTGCAAGCAGAATCTGCTCGCCGGCATGGCCCCGGGGGCCAGCGCCGTGCTCGGCGCCTCGGTGCAGAACTGGACTATTCCCGGCGGCGTGGCGCGGGTCGCCGTCGGGCCCCCGAACGCCGAGGGGCTGCCCGCGCTGCGCGTGCCTGGCGCTCACAATCGCCTCAATGCCGCGATGGCCATCGCCGCGGTGCGTGCGGCCTTGCCCGAGGCGCCCGCCGCCGCGGTCGCGCCGGCGCTCGCGGCATTCGGCGGCCTGGCGCACCGTCTGGAGCATGTGACGGATCACAGCGGCGTGCGCTGTTATAACGACTCGAAGTGCACGACGCCCGAATCCTGCCTGCTGGCGATCGATGCCTTTGCGCCGGACCAGTCCCGCGTGCACCTGATCGCAGGCGGGTATGACAAGGGCTCCGATCTCTCACCCGTGGCCCGGCTCGCCGACCGTCTCGCGGGGGTGTACGCCATCGGCGCGACGGGCCCAGCGCTCGCGGCAACCGCGGCGCGAGTCACGCTTTGCGGAACGCTCGAAAGGGCCGTGGAGGCCGCCTTCGCCCGCGCCCGCCCAGGCGATGTGCTTCTGCTGAGCCCGGCGTGTGCCTCGTGGGACCAGTTTGAGAACTTCGAGAAGCGAGGCGAAGCCTTCCGGAAGCTCGTCGCGACCCACGAGACCGCCCATGCCTAGAAGGGCCAACCGGCACGCCGAAGCCCTGGTGCCCGTCGGCGCGGCGCTGCTCTGTGCCTGGCTCGCCGGGTGCCAGACGTCGAACGAGCCGGGAACCTGGACCGAGCTTTTTCCGCATGTACGCGTGAACCCGAAGCTCGGCGCGGTGGAGTTCGACGCAGAAGTGCGATGGGACTTCCACCACCCGGAAGAGCCCGACACGCTGTTGGAGCAGATCGTCTGCACGCCCGACAGCAAGGAGCACGAGTCGCTCGCGGTGACACTCGCCGCGCCATCGCACGTCCATGCGGCGATGCTCGCGCTCGGCTTCACCCCCGGTCATCCCGGCGGGTATGTATCCGGCCCCGGCGGCATGCCAGTGCCCGTCGCCCCCGAAGGCGACGCCGTGGATGTGCGGTTCGTCATGGGCGACCCCGGGCACGCGACGGAACTGGTTCACCCGTTCGCATGGGTACGGCTTGGCGGGCCCGCAGGGCCCTCATTGCTCGATGCTGAGGGATCTCGCGCGTGGTCATTCGTCTTCGGCGGCTCGCGCATCGTGCATCGGCAGGGGCGCGATTGGTACGACGCG
Organism: Phycisphaerales bacterium; assembly: GCA_020847175.1. Classification (GTDB taxonomy): domain Bacteria; phylum Planctomycetota; class Phycisphaerae; order Phycisphaerales; family UBA1924; genus JADLCM01. The sequence goes on from JADLCM010000034.1 coordinate 98,745, forward strand.
GACATGGCGGGAGAGTTCATCGGGCTGTGCACGTTTGGGGGCGAAACGATCGGCCTGAGCGAGGTCGTCCATCACGATTCATCCGTGCAGGCTCCGCTTTTCTATGTCGACTCGCGACGAGCGCCGCCGTTCGGCACGGCGCTCAGGGTCCGCATCACCAGAACCCGGGCAGAGTTGGGGGGCGCGCGCCCGTGAGTTCGGCCCGCACGGGGTCAAACCGCGCCGGGCGGCGCAGAATCCACGGATGCGACATTGCCAAGCTGGACAAAGAACAGCCCCCGGTCTTTCGACCGAGGGCTGCGGAAACTCTGCGAGTCAGAACGAAACAGATGCATCAGACTGACGAGTCTCCCCGCTCGTCAACCGGCCGTGCGGCATCGCTCAAGCGCGACGACGACGGGCCGCGGCGAAACCGCCGAGGCCGAGGAGGGCCAGGCTGGCGGGCGCCGGGGTGATGACGATGTCGTTCTCAACGATCGGGGAGGAGACGGTCGCGCCCGAGCCGTCAGTGGCGCTGCGGAACAGGCGAGAAGCGCCGCGGATCACCATGCTGATGGTGTCCGTGCCGCCGTCATAGGTGTAGCCGAAGGCGTAGAACGCCTCGCCCGAAGAGATCGGGTCGATGCCGACCAGCAGATTGGCGGTGGGCGGGAATGTGGCCAAGTCAATGCCCGAGGCCGCGGCGTCGGAGAGCGTCCAGGTGTCCGCATCGGAAACGAAGGCAGTCATGGCCGAGGCGCCCGTGGGAGAACCGACGGGACGGTCGGAGACGGCGTTGCGCATGAAGGGGTGACGGCCCATGTCCGCGCCCAGGTTGAAAACGGGTGCGCCGGACTCGGTGAAGTTGCCCTGGGCCGGCGAGCTGCCGTCGAAGGCGAGGTCAAACTTGGCGAGGCCAAGCGACATGCCCGTGTGGATCGCGCTGATTTCGATCCGGAACACGTCGCCGGGGAGGGCGTTGGTGCCACGGAGGTTGTCGGTCAGGTTCGTCGCGGTCAGCACAAACGTGACCGAGTTCTGAGCCGAGGCCGCCATCGCCGCGCCCGCAAGCGCAGCCACAAACAGGGACTTCTTCATCTTGTCTTCTCCTCACTTTGAACGAGGGAGAACCGCGTTCTCCCGACTCTCTCTCACACAAGCGGAACGAGACTATTCGTTCCTGACCCAAGTAAATGGTAACTGGGCCGAAAATGGGTTGCAAGTCCAAAAAGTCGTGTTTGTCAAAAAAAGCAAAGGGTCTTGACGCCATTTTGAGGGAATTCGCGCGGACGATGGGGTCGGCTTACCCAAAGTCCCCGGTTTGAGCCAGTTCGGTAGCAGTGTGTCAGGTATTTCGCCCCGTGTTTCTGTGGGACTCAGGCGCGATGCCATCGCGGCATCAGGGCGTATTGGAACTCGGCATCCCCGGATCCAGCGCCCCGAAGCGTCGGCTCCGCGACGCGTAGTCGCGGATCGCCCGGTGCAACTCCGCTTCGCGGAAGTCGGGCCAGAGCGCGCCGGTGACGTGAATCTCGGCATAACTGATCTGCCAGAGCAGAAAGTTGCTCACGCGCATCTCGCCCGCCGTGCGGATGAGCAGGTCCGGGTCGGGCAGGCCGGCGGAATAAAGCCTCCCGGCGAGGTCAGCCTCGGAAAGCCGTTCTGGGTCGATCGCGCCCGCTCTCGCATCGCGGCAGAGCGACCGCGCGGCATCAAGGATTTCCGCCCGGCCCCCATAATTGAGCGCGAGTGCGAGCGTGGGGCCCTTGACGTGGGCCGTGGCCTCTTCCACGCTGCGGAGCGCCCGGAGGACATCTCCGGGCAATCCCGCCTCTCGCCCAAGCACCTTCAATCGCACTCCTTCGCGCGCGAGGGCCTCGCGCTCGCTCTCGCAGTACAGCACGCACAGGTCCATCAGGGCCTGGACTTCTTCCGTAGGACGCTTCCAGTTCTCCAGCGAGAACGAGTAGAGCGTGAGCACTTCGACGCCGCAGCGCCCGGCCTCTTCGACGACCGCCCGGACGCTGCCGGCGCCGGTGCGGTGCCCGAACATGCGCGGGAAGCCGCGCTGCTCTGCCCACCGTCCGTTGCCGTCCATGATGATCGCGATGTGCCGGGGAACCCGCCCCGGGTGAACATCGGGCAAGCGGGAGAGGGGGTCGGCCTTGGGGTTGGTCTCGCGCATCCGAGCGACAATTCCGAGCGCTTCGGGATCGCGGGCCCAGGGTGATTCAATCGCGGCTGACGGCGTGGTGGAAGTCATGGGTGTGTGGACAGGCGTGGGCCCGCTGGGTCGATCGGCTCAGGCGTGGATGGTCTGCTCTCGGTCCGGACCCACGCTCCCGATTTGCGCGGGGACGCCGACGGCGCGCTCGACGTACGCCACGTACTCCGCCGCGTTCGCCGGAAGGTCTTTGCGAGATCGCGCCCCGGTAATTTCCTGGCCGAATCCCGGCAAACGTTCGTAGACAGGTGTCCATTCTCGAAGGTCGTGCCCGTCGGGGGGGAAGCGATCCGTGCGTTCACCATTGCGTTCATACGCGACGCACACAGGGATTTCGTCAAACCCGGCAAGCACGTCGAGCATGGTGAGCGCGATCCCGGTGACGCCGTTGATCATCACCGCGTATCGCAGGGCGACGAGGTCAAGCCAGCCGGTGCGGCGCGGGCGCCCGGTGGTGGTGCCGTACTCGCGCCCACGCTCGCGGATGCGATTCCCCGCCTCGTTGATCTGCTCGGTGGGGAAGGGCCCGGCGCCCACGCGAGTGCAATAGGCCTTGCAGACGCCCAGGACCGACCCGATCCGGTTCATGGGCACGCCGGTGCCCGGGCCGATCCCCAGCGCCGAGCACGACGAGCTCGTGACGAAGGGATATGTGCCGTGGTCTACGTCGAGCAGAGTCGCGTTGCCGCCCTCGAAGAGCACGCGCTTGCCCTGCGCGAGCATGTCGTGAAGGAGCGCCGTGGTGTCACGGATGCGCGCCCTCAAACGCTCTCCCTGCTCGAGCAGCGCCGCGGTGAGGCTGTGGGGGTCGCACGGAGGCAGGGAACCCCCGAGGCCCTTGAACAGCGCGTTCTTGAAGACGCACGCAATCTCGACTTTGCCCGCGAGCACATCGGGCCGAAGCAGGTCTCCCACCCGGATCGCGGACGCCCGGTATGCCTTGTCGGCGTAGGCCGGACCGATGCCCCGCTTCGTCGTGCCGATCTCACCCACGCGCAGCACGCCCCGACCGGCGGCGGCGGAATCCTGAGCCGTGCGCAGCTCCTCTTCTCGAAGCGCATCTTCAGTTTTGTGGTAGGGCATCACAACATGAGCGCGGCTGGAGAGCACCAGGCCCGACGTATCCACGCCCCGGGCCTCCAGGCCCCTGACTTCGTCGAGCAACTTCTCCGGGTCCACCACCACACCGTTCCCCACCACCGCCAGCACCCCCGGGTGCAGAATGCCCGAAGGAACCAAATGCAGGCTGAAGCGCTCGCCCCGCACCACGACCGAGTGCCCGGCGTTGGCTCCGCCGTTGTATCGGACGACGGCATGGTGCGCGGGGGCAAGCAGATCCACGAGCTTGCCCTTGCCTTCATCGCCCCACTGGAGGCCGACGACCGCGGTTGAGGTGCCTTGCGCCATGGGTGAAGAGACCTCCGCAGGGACGCGAAGCCTAGGGGCCGTCGCGGCGAGCGGCCCCCCCCCTGTTCCGGGGTGAAAACCGAACAGCAGGTAGAGAACGCGGGCGTTGCGAGCGGGGTTTGCGAGCCCGCCGATGGCGCGCTGCCGAAGCGCCGATGGACGAGGGGAGCAACTGCAATGACCGCCGAAAAGAGCATCCGCATCATGTGCCCAAACATCCGGTGCCGCCGAGTGCTGGCGGTACCCGAAGGGGCGCGCGGCAAGACAGTGCGCTGCAAGTACTGCCACATGGCGATCAGAGTGCCGGCCGTAGAACCTGCGTCAAGCCCACAATCGGCTCCTCCAAAGCCCGAAAACTAGTGGCCTGAACTCGAAGTTCACCTTTGCCAGAAATGCAGAAACCACCTGCATTCACGCCGTTTCTCTGTCATGGAACTTCTGACACGGGCCACGAGGATGACCCGACTTACGATGGTCGTCAGACTCGCACAAGGCCGTAGGACTGCATCAGGCCCGTCCAGCGCGCAGACTCGCGTTTCGCCTCGTCGGTCTCCCGCCCCCACCACCAGCAGGTTTGAGGGTTGACTCCGAGGTCTGCCGCGAGGTCCGCCATCTGGCGGTCGGTCAGGTCGACGTGGGGCGTGGAGATGCGGAAGTCCGGCCGCTGGTGGGTCTCAGCATCCAGCGCGACGAGCCGAGAGACAAGCAGCGCGCGATCGACGCACGCCGCAAGGTGATCGAGCTCGGGCCAATCGCCTGGCTCCGAGCCACCGGGCTGAACCGGCCAGACAAGTTCGCGAGCGCCTCGGCGCGCAGCCTCGTACCCGGCTGAGAGCAGCAACATCGACTCGGCCGGGGCGGAACCTCGCCCGCACCCCGGAAGTGTGACGGCAGCGAAGGGCAGGTTGAACAGTTCGGCCTGGCGAGCCGCGGCCTCGCGCACAAGCCCATCCTCGGCATCGCCCGCCCACAGCACCAGCGCCGGCGCATCCGCGCATCCGCGCTCCGAGGCAACAGCGCACGCGACCAGGCTTGCCAAACCCGCGTCGCTCAATACGGCCAGTCCTGCTCCCGTAACCATGTGGTCAGTGTACTTCACGCCCGGTTCCCCGTCGCGCCGCCCGGGTGCCGGCGGCCCGTGCTCCTGCGGCGAGGGCGAGCGCGGTGCCCGCTGCCGCGAGGGTCAGGCCCGCGGCCTTGGTCGCGACGCGCTTCAGGTGATCGATCTGGGGGCTTCGCGCCTCCCCGGTGATGCACCAGGACACAAAGTGCTCGCAGTTGTTGTGGAAGAGGTTGTACCCCGGCCTGCCGACCTTCCCAAGCCCCCGCTGCACAATGACCGGGGCGGGGAAGGCCGGCTGCACGCGCGGCACGGTCCACACGCCGTCCCCGACCACCTCGGAGAAAGGCGAGAGCGCGACCCTGGGGTCCGTCGCCTTGCCGTCCAGGTGAACCACCATGTCTTCGGCGATGCGCCGGATCCCCGCCGCCTCGTCGATCACCGCCCGCCCCACGTAGAGCGCGGCATGGGCATAACCCCGGCGTTGGACGAGCACGGGGTCTCCGGGGCGGGGTCGCTCGGCGGCGCGGAACGGAAGCGGGGTGAGTGCGTTCTCCATACGGACGATTGTTGTTCCGATTTCGACCCGGCGGGTTTCCCTGGGGCGGGGGGCTACCCTCCCCCCATGCACGATCACGACAACTGCGGCTGCGGGCACGACCACGACCACGAGGACACCTGGCAGGTGTACATGCGGTTCATCGACGAGAAGCCGGCGACGGTGCTGGTGGATGAATCGTTCGAGGCCGGGGATTCCGACGCGGCGTACTGCATCCGCTTCAGCGCGCCCATGCCCTCTCCCGATGAGTCGGGCCTGCCGAGCGAGGACACGAGCGACGAAGCGCTCGATGACTTCGAGGATGCACTGGCCTCGGCGGTAGAAACGCTGCCGGGGGGTCGGATCGTGGCGCGCCTGAGCACCGGCGGCCGGTTCACGTGGTTCGCGTACGCCGGCACGGACAAGCCGCTGGCGAACCTGTGCCGCGGCTTGGCGGGCACCCATCCGCAGTTCCCGCTCAGCGCATCGTCGTCCAAGGACCCGGAGGGGGAGCAGTTCAACGATCTTCTGCCCACCGCAGAAGAAGTGATATGGAACAACGACATCCGGGTGCTGATGTCCTTGCAGGAGCAGGGCGACGATGCGTCCAAGGAGCGCGAGTTCACGCACGAAGTCGCGTTTGACTCGGCGGAAAACTCTGAGGCGTTCGTCGCTGGACTCGGCGAGCTGGGCTTCACCCACGCCGGCACCGAGACGGACGAGGACGGAGAGATCGTCGTGACTTTCACCCATAAGGGGCGACCGGACATTGAGGAGGTCTTCCCGCGCACGAGCGCCGCGTGGGCCGCGGCGGAGGCGGCGGGCGGCATCTACGACGGCTGGGGCTGCCCGGTCGTCGAGGCCGAATGACGCACGGCGTGCGCGAAGTGACGCCGCGAGCGCACCACCCGCGGCAATCGCCCGGCGCGTCCCGCACGCGACCATGACTCGCGCCGCAGGGACCATTCCTTGCAGGGGCTCACGACGCGGGCTGTTCGACGGGCCTCCCACGAGTACCACGAATCCATCGAAGCCAGCGCGCAAGCGCGGCAATCGCTTGCCATGAGGGGTCTCCGCTCCATCCGCCGTTGGGGCGATCTCAAGCACAGAAAAAACGCACGAGCCGCATCATTCTTCCCATCGCGTCAGATCGAGGCCGATGCGCCCGGGCTCCGACTGCCACGGGAACATCGCCCGCGGCCAGGCAACGCGCGCGCCCGCGCTGTCGCGGTGCTCAATGCCGATCTGGACGCGTTCCGCCTGGGGAAGGTCGAGCATGAAGGACCAGCCCGTTTCTGTCCGGGTCACATGCCCCGCGAACTCCCCTGTTCGCCCCGGCGTGAGCTCATCGTCGATGAGTCCGGCGCGCGTCACGTGAACAATCGAGGTTGGCCTGCCTTGCGGACCCAGCCACACCCGCACGTCCGACCCTTCCCCTGAACTCGCCTCGAAATAGAGCACCCAATGCTCGGGGGTGACTCGCTCGCGCCGAACCACCCCCGGCTCGCTGGAATCCGTGGTCACCTCAACCCGGGGCGACGCCCGGAGCACCCGCGCCCGCGCCACGTCGCTGGCGATCACCGACCCGCCCAGCCACGTTGCCATGGTCCAGTCCTCGGCGAAAGCAGGCGTCGTCATTCCCGGCGGAACCACGGCAAACCACATCGATCCAACATCGAACTCCAACCTCTCGCCGGGCGTCTGCACTGACACATGCGGAAGGCGCCCGCTGCCCGGAGCTTCAGCCGATCCAGTCCAGGTCTCCACGACTCCCGGCTGCACGGCCACCACGCCCCCGGCGCGCACCAGCGGACGCGCGAGCAGCGTCTCGTCGCCCAGGTTGGCGATGGCGACGGAGCAGAGTGGGGTTGACCCGCTCGGATCAATCAGCCCCGCATCATCGACGACCCATGCACGCACACCGCCCGTCGATTCAAGAAATCCGCGCGCCGCCCGGGCAGCCTGCGCATCGTCCTCGCGCAGCAGATCACTCGCGATCGCACTGACCTCCGGCCCCACTGGCCACGTGGGGGCGACCACGCCCGGCCCGAAGCGGGTCACCCGCGTCAGCCGACCTCGCACCTGGGCCGCAACGGACGAATCAATCCCGCCGAGCCTGGAGAGCGCCGCGCGCCAGCGGGACTTCTCCTGGGTGTGCCACGCCTCGACGACGGCGTCTTCACGCGAGCCCGGCCCCGGGTCTTCGACTCCCGCCACAGCCGCGCGCCACGACCAGCGCGGATCCGCAGCCTCGATGGCGAAAGCCCGGTCGAGAGCCGCCTGCTGCCGGTCTTCGTCATGCGCCCTTCCGGCCGGGCCCGGCACATCGTCAAACCAGGTCACGTTCCAGGTTTCGCCCGAGATGCGCACGTCCCCGTGCGCATCTGCGGGCACGTCGAAGACCAGCACCCACACCCCCGGCGGCACATCGGGCTTGACCGTCTCGTTGTGCATCGATCGCCAGGACACACGCTCCGGCAACCATCGTGCCAGGGGGGATAAATCCCCCGGACTCGGCTCATAGGCCAACCGAAAGACCTCCGCCCCGATGATCCGGCCATCGTCGAGGCGGGCGGGCCACGGCTCAAAAGCCTCTCGTTCATCCAAAAACGTCACCGGGACAACGCCGAGGCCACCCCGCCGCAACTCGAGCGATGAGCTCATCGGGCGCGGCTGAGCCAGCGCCGGCGCCGAAGCGACCCACGCACCGAACACCAAGGCAGTGGAGGGGCGCGCCGGTCCCCTCCGCCGGGCCCGGACGGTTCGAGGTTCTCCGATTGCCGGGAAGTTCTGCATGCACCACTCGTCGAGCGAAGACCGCGGAGCGTACGGCCGCATCCGCGGCATGGGTTGCACGCGGGCGACGGTTCCGTCACAATCCCCAGCCCCTCGCCAAGGAGAAGGCCATGAGGACGACCCTTCGTGAGAATCTGTCTGAGTTCATCGGCACATTCGCCCTGGTCTTCTTCGGGGTGTTGTCCATCCTTCTGACGAACCCGGGCGTCACCGGCGCACCGAGCGGGGCAGGTCTCCTGACAGTCGCCCTCGCCCACGGCCTGGTGCTCTCGATCATGGTCACGGCGTGCATGGGCGTCTCGGGCGGGCAACTGAACCCTGCCGTTTCGATCGGCCTCGTGTTCGCGGGGCTCCAGACCCCTGCCCGGGCCGCCCGGTTGGTTCTGTCGCAGTGCCTCGGGGCGGCGTGCGCCGCGGGGATGGTCGTGCTCTTGCTCGGCGCCGAGCGGGCCAACAACTCTGCCGCCGGCACCGACCTCGGCGCAACCATCGGCAACCTGACGCGGCAGGGCGAAGTGCTGGGTGTCTTCGGCCTTGAGTTGTTCGCGACCATGGCCCTCATGGTCGCGGTGCTGATGGGCACCGTGGACGGACGTGCCCACAAACTCGGCGGGTTCACCATCGGGCTCACCGTCACTGCGATGATCGTGGCCATCGGACCCCTGACCGGCGCAAGCATGAACCCGGCACGCACGCTCGGACCCGCTCTCTACGGGCACTGGGACATGATCTGGGTGTACCTCGTCGCCCCGACGGCAGGAGCCTGCATCATCGCAGGAGTCTATCGCTGGGTGTGGGTGGATCCGGCCTCCGGCCCGCGTGAGGCGGCCCGCTGAGCACGGCGCATTGGGCCGCCCACGTTCACCTCGAACTCGGCGGGATCTCGGCCCGGCGCGCCCGCGTCAGCCCGAGGCGTTCCATGCCCGCCTGCACGTTCGGATGCGCGTGGAACAGCGTCCAGATCAGTCCGGTCCGCGCGTTTTCGATAGCCAACAGGAGTGCCCCTTCATCTATCGCGAGGGTGTCCGTAGACGCCCAGGGCACGCCGCGCGGCCCGACCAGGTTGACGCCGGAGACGAACCCGAATCCGCCCTCTTTCGGCTCTCGCCAGCAGAGCGGTGCTCCGCCGGCGCCGGTCAGGGCCCGGAACCCGCGCAAGGCCTGAATCGCAGGCCCCGGCGCAAACAGGATCGTCATCCCCGCGCTCGACGGCGAGAGCGTCCCATCGCCCTGATCGGCGAGGCCGAGGTGTCCGGATTCATCCCATCCGAACCGGGCGCCACTCTGGCACGCGTGCAGGGGCGAGAGGCCGAAGGCGCGATAGCCGTTGGGCGTGTCACACGCGGAAAGCCCCCACAGACCGCGGCGCATGGCCTCGGCCACTCCCGGCGAAGCCGCAGATTCCGTTGCCGACTCCATCGCTCGGTGCATCGCCGCGTACCGGCGTGAGTTCTCCCACCAGTCCACCCGCAGGCGTTGATGAGACCCGAAACGTGCCGGGTCATCCGCGTCCATCGCGGCGTAGTCGATGAACAGGTGGGCGTAGACCTGCGTGAAAAGCGATCCCGAGTACGGCGTGTGCGTGATGAGGTCGCGGGCGACCGGCGTGAGGGCAGGCTCGCGCCGAAGCAGGTAGTACAGGTCGGGCGAGAGCCGGTGCGACGCCACCGGGCTGCAAGCGCCCACAAAAGCGATCAGCCGCCCTTCACATCCCGCGTCAAGCCAGTGGTACGGAAGCAGCGACCCTGCGCCCCACGGCTCGCCCGGGTCGTCGGGCTTCCAGCCCAGCGAGATCGCCCCCAGCGTGTGCGGGTGCGGGGCGGGCTCGCCCTGGAGAAACCCCTTCCAATCCGCCTCGCCGAGAATCGCTTCGCAGGCGCGCGCGATGTCTCCCCCGAAATACGACGCGACGACCAGCGCCCCCGCGTGGAGAATCGCCGCATCGGCGGTGCTCGCGAGCACCTCGAACTCCGCGGTGGTCGGGCGCCCTGTCGCGCCGTCGAGGAAATGGAAGTGAACGCCCCGGTGGGTCGACCGGGCTTCCGGGTCAAGGAGCGTGCCAAGCACGAGCCTCGCCCGCGAAGCCGCCTCTTCGCGCGTCACCCAGCCACGCTCGACCCCGATCGGAAGCGCCGCGAGCTGGAACCCGACCCCGGCGACGCTCACGACCGGCCCGGGCGTGCGGTCATACACCAGGCCCGTCTTCGCGTCGACCCTCGACCACAAGTACTCGAACGCGCTGCGCGAGACTTCGTCGAGAAACGCCTCGTCGTCACCCATGAAACTGAACGGCGGACGCGCCGGAGGCGTCGATCCGGCCTGCCTTCCTCCCGCCGTGAAAGCGATTACGTCTTGGTCTGGATCGACCCAAGCGCGGCAGCGGCCATCCAGCGCGGCACAACCGCCAAGGATTCCCCAAAACACCCAAACTGCCCACTGTGTCAGTTCTTTCATGGCATTCCCGGGGTCGCCGGATCAAACCGGCCACTTTCGCAGTAGAATGACAACATGGGCGAACTCGGGGACCCCACGCCTGCGCCTCGCGTGCGAAAGCGGGTGGCATCCATTCAGGACGTCGCGGAACGAGCGTCCGTGTCCATCGCAACGGTCAGCCGCGCGGTCAACAAGCCCCATCTTGTATCGGTCGAAACCGCGGAGCGAGTCAGAATCGCCATCGAGGAGCTTGGGTATCGCCCCAACCGGTTCGCTCAGGTGCTGATGACGCAGCGGAGCGGGCTTCTCGGAGTGGCGCTTCCGGATATTCACGGGGAGTTCTATTCAGAGATACTCCGCGGGGCCGACGCCGAGGCCAGACGCCTCGGGTTCCAGATTCTTGTCAGCGCTTCGCCCGCACACCCCGGCGAAGGCGAAGAAGCGGGTGGCGGCCTCGGTCCGGCCCTCGGTCTCGTTGACGGGCTGGCCATCATGGTGACCGAACCCGACGAACGACTCCTCGACACGCTGAGAAACCTTGACGTGCCGCTGGTCGTCCTCGACGCACACCTCGGGCTCGGCTCCGATGTGGTGTTCGTGGATCAGGAACCCGGATCTCGCGAGGCCATGCGGCACCTTCTGGAGCTCACGCCCCCGCAAGATTGCTTCTTCGTGGGCGGTCCTCAGTCCAACTTCGATGCCCAGGCCCGGGCGAAGGTGTTTGACGAAGAACTTCGCCGGGCGGGGCACGCCCCTCGACCGGATCAAGTCACGTTCCGCGAGTATTCGATGTCGTGGGGGGAACGCTGGGCGCATGAGACTCTCGGGGTGCGCGGGCTTCGGCGCATCGCAGTCTTCGCCGGGAACGATGACATCGCCATCGGCATCATGCGTGAGGCACAGGCGCTCGGGCTGATCGTGCCGCGAGATCTGCGTGTGATCGGCTTCGACGGATCGACCCTTGCAGGCCTGGTGCGGCCGGGAGTGTCGACGGTCCGGGTGCCGCGCGACGACCTGGGTCGATGCGCGGTGCGTGCCCTGGTCGCCCGGGTGCAGAACCCCGACGATGATGTTGTCTCGCTGCGCCTTCCGACTTCGCTGCTGTTGCGCGAGAGTTCCGGCCCGCACGAATGACCGACCGGGTTCTCGATGGAACGGGACCCGTGGGATCCGGTGTTCGCGATGGCGTGTCGGGTGGCCGTGTCGCCCGCCGGTCGGGCGCGCGGTCCCGGCATCGCAGCCTCGGCCGGTGCAGCCCAGATCGGTGAATCGACCGCGACCCCGGAGCCACGCATGACGGGGCGCGGCGCACACTCCGGCATATACTGGGACATGCCCCGAAAAACTGCGTACGAAGCCAAGATCGAGTACCTCCAGATTCTCGACGAGCACGGGAACTTGGACAAGACGCTCGCCAAGGACACCTTGACCGATGAGGAGGTCTTGAGCCTCTTTGAGTCGATGGTGATCTACCGGCACCTGGATGAAGTTGCCTTCAAACTCCAACGCTCGGGGCGCATGGGCACCTATCCGCAGAACAAGGGGCAGGAGGCCGCCGCCCTCGGCACCGCTTTCGCGGCCAAGAAGGGCGTGGACTTTCTCGTGCCCTGCTACCGCGAGAACGCGGCCCTCTTTCTGCACGGATTGCCCCCCCACTACATCTTGTTGCACTGGATGGGCGACGAACGGGGGAACCAGATTCCGCAGGGCGTCAACTGCACGCCGCTCTCGATCCCCATCGGCACACAGATGCTGCACGCGGCGGGCATCGCCTGGGCGTACAAGATCCGCAAGGAGCCGCGCTGCGTGCTCACGTACTTCGGCGACGGGGCCACCAGCGAAGGCGATTTTCACGAGGCGATGAACTTTGCCAGCACACAGCAGGCACCGTGCGTCTTCATCTGCCAGAACAACCAATGGGCGATCAGCGTGCCGCGCGAGATTCAGATGAACTCGGAGACAGTGGCACAGAAGGCGATCGCGTACGGCATGCCCGGCATTCAGGTTGACGGCAATGACCTCTTCGCGGTGTACAAGGCGAGTCGCGAGGCCCTCGACCGCGCCCGCGCCGGGGGCGGCCCGAGCTTCATCGAGGGCGTGACCTACCGGCTGGCGGACCACACCACAGCCGACGATGCCAAGCGATACCGCGACCCGAAGGAAGTCGAGGCGTGGATCGGCAAAGACCCGGTCATCCGCCACCGGAAGTACCTGGAAAGCAAGGGCTTGTGGAACGCGGAGAAGCAGGCGGCGACCGACGAGCGGGCGAAGAAGATCGTGTCGGAGATCGTGAAGGCCGCGGAGGGCATCGAGAAGCCTCTCGTCACCGACATCTTCAACTACACCTTCGCCGGCGAACTCCCCGCCGAACTCAAGCGCCAGCGCGACACAATGCAGACGCATTCGCTCGGGCAGGACCCGAGCCAGGTGGGCTTGCAGCAGGGCGCGGCGATGCACTGAACTGGGGGCCCGCGCACGGTGGGAGGCCCGACCTCGACACTCGGGCGCGCGAGGCCGAAGGCGAGGCGTCGCCGACGCCACGGAGACCGGAGATGCTCGTCAAGTTCACCGATGTCAAGGACGTCAACTACTGGGTGAATCCGCTGCACGTGAAGATGCTGCGCGAGAAGAAGGGCCTGACCGAAATCTTCATTGTGTACAACCCGGGCTGGGCGGCCCCGTCGTTCAAGGTCAAGCAGAGCGCGGAAGAAGTCGCCGCCCTTCTCGACGCCGCGATGCCCGATGCCGGCGCCCTTGTGCCTGATGACGACCAGGCCGCGGCGAAACAAGCCCACGCCGGATAGCGATCCATCTCCGGCTCCTGCACACCTGTCATTCTGCGAGAGAATCCATGCCCGAAATGAACCTCGTCCAGGCCATCAACCACGCGCTCGCCTTCGAGATGGAGCGCGACGATCGCGTCGTTGTCCTCGGCGAAGACGTCGGGCTCAACGGCGGCGTCTTCCGCGTCACCGAGGGCCTCCAGGCCCGTTTCGGGGCCGAACGGGTGGTCGATACCCCGCTGGCGGAGAGCGGCATCATGGGCAGCGCGATCGGCCTGGCGATGGCCGGCATGAGGCCCGTGCCGGAGATCCAGTTCGAGGGGTTCCTCGGGCCCGCCTACGACCAGCTCGTCAATCACGCCGCCCGATACCGTTCGCGCAGCCGCGGCGCAATCACCATCCCCATGACCGTGCGCGTTCCGGTGGGCGGGGGCATCCACGCCCCGGAACTGCACTCCGACTCTCCGGAGGCAATCTACGCCCATCACCCGGGGCTGAAGGTGGTGATGCCCTCCACCCCGTCCGACGCCAAGGGCCTGCTGCTGGCGGCGATCCGCGATCCCGATCCGGTGGTGTACTTCGAGCCCAAGCGAGTCTACCGCTCATTCAAGGAAGATGTGCCCGAAGGGGACTTCGAGATCGAGATCGGCAAGGCCAAGGTGGTTTCGGAAGGCGCCGATGTCACGGTCGTGACGTGGGGCGCGACGGTCTTTCAGTGCCTCGCGGCCATGGACGCGATGCCCGAGGATGTCAGTGTCGAACTCATCGACCTGCGGTCGATCTACCCCTGGGACATGGACTGCGTCATCGAAAGCGTGCGGAAGACCGGGCGCTGCGTGGTGGTGCACGAAGCACCCAAGACGTGCGGTTTCGGGGCCGAAGTCAGCAGCACGATCCAGGAGCACTGCTTCCTGAACCTTCACGCCCCGGTTCAGCGAGTCACCGGCTTCGACACCGTGATGCCGTACTACAAGCTTGAACTGGAGTATCTGCCCGAGTCGCCCCGCATCAAGGGCGCGGTGGAGCAGGTGCTGGCGTATTAAGGGTCGAACAGAAAGAGCGGAGGTTGGCGATGTCACGCCCCCGCAGGCCTCGCCGCAACCCGTACGGAGTTCGAGACTTTCTTCTCGGAATCTCCGATCTGCCGCAACGACTCATGGCCCTGCGGCACGCATTGGATGCTGGGGGCGAGCTCGCGCTGCTCCAGGTGCTGGACCAGCTGCTGAATGGCGACCCACTTCCACACAATGTGTCGAAGGACCAAGCTGACCTACTGATTGACAGTTTGATGCTCGAACTTGCGAGGTTCGGAAGCAAAGGGCTTGTCGCGCGAGCAACGCGAATCTTGCCCGGCGATAGTCTGTATGCGGCAATGATCCGCGCGATGGCAATGCTGGGTCTGGACTCCTGCATCTCGCCGTGCCGACAAGCGTGCGCGGAGCCGCAAGACGATGTCCTTTCGCGCTTGATCTGGGGTCTCACGAATGGGCGAAGCCGAGGCGAGCGTTCGCCCTCGTTCGTGAGTGCGATGTTCGAGGCTCTCGAACGGGTACTGCGCACGGCGACAGGCCTCGCCGCGTACGGCATTCCCAAAGCCCTCGCTGCGATCGACCCGCTGAAGGCGGCGGATGTACTTGAAGAGCACGCTCTCTCCGAGATTCGGCCTCTTCACCTCTCCCGCGTCCTCGATGTCCTGATCGAGCTCGACGCCCGGCCTGCCGCTGCTTGGTGCGAGAACATCGAATCGCGGTGGACGCCCACGTCACCAGATGACGAAAGATGGTCAGTCTACGTTCGAATCGCGCGGCTGGCGGTTGCGAGTGATCCGAATCGGGCTCGGAAGATTCTCCACGCTGCGCTCGACAACCCCAATCTCAGTGTCCGCGAGTTCGCGGTGGACTCACTGCTGATCGTGAACGGCATGTTCCCTCTATACATCAACTACGCATGGGCGGAGTACGAGTCGTGGCCGCCGCAACGCCGCGTTGTTGCCGATGTGGCTGGAGCCATGCTGGAGGTTGGGACGAACGGGGTTTCGGGCGTGTTCGTGAACCGTCCTACGCTCTGGTGGCGAACAGTAGCCGCTTCGCTTGAGACCATTGGGGCAGAGCATTCCCTGGCGATCCTGAGCAACGCCGCTGAGCTTCTGGGGCTGTCTGATCCCAACCTCACGGATGAAGATGTCAGCGAGTGGCGTTGGCCGCCCGGCAACGAAGCGGATGCCGTTGACGGAACGCTCACCGCCCAGTGGTACCGCAATGACGACCGCCGCGAGGTACTACTCTATCGCTACGTGATGCGCCATTCAGAGGTGTTCCGTCGGGAGTGATCAAATCTCGCGTTTGCGCCCGGTCCGATTGATCGAACCGATGCCGCTTCGGTGAAATCGGGATGCGACTGAATCAGTGAGCACGCGTGCCCAGGAGACACCATGAACACCGCCCTCGATGGCCGCACTGCTCTCGTCTGCGGCGGAAGCGCCGGCATCGGACTCGCCTGCGCCCGCGAGCTTGCATCGCTGGGCGCCACCGTGGTCCTTGCCTCGCGCGATGAGAAGAAGCTGCGTGAAGCGCTCGCGACGCTGCCGCGCGCTGCAGGGCAAGCCCACGATGTGCTGCCGCTCGACCTTTCGAAGCCTGAAGAGGCCGCCCGGGCGGTGCGAACGCGGTTCGCATCGGCGCCGGCGCACATCTTCATCAACAACACCGGCGGCCCGCCTTCGGGCACCATGCTGGATGCGACGGCGGAGCAGTTCAGTTCGGCGTTTCAGTCGCTGATGCTGGCGGGGCATCTCATCGTGCAGGCCCTTGTGCCCGGCATGAAGGGGGCGCAGTTCGGGCGGATCATCACTATCGCCAGCACCAGCGTGAAGCAGCCCATCCCCAATCTCGGGCTGAGTAACGCGCTGCGCGCGGGGGTCGCCAACTGGGCCAAGACGCTGAGCCAGGAACTCGCCCCGCATGGCATCACCGTCAACACGATTCTGCCCGGGTTCGTCGACACCGACCGGCTCGGAAGCCTCTTTTCGGCCCGCGCGAGCAGGAGCGGACGGTCCCCCGAGGAGATCAGGCGCGAGACCATCGCCGGGATTCCCGCAGGGCGGCTGGGCGCGCCCGAAGAAGTCGGGGCCGCCGCGGCCTTTCTCGCCTCCCCCGCCGCCGCCTACATCAACGGCATCAACCTCCCGGTGGACGGCGGTCGCCTGGGGTGCCTGTAGCCGCGCCCGCGGACCGGGCGGTATCCTCCGGCATGTTCGACGTCCGCAACCTCATCGCAGGCTCGCACTGCGGCGCACGCGCCGGGCGGACTCTACCCATCGCTGAACCCGCGACGGGCGCCAGGATCGGGGCCGCCCCTGCTTCGACGGGCGAAGATATCGATGCGGCCGTACAGGCCGCGACGCGCGCTTTCCCGAGTTGGGCGCGTGCGCCGGCCATAGAGCGGGGGCGCCTCCTGGAGCGCCTCGCCACCCTGATCGAAGCAAACCTGGAGCGCCTCGCCCGGGCCGAAAGCGTCGACACCGGCAAGCCGGTCGCGCTCGCGCGCCGGGTGGACATCCCGAGGTCCGCCGCGAACATGCGATACTTCGCGCAGGCCATGCAGCACTGCGCCGGCGAAGCCCATTGGAGCGACGGGGCGAGTGTGCCCGGGGCGGCCCCCGCGCTCAACGTGACACGGCGCAGGCCCCGGGGAGTCGCCGGGTGCATTTCTCCGTGGAACCTCCCGCTCTATCTCTTCACGTGGAAGATCGCGCCGGCGCTGGCCTCGGGCAACACCGTGGTGGCCAAGCCCAGTGAGGTGACGCCGGTCACGGCGCACCTCCTCGGCGAACTCTCGATCGAGGCGGGCTTCCCTCCAGGCGTACTCAACATCGTGCACGGCACGGGCGCGGAGGCGGGCGCGGCGCTGGTCATGCACCCCGGCGTGCAGACCATCACCTTCACCGGGTCCACCTCCGTCGGACGCTGGATCGCCCGCGTCGCGGGTGATGCGTTCAAGCGCGTGAGCCTGGAACTCGGCGGCAAGAACCCATTCATCGTTTTCGAGGATGCCGCCCTCGACGGGGAGCGCGGCGCGATTGCGACCGCGTCGCGGGCCGCCTTCACCAACCAGGGGCAGATCTGCTTGTGCGGGTCTCGCGTGCTGGCCCACCGCAGCATCTATGAGCGGGTCCGCGAGGGCCTGATCGCCCGGGCACGGGCTCTGAAGGTCGGCGATCCGCGTGACGACGCGACCGAGTTTGGCGCCCTCGTGAGCGAGCCGCATCTTGCCAAGGTCGCCCGGTGCGTGGATGCGGCCCGTTCGCTCGGAGGGCGCGTGCTCACCGGCGGCAGCCGGATCGATCCGGCGCACATCCCGGCGCGGTGCCGGGGCGGCGCGTTTTACGCCCCCACGATCATCGAAGGGCTTCCCCCGGGGTGCACCGTGGAGCAGGAGGAGATCTTCGGCCCCGTCGTCACGCTGCACGCCTTCGACCGCGAAGAGGAGGCGATCGACATCGCCAACGGCACTCGTTACGGCCTGGCGGCGACGATCTTCACGCGCGACATGGCGCGCGCGCACCGCGCCGGGGCGGCCCTCGACGCGGGCATCGTCTGGGTCAACTGCTGGATGAACCGCGACCTGCGCACGCCGTTCGGGGGCATGAAGGAGAGCGGCGTCGGCCGCGAGGGCGGGCTCGACGCGATCCGGTTCTTCACTGAACCGACCAACCTCTGCTTCGCCCTCGACGACAGCGTCTGAGCCGCATCGCACCCTTCGCACCCGCCGGGAGCACGCATGGGCACGATCAAGTCAGAGTCCGCCGCTGAGCCGCTCGGGCCGTACCCGCACGCACGCCGGGTCGGCAACCTGGTGTTTCTCTCGGGCATCGGGCCGCGCACGCGCGGGAGCCGGGTGATCCCGGGCGCCCGCGTAGACGCCCGCAAGCACCTCACCGACTACGACTTTGAGGCCGAGTTCCGCTCGTGCATGGAGAACGTGCGTGCCGTGCTTGAGGCGGCGGGCAGCCGCTTCGAGAACATCATCGACGTGACCAGCTTTCTCACCGACATGGCACGCGACTGGACGACCTACAACCGCGTCTACGCCGAGTACTTCCCGCCCGGACCCGGGCAGCCCTGCCGCACCACGGTTGAGGTCGCGGCGCTGCCCACCGGGGGCGACACGCCGATTCACTACGAGATCAAGGTGATCGCGACGGTGTGACCCGTCAACTCGTCCTTTGGCGCCTCAGTGCCCGGCGCCGTCGTGCTCACCCTCGGGGGCCGGCGCGCCGGAGGGAGCTCCGCGGTCGCCGGTCCCGGGCTCCGGCAGTTCGGTGGTCTGCGCTCGGCGTACACCTTCGGGGCTGACGCCCAGCGTCATCGGCGCGACCCGGCCCGCCTTCGTCGCGGCCTGCATCAGGGGTTCGGCGAAAGCGATCAGGACAATGACGCCGAGCGCGGAGACCGCACCCGCGAGAGGGCGCGCGAGAATCGTGGTGGGGGCGTACGTGGAGCCCTGGGGTTCATCAAGCAGGCTGACCGCCACGAGCCGCAGGTAGTAGAACGCCGCGATGGCCGAGTTGAGCCCGAGGATCACGACGAGCGCGTAATCACCCGCCGCGATGCCCGCGGAGAACAGCCCGAACTTTCCGAAGAACCCGAGGAGCGGGGGCAGCCCCAGCAGGCTGAGCGCGGAGAGAACCATCGTCCACCCCGCGAGCGGGGAGGAGCGGCACAGGCCCCGCACATCGCCGAACTCATCGGCCTCGACGAGCTCCCCATCCGGGTTGCGCCGCTCCATCGAGGCCAGCACGGCGAAGGCGCCGAGGTTGCCCACCCCGTAGACGAGCAGGTAGAAAAGCACCGCGGCGACGCCCGACTGCGCGAAGGAGTAGCCCGACTCTTCCCCCGCGGCGGCCCCGGCCAGCACGCCCACGAGCATGTAACCCGAATGCGCGACCGACGAGTAGCCCAGCATGCGCTTGATCGATGTCTGGAGCACGGCCATGACGTTGCCGACGGTCATGGTGAGCGCGGCGATGACCCAGAGCGCGATGCGCAGCTCGGCGGGAAGGGCGAAGCCCGCCCCATACACGTCGCGCCCGTCCACGAACCCGTATGACCACCCGGCGCACGAGACCAGCGTCAGGATGGTCACAAAGCCCGCCGTCTTGGGCACAAAGGCGAGCATCGCCGAGACCGGCGCTGCCGCGCCCTGGTAGACATCGGGCGTGTAGAAGTGCATGGGCACAGCGGCGATCTTGAATGACACGCCCACCACCGCCAGCATGAGCCCGGCCATGGCGATGGGGTTGATGTCGCCCGCAGCACCCTGCCTGGCAAGTTCGCGGGCGATTTGGGCGAGGTTCGTGCTTCCCGTGCCGCCGTAGAGCAGGGCGAAACCGTAGAGGAAGATGCCGGCCCCGAGCGCGCCGAGGAAGAAGTACTTGACCCCCGCCTCCTGGGCGCGGGTGCCCCGGGTGGAAACGGCCACCATCACATATGTGGGCAGGCTGGTGAGTTCGAGGGCCAGGAAGAGCCAGATGAGATCATCGGCCGTGGCGCACAGCATCGCGCCCATGAGGCTGAAGAGGAAGAACGCGTGAAACTCGGCCCGGTTTGAGCGCATGGCGCTGAAGGCGCGCCGTCCCGCCGCGATCTCCTCTTCGTCGCGCCGGTCAACCACCCCCGAGAGCAGCAGCACCAGGAGAAGGCCGACGCCCGCCAGGATCGCCTTGACGTACGGGAGCAGCCCGGGCAGGGGCGTCGTGTTCCCGGCGCTCGTGTTGATCGCGAGCAGGCCCGCGATCAGCAGCGAACCGGCGCTTGCGAACCCGCACAGCGATCGCACCTCACGCTTGGGCGAAAGGCCGATCACCATGACAAGACACGCGCCCAGGAAGAGCACGATCTCGGGGTAGAGCAGGCTCAGGCGTTCAATCATGGGCGACCCCCTTGCGGGGCCAGCGGCGCGCCGCGAACGCCGGCATGCTCCCACACCCAGTCCACCGCGCGGGTCGTCGGCGCCTCCAGCGTCTGGAGCACGGGACGCGGGTAGAGCCCGAGCACCAGGCAGAGGGCCGCCAGGGGCAGCAAGATCACGATCTCGCGCGCCGACAGGTCGGGCGGGAGCACCGGCGGAGCGTGGGACTCGTGCGCGTGGTGAGCGTGAGGCTCGCGCAATGGGCCGAAACACATCTTGCCCACCATCATCAGGAGGTACATCGCCGCAACGATGATCCCCGTGCCCGCCACGGCCGCGTACACAGGCCCGAGCACGCCGCGTGTGGCCCCGACCTGGCCGGCCCGAACGAACTCGCTGTCGGCCTGGAAGGCGCCCATGAGGCACATGAACTCGGACACGAACCCGTTGAGGCCGGGCAAAGCGACCGAGGCCATGGCGAAGAACACCATGAATGTCGCCCAGATCGGCATCTTGGCCGCGAGCCCGCCGACTTCGCGCATCGAGCGCGTGTGGTAGCGCTCGTACATCATGCCGATGAGCAGGAAGAGCGCCCCGGTGGATAGGCCGTGATTGACCATGTACAGAACGCTGCCCGCGAGCCCGATCTGGTTGAGGGCGACCATGCCCAGGATGCAGAACCCGAGGTGCGACACCGAGGAATACGCCACCAGTTTCTTCACGTCCTCCTGCACCCAGCAGATGAGCCCGGCGTAGACGATGCCCATGATGCAAAGGACGGCGAGGAACGGGGCGTACTCGACCACGGCGGAGGGCACGAACGGGAGCACGAAACGGTACATTCCGTAGGTGCCCAGCTTCAGCAGCACGCCCGCCAGAATCACCGAGCCCGCCGTCGGAGCCTCGGTGTGGGCCAGGGGCAGCCAGGTGTGCAGCGGAAAGAGCGGCACCTTGACCGCGAACCCGGCCATCATCGCCGCGAGCACCCACGCCTGCTGGCCGGAACTCATCCTGACCGCCGCGTGCTGCAGGGCGCCGATGTCAAAGGTCCACTTGCCGGCCCCGGGGCCGTCAGTGGGGACGAGCTGCGTGGCGTTGAACCAGACCACGAACAGCAGACCGGCGAGCGTGAGCACCGACCCGGTGAAGGTGTAGAGGAAGAACTTGGTCGCCGCCTTCTTGCGGTTGGTTGATCCGTAGAGGCTGATGAGGATGTACATGGGAACGAGGGTGAACTCGAAGCAGGTGTAGAACAGCACGAGGTCGCGGGCGCAGAACACGCCGGTCATGGCGCTCTGCAGAACCAGCAGCCAGCCGTAGTACGTGCGGCGCCGGTGCTCGATCGCGGTGAACGAGGCATAGACGCAGATCGGGCCGAGCAGCGCCGTGAGCCCGATGAGCAGCATCGCCACCGAATCCGCCCCGACCGAGAGGCTCAGGCCCAGGCTCGGCGCCCACTCCAGGCGCCCCACGCCCTGCATGTCCGCGCCGTGATCCCACCGGAACTGCACCATCGCCACGCCCGCAGCGCCGAGCGCGAGCAGGGTGGTCCAGAGGGCGACGGTCCTGGCCTGCCCTTCGGGGCGCAGGGCCAGCACCGCCGCACCGGCGAGGGGGAGAAGCGTCAGGATGACGAGCAGCGTCGCACTCACAGGATGAGCATCCACACGAGGATGAGAACCGCGCCCAGGCCCACGGCCATGCCCGCGGCGTACCCGTGCAGGTCGCCGCCCTGGGTGGGGCGGAGGCGCTGCGCGGCGGCGCGGGGAAGCCAGCCGAAGAGATTCACAAGACCGTCAATCAGCAGCTTGTCGATGAGATGGAAGACGTGCGAGAGCACCCAGAGCGGGGTGCGCACCAGCGCATCGTACAACTCATCCACCAGCCACTTGCGCCGGGCCCAGCCCGCCACCGGCCCGAGCGCCGGCACCAGGGCATCAGCCCTGGACGTGCCCGCGGTCTTGCGCCCGGCGTAGTGAAGCACGAACGCGATGGCGATGCCGACGGCCCCGATCGCGCCGGAGACGTAATACATGATCTTGTGCGGGTCCTGGCCGAACAGCGTGCCGTGCGCGCTCGCTCCGGGTTCATGCAGGCCGGAGGCGAGGAACGCCGCAGTGCTCCCATGCCCGTCGGAGATGGTCGTCGCGCTGGACTCGTGAACGAGCTTTGGCACCCATCCGCCGTGCTCGCCCATGAAGTACGGGAGCGCGGCGGCGATACTCGCCGCGGCGAGGATGAGCAGCACCAGGTTGATGGCCCAGCCCGGCGCATGGGGGTGGAAGTCGTGACCATGCCCCGGCGCGGCGTGCCCCGCCGGACCGTGCTCCGCCTCCGCGTGGGCATCGCCGCGGCTGTCGTGCCCGTGCGCATCGTGCCCGTGATCGTCATGGGCGTGCAGCTCATCGCCCGGCTCGAAGGTCTTGGGGCCGACGAACACGCGGAAGAAGACGCGGAAGGTGTAGTACGCCGTGAGCCCCGCCGTGAGCAGGAGCACCCAGCCGAGGACCTGATACCCGGGGCCCATCGTTACGAAGGACTCCGCCAGGATCATGTCCTTGCTGAAGAACCCCGCGGTGAACGGCACACCCGCGAGATTGAGACACCCGATGAGCATCGCCAGCCCGACGATGCCCCATCCCTTCATGAACGCGACGCCGGAGAGCTTGCGGAGATCGAGCTGGCCCGCGAAGCCGTGCATCACCGCGCCGCAGCAGAGGAAGAGCGTGGCCTTGAAGAACGCGTGGGTGAAGACGTGGTACGCCGCCCCGGCGCTGGAGAGAAACGCCAGCCCCGCGAACATGTACCCCAGCTGCGACACCGTGGAATAGGCCATGATGCGCTTGATGTCGAACTGGGCCATGCCGATCGTCGCCGCGAGCAGGGCCGTCAGCGCCCCCACCCACGCCACCACCGGCAGCGCGTACTCCGAGCACAGAAAGATCGGGTATGTGCGTGCGATCAGGTAGACGCCCGCCGTCACCATGGTCGCCGCGTGGATCAGCGCTGAGACCGGCGTGGGGCCCTCCATCGCGTCCGGCAGCCAGACGTACAGCGGCAACTGGGCGCTCTTGCCGAAGGCCCCGACCATGAACAGAAGCGGGATCACCTGCACCACGAAGGGCACCTGGTCCAGGTGTCCGCTCTTGATCGCTTCGATGTACGGCTGGGCCTTGGCGAAGATCACCGCGTACTCGACGCTGCCGAAGTGCACGAAGGCGAGCATCGTGCCCAAGGCCAGGGCGAGGTCGCCGATGCGGTTCACGATGAAGGCTTTCTTGGCCGCCGCCACCGCCGCGGGCCTCTTGTAGAAGTACCCGATGAGCAGGTAGGAGCAGAGACCGACGCCCTCCCACCCCAGGTACAGGAGCAGCAGGTTGTCGCCCATCACCAGGCAGGCCATTGAAAACACGAAGAGGTTGAAGGCCGCGAAGAAGCGGCAGTAGCCCACGCCCTGGTCGTGGCTCATGTACTCGCTCGCATAGAGCGCGATGAGCGTGGCCAGCCCGGTGACGAAGAGCATCCACAGGCACGTGAGGCTGTCGATGTAGAACCCGAAGTTGGCGACCAGTCTTTGCCCTTCGCCGGTGCCCCAGGCGAAGTCAATCCAGCGGTACGAGACCGTGATCGACCGCCCGCCGGCGAGTTCCAGATACATGGAGACCGCCAGGGCGCACGATGCTCCCAGCAGGCCGACCGTCAGGAACGCCGGCAGCTTCGAGCGGACCTTGAGCGCCGCCGCCGCACCGCACAACATCGCGCCGAGCATGGGCAGGACGACGATCAGGGCCACCCACCACGGCCCGTGGGCGACCGGCCCGGCGGAGGCGTGCCCCTCCTCGGCGCCTGCCGCCAGGAGATTCAGGACCGGGATGATCGACCCGCTGTTCACCACAAGGCTCCTCGCGCCCCGGCGGCGCGTGACGGACTCATCCCCGCAGATCGCGCCACTCGCCGGCGCTCAGGCTCTCGCGCTTGCGGAAGAGCAGCACGACGAGGGCGAGCGCCATCGCCGCCTCGGCCGCGGCGACCGTGAGCACGAAGATCACGAAACTCTGCCCCGTGTGGTGCAGATGGAACCGGCTGAAGGCGACGAGCGCGATGCCCGCTGCCTGGAACATCATCTCGGTGCACAGGAACATGACGATCAGGTTCCGGCGCGTCAGAAAGCCCACCACGCCGAGGCAGAACATCACCGCCGACACCACGAGATAGTGGGCGAGCGTGATCGAGCCCATCTCTGCGGGCGGCGCGGCCTGCGCGAGCATCCACACCGGCGATGAGGCTGCAAGCAGGCTCATGCCTCCCCCTCGGCCGACAGCCGGCGCGACTGGTTCGCCTTGGCCTCTTCATCCAGCTCAACCTGGCGTCGGCTGAGCACCACGGCGCCCAGCATCGCCATGAGAAGGATTACACCCGCGAGTTCGATGGCGCCGGGGTGCCGGTTCAGGAAGTCGAACGCGAGTGACTCGACGTTGCGGGCATCGAAAGAGGACGGGATCGCGACGCTCCGGCGCGACGCCTCGGCGAATGCGCCGCGCACGCCCGTCGGGTCGGGCCGGGCGACCACGACCGTGCCCGTGTGCATGTCGATCACCGGCAATCCATCGGGCGTCAGGTACACCGCTTCGTCGGCCGAGATCGCCTTGGCCCGGTGCAGCGCACGCTCAAGCCGGCGCGGCACGCGCTCCATCGCCTCCTGGCTCTGGAACGCCGCCTGCCCCCGGTTCACCTCGATGCCGCGGACACCCCGGACGACCATCGTCGAGAGGGCCGCCAGCAGCACGAACCCGCAGACCGCTGCCAGGGCCGGCTCTCGGCTCACCTGGTCATACTCGGGGGCGGCGGCCTCTTCTTCGTCCTCCGCCGGTGCCTGGGTCGCCAGCATGATGACGAAGATGTAGGTGATGAGAATGGCACCGGCGTAAATAATGATGAGCGCGAACGCCATGAACTCCGCCGCGAGGATCAGGTACATCCCGGCGCTGGCGAGAATCGTGAGGATGAAGTAGAGCGCCGCGTAAACCGGGCGCGGGTGCGTGATGACGCGCAGGCACCCGCCCAGCGCGACCGCGGCGAAGACGTAGAAGTACACGTTCGGTAACTGCTTTTCGGGCGAGGCCTTCAGCCCCAGCCCGATCAGCAGAACCCCTACCCCCAGCGCCCCCAGCAGCCCGCCGATCACCTGCGGACTGATGCGCTTTCGGGGGAGTGCAAGCAGCACCCCGAGCCCGCCGAGGACTACGCCCGCGTACAGAATGAAGGGATTGATGACCTCGCCCAACGGACGTCACCCCGCACCCGAGATGCGCCGAACCCAAATGGCCGGCGCGGCCGATCCTTGCCTCGCGGCTTCAGCCGCTTCACAGGGTCCAGAGGATAGAGGCTCCCACCCAAGCCTTCAACTCCGGGGCGTTCTCCCCACCGCCCGATGGTGCTGGGGGTGTCGCACGCGCCGCTACCATGTGCGGTGCTCAGCCCCTATGCCAAGTCACGCATCCCCAACGCGCTCACCGTGTCGCGCGTCGCGCTCGCCGGGGTTTTTTTCGCGGTCCTGAGCCTCCCCGCCCCCGGGCTTCCCCCATCCTGGTCGCTCTGGGCCGGCGCGGCGATCTTTGTCCTCGCCGCCCTCACCGACGCACTTGACGGGCGCCTGGCTCGCAAGTGGAACGTCGTCAGCCGGTTCGGTCGCATCCTCGACCCCTTCGCGGACAAGGTGCTGGTGCTCGGTGCGTTCGTCATGCTCGCGGGCCCTGCCTTTGCGCGCCCCGGGGCGGACGGCCCCACGATGCTCTCCGGCGTCGCGCCCTGGATGACCGTGGTCATCCTTGCGCGCGAGCTGCTGGTGACGTCTCTGCGCGGCCTCGCCGAGGGGCAGGGTGCCGACTTCTCCGCGCTCAAGGCCGGGAAACTCAAGATGATCGTGCAGTCGGCTGCAATTCCGATCATCCTCGTGCTGCTCGCGCTGAGCGCGGGCGACCCCGGCGTGCCCCTTGTGCGCGCCAATGCCTGGGTGGCGTGGGCCGTGACCGCTGTCACGGCCTGGAGCGCTGTGCCGTACGTGATGAAGGCACGCCGCGTGCGGGGATGACCCTCACGGGCGGCGCACGAACACCCGCCCGGGCTCGAAGGATCACAGTGTGATGGTCAAGCCGCGGGCACGCCTGCCGCACCGGGCCCGGAGCCGCCCGACCGCCCGTAAAGCACGCGATCGACGCCGCCGAAGCCACACCCGACGACGCACACGACCAACGACATCGAGAGCAGGATCACATCCTGCGCCACGTGGCACCACGAGGGCGGACCGCTGCACAGGAACCCGGTCTTCCCGAAGCACGAACACTCGGTCACCACGACGCCGCGGACCATCACCGAGATGATCGCGAACAGGAACGCACCCAGCAGCCCCACGCACACCAGCGCTGCCCCGCGCGTCCAGAGCCCGAGCACGAGCAACACGCCTGCGATGGCTTCGATCCACGGAAACGCGAACGCCGAGACGTACACCAGGTGGTCCGGCAGGATCTTGAACGCCTTGATGCCGTCAGCGAAGGCCGGAATGCCCTGAAACTTCAGGTACGCCGCGTACGCCATCAACCCGCCCACGACGACGCGGCAGACCATCGCCAGGCCCCGCACCGAGGGCTTGTGCTGCCTCACGGCTGGTCTCCGGTCATCACCGGCGCGCCAGCCTTGGTCACCCACTCATCCCACCCGTTCTTGTAGATGTGCGTCACCGTGTAGCCCCGCTCGTAAAGCCGGTTGCGGGTGTTCTCACTCTCATCGCAATCGCCCCCCGTGCAGTAGATGACGTACCGCGCGGAGGGGTCGTAGAAGTTGATGAACTCATCGACCTTCGCGTCGGCATTGTCGAACATATCTGCCGAGAGCCGGATCGCCCCAGGGATGTGCCCGGCCTCGTACGCCGCCTGGTCGTGCCGCGCGTCGATGAACGTCACCTGCCCCGAATCGACAAACTGAAGCAGGTACTTCGTCTGGTCAAAGTCGATGAACTTGCCGAACGTGAGGACATCAAACGCGCGCGGCGACGGGGGCTGCACCGGCGCCTGATCCGTCACGCGCGGTTCGTCCGGCGTGGTTCGCTCCGGCGCGGGATTCTGCCCCTGCGTTTCGCGGGGCTCCGGCACTGCTTTGCTTCCGCGGCCGGGCTCGGGCTCTCGGATATCTCCGGCCTGGGCGGGGCCATCACCGGGAGTCTGCTGAGGAGGAAGTTCAAGCGGCTTGCCGACATCCGGCTCTGGCGCGCGCAGGGTCAAGGGTGCGTGGACCCACGAATGGACCAGCGCCCCGGTGAGCCCGAGCCCAACGATCGCCAGCGCCCGCATCGGCATCAGCATGGCCCAGCGCCTCCTGCGCCGCAATGCGGCTTACTCATCATCCTTCTTGCCCGGCACGCGCTTCCCCGGCGTCGGCGCCAGCGAAGGCTGCTGCGCCGGACCCGCCGGGCCGGTGTCCGGGCCCTTCGCCGGCTCATGGCCGTGTCCCGCGTGGGGGTTCGCCGGCGGCAGCGGCTGCCCGGGCACCAGCCCCGGGGTCGGCGCCTGGCGCACCCGCCCCGTGACACGCAGCGGCACCCGCTCTTCATCAGGCAGGTTCGTCAGAACCATGACGTCAGTCGTCACGCCTGTCACGCCTTCGGGGAGCGCACCGGAGATGGTGAGGATGTACGAATCCTCGCGGCCCGGCTCTGCCGGCTCGGCCCTGAACTTCAGCCCGGCGAGCTGCGCCGGGTTCGGCTGGCCGTCCGGCCCGAGGAATGGGCGTTCTTCCACGCCGATGATCTGGAACGCTTTGCCGGTGCGGCTGTTCACCCTGATCTGGCGCTCGAAGGCCGCTTGCGGCTGCACGAGGCCCAGGTTCATGCGGTTGGGGATAAAGGCGACCTCACCCACGACCTCCGCCATCACCGTGATGACCTTCTGCACGAGATCATCCGGGTTGCCGGTGCCGGAGCGGAGACTGACGGTAACCTGGCCCTGGAACTGCCCGATCGCCGCATCGCCGGAAAGCGTGAACAGCAATGTCCCGCGCCGGACCGGGTCGTTGTCGACGGTCAGCTCCTCCATCCCGAGGTTCTCGACCGAAAGGCCCTCGCCGCGGTTCACCGTCACTTCGACGATGTCGAAGTTGGGCGCCACGCCGGTAATGTCCACCATCATGGTCTGCGTTTCGCCGCGCTGCACCTCGCCGAAGCGGGCCATCGGAGGGTCAATGTCGATCGCGGGGCGAACGTTCGCGGTGATGTTCATGTTGAACGATGGGCTGACCGGATCGTTCGAGAGCACGGTCACCGTTCTCTGCTGCACACCGCGCCGGTTGCGGGGGTCGAAGGTCACGCTGATTTCGCCGCTCTCGCCGGGGGCGTACTCGGTTTTTTCCAGCGCGGGCACGGTGCAGGAGCAGGAACCCTTGACCTGGGAGATCACCAGCGTCGCATCGCCCGAGTTCGTGAACTTAAAGGTCGTATGGACGTTCGCCTCGTCCAGAATCTTCCCGAAGTCGTGCTCGGTGCGCTCCACCGAGAACTTCGGCCCCGCCTGCATCCCCCGCATGGGCGCACCGGCCCCTGCGGGCATCGCCACCAACCCCAGGCTCGAAATCGCGAGCCCAGCGACCACGGCACCGACCGTCCGCTTCATCGTGTGTCGACCCATTGCGCAACTCCCCTCGTCGCACCTTCGCGGCGAATGCCAAGCCAAGGAACCAAACCGCAACCGATCAGTTCGGCGCGAATCAGACCGCCGCCCTGCCATCGGCATGACGACGAAGGCGTCGCGACGCCTTCTCGAAGTGTACCGGAGAAAGCCGGGGAGGGCGCACGAACCACGGGCCAAGTTTCACACCGCCATTTCGGATTCAGCACTCCGATTCGGCATCTGTTTGCATGTGCTTGCGTTCCAGAATGCGTCCATGCGCGAACCCTTCGAGGATTCGCTACGCTCCGGCCCCTCCCACGCCGTCGATCCGGCGCGCCCGGGAAGGTCCGAGAACTGGAGGCTGCATGGCGTTCAAGGCCCGTCCCGGCGAGCGGTACACGATCCGACGCAAGATTCTGAAGGTCTTCGGTGCCGCATTCCACGTCTACGACGCCGATGGCCAGGTTCTTGCCTACTGCAAGCAGAAGGCCTTCAAACTGCGCGAGGACATCCGTCTCTACACCAGCGAAGCGCTCACCGACGAGCTTCTGACCATGAAGGCGCGAAGCATCATCGACTTCGGCGTCACCTTCGATGTCACGCTCCCCACCGGCGAGGTGCTGCTCTCCTTCCGGCGCAAGGGGCTCAAGTCAGCCTTCCTTCGCGATGAATGGAAGGTCTTTGATGAGACCGGCGCCCAGATCGGCGTCCTTCGCGAGCGAGGCGGGGTGCTCTCTTTCCTCCGCAAATGGAACGACTACATGGCCCTCCTCTCGCCGCAGAAACTTGATCTGATTCTCACCGACGGCACCGTCATCGCCACGTACCGGCAGCACTTCAACTGGTTCGTCTACCGGCTCGGCGTGAGCATTCTGAAGGAGGACGAGCGGATCGACGACCTCGCCGTCCTGGCCGGGGGCGCGCTGATCGCCGCGATCGAAGGTCGCCAGGGCAACAACATGTGAGGCCCCGCGGAGCGCGTACCTGGTTGTGACGACGCCCCCTCCGCGCGGCGCATATGTTCAACGCAGGAACGGCAATGCGCGGGCGCGCGACGCACAGCCGGGCGCGCCCGCGGCGCCACGCCAACCCTGCGGAACCGGAAGGAGGACAACCATGAGCATCGAAGTGGATCGACGTGCGGCTCTCGTTTCTCTCGGCGCCCTCGGGCTGGGCATCGCCGGCGCGACGGCCGCGCCCTCACGTTCCCTTCCCGGCTTTGATCCAACGATCGGCGAGTTCACGCTGGGCCCATTGCCCTACGCCCCCGAGGCGCTGGAGCCCTACCTCGACGCCGAAACGATGCGCATCCACCACGACAAGCATCACGCGGGATACGTCGCCGGCCTCAACAAGGCGCTCGCGGAACTCGCCAAGGCCCGCGATGCGGGTGACTTCGCCCTTGTGAAGCACTGGTCACGCGAACTCACGTTTCACGGCGCCGGGCATCTCAACCACACCTTGTTCTGGCACTGCATGGCCCCGGCGGGACACGGCGGAGGCGGTTTGCCCAGCGGCGCCCTCGCCAAGGCCATTGACGCTCAGTTCGGCTCCTTCGACAAGTTCGCCGCGAACTTCAAGGCCGCGGCCGGCGCTGTGGAAGGCGGCGGCTGGGCCCAACTTGTGCTCGAACCCGCCTCGAAGCGGCTGTTCATCATCCAGATGGAGAAACAGCAGGACATGTTCCTGCCCGGCGCCCTCCCCCTGCTCGGCGTCGACGTGTGGGAGCACGCCTACTACCTGCGCTACCAGAACCGGCGCGCCGACTACGTCAGCGCCTTTATGAACGTCATTCACTGGGCGCAGGTCGGCGCGTGGTATGACGAGGCCGTGGGCTGACGCCTTGGGCTATGCGGTGGCCATCCATGCGGCCCACAGCATCCCTGCCGCGTACACCCCCGCGACGAGGTCATCGAGCAGCACGCCCCATCCGCCGGGAACGCGCTGTATCGCCCCGGCGGGCCAAGGCTTGACGATGTCGATGAGCCGAAACGCGAGAAAGGCGCCGACGATCCACGGCACGCTCGGCCACACCGCGGAATCCGCGCTGACAGGCAGCACCAGAAGCGGCAGGCACATGCCCGCGGTTTCGTCGGCGCAGATCGAACCGGGGTCTTTCCGCCCCAGCGACTTCTCGAACGCGTCCGTCTGCACGACGCAGGCGAGCGAGAACACGCACAGCACGGCCGCGAGTGTGCCGAGATAGGCCCACGAGCCGGTCCCGGCGCCCATGGCGATCAACGCGAGGGCGAGGCCGCACGGCGGAAGCGATCCCCACGATCCTGGCGCGGGGCGCAGACGCCCAAGCCCAAATGTCGTCAGCCACAGGCTCGGCGGATTCGGAATCGGCGGAACAATCACGACCTGCTTCATCGGGGGCGAACCTCCGGCACCGGTGTTGGCTTGGGCCCGGCGCGCAGCGCAGGCCCGGGGTCGCGATCATCCCGGGCCTGCGCAGATTGTGCAAGTTGAACCGGATCACCGGCGCACCGGGCCCCGGCGCCCCCGTGCGTCAGCGGATCTGCACCCGGCGGGGCGTCTCCGGACGCACGCGTGCGACACGCACCGTCAGCACGCCGTCCCTGAGCTCCGCCTCCGCCTCGGCCTTGGGATCGATTCCCGGCAGCACCACCTGCCGCGTGAGCGAACCGACTCGGCGCTCGCGCCGGTAGTAGCGCTCCTGGCTCTGCTCCTTGACCTCCTGGTGCTCGGCGACGATCGACAGTTCCCCGTCGTGCAGTTCCACCTGCACTTCGTCCTTGGTGAAGCCGGGCACGCTCGCCCGCACGATCACGTGGGCGTCGTCCTCGGAGACATCGAGCGCGAGCGCTCCCGGCGACACGCCCGGCGCGATCGCGACCGCCGGCGTCTCCCCGAAGAAGTTCTCGAACAGCCGATCAAGCACATGGGCCGCGCTCGCGGGGCGGCAGCAGGACATTGCGTTCATGGGTTGCTCCTTTCGTGCCCGCGAGCGTTTCTCGCGGCGACGTACCGACGGTTGCAAGCCGCGTGCCACTCGGTCGGCGCGCCTTCGCGCTCGGGTCCCGGGCCATCGGACCTGTTCGCGGACGCTCGCACGGTGCCGAAACGTGCCGCGGCGGGGTGCCGGCGTGCCAGTGTGACAGCCCGCACGTCCGAGAAGCCCCGGACCCTGGCCCGCGCGCGGGTTCCCGGGCGGGTTGCGTCCGGGAGCGCGCCGCAAAAAGCCGCGCAGATGCGACCGACGGCCCCAAAGTCGCGCTTCGGAACGGACGACAAACCCCGTGCAGTCCGCCGCTTCCACACATTCCGGCAAGCCAGGCTCGCGAGGGCGGGCCGCCGGAGAGGAGGGGAGCGGAGAGGCCAAAGACAAGGCCAGAACGAGGAAGCACCCCATGACCACAGCCAAGACCGGTCGAACCACGTCGAATCTGCTCCGCGGGGTTCCCACCTCGCTGCTGGCCCTGGTCGCAGGGTCCGCGGTGAGCACGGGCCAGAACGCGGTCTTCCGCGGCGGCAACCCGGAGACCCTCAACCGTCCCGCCCCCACGATGCCCACCGACCAGCCCGGCGAGGTCACGCCCTTCACGCCCCAGCGCATTGCGCCCCCGAGCGCCGAAGATGTCGAGCGTCTCAAGGACGATGTCAAGGTGGACTCCAACGAGCTCGTCGAGCTGCACGTTCGCGAGGAAGACCTCCAGACCGTGCTCCAGATGCTCTCGATCCAGGGCGAACGCAGCGTGGTCGCCACGCAGAACGTCGCCGGCACCGTCACCGCCGATCTTTACGGAGTGACCTTCCGCGAGGCCCTCGACGCCATCCTCATCTACAACGGCTTCGGATACATCGAGCAGGGCGGCGTGATCTACGTCATGCCCCTTGCCCAGATCGAGGAGGAGCAGGCCCGCGCCCGCAAGCGCGAGACCGTCGTCCTCAAGCTGAACTACCTCAACGCCGTGGACGCCGCCCAGTTCGCACAGCCCCTGCTCTCCGAGGGGGGCACGATCACCACCAACGGCCAGACCGCCGACTTCAGCGTGCCCGACAACGCCCCCGTGGGCGCCGACAGCTACGCCCTCGGGGCCATGCTCGTGGTGAACGACTACGCCGAGCATATCGAAGAAGTGCGCGCCCTGCTCACCCAGCTCGACTCGCGCCCCGAGAGCGTGCTGGTCGAGTGCACCATCCTGCAGAACTCCATCAATGAGGCCAACGCCTGGGGCGTGGACTTCTCGATCATCGACGATGTCGACTTCGCCGACTTCACGCCCCTCGGCGGTCCGCTCCGCGTCATTGACGGGCTCATCTCCGGCGGCGGCAGCAGCGGCTCGGACGACGATGACGACGATGACTCCGGCGGCTCGGGCGCGCTCCCCGACGACAACGCCGGCGGCGGCGCGCAGAGCACCGTGGGCGGCACCGGCGGGCGGGGCGGCTTCAAGGCCGGCATCGTCTCCAACAACGTCTCGGCCTTCATCCGCCTGCTCGACGAAGTCGGCGACACCACCATCATCTCCAATCCCAAGATCCTCACCCTCAACCGCCAGCCCGCACGCGTCCAGGTCGGTCGCCGGGTCGGCTACCTCAGCACCACGACCACCGACACGAGCACCAGCCAGACCGTCGAGTTCCTCGACACCGGCACCCAGCTCTTCGTCCGTCCCTTCTGCTCCAACGACGGCTACATCCGCCTCGAGCTCCGCCCCGAGGTCAGCCAGCCCATCATCCGCACCGTCTCCGACTCCACCGGTGCGCCCGTCACGATCCCGGACGAGGACACAAGCCACATCGTCACCAACGTCGTGATCCGCGACGGACAGACCGTCGTGCTCGGCGGCCTCTTCACCGAGCGCACCACCGCTGCCCGCCGCCAGATCCCCTTCTTCGGTGACATGCCGTTCGTCGGCCCCGCCTTCCGCGGCAAGGACGACTCGATCGATCGCGCCGAGATCGTCTTCGTCGTCACCCCCCAGCGCCTCAGCGACCAGGTGCTCACGCAGCAGGGCGCCAAGGCCATGGAGTACGCCGAGGACATCCGGGCCGGCGCCCGCGAGGGGCTCCTCCCCTGGAGCCGCGAGAAGCGCTCCGGCCAGCTCCTCGTCGAGGCCGAGCGCCTGGCGGCACACGGCGACACCGCCGGCGCGCTCAACCGCGTCCAGCGTTCGCTCGCCCTCAAGCCCAATGCCGCGGATGCCATCCGCCTCCGGGAGCGCC
Organism: Phycisphaerales bacterium; assembly: GCA_020847175.1. Lineage (GTDB taxonomy): Bacteria > Planctomycetota > Phycisphaerae > Phycisphaerales > UBA1924 > JADLCM01. Next base: position 132,724 of record JADLCM010000034.1, read on the forward strand.
TCGTCGGCTCCCCGGCGATCTGGCCCTCGCGCTCGGTTCTGGGCGATGTCATCAACGATGAGGTCGCACGGCGCGCGGAACTCCTCGCGCAGCTCCTCGGTGTCGATGGCGCCTCCCAGACCGCTTCGCTCCCCGGCTCATCCACGAGCACCCCGGCTTCGACCGACGGCACTTCGTCGAGCGACTCCGGTCTCACCAGCGGCTCCGCTCTCTCCGGCACCGAGCTCTCCGGCGTGCCTGAGTCCTCGTCATCCATCAATGACGCGCCCGCCTACGAAGACCCCGTGTTCAACTCCACCGGCTCGCCCTCCTTCGACGACCCGAGTTCGCACGAATCCTCCGAGTCACCGTTCGTGACCGACCCGGCGCTCCTCGGCGATGAGCCCTACGAGTCCAGCGCGTTGCCCACGACCTGGGGCCCCGTCGGTCCCACCATCTTCGCCTCGCCCAACCCCTGGACGCCCTGGAGCCTGACCAACACCATCAGCAACACGTTCGGCGGGCTCTGGAACGGTGCATTGACCGCTGCGGCCAACCACCAGCCGTAACGCCCGCCGCTGACTTTCAGCCTACCCACGCGGCTCGCCCTTCGGGGCGGGCCGCTTTTCCTTGGCGACGGACGAAGCCCGACAGTCGCCCCGACGCGCGCCCCGCCCGGCCGTATCCTTCTCCCATGACCACCGCCGGGGCCCAGGTGCTGATCGTCGACGACGAACCGGATCACGCCGACGTCATGGCCGATGCGCTGCGCAAGCCCGGACACGTCTGCACCATCGTCACCAGTGTGCGTGAGGCGATGGAGGAGCTTCGGGGCGGCTCATTCGACGTGATCATCACCGACCTGCGGATGCCCAACTCGGCCGGCGCGCAGGGCGCGGCCGCCGACGGCGCCGACGCCGGGCTCAAGGTCCTTGAAATGGCTCGCGCCCTCCAGCCGCAGGCCGAGACCATCATGGTCACAGCCCACGGCGATGTGCCCACCGCCCGGGCGGCCTTCAAGCACGGCGCCTTTGACTTCATCGAAAAGCCCCTTGACCTCGATGTGTTCCGCAGCCTCGTCAACCGCGCCGCGGAGAACTCGATGCTCCGGCACGAGGCCCAGGGCGTCGACGAACTCGTGCAGCACAACGGCTTCGAGGGCATCATCGCGGGCTCTGAGCCCATGCGCCGAATCCTCCGCACCGTGCGCACCGTCGCCGCGAGCACCCTGCCCGTACTCATCACCGGCGAGAGCGGCACGGGCAAGGAACTGATCGCCCAGGCGATTCACCGAAACTCCAGGCGCGCCGCACGTCGGCTGGTGAGCTTCAACTGCGCCGGCCAGAGCGAGTCGCTGCTCGAAGATGCCCTCTTCGGCCATGTCCGCGGCGCCTTTACCGGCGCCGAAAAGGAACGCGAAGGCGTCTTTGAATACGCCGACGGGGGCACGCTGTTTCTCGACGAAATCGGCGACATGCCCCTCACCATGCAGGCCAAGCTCCTGCGCGTGCTTGAGAGCGGCGAGGTCGTGCGACTCGGCTCCAACGAAACCCGCAAGGCGGATGTGCGATTCGTCAGCGCGACCAACCGCGACCTCAAGGCTCTGGTCGATGCCGGAACGTTCCGCGGCGACCTCTACTTCCGCATCAACGGGGCCCACGTGCACCTGCCCCCCCTCCGCGACCGCCGCGAAGACATCCCCCGGATCGTCATGCACGCGGCAACCCGCTTCGCGGGCGAACTCACGCCCGGCGCGCTTCCGCCAGAGATCTCAGACGCCGCGCTCATGCGCCTCACGCAGGCCCCCTGGCCGGGCAATGTGCGCCAACTCCTCAACGTGGTCCAGAACATGGTCGTCATCGCCTCCGGCGACGGAGCCGGCAACGGGCCGCTTCGGCTGGACGTTCAGCACATCCCCGACGAGGTCCACGCGATGGACGAACCCGAGGAGACCGGCCCGGCCACCGGCTCACTCGCCGGCACGCCCCTCGAACAACTCGAGAAGCGCGCCATCCGCGAGACCCTCTCGCTTGCCGGCGGCAACCGCGAGAAGGCCGCGAGAATGCTCGGCATCGGCGAACGCACGCTCTACCGAAAACTCAAGGACTACGGTCTGCGATAGACTCTCGCTTCGAACGATCCTTCTCGCGGCCGCCTGTGGCCGGCCCGTCGGCGGCGCACCTGAAGCACGGCGAGGGGCCGGGGCGTGTGTGCCCCGGCCACCGAACAATCCGAGCCTCCCTGCGCTGCGCCCTGAACTGCGCCACGCCCCCACCCGATCCCTCCAGAGCACCAGCATGCCCCGCGAGCTCGAACCCATCGCGGTCGCCCGTCTCGAAGAAGCCCGCCAGGCACGTGCAATCTCCGAGATCGCCCTGGTCTCCCGCCCATTCGCGGGGGGCGCGCTGTGCTTCTCTGCCCCTGGTTCGTGGAGCAACACCGCCGTCGGCGCCGGGCTCGAGCGCCCGCTCGCCGACGCCGACCTGGACGAGCTCGTGAGCTTCTACGTCGAGCGCGCCGTGGAGCCGCGCATCGAGCTCTGCCCCTTCGTTGACCCGGCCCTTCTCAGTTTGCTCGCCGCACGAGGCTTCACGCTCCGCAGCCTTGAGAACTGCCTCGCCCGCCCGCTCGACGGCGAAACCGACCCTCGGGCATGCATGACCGGCCCCCGGCCCGGCGGCATCGACATCTTTCCCGTCGATATCAACGACCCGCGCGAAGTCCAGGCTTACGCCCGGTTCACCGCGGCGGGCTTTGCACCTCCCGGCGCGCCCGCGGACGAGACCATGATGGAACTCTGCCGCCGCTCGGTGCTCCACCCCCGAAGCCATTGCCTCATCGCCAGGTCAACCGCGGACGCGGCACTCGTCGCTGTCGGCGGCATGGAGATCTGCGCCGACGTGGCCGCTCTCTGGGGGGTCGTCGTCCGTGAGGATTGGCGCCGACGGGGCGTGCAGCAAGCCCTGCTCGCCGAACGAATCAGCCTGGGGCGCCGCCTCGGCGCGCGGGTCGCGACGATCGGCAGCAAACCGGGCATGCCCACCGAGCGAAACGCGATGCGCATGGGCTTTCACGTCGCGTACACCCGGTTCGCGCTGGCCCAGGCCGGCCCCGGCTTGGCCCCCGTCATCGGTTGAAGACTTGGAGAAAGTTCGGGTGGTACGGCATGGAAGTTGGCAATTGGGAAGAGGCCCGGTACAATCGTGTCGATCAAGGTCTGGCGCACGTCGCCCGGCCTGCCCGGGTGATGAGCCTGGGTGTGCCCCTCGGGGCCTCCGCAAGCACACGAGCAATCTGGCCGGTTCGGGTTCATGTCGCCCTTTTGGGGCGCGTCAGGACCGGCGCTCGGAGAAGGCATTGACCCCGCGTCAGCGCCGACCGCAGGAAAGCAACGCACATGGCGAAGTCACAGCAGGCGGTGGATGAACCCACCAAGTCCCGGAGCGGGTCTGCGGGCGAGGAGCGCGCGCCCAAGACGCGCAAGACCAAGGCCACCGCAAAGAAGGGCGACGAAGGCGCTGCGAAGCCTGCGGAGCCTGCCGCGCCTGTTGTCCAGGCTCCGCCGCCCGCGCCCGCCCCGTCCTCGATGCCGGCTCGACCCTCGGTGCCGGTCATTCCGGAAGGTCGTCCGGCATTCGTGCGCGCGTTGGATGGCGCCTCCGGACCCGCGGCCCACGGCGGAGGCCCCGCCGAGGGGCGCTCCTCCGACGCACGCAAAATCGACCAGCGCAGTGTCGAATCGCGTACCGGAGATACCCGCCCTTCCGAGCCGCGCAGCGCCGGGCCGGTCAGCGTCAGCCCGGGCATTCCGATCCAGCGCCCCGCTCCATCAGGCGGACAAGGCGGCCCCGGCCCGTCCACCTTCGGACAAGGTGGAGGCCAGCCCCAGCAGAGCCAGGGCGGCATGGGCCACGGCCAGATGGGAGGCCCCGGCCCAGGACAGAGCAACGACGATCGCATGGGCCGGCGCAAGCGCAAGAAGAAGCGCGGCATGGGCGGCGGCATGCACCCCGGCATGGGGGGCGGCGGCGGGCACCAGGGCGGACACTTCACACGCGCCTTCCACGACCACGCGCTCCCCAGCGATGAAGAACTCGAGCGCGAAGCGGCGGAACTGGAGCGCATGGTCGCCCAGTCCCAGGCCCCCACGGACACGATCTCGATCGGCGAACTCCAGCGCATGGAGATGGAAGCCCTCTTCACGGTCGCCGAGAAGGAAGGGCTCACCGATTATCACCAGCTGCCCAAGCAGGACCTGATCTTCAAGGTCCTCAAGGCCCGCGCGATGCGCCAGGGCCTCATGTACGGCGAGGGCACCCTTGAAGTGATGCAGGACGGCTTCGGCTTCCTGCGTTCGCCCGAGCAGTCGTATCTCCACGGGCCCGACGACATCTACGTCAGCCCTTCGCAGATCCGGCGCTTCGGCCTGCGCCGGGGCATGGTCGTCAAGGGAGCGATCCGCCCGCCCAAGGAGAGCGAGCGCTATTTCGCCCTTCTGCGCGTGGAGAAGGTCAACGGCCGCGAACCGCAGTCAATCCAGCGGCTGGTCAACTTTGAAGACCTCACCCCTCTGCACCCCGAGAAGCGGTTCATCCTCGAAACCGCGCAGGACCAGATCGAGTGCCGCATCGTGGACCTTGTCGCGCCGATCGGCTTCGGGCAGCGGGCCCTGATCGTGGCCCCGCCGCGCACGGGCAAGACGGTGCTCCTCCAGAAGATGACCAAGGCCATCACCAAGAACTACCCCGAGGTCAAGATCATCGTCCTGCTCGTGGACGAGCGCCCCGAGGAAGTGACCGACTTCAGGCGTCACTGCTCCGGCCCGAACGTCGAAGTGGTCGCCAGCACCTTTGACGAGCCCGGCGCGCGGCACGTGCAGGTCGCCGAGATGGTCATCGAGAAGGCCAAGCGCATGGTCGAGTTCGGCGACGATGTGGTGATCTTCCTCGATTCGATCACACGCCTCGCCCGCGCGTACAACGCCGAGATGCCCCACTCGGGCAAGATCATGTCCGGCGGCATCGACGCAGGCGCCCTCCAGCGCCCCAAGAAGTTCTTCGGCGCCGCCCGCGCCATCGAGAACGGCGGCTCCCTCACCATCGTCGCCACGGCGCTCGTGGACACCGGCTCCAAGATGGACGAGGTGATCTTCGAGGAGTTCAAGGGCACCGGCAACAGCGAGCTGCATCTCGACCGCAAGCTCATGGACAAGCGCATCTACCCCTGTATCGACATCCCCGCCTCCGGCACGCGCCGCGAAGAACTGCTCCTCGACCGCAAGGAGCTGGAGCTCGTCTACCGGCTGCGCAAGGTGCTCAGCGACATGAATGTCGTGGAGGCGATGGAGCTCGTGCGCAGCCGCCTCGGCAAGGTCAAGACCAACGCCGAGTTCCTGATGACCATGGCGCTCGGGTAATCGCCTGCGTCGGTTCGCCCCGCAAGGGCCTGCGCCCCACACCCGGGCGCCCAGGCTCTCTTACGCACGTTGCGGGGAGAGGTGAACCGAATGTTCAGGAGCTTCCGCGGCTTCACGCACCCAGCCGCGCGCCTTCGCGCGTGCCGCGCTCCTCCGGCATCGAACCTTCGGTGAGTCAGCCCCCGCCCTCGGGGGGTGCCTCCTCCGGTCGGGGCGTTCCCTCCGGCGCGGGTGCTTCGGCGGGGGGCGTGCCCCCGAGTTCGATCAGCCGCGTCCGCAGAGCCTCGCGCTCACCCTCCGGCGCGACCTTGAGCGCCGCCTCGACCGCCCCGCGCGCCCGCTCGAGGTCGTCGCTCGCGGCATAGAGCGTGGCCAGCAGCTCCAGCACGCTCAGCCGCCTTCCCTTGGTCACCTCGTTCGCCCGCTCCGCCGCCCGCAGCGCGAGGCCCAGATCACCCCGGTCCGGCCCGCCGCTCACGCGGAATGCAAAGAGATACAGCGCCGAGGCCGAGTCTTTCCACGCCCCGTCGAGCAGCCCGGTGACAAAGGCGCCCCCCTCTTCCGCCCGCCCGCTCTGTACCAGCCTCTCGTAGCGCCACGCCCCGATGTTCGCGAACAGCACCGGATCCAGTTCGGTGATCTCTCCCGCGAGATCGATCGCACCCTTGACATCCCCCGCCCGGAACTTTGCCGTCATCTCGCGGGTCAGCGGCGCCACCCGCGCTTTCAGTTCTGCGCGTCGGGCCTCCGCCTCGGCGTACGCGGCGCTATCGAACGTGCCTGCCACCACCTCGCCGAGCGCATCATCCATCTCGGCGGGGTGGCCATGCCACGCCAATCGCCCCTCACCATCAACCACGAACACGTGCGGGATGGACTGATCCCATCCCGCCTGGGCGTAGCGCTGCCAGGTGGTGCGCCCTCGGGCCCACGCGATCGGGTACTCCATCAACACCGGTTGCCCGGCGCGCCCGGGCACGCCCTGCTGCACGAACTGGCGGGTGCGTTCCAATGAGTTGCCCCGGCTGTCCGGGCTCGATAGCCCGATAAAGGTCACGGGCCGGTCTCCGTACTCCGCCGCCAGCGCGTTCATGTGCGGCACCGCCTCCAGGCACGGACGGCACCACGTCGCCCAGAAATCAATCACGTACACGCGTCCCGGCTCCCACGCCGCCACCGGCTCCCCCGAGAGCCACTCCTGGACCTCGATCATCGGGGCCGGCTGCCCAAGCGCCGCGGGCTGCGCCTGCGCCGCCGTGGGCTGGGCGCCGGCGAGCCTGGCGAGCGCCGCGGCCAAAGCGACTGGAATCTTGAAGCGCATCGCGACCTCCCGGCGTTGCAACCTGCTCAGGGTACCAAACCACAGGGCGGCCCGATCTCTTCCGCCCCCTCCGAGGGTCTCGTGACGCCCCGTCTCGACATGCGACATCTCCGCCTTCGTTGCCGTTCGCCCCCCCCCACCGCCGCATTCCCTTCCGACCGCAAAGGAATTGCGCAGTCCGACGTCCGATATACTCGCCCAAACGGAGACCCGCCCGATGTCGATACGACTTGCCTGCGCTGCGCTCGCGATCGGAGGACTCTGGGTGAACGCCGACGCGACGGACCAGCCGGGGCCGCCGGCGCGAACTTCAATGATCCGGCCCGCACCCTTGCAATCCGTCCAGCTCGATGACGGCTTCTGGCGCCCCCGCGAAGAAGCGAACGCGCGGGTGACTTCGTGGCACAACCTCGCCGAGTGCGAGCGCACGGGCCGGCTCTCCAACTTCGCCAGGGCCGCCGGGCGCGAGCAGGGGAAGTTCCAGGGCCTGCTCTTCGATGATTCCGACGTCTACAAGGCGATCGAAGGCTGCGCCTATGTGCTCATGACGCATGACGACGATGCCCTTCGCGCCCGCGTCGATGAAATCATCGAGGTCATCGCGACTGCGCAGCAGCCCGACGGGTATCTCAACACGTATTTCACGCTGGTGGAGCCTGAAAACCGCTGGAAGAAGCTCCGCCACAGCCACGAGCTCTACTGCGCGGGGCACCTCATTGAGGCGGGCATCGCCTACCGCCGCGCTACAGGCAACGCCCGCCTCTTCGAAGTCGCCGTTCGCTTCGCCGATCTGATCAACGAGCGCTTCGGCCCGGGAAAAGACCCCGTCGGCGTGCCCGGGCACCAGGAGCTTGAACTGGCGCTCGTCAAGCTCTGGAACGAAACCGGCGAAAAGAAGTATCTCGACCTTGCGCACGAAATGCTCGAACGCCGCGGCCGCCCCCGTGACCGCGAGTCATACCAGTCGTACGCCCAGGATCACGAGCCCGTAGGGGACCAGCGCGAGGCCGTCGGGCACGCGGTGCGCGCCGTGTACATGTACTGCGCGATGGCCGACCTCCTGCGCGCCGGCGAAGCCGCCTACTGGCCCGCGCTCGACGCCCTCTGGCAGGACGTCACGCGCCGCAAGCTCTACATCACCGGAGGCATCGGGGGCATTCCCGGGCACGAGGGCTTCGGCGACGCCTACCAACTGCCCAATCGCTCCGCCTACAACGAGACGTGCGCCGCCATCGCCAATGCCCTCTGGGCGTGGCGCATGTTCCTGCTCACCGGCGATGCCCAGTACATCGATGTGCTGGAGCTCAGCGCGTACAACTCGATGCTCTCGGGCGTCTCGCAGTCGGGCGACCGATTCTTTTACCCCAACCCTCTCGAAGCCGATGCGCACTCGCCCTTCAACCACGGCCAGGCCGAGCGCTGCCCCTGGTTCGGGTGCGCCTGCTGCCCGCCCAACGTGCTGCGCTTCGTGCCCCAGGTGCCGGGCATGGCCTACGCCTTTGACGACGACGGCCTGTGGGTCAACCTGTTTATCCAGGGCGATGTACAGGTGGAGACCCCCTTCGGGCGCGTGCGCCTGCGCGTCGATACCGAGTATCCCTGGGCCGGCGATGTCCACATCGAGGTCCTTGAAGCACCGGCGCGCCCCTTCACTCTCCGCCTGCGAATCCCCGGCTGGACCGGGGCCTCCCCCGTCGCCGGCGACCTCTACCGCACGCGGCGCGACGAACATGAACAGCGCTTCCGTCTCACCAGCGGCGACAACCCCTTGAACTACGACATGGACCTCGGCTATGCCACTCTGACCCGCCGCTGGATCGAAGGCGAGCGGGTGGACCTCGCCCTCCCAATGCCCGCCCGGCGCGTCGAGGCCCACCCGCAGCTCGCCGCCGCCTCGGGCGCTGTCGCCCTGATGCGAGGCCCGATCGTCTACTGCATCGAGGCCGCCGACCACGGCGGGCGGGTGAGCAGTCTCTTTCTCCCCCCGGACGCTTCACTCGTCCCCTGGTTTGATGACGCCCTCCTCGGCGGGGCCGGGGTGATCGAAGCACCCGGGATGCTTGCCCATGTCGGGCCTGACGGCCAGACCAATCAGATCGACCCGGTGCCCCTGCGGGCAATCCCCTACGCCCTCTGGTGCAGCCGAGGCCGGGGCGAGATGAAGGTCTGGATTCCCGAATCCGCCTCGGGCGTCAAGCCCGCCCCAGCCCCGACGCTGGCGATGCAGGCCAGGCCCGCCGCGTCGCACACCTGGAACAGCGACACCCCCGCGGCCCTCAACGACGGCGATGAACCCCGGAACTCCGCGGATGGGAACATCGCCCGGCACACCTTCTGGAACCACGTCGGCACCAGCGAGTGGTACGAGTACACCTTTCCCGATCCGGTGGAACTGCACGCCGCGGACCTCTACTGGTTCGATGACACCGGGCAGGGCCGGTGCCGCGTGCCCGCAACCTGGCGTCTCCTCTACCGCACCGACGCGGGCTGGAGCCCCGTCGAGGTACGAACTGGGGAGTTCGGGGTGCAGCCCGACCGATACAACAGCGTGGAGTTTGTCCCGGTGCGGACCACCGGGCTGCGGATCGAGCTCACCCTCCGCGAAGGCTTCTCGGCGGGCGCGCTCGAATGGAAAGTGCGCTGACGCGGCGGCACATCGCGGCTACGCTCCGATCCCGGGAGGATTCCATGCCGACATACCGGTTCTATCAGGTCGATGCGTTCGCAGACCGGGTTTTCTGGGGCAACCCCGCCGCTGTGGTCCTGCTTGACGTCTGGCCCGGCGACGAAGTGCTCCGGCATATCGCCGCCGAGACGCACCTCCCGCTCACCGCCTTCGTCGTCGCCGTGAACGCCGGCGCGGGCAAGTTCCACACCCGTTGGTTCGCCCCCAGCGGCGCCGAGGTCGAACTCAGCGGGCATGCCCTGCTCGCCACCTCCCACGTCATCTGGACGCACCAGCAGTGCGCCGCGGCCCGGCTCATGTTCCTCACGCGAACGGGTGAACTCGCCGTTGATCGCGCCGGCGGCGTCTACACGATGGACCTTCCCGCCCGCTCCTGCACTCCCGTCCCGCGGACCGACGAAACCTTCGCCGCGCTCGGGCGCCAGCCCTCCGAACTCTACAGCGACGGACGGATTCTGATGGGCGTCTTTGACGGCAAGCGCGACGTTCACGAGATCACTCCCAACTGGAGCGCCCTCGAAAAGCTCGACGCCTCCGGCGTCGCGATCACCGCCCCCGGCGCAAAGCACGATTTCATCTGCCGCTTCTTCGCTCCGCGACTCGGTGTCCCCGAGGATGCCGCCTCCGGCTCCGTGCACTGCGTCCTCGCCCCGTACTGGGCCATGCGGCTCGGGCGCACCCGGCTCTCCAGCCATCAGGTCTCCAAGCGGGGGGGCGAACTCGCCTGTCAGCTCAAGGGCGACCGCGTGCTGGTCTCCGGGCGCTGCGCTGACTTCATGCACGGCACTATCACGCTCTGACCATCCGCCATGCGGATCATCCCCTCGAATGATGCGCTGCGAGCCGTGCCCCCGGGCTCGGTCTTCGTTCCCACGATGGGCGCCCTGCACGCCGGACACGCATCCCTGATTTCCCGGGCCGCACACGAGGCCCAGGTGCGCGGCGTGCCCTGCGTCGTCAGCATCTTCGTCAACCCGACACAGTTCAACGAACACTCCGACTTCCAGCGTTACCCGCGCACCCTCAGCGCCGACGCCGCACTCGCGCACGGCGCGGGCGCGGATGTGCTCTGGACCCCGCGCGCCGAGGAAATCTACCCGCCCAATCTTTCCGTGCCTGTACCGCCCCTGCCGCCGGTGGCGTGCGAGCCCGGGCTTGAGGATGCCGCCCGCCCCGGACATTTCGCGGGCGTGGCCCAGGTGGTGGCCCGCCTCTTCGACCTGCTCCGACCCGGGGCTGCGGTCTTTGGCGAAAAGGACTGGCAGCAGTTCCAGCTCGTGCGGGCCCTCGTGCGCCGCCGGGGCGACCCGATCGAGATCATCGGCGCCCCGACCATCCGCGAGGCAGACGGCCTCGCCATGAGCAGCCGCAACCGCTTCCTCACCCCTGACGAGCGCTCCCGGGCCGCGCTTGTGAGCAAGGCCCTCCGCGAGGCCGCCCGCGAAGCCGACCCCGCCCATGCAGAGGTCGCCATGCAGCGCGTGCTCCGCCAGGGCAATCTCCGCATCGAATACGCGGCGGCGCGCGACGCCGAACGCCTGACTGCGTTCCAGCCGCCCCGCGCCGGACGCACCCTGATCGCGGTACGCCTCGGCGCGATCCGGCTCATCGACAACATGCCGTGGCCCGACGCGCGACCACCGATTGCCTCGATTCGCTGACCGTCCGGGGCGCCCCCTTCCCCGAGTCGTGCACGCTCGCCCGGCGCATCGCCCCCGTGCGTCCGAGACGCGTCGACCGGCGTGCCATGCCCCGCGCACTCGCAAGGCTCCGGCGCCATCATCACCTCCGGGTGCGAGAACGGACGCTGTGCTCGACCCATGAGAAACGACCAAGATCGCAGCCGGAGCGACTCGCTGTCCTCGAAAACCGATCCACGTTCCAGGGTCGCCGAGCGCGACGAGAACGCTCCCCAGGCACATCGGGAGCACTGCCGCTGCTATTGGGCATGCTATCTGATCTGCCCCGTGTCGATTTCGCGGGCGCCGTAGTCGATGCCGCGCAGCCCGCCGCGAGTCCAGCGGTAATACCCGGTGACGATGTCCGTTGGCCTGCCAGTCTGTGTGGGCGGCTCAAAGCCGAGGATGCCGGGCGCGTACTCCATGGTCGTGAAAGACCGCGACTGCGGCACGTTGGGGGTGAACCCCTTGTTGCAGTCCTTTGACACGTTGGCGCTCGCGGAGCCGTCGAAGAAGACCTGCGTAGCGGCGGCGTTGTCGTAGGCGTAGAAGAGGTCGCGCTTCGCCGAGTGCCGGTCATGGAACTCAAACCAGAAGACTTTGCTCGACGGGAAGTTCACACTGTTCATTGTCCTGCGGCCCAAGGGCAGCGAGCCCATCCAGAAGAGGTTGTGGTCGTTGAAATACTGCTCGACCGTCGAACGCCCGCCGCGGATCTTGTCCTCCGCCCACGCCACCGGCACGATCTGGTACGTCGTGCTGAAGGGCCACATCTTCTGCCACGCGGGTGAGCCCGGAGGTATCGGCGAGGGGTTGCGGTGGTTCGCCTGCCAGTCGAGCAGGATGCGGTCTTCGGGGCATGCCATCGCCTTTTCGGGCAGGCGGTAGTTCATGTAGTCATTGAAGATCAGGTGGCTGTAGTGCCGGTGCGGGATGCGGTCAGTCAGGCGCGGAATATCCAGTCGCCCGGCGAGGCGCCGCAGAATATCGACCGCCTGGTTCATCGCCGCCTCGGGGTAGTCGGGGGCGTTGTTGAGGTCCGGGAACCGGCTGTACGCGCGACGCGGCTCCCACGAGTACGACCCGATCGCATCCTTGAACTCGGTCTTGTACCCCTCCGCCGCGATGCTCAGATTGCGGATATTCGTGATGCAGATTGTCCGCCGCGCCGCCTTGCGCGCGCCCGCGAGACTGGGGAGAAGAATCCCCAGCAGGAGCGCGATGATCGCGATGACGACGAGAAGTTCGATCAACGTAAAGGCACGCCGCGATGACATGGCAAGGCTCCCGGCGGCGATCTCCGCCCTGGGGCGAGTTCCCCCGCGTCTTTCCAACGTACCAAGGCCCCGGCACGGGCACAAGGGGGAGCCTGAGGGCCACGCCGCGCGAGGGGGGCCCCTACCATCGCCGAAGCCGGGGATGGGCTGAGGCTCCCCCGAATGAACGCCGATAACCCAGGCTCCGGGGCGGGGTGCCGCCGCGCGAGCAGGAACCAGCCATGACGACCACGATGCCCGATGTCGCGCTGCCGCCGGTCGATTTTTCCTATGTGCCGGCCCGCGAAGGCGACCGGGTGATCCAGTTTCGCGAAGCGCTGCGCGAGGCGATGAGTGAAGAGATGCGGCGCGACCAGCGCATGTTCCTGATCGGCGAGGAAGTCGCCGAGTACAACGGCGCGTACAAGGTGAGCCAGGGGATGCTCGACGAGTTCGGCCCCAAACGAATCATCGACAGCCCGATCAGCGAGAACGGCTTCGCGGGCCTCGGCATCGCCGCCGCCATGTACGGCCTGCGTCCCATCATCGAGTTCATGTCGTGGTCCTTCAGCCTCGTCGCGGCGGACCAGATTCTGAACAACGCCCCCAAGATGCTCTACATGAGCGGCGGGCAGTGGGGCTGCCCCATCGTCTTCCGGGGCAACGACGGCGCGGGCGGGCAGCTCGGCAGCACGCATTCCTGGTGCGTCGAAGGCCTCTTCAGCAACGTGCCGGGGGTCAAGATCGCGATCCCCAGCAACCCCTACGACGCCAAGGGCCTTCTCAAGACGGCCCTCCGCGACCCCGACCCGGTCTTTTTCCTCGAGAGCGAGCGCATGCTCGGCGACAAGGCCCACGTCCCCGCCGAGGAGTACTACATCCCCTTCGGCCTCGCCCACCGGCACCGCGAAGGGTCTGACTGCACGCTCGTGAGCTTCGGCCGCCCGGTGCATTTCTGCCTCGACGCGGCGACCGAGCTCGCGGGAGAGGGCATCGAGTGCGACGTGCTCGACATGCGGACGATCCGCCCGCTCGACATTGACTCGATCATCGCCAGCGTGCAGAAGACGGGCCGGGTGGTGGTGGTGGACCAGAGCTGGCCGTTTGCGAGCGTCGCCAGCGAAGTGATGGCCCAGATATGCGAACGCTGCTTCGACTGGCTCGACCATCAGCCGGTGCGCGTCAACACCGCCGATGTGCCCACGCCCTACTCCAAGGTGCTTGAGGCAGCGTACCTGCCAAACAAGGGTCGGATCATCGAGGCGGTCAAGAAGACGCTGGGGCGCTAGTGGTCTGAGTCTGAAATAAGCGAACAATGGCTCAACCGGTTCGCCCTCGGGTGCGAATCTCCTCTACAAAGGAGCTTCGCATGGGCAGGCCGGTTGCAAACTTGACGCTGACGGAGGATGAGCGGTCCGAACTCCGGGGGTGGGCTCGCAGGCCCACGA
>JADLCM010000035.1 GCA_020847175.1 Phycisphaerales bacterium
CCATCTGGATGCTCACCCTGCGCATCTGGCGCTACGTCGGGCTGAGTTCCTGCATCGCGGCGATCGCGCTGCCCATGCTCGCCGCGGGGGTCTTTGAAGTCGCCGGCTCCTGGCGCGCCGCGTGGCCCTATCTGACCGTAACCGCCCTGATCGCCGTCATCGTCACGTATAAACACCGGGGCAACCTTCGGCGTGCTTTTGCCGGAACCGAACGGCGGTTCGGTGAACGGGAGAATCCTTCGGCCCCGGCCGGCGACGAAATCTGAATCACCGGGAGAACCACAGGGCACCCGGATCAACGACATTTCAACTCCGGAGGTGGCGATTCCGCGGCCCGGTGGTACTGTCTAGCCGGGGCAATGCTGCCGGGCGACCGGCCCGGAATGTGCATCATTCCACAAGGACGAGGGAGAAACCATGAACGTGCGCGCGCTGATGGCGGTGTCGGGGATGTTGAGCACCGCGGCGACGGGGCAGTGCATCAACCCGCCGGATTCGGTGAACTCGGGAGACGGTTATGAATGCAACCCCATCGAGGTAGTGTGGAGCGACGTGCCCGAGGCGTTGACTTATGAGCTGTACCGCGCCCCGGTCTCAAACCCGGGAGATGCGACGCTGATCGAGAGTTCGCTGTTCACGCAGTACTTTGACTACGACGCCGCGTATGACACCCCGTACCTGTACTGGGTGGTCACGGTCGGCGCGTGCGGCAGCAGCCTGAACTCCATGACCGTGCAGGCGACGCGCATCAGTGAGTCGTTCACCGCGCCGGTCTGGGTTCAGGCGTCGGACAGCACCTACTGCGACATGATCGAAGTGGACTGGGGCATCAGCAGCTATGCACCCAACTACTACATCTACCGCGCGCCGGTGGACGAGTTTGAGTCCGCCGAGCTGGTGGGCGAGTCCGGCTCGCCCCCGTTCCAGGACTTCGGAATGCCCGCGAACGTGGCGCAGTATTACTGGGTCGTGGGCGTGACCGAGTGTGGTCGAAGCATGCCCAGCCCGAGCGACATCGGATACTCGCTGTACGGGTTGTACCTCAACGGCGGACCCTCCGACACGCAGGCTCCCGTGGGGGGTGTCGCGGAGTTTCACGTCGATGTGTCCGGCTTTGGCGCGTTCGAGTGGTACCACGACGGGCAGATCGTCTACAGCGACACGCGGATCACCGGCGCTGACACTGACACGATCACGATCAACGATGTCACCGGCAACGACGGCGGGTGGTATCATTGCGTCATCTACGGCGGGTGCGGCACCATCACCTCGGATTGGGCCTTTCTCACGGTGACTCCGGGCAATTCCTGTGCCGCCGATCTCTCAGGGAGCAGCGACCCCAACGACCCGGGGTATGGTGTGCCGGACGGCAATGTTGACTCCGCCGACTTTTTCTACTTCCTCGACCAGTTCACCGGCGGCAATCTCGCCAAGGCCGACCTGACCGGCAGCAGCGACCCCAACGACCCCGCCTACGGCACACCCGACGGGCTCATCGACGCGGCGGACTTCTTCTTCTATCTCGACCTCTTCGTGCAGGGGTGCTAGGCGAGGTGAAGAAGTGACGCAGTAAAGCAAGGAAGAAGTGCTGGAGATCGGACGCACGCAGCGCTTTCGCGCTGCAAGTCCGCAGACGCGGCAGCACGGCCGGCGCGACATCAAGGGCCATGAGCGGTCGGTTGCGCGCGCACGATTCGCGGCGAAGTCGGGGTTGGCGGTGACCCATCAACGGGCACGTGGGCATCGCGTGCTGCCCGCGCGACCGGAACACTCGCGGACAACGTCCGTCCGTGCGCCGACAGGGCGAAGAACCGGATGGGGTCGGACTATCGGCGATCGCGTCGGCGACGCGACCGGCCCGGCTGTCGGATTGCCGGTGGTGTGCTTTCAACGTGCGGGTGGGAACTCGTGCGATCATGGCCGCGCAGCGTTGCGAACGCGCTGTGGGCATCCCGCCCGCGGACGGCTGATTCACGGACTCACTGCTCTACTTCCGCTGAGCCGCCGCACTCCCGCACTTCTTCGCTGCTGCGCTGCTTCGCTGCTTCCCTGCTTTACTGCCTCACCTCCCCTAACACCCCTGCACGAAGAGGTCGAGATAGAAGAAGAAGTCCGCCGCGTCGATGAGCCCGTCGGGTGTGCCGTAGGCGGGGTCGTTCGGGTCGCTGCTGCCGGTCAGGTCGGCGGTTTGTGCATCACCCGCCGCGAACGCATCGAGGAAGTAGAAGAAGTCGGCGGAGTCGATGCTGCCGTCGGGCACCCCGTATCCCGGGTCGTTGGGGTCGCTGCTCCCGGAGAGATCAGCAGGGCATGGTTCGCAGATGTCCGGCACGCCGTTGCCGTCCGCGTCCGGCGCGCCCAGGGCGATATCTACCGCGTCGGGCCGGGAGTTGCCGTCGCAGTCGGCGGGCCCGAAGAGAGCCCACGCCGCTCCCAGAACATCCGGTCGAGGCCCGATGTTCGTGAGGGCGCCGAGTTGCGGAGAGCCGGTCGAGCGGAGCAGGTCGCGAAGTTCAGCGGGCGTCAGCACATCGCCGAGCACAGCCTGCGCGAGCGACGACACGGACGCCACCGCATTGACGACCGTGGGCGATGCACTGCTCGTGCCGTTGAAACCGCCCGTGTAGTACGCATTCAGGCCTTCGGCGTTGTAGAGGCTGCCGTACCCGGTGGTGACGACGTTATGTCCCCATCCCTGCAGGTCCACCGTTGAGCCGTAGCAGGAGAACGACAGGCGCTGGCGGTCGCTGCTCCCCGTGCCGCCCGCTCCGACGATGATGGCGCCTGAGTCATTCGCGGCGAGAAACGGCCAATGTCCGCCGTTGCCGCTGCTGAACATCGCATCGTCGAGGTTCTGCCCGCCGTTGCCCGCCGCCTCAACGACGTGGATGCCGTTGCCCACCGCGATGCGGATCGCGTCGTAGACGCTGCGCACCCATTCGCTGGGCACGTACTCGTTGTTGGGCCCCCAGATCTGCTGTTCGATCAGGATCACATCGCCGGGCTCCAGCCCGGCCGCCGCGGAGAGAATGGCCGCGTTCAGGCGATACTGGTTCGCGGTGTACGCGCCGGCCACAAACCCCGGCGCATTGTGAACTCCGCCGGTCGTGCCGAACCCGTTGGGCCGGCTCATCAGCACACCGAGCACCGCCGTGCCGTGGTGGTTGTCGCTGAACGGGTTCTGCGGCGTCGCGCCCAGGACCGTCACGGGCGGAAGGTCGATGTGCGACGTGTTCCATGCGTACTCGATATCGCAGACGGCGCTTGCGCCGCCAGCGCCCCCCGGCCAGGTCCAGATTGACCGCGGGTTCATCCCCCCGGTCGCGGCGTTCAGGTAACCCTGCTGCCCCTCGTAGTTCCCCGGAGTGGGCAGGTCAGGGGGCAGGGCCACCGGGGCTGCGTATGCGACGACTTCGAGCGCCATCAGGGAAGCGAGCGCTGTTTCGACATCCACGCCCGCCGGCAGGTGCAACCCGAACTCCTTTGAAGGGTCAGGAAGCGTGCCGCCCCAATACGCCTCGGCTCGGGACCGCAGGCGTGTCATCGTCACGGCATCCACATCATGCCACGCCGTCCACCCGTCCGACGCGAGGAGCAATCCACCGGGCGAATCGGCATCTTCCGGAACACCGATGAGCCGACCGGCCTCGGCGCGCACGGGGGCATCGTCCCGAAACTTGACGAACACAACGTCAGGCTCGATGTGCCCGGCTATTGCTTCAATGGCCTCACGCGCGCGGCCCGACGGTGGCCTGGTTCCGTCGCGGATCGAGGGGGCGTGGGCAGCACCAAAACCGCCGGGGAGCCACGTTCCGGCACAGCAGAGGAGCAAGGTCGCAGACATCGGGCTCTCCAGGGTTTGCTTTCCTTACGCCTCTTCAACGCCGGGGTTTCGGCTTGGAAAGGCGGGAGAGGTCCCGTGCAGGTCCCTGACGGCCCATCGCCGACGCCCGGCGGCCCGCGTCGAGTTCGACTTCTGCCGTGGCGTGCGTGAGCCGGACCACAAAAAGCATCGGCGGCGGGGGACCCGAATGCCGCCGATGCGCAAGATGGCCCACGCTGGACTTCCGCCCTTTGGAGATGTCGCACCGAGCCGGGTTTATTGCAGATCACGGCAACCCTGTGGTGACGAGTTCAACCAGCGGAGTTCGCGCAGGTGGGGAGATCGGACAGATTGTGCTCCCTCGCTGCGCAGGCTTCCCTACGATCCGGCCTCGCTCCCGTAGCTCAGTTGGATAGAGCGGCGGTTTCCTAAACCGCAGGTCGTCGGTTCGAGTCCGGCCGGGAGCGCTTCGGGTGCCCCGCCCTTATCCGGCAGGGGCTTTCACTGGCGGCGAGGTTGGGGCCGCGCCCGCCAAGGTGCGCCGAGACGCATTCCGGGCTTTTTCGCTTGGTCGCCGGATTTCGACCCGCTACTCTGCCGGTCAGTCCAAAGACGAAAGGAACTTCGCCATGCGTATCTGTGGGGCTCTCTCGCTCGCGGTGTGTGCCGGTGTTGCCTCCGCACAGACGGGCACGCTCGATCAGGTCAGCCCGTTTTTCGCGCCGCCCGGCGGCCAGACTGCTATTTTCAACGTCGATGCCGCGTTTCTTGTCTGGGATGCGCAGGTGCGTGCGGGGATGAGCGGCACGCTGGAGGGCGTGACGCTTGCGATGGATCAGGCGCTCGGGAGCGCCACGGTCCGCTTGCGCAGCGGGACCGCCGCGAGCCCCGGATCGGTGCTCGCGACCCAGACCATCACGCACACGGTCGCGGGAGTCGAGTTTGTGTTTGTCGATTTCACGAGTGCGGGGCTCGCCCTGAACGCAGGCGACACGTTCGTGATCGAACTCCAGGGCAACGGTTCGGGGCTGTGGGTGGACGGCACGTACGTCCCGCCGCCGGCTGTGCCCTATTACCCCGAGCCGCTGTACCTCTTGGGAAACCCGCACGCCGACGGCAACTGGCGCATCGGCTTCGAGACATACATGCTGACGGGCGGCGGCGGCTGCCCCGCGGACCTCTCCGGGAGCAGCGACCCGAATGACCCGGGGTACGGCGTGCCCGACGGCAGCGCGGACGCGGCGGACTTCTTCTACTATCTCGATCAGTTCGTCGCCGGCAACCTCGCCGAAGCCGACCTGACCGGCAGCAGCGACCCGAACGATCCCGCCTACGGCACGCCTGACGGCCTCATCGACGCGGCTGACTTCTTCTTCTACCTCGACCTGTTCGTGCAGGGGTGCTAGCAGCTTGCATCCGATGGGCCCAGACACCATGTGCTGACAGCGGCGGGGATGTCGTAGGCGGACGTGGTCCGGCCAAAGGACGCGTTGACGCCGGAGGCGAACTGGTTCGTGACAAGCGCCGCATCGGCGTTGATGGTGAGGCTTTCGCTGCTGCGTAGCACGTCGCCGTGCGGTTCGCGCGAGATGTTCCGTTCGATGAGATTGTCGTCGGGAAGACCGGGCGGCAGAGTGAGTCATTGCGCCGTAACTATTCAGGCAGTTGAGAATGGCTTGCCGATGGTCGTCACTTGACGGCTGGTGGGAGTGTCCGAGCAGTCCGGCGCTCTGGGTGGAGAGGTGAGCCGGGGTTGGTGCGCCGTCCCTACCCTCTCTCATGGCCGACCCCGCGACCCACGCCCGCCTCGCTACCGACACCGACGATGGCCTGCTCCTCATCATCAGCGGGCCGAGCGGCGTGGGGAAGACCACGATCACGCGGGGCGTCGAGCGCGCCATCCCCGGCAGTGTCTTCTCCGTCTCATGCACGTCCCGGCCGCCCACTCCGGCCGATGTCGAGGGCGTCGATTACCACTTCGTTTCGCGCGATGAGTTCAAGCGCCTGGAGGCCCGGGGCGAGTTTCTCGAAACGGCCGAGGTCTTCGGCAACTGCTACGGCACACCCCGCAAGTGGGTGGATGAGCAGTTGCGCCGGGGCCGCCTGGTCATACTTGAGATCGACGTGCAGGGAGCGATCCAGGTGAAGCGCGCCATGCCTGAGGCGTTCGCGATCTTCATCCTGCCGCCGAGCGAGGATGTGCTGCTCGCCCGCCTGCGTTCGCGCAAGCGGGAGAGCGAAGAGATCATCCAGCGCCGCTTCGCCGAGGCCCGGAAGGAGATCGCGACCGCCCGGGCGAGCAGCGTCTACGACCGGTTCATCGTCAACGAGCGGCTGGACGCCGCGTTGACCGAGGCGGCCGACGCCGTGAAGGCGGAACGAGGCAAGCGGGGGAGGTAGCGAAACCGGGCCGGCGCGCGTCTTGCGCGTGTCCGATCGGAGCCACACACGCGGCGGCACCCGCCTGGGCGCCAAAAAGAACATCGCCCGGGCCGAAGCCCGGGCGATGTGTTGAAAACAGCGGGGTGGAATTTCGACACGTCTTGCGACGGGTCTATCCGGCTTGCGATGAAGCGAGCCGGGCGAGAATGCGCTCACGATACTCGGTGCGGGTCGCCCCGCGGCCCCAGGTTAGAGGGCCATGCCGAGTCTAAGGAAATCCCTTAGAAAGGAGGTGATCCAGCCGCAGGTTCTCCTACGGCTACCTTGTTACGACTTCGTCCCAGTCACCAGTCTCGCCGTAGGCACCACTGAAATGTGGCGACTTCGGGCGCTCCCAGCTCCCATGACGTGACGGGCGGTGTGTACAAGGCTCAGGAACATATTCACCGGAGCGTAGCTGATCTCCGATTACTAGCGATTCCGGCTTCATGCAGGCGGGTTGCAGCCTGCAATCCGAACTGGGGCGCGCTTTTTGCGTTTTGCTCCGCCTTGCGGCCTTGCATCGCTTTGTACGCGCCATTGTAGCACGTTTGCAACCCTGGGTATAAAGGCCATGAGGACTTGACGTCATCCCCACCTTCCTCCGGTTTGACACCGGCA